>DAMCMT010000032.1:0-9220 GCA_032108265.1 Bacteroides sp.
GTGAATCAAACTCTGCTATTTTTTAAGATTTAGCGAATTTATGGAATATCCCTAAGAAGAATTAGCTGCTTTATTAGCAGTATATGTTATAAAACAGTTCTGTTCGGAAATGACAGAACTGTTTTTTTATGAGGCAGTGTGTCATAGACCTCGTCATTCCGAGCATAGTCGAGGAAACTACTAGGTTGCCCAGAAAGCTTGTGGATAACTTGTAGGCCCCTCGGCAATGCTCGGGGTGACGATTGTAAATCACTTATGGTACTCTCATACGGTTGATAAATCACTTCTTTATCTTACTTTTATATGTCTCGAAGCGCGACTTGATATCCCGCACAAAGTTATATGTTTCAATGCCCCTGAAATAACCGTGCTTACATACCGGGTCGTTAAAGTATTCTTCGTTACTTTTCAACAGAATATACTTCTCAACATTATCGAACCACACATTTTTATTACTTCCATATTTTTCAGCCAGAGCCATGGCGTCATATATATGTCCTAACCCGGCATTATATGCTCCAAGGATAAAATGAATACGTTCTTTCTGATCCTGAACCATGCGTAGGTTTCCTGAAGTAGAGGCAATGTATTTTACGGCAGCTTTGATACTTTCTTCCGGGTTTTGTTCCATGCCTTCGGGAACACCCATAGCTTTTGCTGTAGAAGGCATCAATTGCATCAAACCCTGGGCACCGGCCCATGAAACAACGGTTGTATCAAAGTTCGATTCTGTATAAGCCAATGCGGCAAGCAATCGCCAGTCCCAGTTAATATCCCTGGAATATTTCCTGAATAGTTCATCAAAGTGAGATATCTTTCCATCTTCCAGGGAAAGGATTGCCGTGTAGGGAACCGCTTTGCTTATTTCGAAATACCTTTTAGTGCTTGCAGCATAAGCCGGAGATGTCTGGTTTTCCCGGTGCCATGCATCGGCTACGGCAGCCAGAAGCGGACAATCTTTCCGGGTTACCCATGATGAGCGTTGGTCGTGGCTTATTTGCAGGTTGATATTAAGATTCGGGTAATAAGTTTTATTCAATTGAGCCACGTCATTATCGCAAACAGTATAAGGTATTTTGCCCAGTGATACAAGTGTTATTAAATCTTCAACAGAGACACTATCGTTATTCTCGGATTTGATAATAATACCACCCCCTAATTCATTATTCAGATTAACCAAACGGTCGTAATATCTTCCCGGTTTTACATTAATTTCTTTACCTATTAACTGTGTTACGTCTGTTACTAAATCTTCTCTGCCCCGGTTTCTTTGTACCAATACCTGGTGGGTAATAACTTCGTCGCCGCAAAAAACGACGCTGTCTTTCAATTCTTTTGTTATGGGAACATTATAAACTATAAGGTCGGCTTCGCGAGCGGCTAACTTTGCTAACATTTCTTCAATACTCTGTGCCACTTTTATTTGAACTTTCAGCCCCAGGCTTTTGGCAAACTGTTGTGCAAGTTCATATTGAAACCCCATTTCCTGTCCACGATAGTTGAAATATGAAGTCGAACTATTGAGCGTAAGCACTACCAGTTCTCCACTTTCAATTATTTCGGGTAAATCGTATCCTTTTTCGGTTTGAGCCGAATGCTGCTTCTTGCAACCCAGGAATGCCAGGAGTATGAAAAATATATATATTAGTTTTTTCATTAAAGGTGTTCCTTAATATATCTCGTCAATATATCGATTGCTATTTTATTTTTACCTCCCTGGGGAATAATAATATCGGCATATCGTTTACACGGCTCTATAAATTGCAAGTGCATGGGTTTCAGCACACGGGTATATCTTTCCATTACAGCTTCTGCCGTACGGTTTCTTTTTACGATATCCCTTTTGATAACCCGGATTAATCGTTCGTCGGGGTCAGTATCGACAAATATTTTCAAGTCCATCATGTCCCGCAGTTTCTCGTCGCACAGAGCTAAAATTCCTTCAATGATTATTACATCCCGGGGCTCCACATGGATGGTTTCCGGTTCCCTGATACAGGTAACATAAGTATAAACAGGCTGTTCGATGCTTTTACCATCGCGCAAATTCTGTACATGCGACACCAACAAATCCCATTCGAAAGCATCGGGGTGGTCAAAGTTGATGCTCTGCCGGTTTTCGGGCGGAACATCGCTGCTATCTTTATAATAGGAATCCAACGGTAGAAGCACAACTGCTCCCGGTTCAAAACTCTCCATTATTTTTTTTACTACAGTAGTTTTTCCCGAGCCTGTACCACCCGCAATACCTATTATTAACATGGAAATGATGTTTATTTAAAACAAAAAAACTATTTTTGTACCCGGTGAATATACCTGAAATATAACAAAACGTCAGGGTAAACACCTAATCAAAGCAAATATATAAACAAAAAATTGAAATAGCAACGTATGGTAAAGCACATTGTATTATTTAAGCTAAAAGAAGAGATACCTGCAGAAGAAAAAATAATCATTGCAAATAGTTTCAAGGAAGCAATAGAAGCGCTTCCACCTGTGATACCAGTAATACGTAAAATAGAAGTAGGAGTGAATATAAATCCGGGCGAAACATGGCATATAGCATTATACAGTGAGTTTGATACACTGGAAGATGTAAAACTTTATGCTACACATCCGGCTCATGTCGAAGCAGGTAAGATTATAGCTAATGCCAAAGAGAACCGTGCTTGTGTGGACTACGAAATTTAAATACCCCCGACAATGAAAAGATATATATTCTTATTATCTGCTTTATTAATAACCTTATCAGGTTTGCAAGCGCAGATATTCGACCCGGTAAAGTTCAAAACCGAACTTAAGAAATTATCGGAACAAGAAGCCGAAGTAATATTTACTGCTACCATTGATAATGGCTGGCATGTGTATTCTACCGACCTGGAAGACGGACCTATATCGGCTACTTTCAATGCTGAGAAGATTGAAGGTGTTGAGTTGGTTGGAAAACTTACCCCCCGGGGAACTGAAGTTGAGAAGTTCGATAATATATTTGATATGAATGTCCGCTACTTTGAAACTACCGGACAATTTGTTCAAAAAATAAAGTTTACGGGTAGCAGTTACACTCTCGAAGGATACCTGGAATATGGCGCCTGCAACGATGAAACTTGCCTGCCACCTTCCGAAGTTCCATTTAAATACTCCGGAACTGTTGCAAAAGCTTCGGTAACAGCAGAGGTGAAACCACTAACCCCACCCGTCGAAGAAACAAAACCTGTAGTTGAAACACAGCCACTCGAATTGAATACACTCAATGAAACTTCAGCGGATACAACTGTTCCGGCTATATCGACGAGTGATTGGTGGGCGCCTGTTATCAATGAATTGCAAAATTTTGGTGAAACTTCTCAGGAGGACGAATCTTGGCTATATATATTTCTGGCTGGTTTTGCAGGCGGATTACTTGCTTTGTTCACTCCCTGCGTATGGCCCATAATCCCTATGACAGTAAGTTTCTTTCTGAAACGTACAAAAGATAAAAAGAAAGGAATTACGGATGCTTTGACTTATGGAATTTCAATTATCGTTATTTACGTAACGTTGGGCATTGCTATAACATTGATATTTGGTGCAAGCGCTCTGAATGCACTTTCTACCAATGCTATATTCAATATTTTCTTCTTCCTGATGCTGGTGGTTTTTGCTGCATCTTTCTTCGGTGCTTTCGAAATCACATTACCATCCAAATGGAGTAACTCAGTAGATAGTAAAGCTGAGAAAACCAGCGGTTTGATAAGCATCTTCCTGATGGCTTTCACTCTGGCACTTGTCTCTTTCTCATGTACAGGACCTATTATAGGACTGGTGCTTGTGGAAGTTTCTACTACCGGCAATGTGGTAGCCCCGGCAATCTGTATGTTCGGGTTTGCACTGGCACTGGCGCTTCCGTTTACACTATTTGCACTATTCCCGTCATGGCTTAAGTCGATGCCGAAATCGGGCGGGTGGATGAATGTTATTAAAGTTACCCTGGGTTTCCTTGAATTAGCTTTTGCCTTGAAATTCCTGTCTGTAGCCGATTTAGCTTATGGTTGGGGTATTCTTGACCGTGAAACATTCCTTGCTTTGTGGATTGTTATATTCGGGCTACTTGGTTTATATCTGTTGGGTAAAATTAAATTCCCGCACGATGATGAGAGTAATAAAGTAAGCGTATCCCGTTTCTTTCTGGCACTTATTTCCCTGGCTTTTGCCGTTTATATGATACCTGGGTTGTGGGGTGCCCCGTTGAAAGCGGTAAGCGCTTTTGCACCGCCAATGAATACTCAGGATTTTAACCTGTATACCAAGGAAGTTCATGCAAAATTCGATGATTACGATGCGGGTATGGAATATGCCCGCCGACATGGTAAACCTGTTATGCTCGATTTTACCGGTTATGGCTGTGTCAATTGTCGAAAGATGGAGCTTGCCGTATGGACCGATTCGAAAGTAAGCAACATCATCAATAACGATTACGTATTGATTACCTTGTATGTGGATAATAAGACCAAACTTCCCGAACAGATAAAAGTTATGGAGAACGGTCGCGAACGTACTCTTAGAACACTAGGCGACAGATGGAGTTATCTGCAACAAGTGAAGTTCGGATACAATGCGCAACCATTCTATGTTTTGATTGACAATGAAGGCAAACCGCTGAATAAATCGTATACATATAATGAAGATATTAATGCGTACGTTGATTTCCTGGAAACAGGGTTGAAGAATTATAGGAAATAAGAGAAATGAACAAGATGAAAAAAATAAAAAACCCCTGGACAAGTCTTGAAGGCTACAACTGTTTCGGATGTGCAACCAGTAACCAAGCCGGTTTACACATGGAATTTTACGAAGACGGCGATGAAGTTGTAAGCAACTGGAAACCCCGCCCCGAATATCAGGGCTGGTTCAATACGCTACATGGCGGAATACAGGCAGTACTTCTGGATGAAATCTGCGCATGGACTATTCTTAGAAAGCTCCAAACAACCGGGGTGACCTCGAAAATGGAAACCCGTTACATGAAATCTGTTGATACCACCGAAGGCGAAATACAACTCAAAGCAAACATTCGCGAAATAAAACGGAACATTGTTTTGGTTGATGCCTACTTGTATAATAGTAAAGGCGAACTATGTACGAAAGCCCTTTGTACTTATTTTACCTTCTCGAAAGAGGTAGCAAAGAACGAAATGAATTTCCACTCTTGTGATTTGGAAGAATGATTTTATGTGATAAATGTTTGGCAGATTGAAATAAATGCTTTACTTTTGTCGCAAATAACAATGAAAATATGATAATTGCAACTACACATCATCATCATTTTCCTAACGAATAAGTCGGTGGGCATGGATGATATTGTAGAAGATATAGGAAAGAAGGCTTACCCACAAAGTAAGCCTTTTTTTTATTTCATTTTGTATAGCGCTATACTTTCGGAGGTATAAGGCTATACGATTAGACGTAAAGGGCTATGTTTTCGAACATATAGGGCTATACTATAAAACGTATAAGGCTATATTACCAGACGTATAAGGCTATACGGTAAAACGTAAAGGGCTGTATCTCCGAAGATAAAGCGCTATAAGTACCTGTCTTATAAGGCTATAAAGTATATTGTAAAATCATATATAAACAGATTGTTGAATCGTAAATAATATTTATTGTGTTAAGAATTGCAGTACAGGCCAAAGGGCGTCTTTTTGAAGAAACAATGACTCTGCTTAGCGAGTCGGATATCAAGTTAAGTCCATCCAAACGGACATTGTTAGTACAATCGTCTAATTTCCCGATCGAAGTACTTTTTTTGCGCGATGATGATATCCCGCAGTCCGTTGCCACCGGCGTTGCTGATTTGGGTATAGTGGGCGAAAATGAGTTTGCCGAAAAGAAGGAAGATGCGCAAATAATAAAAAGGCTGGGTTTCAGCAAATGCCGGTTATCCCTGGCTATCCCAAAAGATATAAATTACGAAGGAATTTCGTGGTTTCATGGTAAAAAGATTGCCACTTCCTATCCCGTAATCCTTGAAGACTATTTCAGCAAACAAGGTGTGAAAGCAGAAGTTCATGTCATTACCGGTTCGGTAGAGGTAGCACCGGGCATAGGACTGGCCGATGCTATTTTTGATATCGTAAGCTCGGGCTCAACCCTGGTAAGCAACCGCCTGAAAGAAGTAGAAGTAATTATGAAATCCGAAGCAGTACTTATTGCTAATAAAGAACTCAGTCCGGATAAAAAAGAAATTCTTGACGAACTACTCTTCCGTCTGAACGCCGTAGAAACAGCCGAAGATAAGAAATATGTACTGATGAATGCACCAAAAGACAAACTGGAAGAAATTATCAGTGTTTTGCCCGGGATGAAGAGCCCAACTATTATGCCGTTAGCACAAGAAGGCTGGTGTTCCGTCCATACAGTACTGGACCAGAAACGGTTCTGGGAAATAATAGGTAAACTGAAAGCACTAGGTGCCGAAGGTATTCTGGTACTGCCGATTGAGAAAATGATACTTTAATAATATGGAAATTATAAAATACCCATCACGCGAACAATGGGCTGGTATCCTCAAACGCCCTGTACTTCGGACTGAAGACTTGTTTGAAACAGTTCAGACCATCATTGATAAAGTAAAATCAGAAGGAGATGCTGCCGTAATGGCTTATGAAGCACATTTCGATAAAGCGGAACTAAAATCATTGGTCGTATCTGCTGAAGAAATGAAAGAAGCCGCCGGGAAAGTGCCTATCGAACTGAAATCGGCTATTTACCTGGCAAAGCAAAATATAGAGACATTTCATGCTGCCCAACGCTTTGAGGGAAAAAAGGTAGAAACCATGAAAGGAGTGAGTTGCTGGCAAAAAGCCGTAGCAATCGAAAAAGTCGGGTTATACATTCCCGGAGGTACGGCGCCACTTTTTTCAACAGTTCTGATGCTGGCTATCCCTGCCTATATTGCTGGTTGCAAAGAGATTGTATTATGTACACCTCCAAATAAAAAAGGAGAGATTCATCCGGCTATTTTGTTTGCCGCTCAGGTGGCAGGCGTGAAGCGGATTTTCAAAATAGGCGGTGTACAGGCTATTGCTGCTATGGCTTACGGAACAGAATCTGTACCGCAAGTTTATAAAATATTTGGTCCTGGTAATCAGTATGTTACTGCTGCCAAGCAATTGGTAAGTCTGCGCGATGTGGCTATTGATATGCCTGCCGGCCCTTCGGAAGTAGAAGTCCTGGCCGATGAAACTGCTGATCCTGTTCTGGTAGCCGCCGATCTTTTGTCCCAGGCCGAACATGGTACAGATAGCCAGGCAATACTTATTACTACCTCCGAAAAGCTTCAGAAGGATGTTATGTTCGAGGTAGAACGACAATTGGGGTATCTTACCCGCCGGGATATTGCTTCTCAATCGCTAAAGAACAGCAAGCTTATACTAGTTCGCGATATGAATGAGGCTATTGAACTGACTAATGAGTATGCTCCGGAGCATCTTATCATCGAAACTGCTAACTACATGGAACTGGCAGATAAAATCACCAATGCAGGTTCCGTATTCCTTGGGCATTTCACGCCCGAAAGTGCCGGGGATTATGCATCTGGTACTAACCACACACTGCCAACTAATGGCTATGCCAAAGCGTATAGTGGTGTAAGCCTGGATAGTTTTATCAAGAAAATAACCTTTCAGGAAATTACACCCGAAGGAATCGCGGCTATTGGCTCGGCTATTGAAGTGATGGCTGCCAGCGAGGAACTGGGAGCGCACAAAAATGCAGTAAGTGTACGACTGAATAAAAATTCGAAATTATGAAAGAACTGAAAGAATTAACGCGGCCGAATATATGGAACCTGAAACCGTATTCATCGGCTCGTGACGAATATAAAGGCTTTACAGCATCAGTGTTTCTGGATGCTAACGAAAATCCGTATAATTCGCCCAATAACCGCTATCCCGATCCTTTACAATGGGATTTGAAACGGGAACTGGCAAGGATTAAACAAGTTGCCCCCGAACAGATATTTCTGGGTAACGGCAGTGATGAAGCCATCGACCTGGTATTCCGTGCTTTCTGCGAACCCGGAACAGATAACGTGGTTGCTATCGACCCAACGTACGGCATGTATCAGGTTTGTGCTGATGTAAATAACGTAGAATACCGGAAAGTGCTGCTGGATGATGATTTCCAGTTTTCGGCCGATAAACTTCTGGCAGCCGCCGACGAAAATACAAAGTTGATATTTCTTTGTTCGCCTAATAATCCAACCGCAAATAACCTTTCACATCCCGAAATAAATAAATTAATCGGCAGTTTTGAAGGATTGGTTATTCTGGACGAGGCTTACATCGATTTTTCCAACGAAACATCCTACCTCTCTAAACTGAATGAATATCCCAATCTGATTGTTTTCCAAACATTCTCCAAGGCATGGGGTTCGGCTGCAATTCGTCTGGGCATGGCATTTGCATCTCCGGATATTATTCAAATCCTGAACAAAATAAAGTATCCTTATAATGTGAACCTGCTTACCCAACAACAAGGGCTCGAAATGGTGCATAAGTATTACGAAATCGAGCGTTGGGTGAAAATGCTTGTAGAAGAAAGAGATGTATTTATGAAGGATTTCGGCAACCTGAAATGTGTGGAAAAGGTCTTTCCATCGGATGCCAACTTTTTCCTTGCGCGGGTAACTGATGCGGTTGGAATCTATAATTACCTGGTAGGAGAGGGGATTATTGTGCGTAACCGCCATAAAATATCTCTTTGTGGAAACTGCCTGCGGGTAACAGTTGGAACAAGAGTGGAGAATAATAAATTGATGGAAGCATTGAAAAACTATCGACCATGAAAAAAAAAGTACTATTTATAGACCGCGATGGAACCCTGGTTATTGAACCTCCTATAGATTATCAGCTAGACTCTCTGGAAAAACTGGAGTTTTATCCGAAGGTGTTTCGTAATCTGGACTTTATCCGTTCAAAACTTGACTTTGAGTTTGTAATGGTTACCAATCAGGATGGGCTTGGAACTTCATCCTTCCCGGAAGAAACATTCTGGCCGGCTCAGAACCTGATACTTAAAACCTTTGCCGGCGAAGGTATTATATTTGATGATATCCTGATTGATCGTAGTTTTCCTGAAGACAATGCCCCAACCCGTAAACCGCGTACAGGAATGCTTACCCGGTATATGGATAATCCCGAATACGATCTTTCGGGAAGTTTTGTCATCGGCGACC
>DAMCMT010000032.1:9230-11501 GCA_032108265.1 Bacteroides sp.
AAAACCTGGGTTGCAAAGCTATCTATCTTCAGGATTCGACAGAATTATTGAAAGAAAGCCAACTCGAAGCTTATTGCGTACTTGCTACCACCGACTGGGACCGTATCGCCGAATTCCTATTTGCCGGTGAGCGGAAAGCAGAAACGCGACGTACCACAAAAGAAACTGATATCTTTATTTCACTGAACCTCGATGGTAACGGTGCCTGCGATATTTCTACTGGTTTGGGGTTCTTCGACCATATGTTGGAACAGATAGGAAAACATTCGGGAATAGACTTAACCATCCGTGTGAATGGAGATTTGCATGTTGACGAACATCATACCATTGAAGATACAGCCATTGCTTTGGGCGAATGTTTTCACCAAGCGTTGGGCAATAAGCGTGGTATCGAGCGTTATGGTTATTCCTTACCTATGGACGATTGTCTCTGTCAGGTATGTTTAGACTTTGGAGGCCGTCCGTGGTTGGTATGGGATGCCGAATTTCACAGGGAAAAGATTGGTGAAATGCCCACAGAAATGTTCCTGCATTTTTTCAAATCATTGAGTGACGGGGCAAAAATGAATCTGAATATTAAAGCAGAAGGGCAAAATGAACATCATAAGATAGAAGGGATATTCAAGGCGCTGGCACGTGCTTTAAAAATGGCGGTGAAACGGGATATATATCAGTATGAGCTTCCTTCCACGAAAGGGTGTTTGTAAAATCTCTATTTTTTGTTCTTTTTCTTCGATAATTCTTTTTCAATAAGGAAAAGTTTGTCTTCCAGCAATTTTATTTTGTCAGATTGGTTTTCGATGATTAAATCCTTACTTTTGCAATTTTCAATGAGCATCTCAATTGTTCGAGAATATGAATGGAATTCGCTTTCAAATATTTGAATAACTTCTATCGATTCGGGATGCTCCGTTTTAAGTTCTTCTAACTTGTCGAATATATGATCTTCCTTAAGAATTGGGTATGAAAAATCTGCTGCTGACAAGGGCGGATTTAGCATGTGGCCTTTTCCGGTAATAACCCACTCTAGGTTTAAATCTCTGAAGACTACACTGATTTTTAAAAGAGAATCAGTGTATAAGGGGCCATCTAGTGTAAGGTATCCATTACTTAATCCGGCATTATTAGTAAATTCATTGTTGCTTAAATCTTTGTATCTGGCGTATTGTCTTAATCTTGCTTTCGGGCCTGTAACTTTTTCCATAAAAAAATCATAATAAGTTTGTATGTATAGAAATTATTCTATACCTTTGTACTCGTTGTTGGTTATTTATTAAATATAACAAATATTTAACTAATAGGATTTCCAAAGGAAAGAATAATGTGTACTTTCTTTTGTAGATGTTTAATGCTCAACTTGTTTTAAAGAGAATAGTGGAGATGTATGCGGAACTCCCGATTAGCGTTTCCTATTATTTCTAAAAGGAAATGCTGTAATTAAAAATACGGTAATTATGTTCTTTAATATAGAAAAATAATTTTTACAACAATACTGAAAGAAAAAATCTCATCACGTTGAAATTTAAAAGAGGATAGTCTGTGAAGATTATCCTCTTTGTTCTTTATATTAAAGTTTTTCTATTTCTCGTAACCATGCTGCCGATGTGGCATCACTTGGCATTCGCCAATCGCCACGTGGGCTTAAAGTGATACTTCCTGTTTTGGGACCATCGGGCATGCAGGAGCGTTTAAACTGCTGGCTGAAGAATCTCCTGAAAAATGTATGCATCCATTTCTTAATTGTTTCTTTATCGTATTTCCCGTGAAATGCGTTGCCAGCGAGGAAATAAATTTTGGAAGGGCGAAATCCGAACTTAAGAAAATAGTACATGATAAAATCATGCAATTCGTAAGGGCCGACTAAGTCCTCGGTTTTTTGATTAATTTCTCCTTGCTCGTTTGCCGGAGTAAGTTCAGGGCTTATGGGGGTCTGAACTATATCCAATAAAATTTCGCTTGAATTATTCTCTTCTATTTTGTTTTCAGCTACCCACTGGACAAGGTATTTTACCAATGTTTTAGGTACACTGGCGTTTACTCCGTACATAGATATATGGTCGCCATTATATGTTGCCCAGCCGAGCGCCAGTTCCGACATATCTCCGGTACCTACTACGAGTCCGTTTGTTTGGTTGGCAACATCCATAAGAATCTGGGTACGTTCGCGGGCCTGGGCATTCTCAAATGTTACATCGTGATTGTTTATATCATGACCGATATCTTTGAAATGCTGTATGCAGGCTTCTTTAATACTTATTTCGCGTGTTGATA
>DAMCMT010000032.1:11511-24582 GCA_032108265.1 Bacteroides sp.
CATTAATTTCAACGCATTGTTATAAGTACGGTCCGAGGTTCCGAATCCGGGCATAGTGATACCCAAAATATCTTTTCTGGGTAATTTCAGCTTATCGAAAGTTTTTATACAAACGAGTAGGGCCAGGGTAGAGTCCAAACCGCCCGAAATACCTATAATAGCTTTTTTGGCACGTGCCTGAATAAGCCGCTGCGCCAATCCGGTTACCTGAATGGAGAATGTTTCTTCGCAACGTTCGGATAATTCAGGGCCGTAAGGAACAAAGGGGTGCGGATTAATGAACCGACTGATCTGAATTTCTTTTTCTTTGGTTTCAACGGGAATACGAAGCGCTTCTTCGAGATTCAAACTACCTTTATTAGCAGCGAACGTTTTATTTACCCGTCGT
The DNA here is from genome assembly GCA_032108265.1 of Bacteroides sp. Classification (GTDB taxonomy): domain Bacteria; phylum Bacteroidota; class Bacteroidia; order Bacteroidales; family Bacteroidaceae; genus Bacteroides. The sequence goes on from DAMCMT010000032.1 coordinate 11,900, forward strand.
TCCATCCGTAAATGATCTATATCAATCTCACTGATGACGAGTTGTTCATCCATACAGAATCTTTCACTGCGGGCAAGTAAGGAACCATTTTCATATATCAATCCATTTCCGGCAAACACCACATCGGTGGTAGATTCTCCAAAGCCACTGGAAGCGAATACATATCCCGAAAGACAGCGTGCTGATTGTTGGCTAATAAGAGAAAGTAAATAATTATATTTACCTATTCCTTCATTATCACCTGAAAGGTTAAAAACAATTTCGGCACCCTGTAAAGCCAGATAGGAACTGGGTGGTATTGTTGCCCATAAATCTTCGCATATTTCGATTCCGAAGGTTGTATTGGAAGCTTCAAAAAGAAGATTGGTTCCAATGTGTGTTAACTGTCCGCAAAGACGAACCTGCTTCTCATTGATATTGTTTCCTGATGAAAACCATCTTTGCTCATAGAACTCTTTGTAGTTAGGTAAATATGTTTTGGGAACTATGCCCAGAATTTTACCTTTTTGAATAACCACTGCCACATTGAGGAGTACTGAATTAACACAAAGCGGCATACCAAGTATGGATATAATGTCCAGATGCCGGGTGTTGTGGAGTATCTGCATCAGGCTCATTTCAGCCTCTTCAAGCAGTAATTGCTGGAAAAATAAATCAGCGGCTGTGTACCCTGTAATACATAATTCCGGGAATACAACTATTTGTACCTGTTTGCCATCGGCACTGGTAATAAGATTTTCAATCTGGTTAGCGTTGGCCTTACAATCGCTGATGCTAACACGCGGAATAGCGGTAGCAACTTTTACAAATCCGTAATTCATAACTGCTTGTTTTAAAATGACTACAAAAGTAGGAAATATAATTCAATTCCCCATAATAAAAAAAATGTATAAATATTACAAAATGTAAGATGTTGTAATCAATGGTTTATTGTAGTAAACAGAATTTGATAATAATTGATATTTTTATTTGGGTGAATTAACATAATGATTATCTTTGCACATGAACAACGTATTTGAGCATTATTTTATTAAACAAACACCTAACACATGAACGCATTTAACCGACTTTTAGAATTTAAAATCAAGCCATCAGTTCAGCGTATGGCAATTATGGAGTTCTTAATGAAGAACCGTACTCACCCCACTGTAGAGGATATTTATACAGCTTTATCGCCTTTTATTCCTACACTTTCTAAGACAACTGTTTACAACACTTTGAAGCTTTTTTCTGAACAAGGTGCAGTACAAATCTTGACCATTGATGAGAGGAATGCATGTTTTGACATCGAAACAACACCGCATGCTCATTTTTTCTGTAAAAAATGTGGAGTTATTTATGACTTTCCGCGCGACATATCTCAAAAGGATATGAGTACTTTAGCGGAAATGGGACATGAAGCTTATGAGAGCCATTACTATTACAAAGGAACTTGTAAACCATGTCTTGAAGCAGGAAAATAATTGAATCAATGTGAAATCCCGCTGATTATTATATTAACGGGGATAGAAATTTAAAAGCAGGGAATATACATTTCCTGCTTTTTTTATGCTGAATAAGCTTTTAAATCGTATAGTGCTATCTATTGGACATTTTTTAGGTTCAAAACAACTTTCACAGGAAAATGGTCTGATGGAATCCGGGCTTCATATTCTTTTAAAGAAACTTCTTTAGGGAAATTGGGAGAATTAATTGTTAAACCGTCTTCTATTTCCGACCAGTATGTATCTGACGGCAATAACATACTAAAAATGTAAACAGGGGATAATTTCTGAAAATTATCCCCTGTTTAATCACATATCTGAAGTTCTTTTTATTTCTTTTCTTTTGCAGGGCCGTATCTTAGGTTTAATCCTTCAACAATTTCCTGAGTAATATTATACTTCGGGTCGCCATATAACATATTATCAAAACCGGTTTTGCTTAATATCATACTATAGCCTTTGTCTTTGTTGTATTCGTTCAGGAAAGAGTTAATTGAATCGCGCAACATTACAGCATTCTTCTGATTTTCAAGGCCCAGTTCCTCTGACAGTTTATTTTGAAGATTCTGTAAATCCTGCTGCTTATTAATAAGGCGGGATTGTTCTTGTTCGGCTCTTTCACGAGTCACAAAAATATTATTTTCGAGTTTGCGTTGAAATTCCTGTGCTTCCTTTTCCAGTTCGCGCCCTTTTTGTGTGAGTGTTAGGCGGACATTTTCTTCTTTCTGTATCATAACCATGTTCAGGTCGTTCCAGAAATTGTATTGAACCAGCAAAGAGTCGATTTCAACAAAAGCAATTTTCATGTCACCAGAAACCGTAGCTCCCTCTCCCTGTGCAGCAGTAGTGTTGTCAGCGTTTCCGGAACATTGAGCAAACAGCAAAACTGTAGCAATAGCTGCGATTCCGTTCATGATGTAGTTTGTTCTCTTCATAATACAAATAATAAATATTGATAGTTTCAAATTAATTAATTCAGACTGTCGTTGAGTGATTTTTCTATTTCAGCGAAAGAAAACCTTTGTTTCTTTTGTGCTTCGCGGTCTTGCGACTGTACACAAGTTACGCCTCTGTCAGTGAGGGCTTTGTTGCCGCTTACGTGAGTATTTGGAAATTTTCCACCTTTCACGAAAAGTATTTTTACTCCCAGTAAAACACCGCAGATAGCAACTATTAACACTGTAATTAATATGGTATAAAGCATTTCTATTAATTTTGTGGATGCAAATATAGTCCTTTGTAAGGACTCATCATCCTTTTTTTGCATAAAAAAAAGAAATGCCGCTTGAGAGAGTGATTCAATTTAACCATTATTAGCAAATAAAGTAATAATCATACCCATATAAATAGGAAAACAGAAAATTATGGAAAAAACAAATCTGCAACCCGAAAGTGTATTTTACTATTTCGAAGAAATATCTAAAGTTCCCCGTCCGTCTAAAAAAGAGGAAAAGATAATTGCTTACTTGAAAGAATTTGGGGCCAAACATAACTTAGAGACTCTGGTAGATGAAGCCGGAAATGTATTGATAAAAAAGCCGGCCACTCCCGGGAAGGAGAAACTGAAAACCGTAATCCTGCAGTCTCACGTCGATATGGTGTGCGAAAAGAACAGTGATGTGGTTCATAATTTTCTTACCGACCCGATTGAAATCGTAATAGACGGCGATTGGATGAAAGCTAACGGTACCACCCTGGGAGCCGATAACGGCATTGGTGTAGCCACTGAACTGGCTATCCTTGCTACCAATGATATTGAGCATGGCCCCATCGAATGTCTTTTCACGGTAGATGAAGAAACCGGTCTTACGGGTGCTTTTGCATTAAAAGAAGGATTCCTGAGTGGTGAAATTCTTTTGAACCTCGACTCGGAAGATGAAGGCGAAATATTTATCGGATGTGCCGGTGGAATGGATTCGGTAGGAGAGTTCCATTATTCGGAAGTTTCTGTACCAGAGGGTTATTTCTTCTTCCGTGTTGGTGTGTCAGGATTAAAAGGAGGTCACTCCGGTGGAGATATTCATCTCGGTCGGGGCAATGCCAATAAAATACTGAACCGTTTCCTTAGTCAGGTAGCAACGAAATACGATATGTACCTTTGCGAAATAAACGGAGGTAACCTACGTAATGCCATACCACGCGAAGCATACGCAGTATGTGCCGTTCCTTATGATGATAAAGAATCAATCCGTGTTGATTTGAATATTTTTACTGCCGATATGGAGAATGAACTTGGAAGTATCGAACCCGATATGAAACTTACATTGGAATCAGATCATTCCCGCAATAAAGCTATCGATAAAGATACTACCGCCCGCCTACTGAAAACCTTGTATGCCCTTCATCATGGTGTTTATGCGATGAGCCATGATATACCGGGACTGGTTGAAACATCGACCAATCTGGCATCGGCTAAAATGAAAGAAGGAAATATTATAAAAATAGAAACCAGCCAGCGTAGTTCGATCCTTTCTTCGCGCGATGATATGGCGGCTACTGTTAGGGCGGCTTTGGAATTGGGTGGAGCTAAAGTTTCGTTCGGCCACGGTTATCCCGGTTGGAAGCCCAACCCGAATTCAGAAATACTTAAAGTTGCCGAGGAATCGTACAAGAAACTATTCGGTATCGAAGCTCAGGTTAAAGCTATTCATGCTGGTTTGGAGTGTGGGTTGTTCCTTGATAAATATCCATATCTGGATATGATTTCCTTCGGGCCGACTTTGCGCGATGTACATTCGCCTGATGAGAGATTAGAGATATCTACGGTTGATAAGTTCTGGAGACATCTGTTGGATATCCTTGCCAATATACCTGAAAAGATGTAATTTTTAAGGTACCTTAATTTCTTCCGGTTACGTTATTAACCCTTAAATAATGATACGCAAACTCATATTTATCATCCTTGCAATATGTGTCGTTAATGTTGCTGCGCAGGAGCAAACTTCTTTCCGCGTCATGTTTTACAACGTCGAAAATCTTTTCGATACTCAAAAAGAACCCGGTAAGAACGACTCGGAATTTCTTCCTGGTGCCATTCGTGCATGGAGCCAAAATCGCTATAAGCAAAAACTCACCAATATTTCGCGCGTTATTACCGCAGTGGGAGAGTGGGTGCCCCCAGCACTCGTCGGTCTGTGCGAGGTTGAAAACGACCGTGTGCTCCGCGACTTTACACAATATTCTCCCCTTAAAAACCACGATTACCGCTATGTTATGACCGATTCGCCCGACGATCGCGGTATTGATGTAGCTTTACTTTATCAGCGACATCAGTTTAAACTACTCGATCATCAATCTATATCCGTATCTCTGGATGGTCGCGCTACCCGCGATATTCTGCATGTTACTGGGTTAGTCGTTACTCGTGACACATTGGATGTTTTCGTAGTCCATTTTCCTTCACGCTCTGAAGGCGCTAAGAAGACAGAACCGCGTCGTTTGCATGCTGCTCATATTTTACGAAATACGGTTGATAGCTTGTTTAGTATCCGTAACCAAGCTCGCATAATCATTATGGGAGATTTCAATGATTACCCTAATAATCGTTCTCTAAAAGAGGTTCTGGCAGCACGGCTACCTGAAGAAGTTCCCGGTTCTAATACTTTATACCAATTACTGGCCAATTATCTTCGTAAAACCGGATACGGAAGTTATAACTATCAGGGCGAATGGGGACAGCTTGACCATATCATCGTTTCAGGATTACTTCTGGATTCCGGTAAACGATTTTATACAACCGAAGATTCAGCAAAAATCTTCCGTGCTCCGTTTTTGCTTATTCCCAATGAGAAGTATGGTGGCGAGCGCCCATTCAGAACTTATTATGGTATGAAATATGAAGGGGGATATAGCGACCATTTACCTGTATATACGGATTTCATGATACGGTAAATAGTGAAATATACGAAATACATTTTTATTTCTCATTTTTTTTATAAATAAAAATAAGTATTTTTGTAAAATACAATCCATACCAAAACTTAAACTTAGAATTGTTATGAAAAAACTACTATTCTTTTTAGTGCCGCTTTTCATCTGGTCGTGCACTGATGATAATCAAATTACCGAAAAAGTTTATGAATTTAATTCAGTACGTTGGATTAAAGAAGCCGGTGACGGCGAGGAGTTTGAAACTATTATCGTGCCAGAAAAAATAATAGAAAACACAGGCGCAACCGTTATCCCCGTAGTTTCTTCTTCAGATGACTATGTGAAAGATAAATCCGTTTTTACAAGTGATAATCCTTTGGCTTTCACATTGGAATGGAATGATAAACCTTTCATGGTCGATGTTCCTACTTTTGATAGTAGTTTAACAGGTTATTTTTATACTCAAGGTTTTCAGGTTCCCTATGAAGAGGGAGAAACAATTATACCTCCCAAACTTAAAATAACTGAAACTACATATCTGAACCCTAATGCCAGAATTATATATAATGAAACGGTTACAATCCAAAAATTAGCTTATACCTACGAAATAGTATTGGTTGAAACAACTACTTTTGAAGAGCTTATCATAAAAGGTAAATGGAGCGGAACTTTTTTCTACAGCGGTACTGGCGGTGCTGTTATAGAAGAGATAACCCCGAATTGAAATAAAGCATATAATAAAAAAACACTTCCCTGATGATAGCCAGGGAAGTGTTTTTTTATATTGTAAATCAAAGGATTTATTATATCAGGAATCCGAGCAGAATACCCGCAGCAACAGCCGAACCGATTACACCGGCTACATTCGGGCCCATGGCATGCATCAACAGGTAGTTGGTCGGGTCGTATTCGAGACCGATAGTTTGCGAAATGCGTGCCGAGTCGGGTACTGCTGATACACCGGCGTTACCAATAAGTGGATTAATCTTGTTGTCTTTCTTCAGGAATAGATTGAAGAATTTAACAAAGAGTACTCCCGATGTAGTAGCGATAACGAATGATACTGCTCCCAGGCCGAAAATCAGGATAGAATCGAGTGTAAGGAACTGAGATGCCTGGGTGGAGGCTCCAACAGTAAGTCCTAACAAAATAGTGATTGTATCAATCAGCGGTCCGCTTGCTGTATTTGCCAATCGACGGGTTACACCACTTTCTTTCAGCAGGTTACCGAAGAAAAGCATACCCAGCAATGGTAAACCCGAAGGTACAAGGAAGCACGTCAGCAACATACCAACAATAGGGAACATTACTTTTTCAGTATGCGATACCACGCGGGGAGGTTTCATACGGATCAGTCTTTCCTTACTTGTGGTGAAAAGCCTCATAATAGGTGGTTGAATTACCGGTACCAGTGCCATATAGGAATAGGCTGAAACGGCAATGGCACCCATCAGGTTAGGGGCAAGTTTAGACGAAAGGAAAATAGCCGTAGGGCCATCTGCACCACCAATAATACCAATAGCACCAGCCTGATTAGGCTCGAATCCGAGTAATAAGGCGATTATGTAAGCTCCAAATATACCAAACTGTGCAGCAGCTCCAATAAGCATTAACTTAGGATTGGAAATAAGAGCCGAAAAATCTGTCATTGCACCAATTCCAAGGAAAATAAGCGGCGGGTACCATCCCGAAGTTACTCCTTGATACAATATGTTGAGTACAGAACCTTCCTCGTAAATACCTACGTTCAGTCCGGCTTCAAGATTGAAAGGTATATTCCCAATAAGCATACCGAAACCAATGGGAATAAGCAACATCGGCTCAAACTCTTTAGCAATGGCCAGGTATATAAATACCAACCCAAAGACAATCATGATGAAATGTTGCGGTGTTGCATTTGCAAAACCTGTGAATTGCCAGAAGTCAGTCAGGTTATTACCTAAAAACGAAAAGAATTCTCCCATAATTATTCAATGATTACGAGGTCTGCACCTTCTAGTACAGAATCTCCTGTTTTTACACTAATAGCTGTTACCTTACCATCCTTATGAGCATTGATGTTGTTTTCCATCTTCATTGCTTCGAGGATAATAACAGTTTGTCCTTTTTTTACTTCATCGCCTTCTTTCACTTTAATGTCAAGAATAACTCCGGGCAATGGAGATTTTACACCTTCTTTTCTGGCTGACTTAGGAGCAGAAGCAACTACAGGCGCTCCACTCTCTGTCTTAGGAGCGGCTGCCGGGCGGGTAATTTTCTTAGGAGCAACTGGAGGAGGAGTTTCCATTTCAACCTTATAAGGAGTACCATTCACTTCAACATGTGCCAAACCTCCTTCTACATCCTTAATAACTACCGTATATGGGTTACCGTTTATTTTATATTTATATTCTTTCATTATTTTAAGTTTTGAGTTTTTAAGTTTTGAGTTTTAAGTTTTGAGCCAAGATATACCGCATGGTACTCATTACTCACCACTTATAACTTATTACTTTCTGGGTGTTTCACGCAGTGTGTATATTTTTGAGCTCCATGGCGAGTAGGTACGTTTCACTTTATTTATAGTGATAATCATATCCTCTATATCATGAACATCGTCCATATATTCGTGCATAGCCATACCGATTGCAGCAAACTCCTCACCAGCGCGTTGTCCGAGCTTCCTTTCTTTGGCTTCCTCTTTATCGGTAATGCCATGGACTTTCATAGCGTTGCGCTTACCCATTTTAACAGATATGTTACCTATCGTCTTAAATACAAGATAAAGCAAGATAAGCCCTACAAATACAACCGACATGGCTGTTATTGCCATACCGATACCACTTTCGTCATGTTCTTTGAATTTCTCGATTTTCTCGTTCTTATCCAAAGTCATGTTGTTGGTACTAGGGGTTACATAACTGTTTTCGCTTCCACCTTTACGTACCCAAACAGGGCTTCCATCTTCAACTCTGGCCCACGACTGGTCGGCTATTTGCCCTTTAGGTATTGTAACCGAGTCAATCAGAGTTTTGCCGTTCGAATCAAACAGTGCAATGAAATTATCCTTATTCGGGTCGAGTATAAAACTAAGATGGAAAGTTCCCTTTGATGGTTTTCCATCGGCCCAGAATAATACATGCTGGCGGGGTTTGATAAGTGTTAATACATCTCCCTTTGGTATAGGGTATTTTGTCGGATTATTTATATCGTTGGTAAGATAACAGCCGCCAATGTTTACAGAAGCAAAAGATGTGTTGAATATTTCTACCCATGCACTATGAAGCCCGTAATCGTCCTGAAAATTTTCTTCATTCGTTACGAGGATTTCATTAATGCGGAGGCTCTTTGCCCCTTGTGCCTGTATGTTTAAATAAACAGCCGCTACCAACGCAATAAATATCCCAATTCTTTTTTTATTCATAATTATTTGAGTTTTTGAGTTTTGAGTTTTTAAGTTTTTGAGTTCAATTTGCCTGGTATAGGCTGAAACTTATGAACTCATAAACTATAAACTTATAAACTTAAAGTGGAATATTACCATGCTTTTTAGCTGGGTTCAACAACTTCTTGGTTTGCAACTGTTGCAATGCACGGATTATACGGAAACGAGTGTTTCTTGGCTCGATAACATCGTCGATATATCCGTATTTAGCAGCATTGTATGGATTAGCAAACAGTTTGGTGTATTCAGCTTCCTTTTCAGCCATGAACGCAGCCGGGTCGGCAGCTTCTTTAGCTTCGCGGGCATACAATACTTCAACTGCACCTGCACCACCCATAACAGCAATTTCTGAGGTTGGCCATGCGTAGTTCATATCACCACGGAGTTGTTTACAACTCATTACAATGTGCGAACCACCGTAAGATTTACGCAGAGTTACAGTTACCTTAGGAACGGTAGCTTCACCATAAGCATACAGCAATTTAGCACCGTGCAGGATAACACCATTGTACTCCTGACCTGTACCCGGAAGGAATCCCGGAACGTCTACCAACGTAACCAAAGGAATATTGAAAGCATCGCAGAAACGAACGAAACGTGCTCCTTTACGTGAAGCATTGCTATCGAGCACACCTGCAAGATATTTAGGCTGGTTAGCAACAACACCTACTGACTGTCCGTTGAAACGGGCGAATCCGATAATAATGTTCTTAGCGTAATCGGGTTGTACTTCCATAAATTCGCCGTTATCAACAACACCGGCAATTACTTCGTACATATCATAAGGTTTGTTAGGGCTATCAGGAATGATATCATTCAACGCATCTTCCATACGGTCGATTGGGTCGGTACAATTCAGCAACGGAGCCTCTTCCAGGTTATTCTGGGGCAGGTAGCTGAGCAAACGACGAATCATTGCCAAACCTTCTTCTTCTGTAGATGCAGTGAAATGAGTAACACCTGATTTTGTAGCGTGTACGCTTGCACCACCCAGTTCTTCCTGAGTTACATCTTCACCGGTAACGGTTTTTACTACCTTCGGACCGGTAAGGAACATATAAGAAGTACCTTCAGTCATCAATGTAAAGTCGGTCAGGGCAGGAGAATAAACTGCGCCACCGGCACAAGGACCAAAAATACCGGAAATCTGAGGAACTACACCCGATGCCATGATGTTACGCTGGAAAATTTCAGCATAACCGGCCAGTGCATTGATACCTTCCTGAATACGTGCGCCACCCGAGTCGTTGATTCCGATAACCGGAGCACCCATTTTCATGGCCATATCCATTACCTTACAGATTTTCAGCGACATAGTTTCAGACAGTGAACCGCCAAAAACAGTAAAGTCCTGAGCAAATACATATACCAGTCTTCCTTCGATAGTACCATATCCGGTTACTACACCATCGCCAAGGAAATGTTTCTTTTCCTGGCCGAAGTTGGTACATCTGTGTTCAACAAACATATCCATTTCTTCGAAGCTGCCTTCATCAAGCAACATGGCAATACGTTCGCGGGCAGTGTATTTACCCTTTGCGTGTTGTTTTTCAATAGCTTTTTCGCCACCGCCTAAACGAGCTTTTGCGCGTAGCTCGATAAGCTCTCTTACTTTCTCAAGTTGGTTACTCATTGAATTTATTTTTAAGTAATTAGAATTTTAGTTTTCACAAAGTTCGGTAAGCACTCCCTGAGTAGATTTGGGGTGAAGGAAAGCTATATTCAGACCTTCAGCACCTTTGCGGGGAGCTTTGTCGATAAGGCGGATGCCTTTTTCTTCAGCTTCGGCCAAGGCATTTGCTACTCCGTCTTCTACGGCAAAAGCAATGTGGTGAACACCCGGGCCTTTGTTTTCGAGGTATTTGGCTATTGTACTCTCGGGACTTGTGGGCTCGAGTAATTCGATTTTTGTTTGTCCCACTTTCAGGAAGGCTGTTTTCACTTTCTGGTCTTCAACTGTTTCGATGTTGTAGCATTTGAGTCCTAAAACATTTTCGTAATAAGGAAGCGCCTCTTCGATACTCTTTACAGCGATTCCCAAATGCTCGATGTGTGAAATCTTCATAACAATATAATTTGGTTTTGATTCAACGGTATGTTACTTTTCAAAAAACAGCACAAAGTAAGGAATTAATTGCCTAATAGAGAAATATTTCTTCAATTAAGTTTTTATGTTTTTTGCATAAAAATGTAGAAGTAATTATCCTCTTTTTCTGTAATCTCCCGGAGTCAATCCTGTGCGGCTTTTGAAAAACCTCGTCAGATAAGACTGATCGGGAAAATTAAGCTCACGGGCTATCTGTTGCATCGACATATCAGGCATATGTAGCATCAATTTTATTTCCTGTATTACACAGTTATCAATGAACATTTTAGGGGTAATATGGTCGGTTCGTTGTGTAATTGCATTCAGGTAGCGGGTTGATATGGAAAGCTCATTGGCATAAAAGCTAACTTCGCGAACCTGTTTAAAGTATTTGTGTACCAGTTGGATAAACTTTTTATAAATCTCGTTTGTACGGTCGGCCTCTTTTATAATTTGCCTGCCCTGGTTGCGATATACCTTGTCGTAAGTATCCAGAAAGAAGTTCTGTAAAAGGTTAGTTGTCATTTTCAGGCGGAACCGGTTTCCACGATCTTCGTAAAGAGAGTGTACCAGGTTGATGTAATGCATATTTTTCTCGAAAATATCGGGAGGAAAACGATAATGGGGATTCTCTTTAATATATCCGATGAAATCCGGTTCGATACGAAAACAAGCTTCGTCGAAGATTTGATTGGAATATGCAAAACACAGAGCCTGGAATTTATCGCTCTTTTCTTTAACCATCAGAATACTTTGAGGGATGACAACAAGGCTCGAATAAGCATTCAATATACATTTTTCCATGTTCAGAGTTATTTCTGCATATCCATTCAAGCAAAGTATAATAGCACCATTTGGTATACGATGAGGTCGTTCGAGGAAATAATCGAGCGATGAACTGATTAATATAAAAGGTTCGTTGGCAGTGGTTTCCAATGGGTTAGGTGATGAATCGGTTTTCATATACATATTCCAATTTTGCTATAAAAGTACTGAAAAGAATCGGTATGCTAATAAAACTTGTTCCGAAAATGAACAATATTGTACTGAACTTTGCTAATTCATGATTGAGTTTTTGCGGTACTTTTGCAAAGTTTTTAACGCAACAGCTCCGTATGAAACCGGAGTAGTTTCCATAGGTAACAAATAAATAATCAATTAAAATTATGCAAGGTAAAATGAAACACATAGTAGGTGTAGCCTCTATAATCTTTTTGGCATCATGTAAGCCACAACCATCAACCCAGCAGGAAAGTACGTATGCAATAATGGAAATTAAGACTACCGATAAAGAATTAGTGAGCAGCTATTCGGCAAGTATCCGGGGAAAATCGGATATTTCAATCTTTCCACAGGTTTCAGGCTATATTACACAGGTGTGTGTAGAAGAGGGGCAATTCGTTCTTCAGGGACAAACACTGTTTGTTATCGACCAAGTGCCTTATCAGGCTGCGTTGCGTACAGCCACGGCTAATGTTAATCTGGCAAAGGCTAATGTTGGAACAGCCGAGTTAACATACGAAAGTAAAAAAGAGCTTTTTAATCAACAAGTTATATCGACTTTCGAACTGCAAACAGCCGAAAACGCATTGGAGAGTGCCTGGGCACAACTCGACCAGACACTTGCGCAGGAAATCAATGCTCGCAACAACCTTTCATATACTATAGTGAAAAGCCCGTCCGAAGGAATGGTAGGAACATTACCTTATAAAACCGGTACATTGGTTAGTCCGTCTCAACCCAATCCGCTGACTATGGTATCAGATAATTCAGAGATTTATGTTTATTTCTCTATGACCGAAAAACAGTTACTCGGCTT
>DAMCMT010000032.1:24592-36783 GCA_032108265.1 Bacteroides sp.
CGGCTTGCTGCGCGAATATGAATCGGTAGAAAAGGCACTACAGTCCATGCCATCCGTACAATTACAGTTAAGCGATAATTCCGTCTATCCCGTAGAGGGACGTATTGAAACAATAAGTGGAGTTATCGACCAAACCACCGGAGCTGTTTCCATGCGTGCTTCGTTTCCCAACAAAGGACATCTGTTGTATAGCGGAGGTTCGGGCAATATTCTCATACCGCAAATAAAAAAAGATTGTATCGTTATACCCAAAAGCGCAACATACGAGGTACAGGATAAGGTATATGCATTTCGCAATATAGACGGTGTGGCCAAATCGACTATGGTACAGGTTTCGGCCATGAGCGAAGATAATAATTATATAGTCGAATCGGGATTATCCGTCGGGGATATTATTGTGGCCGAAGGAGCCGGATTTATCCGTGACAATACTCCTATTAAAACAAAACAAACTATCGAAAGTATCGATACTAAAGTTTCACTTGCTACGGGTAAATAAATCATTTTGCTATAGCGGAACAAAAGTTTCATACTGTGAAACCAAAAGTTTCATATATATGAAACTAGCTGTTTCATACTGTGAAACTAACTGTTTCATACTGGCAAACTAACTGTTTCATACTGGCAAACATATAAAATAACAATCTTTCAACATGACTTTAAAAACTTTTATTGACAGACCCGTACTGTCAATGGTGATTTCTATTGCCATTGTGGTTCTGGGAATTATAGGACTTTCGGCACTTCCCGTAGAACAATATCCTGATATTGCGCCACCCACGGTTATGGTAATGGCCAGCTATCCTGGTGCAAATGCAGAAACAATCGAAAAGACGATTATAGCTCCTCTCGAGGAGTCAATTAACGGGGTAGAAAATATGACGTACATTAAATCCGAAGCTACTAATTCGGGAACTGCTACCATTACAGTTTACTTTAAGCAGGGTATCGACCCTGATATGGCTACTGTAAATGTACAGAACCGTGTATCCAAAGCTACCGGATTATTGCCATCGGAGGTAGTGCAGATTGGCGTTTCGACTATTAAGCGGCAAAGCAGTATCCTCATGACACTTTCACTGTACAGCCCCAATGCAACATATGACCAGACATTCCTGACCAATTACTTTAAGATAAACATCCAGCCTGCATTACTACGTATTAACGGTGTAGGCGAGATTGTTAATTTCGGTGCCAGTTACAGTATGCGTATCTGGTTGAAACCCGATGTAATGGCTCAATACAAATTGGTGCCTACCGATATTATCGGTGTGCTGGGCGAGCAGAACATCGAATCGGCAACCGGTTCGTTCGGCGAAAGTTCCAGGCAAACTTATCAATATACCATGAAATATAAAGGCCGGTTGGTTAAACCGGAAGAATTTGGCGAAATGGTTATCCGCGCCCTTCCCGGTGGTGAAGTTTTGAAACTGAAAGATGTGGCTACCGTTGAAATGGACAGGGAAAGTTACACCGTTAATGCCGAAACCGACGGCAAACCGGCAACCACTGCTCTGATATTCCAAACTACGGGTTCCAATGCCACTGAGATTATCAATAACATTGAAGCTTATCTGGAAGAAGCCCGTACCAGTTTCCCACAAGACATGGAAATGGTTGTAATGTCCAGTTCCAATGAATTCTTGTATGCATCTATTAAAGAAGTAGTTAATACACTCATCATTTCAATAATACTTGTAGTGTTGGTTGTTTATTTTTTCCTGCAAAGTGTACGGGCAACCTTAATACCCACCATCTCCATGATAGTTTCGGTTATAGGTACCTTCGCATTCCTGTCGGTAGCCGGATTCAGTATAAACCTGCTTACGCTTTTTGCCCTGGTGCTGGCCATCGGTACGGTGGTCGATAATGCCATTGTAGTGGTAGAAGCTGTGCAAACGCGCTTCGATGCCGGATACCGCGAACCTTACTCCGCAGCGGTCGATGCCATGAAAGGTATCAGTTCGGCAATTATTGCCTCTACGCTTGTATTTATGGCGGTGTTTATCCCTGTATCCTTTATTGGCGGTACTTCCGGAACATTCTATACCCAGTTCGGTATTACTATGGCTGTAGCAGTAGGTATTTCTGCATTAAATGCACTGACTCTCTGTCCGGCACTTTGCGCATTGATTATGAAACCCCATCGTTTGTCTGTACCCGGTGAAGTACACAAGGCCGGTTTCGAAGAACGGTTCCAGATGTGGTTCAATCGAAGTTTCAATAAATTGCTTAACCACTATAAAATAGCTGTAATGTTTTTTGTGAAACGCAAATGGCTTACATGGGGCTGTGTTGCATTAAGTATAATAACCCTGTTTGTATTTATGAAAACTACCAAGACAGGACTTGTACCCGATGAGGATACCGGTACTATATTTGTCGACATAAGTACAGCAGCCGGGAACTCCTTAAGCCAGACCGAAACAATTATGCTTCAAGTCGAAGAGCGTATCAAAGATATTCCGGGCATAGACCATTATTCAAAGGTTTCAGGAAACGGAATGACATCAGGTAGCGGAACTTCATTCGGCATGTTTATCATCAGATTGAAAAACTGGTCGGAACGAACTGAAGAATCTACTTCCGTACAAGCTATTCAGGGACAAATATATGCACGTACCGCCGACCTGAAAGATGCGAGTATATTCGTGTTTTCCCCTCCTATGATAGCTGGCTACGGCTCGGGTAACGGTTTCGAACTGTATCTCCTCGACCAGGCCGGAGGTGATATGAATACATTTTACGATGTTGCACAAAATTATATTTCCCGGCTTCGCGAACGTCCTGAAATAGGTAGTGCTTTCTCTTCTTATAACATTAACTATCCCCAATATCAGGTAGATGTTGATGCGGTGAAATGTAAGCGTTCCGGTATTTCGCCTACCGAAGTACTATCCACTTTATCAGGCTATTATGGAGGTATTTATGCATCCAATTTCAATCGGTTCTCCAAAGTATATCGTGTTATGGTTCAGGCCTCGCCCGAATACCGTCTTGATACCGAATCGCTGAACAATATATTTGTCCGTATCGGTAACGAGATGGCTCCTATTTCTCAATTCATTACCCTGACCAAGGTATATGGTTCGGAAACAATGAACCGCTTTAACCTGTTTACCAGCATTGCCGTCAGTGGTTTGCCGGCCGAAGGTTACAGTTCGGGTGAAGTAATTGCTGCCATTCGCGAAGTTGCCGATGAATCCCTGCCCCGCGGATATGGGTACGACTTCGGCGGTATTACCCGTGAGGAAAGCGGTACCAGCAATACAACAGTTGTTATTTTTGCTATCTGTATCTTGCTTACTTACCTTATCCTGAGCGGATTGTATGAAAGCTTCCTGATACCGTTGGCTGTTATTTTCTCCATACCCTTCGGGCTGGCCGGGAGCTTTATCTTTGCTAAAATCATGGGTCTGGAAAACAATATCTACCTGCAAACCGGACTTATCATGCTTATCGGGTTGCTTGCTAAAACAGCTATTCTGCTCACTGAGTATGCAGTCGACCGCCGTCATAGCGGTATGTCATTGTCTCAATCGGCAGTTGCATCGGCCAAAGCACGTTTACGACCTATTCTGATGACGGCGCTTACAATGATATTCGGGCTTTTACCATTAATGTTTGCCACAGGTGTAGGTGCCAATGGTAACAGTTCGCTCGGCACAGGTGCAATCGGCGGTATGCTTATCGGAACCATTGCGTTACTATTTATCGTTCCGGCAATTTATATCAATTTTGAATATTTTCAGGAAAAGTTGACGCCAATAAAGCAGATAAAGAAAGCTCCTAATAATATGATTAAGAAGGAACTTAAGCAGTTGGGGCAGGAGAAAAAAAAATAATTTTAAAGTAAAAAGGGAAAGGGTGAGGTTAAGAGTGAGGTAAAGGAGGTAAAGTAGTTGAGTAGACGATGCCGCATGGGTTCTACTTTACCTCACTCTTTTAACTCCTTTACCTCACTCCTTACCTCACTCAAAACAGAAATAAAATGAACATAAAATCAATAATCACCTTATCAATCAACACCGTAGCTGCACTTACCTTACTGAGTAGTTGTGGTATCTATAGTTCCTACTCTCGCCCTGATACCATATCTGCGGATGGTATTTTCCGTGATGTCCAACCAGTTTCGGCAGAAGATTCAACCGTACTGGCTACCCTGAACTGGCGCGAGCTCTTTACCGACCCTTACCTGCAACAACTTATCGAAACTGCATTAGTCAACAATATCGATATGCGTACCGCTTATCTGCGGATTGACCAGGCTAAAGCATCCCTGCAATCTGCCCGGTTATCTTTCCTCCCCTCATTCAACCTGGCTTTTCAGGGAAATATAATGAACTTCGACGGAGGCAAATCGAACTATACCTATTCTTTACCTGTTGCGGCAAGTTGGGAGGTCGATGTTTTCGGTAAGCTACGTAATGCCAAACGCCGTGCCCGTGCTAATTACGAACAGAGCCAGGAGTATAGCCATGCAGTGCAAACCCAACTCATTTCAACCATTGCAAACACTTATTATACACTCCTGATGCTTGATAGCCAATTACAAATCTCGGAGGAAACCGCCGCCAGTTGGAAACAGAATATAAAAACCATGCGTGCGCTTAAAGATGCCGCTATGGCGAACGAAGCCTCTGTATCGCAAACCGAAGCCAATTATTATGCTATTGAGGCTTCTTTACCCGACATCCGTAAGCAGATATACGAAGTTGAGAATACCCTTTCCAACCTTTTAGGCGAGCCGGCTCATGTCATTGAAAGAGGAACACTTGCCGATCTTAACATACCCGAGACTCTGCAAACCGGGGTACCGTTACATTTGTTGGCTAACCGCCCCGATATACGCAGTGCCGAATTAGTGCTGGAAGCTGCTTTCTATGGTACTGCCGAAGCCCGTTCAGCTTTTTATCCCTCGCTGGTACTTAACGGTACGGCAGGCTGGACAAACGAAGCCGGTTCTTACATCGTTAATCCGGGAAAGTTATTACTAACTGCAATAGGTTCACTTACTCAACCCCTTTTTAATAAAGGGGCTATCCGTGCCAACCTGAAAATCAGTCAGGCGCAACAGGAAGAAGCTATCATCAACTTCCAGCAATCCATACTCAATGCTGGTAGTGAAGTAATCAATGCATTGAAGGAAGTTGAAACTGCCCGCATAAAAGCTGATTGGCGCGACCAGCAAATAACTTCCCTGCATACTGCTGTACACAGCACTGAATTACTGATGCGACATGGTAGTTCAACCTATCTGGAAGTGCTTACTGCACAACAAGCCCTGCTTTCGGCACAACTATCGCAAGTAAACGATCAGTTCGAAGAAATTCAGGGAGTTATCAACCTTTACCATGCACTGGGTGGTGGCAGGGAATCAAACAAAGATTAATTATGGACGAAACATTAAGAAATAAAGCCATTGATATTACGCGGCGGCATTTGGTGAGACAAGGAAGCCGCCGGGTAAGTATGGATATGATTGCACGAGAGATGCACATATCCAAAAAGACATTATATATTCTATTCAGCGATAAACGCAATTTAGTCGGTACCTGTATTGCTGAAATGCGAAAAGAGTATGAAGATAAAGTGGGAGAGTACCTATCCCACTCTTCCGGTAGTGCCTGGGATAATTTTAATTGGCTTCTGCGCGAATACCTGAGAAGCCTTTACGAAGTTGATTATAGTTTCTTACTGGATATGCAGAATGGCCGCGATTGTGATGGACTTAACGGCGAATTTCATTTGTTCTGGCAAAAGGTTTTCGAAGAAATAATATACGAATGCCGTGAAAATGGTTTTGTAACCACTGGATTTAGCATCACTTCTTTTGTGGAAAACCTGTTGGTATGGACTAACAAATCACGTATTGAAGGAATTTCATTGGATGAACAGGAGAGTTTTTGTAAGATTCTGATTAGGGGAATAGCAGCACTTACATCAATATGAATTAGAATATTACTCTCTTTCTTCTATTTATCTACATTTTTTCTTGTTGCAACTCAAATTCTTTAACTAAATCATCGGCTAAATAATAAATTTCAATAACTTTGCTTTCGGTGAATATCTCGATAATTGATTATATCGAATTCATGTTAAAGCAGTTTACACATTTCTTCAATGAGCATTATACGCGCTACATTCATTTTGCAATGAACTATGTGCAGGATAAAGAAGAGGCTGAAGATATTGTCATGGAAGCTATGCTAGATTTTTTGAAGCACAGAACACAAGGTATGCTACCTGACAATACTAATATGCCCTCCTATGTGTTGACAAGTGTGAAGCACAAATGTCTCAATCACCTGAAGGCATTTCGAACTACTTATCAGGAGTCCTTAGATGACATGGAGCAATGGGAAATAGAAAACCACATTAAAGCATTGGAAAACATTGAACCACATGAAATCTATACCACAGAAATACAACGTTTAGTAGCTGATACACTTTCATCATTGCCACCACAGACACGCCGAATCTTTAATATGAGCCGGCTAGAGAACCTTTCAAACAATGAAATTGCCTTACGGCTTGATTTTTCTGTTAAGAAAGTCGAGTACCATATCACAAAAACTTTAAAGGCACTGAGGTTGACTTTGAAAGATTATCTCCCGATGGTTATCATTATGATATTTTTTCAGTAAGTGTGACTTATCTCTTTTTTTTCACTTCCCGTTTAGGGCAAGGTATAATCCAATTGTTTTCTATTATAGGCAATCATTTATAATAATGGATAAAAAAACACTATATCGGTATTTTGAAGGCAAGGCATCATATGATGAAAAGTTGGAATTAAAGCGCTGGATGGAAGAATCGGAAGAAAACTCCAGACTTTTTTATGAGGAACGTAAGCTCTTTGATATCCTTGTACTCATAAAGCCTGTTGAAAATACCGTTCCCAATACCAGAAGAGTTTTCTCAAGAAGATTATTGAGAATGGCCGCAACAGTGATTATCACTGTCATCTGCACTTCTATATTTTTTCTTTTAACAAACAAATTGAATAATAGTTTTCAGGAGGTATTAGTTCAAACAATCAATGTACCTGTTGGGCAGCGTATCAATCTAGACCTGCCCGACGGTACAAATGTTTGGTTAAACAGCGGTACCACACTCAAATATCCTGTGAACATTACGAATGGTAGCGAAAGATGGGTTACACTTGATGGTGAAGGATACTTTAAAGTGGCTGCTGACGAAAAGAAACCATTTATAGTTAAAACTTATGCTATGAATGTAAAAGTACTCGGAACTGAATTCAATGTCTCAGCGTACAGTGAAAGACAATTATTTGAAACCTCACTCATTGAAGGCAAAGTGGCTTTGAACAGCTTGACAAACTCCCACCTGAAAACCCTTACACCAAACAATAAAGCTACCCTGGATAGCAATGGACAATTGCAGGAAAGTGTGATAACTGACTATGATAAATTTTTGTGGAGAGATGGGCTTTACAGTTTCAAGAGCAAGCGTCTGCATGAAATTATAGTTGATCTGGAACGATATTATAACACGAAAATAACACTGGAGAGTGATCAATACAATAAAGTGAGAGTTACAGGTAAGTTCAGAATAAAAGATGATATTAACAGTGTCATTAAATTATTGCAGAATGAACTGAATTTTCAGTTTGACTATAATAAAGAGAAAAATGAAATAACAATCAGATAAAGTTTAATTATTAACCATAACACAAACGCCTATGAAATAAGAAAGAAATACCATGAAAAACAAAAAGCCGATATATGCATTGCGGGCAATATCGGCTCAAAAGAGTTAATGTATTCGCATTTTATTAACAACTTTATTGCAAAAGTATGAAATTTATTCGTAAGAAAAACTTATCTACGGATAAGAATACTCTTTATAAACATTTTTTTAGATTTACGCGCTTAAGCGTCTTGTTCTTATTTGTCTGTACATTCAGTCTGATGGCTGAAGGAATATCGTCTCAGACGTATAAAGTCAATATTATGAACAATGAAGGCGCTTCTATTGAAAGCATATTGAACCTTATAGAAAAACAGACCGATTTTCTATTTATCTATCAGGATAATGTGGACCTTACAACCGTGAAAAGCATTGAGGCGAAAGACAGTAGTGTGGAAGAAGTTCTCATAAACTTGTTAGCCGATACCGATATCTCTTACACTATTGACGGCAACTACATCCGACTTTACAATAAGCTAGAAGGAAATTCAGGAGCAAAAGGAATAACCAAAGCTAATACCGTGCAGCAAACCCTAGTGCGTGGTAAAGTGAAGGACACTGCAGGCAATCCGTTGATTGGTGTTACCATTGTTTTGAAAGGTACTAACTCGGGTGCTATTTCGGATGTTAATGGTGATTTTAGTATTTCCGTTAAGCCTGGCGATGTACTTGAGGTTAGCTATGTCGGTTATAAAACCGTTGAAGTACGCATCTCAAGCACCACACCATTAGATATCACTTTGGAAGAAGATACCCAATTGCTTGATGAAATAGTAGTAGTCGGATATGGTACGCAAAAGCGTTCGGAACTGACAGGTTCCATCACCTCGGTGAAGGGAGAACAAGTTGCAAGTCGTCCTGCCGGTAGTTTAGCCGAAGCGTTAAGTGGTTTGGCTGCAGGTGTTATGGTCTCCATGACCAATAACTCTCCCGGTAGCAGTCCGAGCATACTCATTCGTGGGGCAGCTTCTGTGAATGGAATGGAACCACTCTATATTGTGGATGGAATAAAGCAGAGTACAGGGTTCGACTTCAATATGCGTGATATAGAATCTATCGAAATTCTAAAAGATGCAGGTTCTGCAGCCATTTATGGTGCCCAGGCTGCCGGTGGTGTTATACTGATTACAACTAAGCACGGAAGTGCCGGGAAACGTGAGATTACTGGGAATGCCCGTTATGGTATCCGTAGGATAGCTTCAAACATAGAATTGCTGAATAGGGATGAATTCATTGATGCCCAATCACTTATTGGTCGTGATATTTTGTTATCACACGGTGTGACATCTAAAGAAGAACTGCCCGATATTGATTGGTTGGACCTTATGTATAACACTGGTACAGAACAGGAATATAATATATCATTGTCCGAGGCTACTAATAAAATTAAGTTTTTCCTGTCAGGTGGATTCTACCACCAGAAAGGTGTGTACATAGATAATAGTGCGGAACGCTTTACTCTCAGGAGCAATATCGACTATGAGGTTAATAAGCATATCAGCATAGGGTTGTCCATGTTTGGTAATGTCCGGAAGAATAATCCGGCCCGCTCTGGAGGCCTTCCTACCCGTACAGCACCGACATGGGACCCGGTCGACGAAAACGGTGAGTTCACCAAAGCACCGGGATACATCGGAGGTTCAAATCTTTATGGAAACGAGTTGATGCAGCATTATGTAGGTACGAATTATGGTCTGAACGCCTTAGCCTATCTGAATGTAAATATTATGAAGGGGTTGGTTTTCCGGCTCAATGCCTCAGGTAAATTTACAAGTTTCTCCAACAATAGGTTCAACGAATACGCTGACTGGGGTGCAGTAGTCAATCGCGAATCCATGAATGCCAATGCTGGTACTAATCAGGATTTACTTTATAATGCTACCCTGACTTATGATAAGAAGGTGGGCAAACATAGCTTTAAAGTAATGGCTGGTACCGAGACCGAAAAAGATGATGGATATAATATTTCTGTACGTGCTACAGATTTCCCGATTAAAGTCGCCCAGTCATTGAATATCTCATCAAATGCAAATAAAACAGCCAGTGACAGTTGGCCGGTTGCCCGTTCTATGTCATTCTTCGGACGTATAAACTATAGCTTCAATGACAGGTACCTGATGACCGCCAATATTCGCCGTGATGGCTCCGATAAATTTGCCGCATCAAACAGGTGGGGTACATTCCCCTCAATAAACCTTGCATGGCGTTTTACTGAAGAATCATTTATTCAGAAGTCCTTACCCTGGATTGAAAATGGTAAAGTCCGCCTTAGTTGGGGTATCTTGGGTAACGATGGTATCGGCCAGTTCTTATACTCAAAAGCTTACGAAGGCGTAGTCCTTTACAGCTATGGAGGCAATGGCACCACCCTTGGTTGGGGCAACTACAAGGTTCCTAACGAAGATATCAAATGGGAACAAGTTAACCAAACCGACGTAGGTATTGACCTGACATTCCTGAAAGGCCGTTTGAATTTTGTTTATGACTATTATAACCGCCAGACCAAGGACATGCTTTATTGGCGCACCCTACCAATGGGAAGCGGTGTGGGTTATTATAACAACCAAAACGCAACCATGCCAATCAACATTGGTAAGGTTCAGAATATCGGACATGAATTCACCATCAACTGGAACGATAAAATCAATGACTTCAAGTATGGAGTAGGTATCAATGCATCATTTAATAAGAATAAGGTCATTGATTTAGGTGTTGACGGTGCCATCCTGACCGACGGCGATTACAATCGTACAGAAAGTGGAATGCCTATGGGTATGCTCTACGGCTACAAGGCCATTGGCATATTCCAGAATCAGGAACAAGTAGATGCTTACAATGCCAAAGCACAAGCAGCAGGTCAGCCGTATTATTTCAGGCCGCAGACAGGACCCGGTGATATTATTTATGATGATATGGGTAAGGGCTACGTAAGTGGCGAATCACAAACTTACATTGGTGACCCTTGGCCCGACATGACTTTAGGCTTCAATCTGAATGCCGAATGGAAAGGATTTGATTTGGCAGCTATGTTCTCCGGTGCTTTTGGCTTTGATATATATAATGCAATGAAGCCTCGTACGCAGCAATTCTTTGGTGACGAAAATACCACTAAGGACATTTATAAGACTTCATTCTTTGGCAATAATGGCGTAACTGACCAACCTCGCGCAGGTGCTTGGGTAGATGGTGTATTTATTTCAGATGCCAGTTTGGGTTTGAATTATTACACTATTTCTTCATTCTGGGTTGAGAAAGGTGACTATCTGAAGCTAAAAGACCTGACATTAGGCTATACACTACCTAAAAGCCTCACCCAGAAACTGAACATAAGTAAACTTAGGATTTACTTTACTGCCAATAATGTATTTACAATTACAAGTTATTCCGGACTCGACCCGGAAATAGGCGGTACCAGTAGTACAGGAAGTGGCAGCGTACGTCAGCGCGGAGTAGAAAGCCTTGGACGTTATTTGCCTTCAAGACAATATGCTTTTGGTTTAGACCTTACGTTTTAAAATTACCGTATTATGAAGAATATATTATATATACTTGTATCCTATCTGATACTTTCTGTAACAAGTAGTTGTTCAGACTTTTTTGATATTGAAGATAAGACAACTATATCGGATAAGATTTTCCCGACCACAATTGACCAGATAGACTTGATGCTTACAACTGCCTACTATGGCAGCCATGCAAATGGTTTGTATGGACAGTATTGGTTCAACTGTGGAATCATGATGTGGGATCATACTACAGATGTAGATAATACATACGACGACCGTGGCCAACTTTTGCTTGAAAATGCCAGTTCGGATAACAGTTACGTTCGCCGTCAGTATTCGGATATTATGAAATGGGTTGAAAAGTCAAACGAAGTACTTGATGCCATTGATAAATACAAAGCAGATAATGATGTATCTGACAGCGATAGTAAAAGACTCAATTACATCCGTGGGCAAGCACTCTTCAACCGTGCGTTGGCATATTGGCACGGACAGATTTTCTTTGAAATTGAAAGCAAACAAGGAGGTTTAGGACTTCCATTGTACGAACATGTGCCCGTTACCGTAGATGATATGATGAATCCGCGCTCGACTACCGCTGAAAGCTGGGAGTTTATTATCAAAACTTTACAGGAAGCCTCTACATTGCTGGCGGGTTATACCGAAGATGCTACCCGTGCAACGGAATGGGCGGCAAAGGGTTTGCTGGCAAAAGCCTATATGCAGGCACGTCAACCTCAGAATACACGCCCCATTTTGGAAGACATCATCAATAATAGTGGAAAGAAACTTGTTCCATTTGATGATTATTCAAAGATGTTCCATGTCTCCACAGCTTGGGGTAATGACTATGAATTCAATGAAGAAAGTCTGTACGAACTTGATATGACAACCAACTGGGGTGGAGGCCCATCGAGTAACAGGACAGGGAGCGCTATGCAAATGATTATGGCTCCATGGGTTCTCGATTTG
>DAMCMT010000032.1:36793-46551 GCA_032108265.1 Bacteroides sp.
TGGATATAATAGTGAGCGTAGCAGGACCAAATGATTTAGACCCCCGTACTTCTACAGCAGGTGGATGGGGAAACAACTATGTGTCTGATGCCAATCTAGCTCGTTTTGGCTTTACACTAGGAGGTCCGGGAAAACGCATAGCCAATCCTAACTACGACCCAAATAAAGAAAGGAGTATTGACAACTTCCCAATCATGGTACGTCCTGAGTATGTAACTCAGAGCCAGAATATCCGCGAAAACAAGATTGCAGACCCTCGGCTTTATATCAGTGCGGCCCAGACGTATATTGACCTACGCCCCGACTCAAAAGGACGCATTACATGGGTCGACAAGCCACAGTCTATGTATGCCGAAGTACCGGATAAAATTGCATGGTCTTTCAAGAAATACATGAATATGGATGGATTGGAAAGTCAAATCAATTACAGCAGCCCTGCCAATTTTTATATCGTTCGCTTAGCCGATATCTACTTGTTATATGCCGGAGTCATAAAAGATACTGATCCGGTTTTGGCTTTGGAATATATTAATAAGGTACGCCGACGAGCATACAATTATCCTGTTGATTCTCCGTCACCCGTTGATTATCTCACTTTAAACGATAAAACGAAGGCACCTGCCGATGACCACTTGCATAATGACCCATTGAAGTACGAGCGTTGGGCCGAATTGTTTGCAGAAGGACAATGGTGGTGGGATGTCCGCCGTTGGGAAATAGGTGAACAGGAAATGCAATTCTATAAAGAAACCCGTGCAGGCCAATTGACATGGAGAGGAATTGATTGCTATGTCCAGCCAATTCCACAACGTGAAATTGAACGTTATCCACCAGGGGTACTTATACAGTCAGGAGACTATTGATTAAGTATTACTATTAATCCGAAAAAAATGAATATTTTGGATATACCTTTCCTCCCCTTACAGTGGTTATGAATATAGTAAGTACCATTGAGGGGAGGAACAGGAATATCAACAAACAATCGTATAATATTATTTTTTAATTATTCTATATGAAAAAATTAGCTTTATATCTTATTATCTGCTTTTCAGGCCTTACGGCTTTTGCTCAGAAAACAATCACCTATCCAGCCGTACCCGAACTTCGTACGAGTACTGATTTTGCAACTACCGTAAACGGCCAATCGGTTTGGACAGAAGTTGTAGGAGCCGGAGGTATGGAAGATTTGAACATTGTGAACTTCTCATGTGAAGGAACTCAAGCTATCACCATTACGGCTTCGGAAAATATTGCCAGTTATCAAATTCTTCCCAAGAGTGCCGGCATTCTGGCGAAAGCCAACGGATGTGAACTTTCTTTCACGATTGATGGCCCCCGGAAGCTTTATATTAAGATTAACGACCGTCCTTATTTGGCAGTGTTCGCCAATCCATTGGAAACTGATGTTCCAAAACCCAATGACAAAAAAGTAATGTATTTTGGTCCTGGAAACCATGAGGTTGGCAAGATTGAATTGCATAGCAACCAAACCATATACATAGCTGGCGGAGCTCATGTAAAGGCGAATGTTACTGGTACGGGAGCAAATAATGTAAAGATATTCGGTCGCGGTTCATTAACCGGTAATGTACGTGTTAATAGTAGCGACAACCTTTGGGTGAACGGTATCACGGTCAGGCATACGAGAGGTTGGGCCAACACACTTACCAACTGTACCAACTCTGGATATACTAACGTAAAGGTATTTACCTATGAAGGTGTGTGGGGATTAGATGGTATCAATCCCGTGTCATGTAAGAAGTTCGACATCACCGACTGCTTCATCCGCACGCGAGACGACTGTATAGCCATCAAGTCGAACGGCAGGCGCGACGGAAGCGGGTATGACCTAAGTACACGAGACATCACAATTACCAAATGCATATTAGTGGGCTGGGATCATGCCGACGGTGTAACATTAGGATTTGAACTAAATGGTGGGGAGGTAAAGAATGTATTAGTGAAAGACTGCGACATCTTACGTGCATGGGGGAACGGACGTTCGGGAGGACACTCTGCCTTCAGTATTGTATGCGACGGCCCATCTCAGGTATCGGACATTTATTTCGAGGATATACGCGTTGAGGCCGACATTGAGTACAAGAACATGGAAATAATCCTTACGGAAGGAGAAAGATATGGAAACGGCAAGATGGGAACCATCAACGGTGTGCACATGAAAAATGTAACCTGGGAAAACATTTTAAAACCCTTTACAATCGTAGGACATCCCACCCAGTTTGTGGAGAATATTACCTTTACCAACTGTTACGTGGGTGGTAAGCTGATGACAGGACTTGATGATGCTCAGTTCCAGATTGAATTTGCGCGTGGTATCGTGTTCACCCCCGGCGGCGAAGCAATTCGTTCAAGATATCCCGAAAATAAGCAATGAACAGAATAACATGACGACCATCAGACTAATATTAATATACGTAATTGTGAGTACTTTGGTTGCTTGTGCACAAACACCAACAGTCAATGGCTTTACAAAGTCAGGGCTGAATCCTGTAGCTTTCGTGGTTGAAATGGACGGGGGGCGAACGCATCTATATAGACTAACCAACGCCTCGGGAGCAGAAGTATGCATAAGCGATCTTGGTGCACGAATCTTATCAATCATGGTTCCCGATAAACAGGGAACCATGTGCGATGTGGTGCTGGGATTTGATAGCTTAGCCGGCTACTTCCCGCAGGCGAGTGAATTTGGAGCCACAATAGGACGCTATGCTAACCGCATAGGCAATGGTCGCCTGGTGATAGACAAAGACACAATCCAGTTACCTCAGAATAATGGAAAAAACTGTTTGCACGGCGGGCCAAAGGGTTGGCAGCATAAACTTTTTCAAGGCAGACAGCTTGATGCCTCGACCGTAGAGTTGAAACTGTTTTCACCAGATGGCGATATGGGCTTTCCCGGCAACCTAAATCTGACCGTTACATACAAGCTAACCGGGGATAATTCCGTAGTCATTAGTTATGAAGCGATTACAGACAGGAAAACGGTTATAAATATGACAAATCATTCCTACTTTAATCTCTCTGGAAACCCTGCAATAAGCGGTATGGAACAGGTACTATTTGTGAATGCCGACAACTACACACCTGTGGATAGGAGTATGTTACCCACAGGCGAAATAACTTCTGTGAAGGGCACACCATTGGATTTTAATCAACCCCGGGTTCTTTCGGCTGTTGTGAACGACAGTGTATTGAATAACATAGACAACAACTGGGTACTAAATACTCAGGGTGACATAAACCGATTGGCAGCAAGTCTCACATCGCCCATATCAGGAATTACATTAGAAGTATATACAACCGAGCCTGGTATACAAGTTTACACAGCATACATGAGGAGACCACCCATTGGAAAAGGAGGAGCAATTTTCAATCAAAGGCCGTCAGTCTGCCTCGAGACACAACATTTCCCCGATACCCCTAATCATTCCGCATGGCCGAGTGTCATTCTCGAACCGGGGCAAATCTTTCGGAGCGAATGTATATATAAGTTTGGTGTACAGAAAAACGGGGTGAATTGATTGGGAAAATAGTAATACTTTAAACATAAAACTTCCTCAAAATATTATTCAGGAAATTAGTACGTACCCGGAACCACCTCCGGGTACTGCTTTGTTTACCCCCAAAGTGTAGAACAAAATTGCGGTATCCATGCTTCTGAAACGGTAATCCTACATCAGTAAACTCCAGATGACGGCATCCTCTCTCTTTGGCATCTTTCAGTGCAGCCCATACCGCCAATATACCCGGATATTGTTTAATGTAAGTTTTGCGCATACCGCCCGAAAACCATAGATAGGCATTATCTTTCGAATAAAGGCAGGCAGAACCGCCGATGATTTTTCCTTTGTATTTTACAATGTAAATCTTAGCCAGATTCTTTGATATCAGCCATTCATCCATTAACTTAAAGAACTGGAAGCTGGGAAAGTATTTGCGGATTCGCGAAGAATAAATTTTGTGCAACATCCGCGAAAACTCCTGTATCTCTTCAGTAGTAGTAGCTTCCATGACCTCGGCTCCATTTTTCAACCCGTTCTTAACTTGTCGTAGCCGCGACGGGTTGAATTGCTCTTCTACATTCTCGACGGCATGCAAAGAATTCCTGACCCGTAGCCAATTAACAGCAAAGTATTTATTGGTACGAAAATATTTATATCCATCCAACGAGTGATTCAGGTTACGAAATTCAATAACATATGCATGGCGTAGAGTCTCTTCGGTAAGATGTTCCAGCATGATACCAAAAATCAGCTCTTTATCTGTTCTTTCGTCCAGATATTCGCCGTTACCATATATTTCGCATCTTTTGCCTAAAGATGCCGGTATAAGGAAGGTATGTTTGCGGATGGTAGCGAGTAATTTTGCTACCGGTTTGCCATTATCAGTAGCCACAATCATAAGGGGTTCATAACCTGGAGCCGCTTCGTAAAGCAGGAACAGGTCTTTAGAATGGAAAATGCTCGTTCCCGGCAAATCGTCGGGTATATCCTTTCCCTTGTAGTATGAGGTTAACTTTAGTGGCATTTATGCAAAAATACAATATTTGTATCTAATTATCAAAAATATGCCATAAAACAAGTTACCCGAATGAATTGTTTCGTGAAGAATGCAAAGTGCTACCTGGGACAAGGTATTCTCCTAGGTAGCAGACTGTCTGAAGCTGAAAAAGTACTTATATCTTACGTTCACTGTACCGGGCGGCCAGGCACTCTAAATTATCGGCTTTCCTGTACATTGCACGGGATAGTTCAGGTACTTTTTCAACCTTCAAAACACTGTATTATAATCCTTATTTATATCCCTGATTCTGTGATAGACTCGTATTGCTCGATAATACATCCTCCGGTATCGGGAACACAATCCTGTATGCTTCTGATTCTGATTTATCCGTATACGCCCGGGTGAACGTACCGAAACGTATGGCGTCATTCCTGCGCCAGCCTTCCCAACTCAGTTCTAGTATTCTTTCTTCTTCAATAGCAGCCAGAGTTACCGTGGTGCGGGCGGGAGCATTCACGCGAACCCTTATCTCATTTACGAGAGCCAGTGCAGATGCTTCATTGCCTAACCTGAATTGTGCTTCGGCCTCCATCAACACAATATCGGCATATCTGAATAACGCGAAATCATTGTGCACATATTGACCGCTGCCCTGGAACTGACGGTCTATTTCGTACTTCTTCCATCGGGCTCCGGCACGCTTATATTCATCTGCACCATCCATTTCGAGGCGGACACGCATAGGCAGGTATTCGAAATCACTTGTTCCGTCTTCTCCTTTTACATAATTACCATCGGGGCCGGTTACTTTGCCGGTATAGAAACAAAGTTCGAGGCGGGGATCGGGGGTATCGGTGCCGTAACCGAATACATGCATTAATTCCTGTGTTGCACAAGCGCCGTTCCAGGTACTCATACCGAAGGCAGTACCGTGAATATAGTGCAAGGTACGTACATAGTTGTTAAAGTTAACCGCACGGTACATGGATGGGTCCATGGGTATAACGAAAATGTTTTCTTCAGAGCCTTCGTTAATCACGCTAAAATTAGATGAATAGCTAGCCTGCAACTTATATCCCCCCTTGCGGATAGAGTCGCAATAAGCAATCGTGGCCTGCCATGCACCTACGTTCTGGCCATTGATGGTGAAATCGGTAGAACCTGCGGGATTATTTCCGTTGGCTTCCCAGTTATCGTCCGAATAAACCTTTGCATTCAAAGCCAGCTTAGCTAGCAGGAAGTGGGCAGTTGCCCTGGTGAAACGTCCGTAATACTCGCCGGTCGAACTACTATGTGCTACGGGAAGCAACGGTAAAACCTCTTCCAGTTCCTTTTTTACAAAAGCAAAGACTTCGTTTCTGTTGGATTGCTTAATATCACTGATTGGAGTATCGGCTGAAGTAACAATTGGCACCCGGGCAAAGTTATCGAGCAGGTAAAAATACGAGAATGCACGTATGGCACGTATTTCGGCAATGTAGGTATCATAGAAAGTAGCCGAGGGGTTGGCTGCTTTGGCATCCTGAACAATCTTTAAACTCTGGTTACATTTACCGATAGCCGTGTAGCGGTTGCTCCATGCGTTCTTAAACATTTTCACAGCGGGAGTCCATTGGTGGCGGTGCATGCTGCGCCACAATCCACCGTCGTCCCAGTCGCTTCCACGAGTTGGAAGTATCATCTCATCGGTTGTAGTATTGTTCATATCCCAGATATTGTGGTCGGTTCCGATAACGGTTCTTAATTCTGTATAAAGTCCGGCAACTGCATTGATATACACCATCTGAGGCGTTTTGTAAGCTTCGCTTTCGGGCAATTGGTCAATTGGTGTTTCATCGAGCGAACAGGCACTCAACAAAACCATGGCTGCTATTATTGTATATATCTTTTTCATTGTATATGTTATTTAAAAGTTAACACTAAGTCCGAGTGAGAAAGTACGGGCTACGGGATAAAGCCTCTTATCATCCATGCCGAAAGTGTTATTATCGGGGTCGAGGGTTGAACTGTTTATCATAGGTGTAAGACCCGAGTAAGATGTAAATGTATGCAGGTTATTTACTGATGCCGACACGCGGATGGATTTAACCCAGTTCTTAAATTTCTCTGTATTGATATTATAACCGATGGTTACATACGCAATATTGAGGTAATTACCATTTTCGAGCCAGTAATCGGATACACGGTTATCATAAATATTACGTTCGGGCGCACCTTCAATAACATTATAAGTCGGGAAGTTACCCAAATGATTAAATGTAAGTGCGGTTCCGTTAAATATCTTATGGCCGAAAGCGCCGTTAAGCTGTGTCTGAATATCGAATGCTTTATAGCGGAACTTAATATTTCCACCTACGTAGTACTTTGGTACTGCCTGTCCGGCAATGTAGCGATCTTTGCCATTGGCAATGTTAACACCTTCTTCGCCGTCGATATCCTGAATGTTGTATTCGTTGCGTCCATTGTTATCAATAAGTCCGTTGGCTTTCGGCAGATAGAATACGCCGAGCGGCTGGCCTTCGAACATATAAACCACGTCGTTATTTCCTACCTGTCCTGCACCACTGGCCGAGCTGAGTTTTATATAAGCGCTTGGGGTAAGCGGCTGTCCGTTATAGGTTCCGGAAAGCGAGGTAATCTCATTTTCCTGGTACGAGAAGTTTGCCGAAATATCCAAGCCGATGTCTTTGGTACGGATGGCCGAGTAGCTTACAGCAATTTCAAATCCCTGGTTCTTCATGGATCCTATATTGGCAAGAAGCGTATTATAAATGAAAGGCGGCTGAGGCACTGCATAGGTATAAAGCAAATCGTCTGTACGCGAATTGTAGTAATCGAATGTGAGTGTAAACCTGCTGTCGAAAAAAGCAGCATCAAAACCAATGTCAAAGGTTTTTTTAGTTTCCCATTTCAGGTCGGGGTTGGCATTGCGCAGATAAGAATAAGCTACAGCCGGGTTACCGTTTACAGTAATAAGAGATTGGGCATTATCGTACTGCACTCCCAATAATTGCAGTGAGTTATAAGGGTCGATAGCATCCTGATTACCCGTAATACCGTAGCTGGCGCGTAGTTTCAGATCGTTGATAAACGTAAGATTATCCTTTATAAATGCTTCATTTGCCATGTTCCATGCCAGTGAAAACGAAGGGAAGAAACCCCATTTCTCATTTTTTCCGAGTTTGGAAGAACCGTCACCACGCATATTTATGGTTGCAATGTATTTGTTGTTATAAGCATAGTTAAATCGTGCCAGACCCGAAATCAAACGGTAGTTAGTCATGTACGAGCGTACGTCGCCATAGTTAATAGTTGCACCGCCACCCAGGTTGTTTGCTCCGTGATAATCGGTAGTATAGCGGCTGGATGCACCCTGGAAACCACGACGTTTATATTCCTGCCCTTCTACAAGTGCGAGTACATTTATATAATGCTTGTCCAGTGTTTTAACGTAACTCAGGCTCAGGTTGCCCAGGTAGTTTTCGTTCTTGTCATCTTTCCTTTCACCGCGGCCACCGTTGTTAGTCATACCTGCGCGCGAGGATGTTGGAAGATAAATGGTAGTTTCTTCGTCCATAAATGTATACGACCCAAAAGCACTCAGTTTAAGGCCATCCAGTATAGTCCATGTGGCACGGGCGTGGGCGGTTGCATTATAGATATTTCTTTTATCGGTATTGGAGAGCCCATCCTGCGGGTTGGTTATTTGGCTGGCACTCGGGTCGCGGGGCCAGGTTCCGTCAGCATACATACCTGTGGGATAGGTTGGGTTCATGGCAGAAGCGCCGTAAAAAGTTCCGTATTCATCGTACAATTTGTTTCTTGTAGTGCGGGTACCGAAAAATCCGGCTTCCAATTTCAGTTTATTGTTAAAGAACACCTGTGCGGCATCGAACTTCAGGTTCACGCGGCGGCTTTTGCTGGTCTCAACAAGTCCTGTCTGGTCAATTATACCCATTGATACGTTGTAGTTGGAGTCTTCGTTGCCGTTGCCGAATGATATTTTGTGGTTTTGAGTGAATCCGGTGCGTAGGATGGCGTCGGTGAAGTCGGTGTTATGGCCGTCGTCCATAAAGCTGACGCCGCGGTCGTTGGCCGCCTTGCGGAACTGGTCGCCGGTGAGCATATGGATGCGGTTGGCTATAGTCTGCACACCGAAGTTGCCGTCGTAGCTAAAGGATTTTATGCCGAAACGACCTTTCATGGTGGTTACAACGATTACGCCACTGGCTCCGCGTGAGCCGTACTGAGCGGTCTCGGATGCATCTTTTAATATGGTAAAGCTCTCGATATCGTTTGGCGAGAGGGCATTGAGCATATTCATGTCGCCCATCACACCGTCCACAATAACAAGCGGGTCGTTCCCGCCCGAGAGGGAGGTGGTACCGCGGATACGGACGGAGGGTGTTACGGTGGGGTCGCCGCTACCTGTCTGGATATTCACCCCGGCTACCTTGCCCTGGATGGCTTCGAGGGCGTTGTTCACCACGCCGACGTTCATCTCTTCGCGGCCTACTTTCTGCACGGCGCCGGAGATGGTTTGTTTGCTGCCGACGGCGTATCCTACCACAACAACATCTTTAAGGATGACGGCATCGTCCACTAATACTATATTAATGGTGGTTTGCCCGTTTAAGGCTACTTCTTGCCTGGTATATCCTACATAAGAAAATTCGAGGATAGCATCGGGGCTTACGGAGAGGGTGTAATTACCGTCAATCCCGGTAATAGTTCCATTGCTGGTTCCTTTTTCAACAACCGAAACACCGATAAGTGTTTCATTCTGATTATCGGTAACTATACCCGATACATTAATTTTTCCGGTAGTCTGTGCATTTAATAATACAGGGAAAGCGGCTAGCAATAATCCGAGGAATAATAGAATGGAAAATTGATTCCGCCTGAATGCTTTTCTTTTCATTTTCATGGTACGATAAATTAAGAATTTGTGATTCATATTATTAGAGAAATCTAACGGTGGCAAAGTTAGGCGGGTAAAATGGCGGGAGGAAGCAATCGACTAATAATAGCAATTGTTAAAAGTGGTAATTGATTGTTAGATAGTTGGTTATTCAGATGATATGTTTTTAAAATCGACATAGCGAAGGAGCTAAATCCTCCTTATAATATGCTATGGGAAAGGGCTTTTTATTTAGAAAATGGAATTTTTCGTAAAACACCCGAGACTGTAATTTAAACTGTGTCAGTAAAGAATAAATTATTAACTTTACTAA
>DAMCMT010000033.1:0-45260 GCA_032108265.1 Bacteroides sp.
AAATTGTCACGAAGAACTCTCAAATTGTCACGAAATGGGGGGTTAACCCCGGCGGAGGGGTTAACTCATTCCCGTCCTAATTTGCGGTATTCCGCCGGGCTCATCCCATAATGTTTCTTGAACAGCCGGTAGAAGGTATTGATGCTTAGTCCGCAGTTTATGGCGATGACTTCCATGGTTTGTTCGGGATGGTTGTCGAGTTGGCGGCGTGCTTCTTCGAGCTGCATGGAGCGTATGTATTCCATGAGGGTTTTGCCGGTGACGGTTTTCACGGCGTCGCCCAGTATATTGCGGTTGGTGCCCAGTGCGGTGATGATATCGTCGCGGTTGATGTCCTCGCGGGTGAGGTTGCCGTCGGTGAGGAGGTATTGGCGGAGGCGTTCAACGAGGTCGTGTTCCGCATGGAACCCTCGCTGGGGCGCGTCGCTCCCCCCTTCGGGGAAGTCGCTTAATTCTTTGACTAGTCTATCCTTTTCTTTGATTTGCTGATAGAGCCTGCGGTTTTTGGCGGCGATGGTACGGTTGTAGTACACGGCCACGCCGAGCAGGAGGACGAGCAGCAGGCTGAGGCCGAAGGCGAAGAGGTAGTAGTTGCGGTTGCGGGTTTTTTCGGCTATGTGGCGGTCGACCTCGTACTGGGTGCGGAGCTCGTCGAGTTGGGTGGTGAAGGTGTTGTTGTTGATGGAGTCGACAA
The DNA here is from genome assembly GCA_032108265.1 of Bacteroides sp. Classification (GTDB taxonomy): domain Bacteria; phylum Bacteroidota; class Bacteroidia; order Bacteroidales; family Bacteroidaceae; genus Bacteroides. The sequence continues at coordinate 695 of DAMCMT010000033.1, forward strand.
GAGCCACAATCTGGCGGTGCAGTTCGTAACCCTCCTCGTTGTGGTGCATGGCGGCTAGTATATACATCTTCATATCCAGAGCCTGCCGGCTGTTGGGTGCTACTGCGAGGCGTTTGTTAATCATTTCCACGGCTTCGGGATACTGCCCTTTGCCGTAGAGGATGTGGGCGCGTTCGGAGTACATGGGAAAGCGGCCACCGGTGGCGCTGTCGAGCTTGTTGAGATAGATTTCGGCTTTGTCGTATTGTTCCCACTGGCGGTACAGGTCGGTGTACAGCATATAGGTGTTGATCCATACGCTGGTTTGCTTGCTTTGGGTGGCTTCTTCGTAGCGGCGGTTTACGTCTTCGCCTTCGATGGCTACTTCGAGTGCATCTTCGTAGCGTTGCTGCGCAATGAGGTTTGTGCCCAGATAGAAATAGATGCTGGCGAGGTTGTTCAGATAGGCAGTGCTGTCTTGCAGTAGGGTGATGGCTTCGCGCAGGGATTCTTCCTGCTTGTCGAACCGGCGTTGTGCGTTGTACACGCGTGCCATGGCGAAGAATGCGAGTCCCATGCCGGCGGGGTTCTGCTGCTCGCCGGCGAAGGTGTACATCTGCTGTGCTGCTTCGAGGGCTGCTTCGTTGTTTCCGGTCCTCTGGTATGCGGCGCACAGGATGGCGTAGGTGTCGTAGTAATGTCGCCATTCTTTTAGCTGGGCTATCTGTTGGAGGATGGCGGGTGCGTCGGCTATTATCCGGTCGTATTGCTGGAGGCTGCCGAGGGCTTTCAACCTTTTTACCAGTGCGAGGGCCTGAAATTCGGTGTTGCCCTGGCTGCGCGCTTCGGCTTGCATCTGGTTGAGGATGGTGAAGAGGGTGTCGATACGGTTCTCTTTGGTTATTTCGTTGTAGTACTGGTTGGCGAGGCGCTCGTAGGCGCGGAGCTTTTCGATGGGGGTCACGGACCCCGGCGAGGCTTCCGTGCGGGTGGAAATTGTTAGGAGAATGAATATCGAGAGTATGATGTATCGTATCATGGTGCAATAGTTTGTGACGATTGCAAAGATAGTAAAAATGCCGAAATATCATAACAATGGCGAAAACAACCGGTAAAAGGAATCTACAAAACGGTTCCATAACGGGCGGTTATTCCACACCTTTTCGTTAATCTCAACGCTCACTTTGAGGTCTTCTTCAAAGAACTTCATAGCCTTTTTTACTGTTTCCTTATCATATATAAATACATTCGTTTCGAAGTTTAACTCGAAACTACGCATATCCATATTGCTCGACCCGGCTATGGTAAGGTCGTCATCAATAATCATCAGTTTAGAATGTATAAAGCCCGAAGTGTATTGGTATATTTTTACTTTGGATGATAATAGCTGAGATACATATGTACCCGAAGCATACTGCACTTTCGGATTATCCGACCGTTCGGGCATAATCAATTTAACATCCAATCCGCTGAGTGCAGCATTTTGGAGCGCAGTTACTATCTCATCCGTTGGTACGATATATGGGTTCTCAATATAAATAGACCGTCGCGCCCGGTTAATAGCCATCAGCATTCCCTGCATGATGTTGGCAGTAAAACCCAACGGTTCAGCCGAAACAACCTGCATCGGATTAGCACCGGAAGACTCTATCGGTGGAAAGAAACGTTTATCGTTCAGAAACTCACCGTGCGTATAAAACCAGTCGGTGATAAATATCATTTGCATACCCTGTGCAGCGGAACCCTGAATGCGGAAATGCAAGTCGCGCCATACACCCCAGTCTACACCCTTTATATATTCATCCTTAACATTAAAACCGCCGGTATAGGCTATCTGCCCGTCGATAACTACTATCTTCTTGTGGTTGCGGTAGTTAACACTTTGCAGCATACGGGGAAATTTCAGCGGGGCAAAAACATCTACTATAATACCTTCCTGCTCCATTTCGCGGAAGTACTCACGCTCCGTTTCGTTACAACCCATATCATCGTATAATACACGTATTTCAACACCTTGCTTAACTTTAGCAATCAGTTTGCTGCGAAACTTACGTCCTATGCTGTCATCACCGATAACAAAGTATAATACATTTATCGTATCGCGGGCATTGTCGATGTCACGGAACAGATGTTCGAATTTGTCTTTGCCGGTGCCGTATATCTCGACATCATTACCCGGAAATATAGGCATACGGGTGAGGTTAATCAACAACCGGTTCAATTCTTTATAATTATCATTGATAATAAAATCGCAGTCGGCAGGGAATCCGTATTCAATTTCCCCGCTCTCCTTAATGGCGTTGCGCAGGCGCTTGTATCGGAACTGGCGCCGGCGCAGGTTTCGGCCAACAACGATATAAAGAAGGAAACCAATAACGGGAATAAATATCACAGCCAAAATCCACCCGACAGCCTTTATGGGGTTGGTATTCGCGTAATTCAGGATAATCTGGCAGGCGAAGCCGCATAACAATACGAAGTAAAGTATGGCTAAAATGGTTATTAACGTAGACATAGCTGCGGGTATTAGTGTAATTTTTTGGTTGCATTCGGGGCAACTTCCTCTGTAACAATCGGCATCGATAAAAGTTTCCACATAACATCCGAAAAACTCATTACTCAAAACTCACCACTCATTACTCAATAGTCAAAACTTTCTGTTATTTTTGTCGCTAATAGAAACCAAACAACTTTATAAATGGAAAATAACCCAAACGACAACCAGTTACAGATCGAATTGAAAGAAGATATAGCGCAAGGAACCTATGCTAACCTTGCCATCATTACCCATTCGAGCTCAGAATTTATACTGGATTTTATCCGTGTAATGCCCGGTGTACCGAAAGCGGGAGTACAATCGCGAATCATCCTCGCTCCGGAACATGCCAAACGATTGCTTCGCGCACTCGAGGAAAATATTGATAAATACGAACGGGTATTCGGTCATGTAAATCTGGGCGATGAACAAAATTTTCCACCGATAACAGGAATTAAAGGAGAAGCATAAACGCTACAAGCAGCTATATAAAGCTTTAACCACATATTTATACTATGCAAGGACTAGATTTACGGTAAGCCTTATCTATGCTTATAGTAGTGCAGACTTAAGGTTGTTCACGGCCGTGAGTAACGTTCCTCGCACTTGTGGGTAATGTGATTCACGGTTGTGGGGAATGTTACCCACGTTCGTGAGTAACCGTGAATTGGTGCTATTATATCTTTATATTTGCACTACCCTAAGCTTCTATCAGCTTTTATACAGTTTTATTGTAACCCCATCTAAAAGATAAATACTATGGCAATTGATTTTGAATTTTACAATGTTCCCGATCCTACGGGTGATGAGCCCGAAAGATATTATGCGCGTCCTGTAATATCCAGAACGGTAGGTACCGAAGAGATTTGCAATGATATACAATATGCTTCATCACTTACGATGATAGATATAAAGGCTGTACTGGCGGCTCTGAGTGATGCCATTATTTTCCATATGGGACAAAGCCACCGGATTTATCTGGAAGGTATCGGATACTTTCAGCCAACTTTAAGAGTGACGCGGGAAGTTGTGCCCGAGAAAACCCGTGCTCAAAGCGTGTTCTTCAAATCGATAACTTACCGGCCCGATACCCGGATAATTAAATATCTGGCCGATGCCGAAACAAGACGGGCTATATTTAAAGTTCACTCAGATAAACTAACCGCTGATGATGTAGACAGGATGGTAACCCAATATTTGCAAACCAATGAATACTTAACCCGTGCGAAAATTGAAGTTCTGTGCCGGTTGACCCGTAGTACCGCACAACGTCATATAACCAGGATGCTCACTGAAGAAAAACTGAGAAATAAGGGAACAAAAAAACAACCGTTGTACGTATTGAAATAAAATGAACGAATAACCTATTTATATATACGAGCAAAAAAATACTCCATTCGGTTGAATATTAAATAATTATTCGTATCTTTGCAGCCCAAAATGCATTCACGCGAAAAATATTATAAATAAATATATAACTAATAAAAAACTATTAAAATGCCTACAATTCAACAATTAGTAAGGAAAGGGCGCACCGTGCTGACGGAGAAAAGTAAGTCTCCGGCACTCGATTCATGCCCTCAGAGACGTGGCGTTTGCGTTAGGGTGTATACCACAACCCCTAAGAAACCGAACTCTGCAATGCGTAAAGTTGCCCGTGTACGTTTGACTAACCACAAAGAGGTGAACTCATACATTCCGGGTGAAGGACACAACTTGCAGGAACACTCAATCGTACTTGTAAGTGGCGGTCGTGTTAAAGACCTTCCGGGTGTACGCTACCACATCGTTCGCGGTACATTGGATACTGCAGGTGTAGCAGGTCGTACCCAGAGACGTTCTAAATATGGTGCTAAACGCCCAAAACCAGGACAGGCAGCGGCTAAGGGAGCACCGGCTAAAGGAAAGAAAAAATAATTTTGAATTATGAATTTTGAATTATGAATGGCCATGCGGCATAACTTCGTAATTCAAAATCTTTAATTTAAAATTCAAAATTTAAAATTCATAATTAGTTTTTAGTTTGTTGGACTTGAGATATCAAGGTTGAGTAAATTCTCCGGAGGGAGAGTTGAAGACACAAAATCACAGCCAGAAAACGAAAACAAAATCGTTCAAACAAATGAGAAAAGCAAAACCGAAAAAACGAATCATCCTTCCGGATCCCGTTTTTAACGATCAGAAGGTTTCTAAATTCGTAAACCACCTGATGTATGATGGCAAGAAGAACATCTCTTATGAAATCTTCTACGCAGCACTGGAACAAGTAAAGAAAAAACTTCCTAACGAAGAAAAATCATCTTTGGAAATCTGGAAAAAGGCTCTTGATAATGTAACTCCGCAAGTTGAGGTTAAATCTCGCCGTGTGGGTGGTGCAACATTCCAGGTACCTACAGAAATCCGTCCCGACCGTAAAGAATCAGTATCAATGAAGAATCTTATTCTCTACGCGCGTAAGAGAGGCGGAAAAACTATGGCTGATAAACTTGCCGCAGAGATTATTGATGCATTTAACGAACAAGGCGGAGCATTCAAACGCAAAGAAGATATGCACAGAATGGCCGAAGCCAACAGAGCATTTGCACATTTTAGATTCTAATACCAGGAAAATACACAGAAAGATATAAAGTAAGGAATTAAAAAATGGCAAAGCAAGATTTACATTTAACTCGTAATATCGGTATCATGGCTCACATCGATGCCGGAAAAACAACTACTTCTGAACGTATTCTTTTCTACACCGGACTTACTCACAAAATCGGTGAGGTACACGATGGTGCTGCAACTATGGACTGGATGGCTCAGGAGCAGGAACGTGGTATCACTATTACTTCGGCTGCTACAACAACCCGCTGGAAGTATGATGGCAACACGTACAAAATTAACCTGATTGACACTCCGGGACACGTTGACTTTACCGTAGAGGTTGAGCGTTCATTACGTGTACTCGACGGTGCTGTTGCTACTTACTGTGCAGTAGGTGGTGTTGAGCCCCAGTCGGAAACCGTATGGCGTCAGGCAGACAAATACAACGTTCCACGTATTGGTTACGTGAACAAGATGGACCGCTCGGGAGCTGATTTCTTCGAAGTGGTTCGCCAGATGAAGGACGTACTGGGTGCAAACCCATGTCCGATTGTTGTACCTATCGGTTCAGAAGAAAAGTTCAAAGGCGTTGTTGACCTTGTGAAGATGAAAGCTATCCTGTGGCATGACGAAACTATGGGTGCTGACTACAGTACTGAGGAAGTTCCTGCCGAACTGATGGCTGAGTGCGAAGAATGGAGAGATAAAATGCTTGAAAAAGTAGCTGAGTATGATGATGCATTGATGGAGAAATATTTCGACGACCCATCAACCATCACTGAAGAAGAAGTGCTTCGCGCTCTTCGTAACGCTACTATCCAGATGGCTATCGTTCCAATGTTGTGCGGTTCTTCGTTTAAGAACAAAGGTGTACAAACATTGCTCGACTATGCTTGTGCATTCCTGCCTTCTCCGCTGGATACCGGTAACGTAACAGGTACTAACCCTGAAACAGGTGAAGAAGTAACCCGTGAACCGGATGAAGATGACAAAACTGCGGCTTTAGCATTTAAGATTGCTACCGACCCGTACGTAGGCCGCTTAACTTTCTTCCGTGTTTACTCAGGTAAGATTGAAGCTGGTTCTTATACATATAATACCCGTTCGGGTAAAAAAGAACGTGTATCACGTATCTTCCAAATGCACTCAAATAAACAGAATCCTGTTGAACTGATTGCTGCCGGCGATATTGGTGCAGGTGTTGGTTTCAAAGACATCCGTACTGGTGATACCCTTTGCGACGAATCGGCTCCGATAGTTCTGGAATCTATGGATTTCCCAGATCCGGTTATTGGTATTGCAGTTGAGCCTAAAACTCAGAAAGACATGGACAAACTGGCTAACGGTTTGGCTAAATTGTCTGAAGAAGACCCGACATTTACTGTTAAAACTGACGAACAATCAGGACAGACTGTTATCTCGGGTATGGGTGAGCTTCACCTCGATATCATTATCGACCGTCTGAAACGTGAATTTAAAGTAGAATGTAACCAGGGACGTCCTCAGGTTAACTACAAAGAAGCTATCACGAAAGCAGTTAATCTTCGCGAAGTATACAAGAAACAGTCGGGTGGTCGCGGTAAGTTTGCCGATATCATCGTTGAAGTTGGTCCTATCGATGCCGACTTTGAAGCAGGCGGTTTACAGTTTGTAGACGAAGTGAAGGGTGGTAACATTCCTAAGGAATTTATCCCTGCTGTTCAGAAAGGTTTCACTACTGCCATGCGTAATGGTGTATTGGCCGGTTATCCGCTGGATTCATTGAAAGTTCGTTTGATTGACGGTTCTTTCCACCCGGTTGACTCTGACCAGCTTTCTTTCGAAATCTGCGCTATGCAGGCTTACAAGAATGCTTGTGCTAAGGCAGGTCCGGTACTGATGGAACCTATCATGAAACTGGAAGTTGTTACTCCGGAAGAAAACATGGGTGATGTAATCGGTGACTTGAACAAGCGTCGCGGTCAGGTAGAAGGAATGGAATCAAGCCGTTCGGGTGCCCGTATCGTGAAAGCTAAAGTTCCACTGAGCGAAATGTTCGGTTACGTAACTGCACTTCGTACCATTACTTCAGGACGTGCTACTTCGTCTATGACTTATGACCACCACTCACCGGTGTCTCAGTCTATCGCGAAAGCAGTTCTCGAAGAAGTAAAAGGACGCGTAGATTTATTGTAAAAACAGATATAAGCAGCGGGTTAGCGAATGACTCTTAACCTGCCGCTTTTTATTTAATAGAGGAAAGAAGTGAGGTAAAGTCAGGTAAAGGAGATGAGCATTAGAAAACTTTTCCTCCTGAGCGAAGCGATACCTCACTGAGAAGCATAGCTTCGGTACCTCACTGAGCGAAGCGATACCTCCTCATTTACTAATTAATAACTAAAACAATTATGAGTCAGAAAATCAGAATTAAACTGAAATCTTACGATCACAACCTGGTTGACAAATCAGCCGAGAAAATCGTAAAAACCGTAAAGGCAACAGGTGCTATCGTGAGCGGTCCTATTCCACTCCCAACGCACAAACGTATTTTCACAGTGAACCGTTCTACGTTCGTAAACAAGAAATCGCGTGAGCAGTTCGAACTTTGTTCGTACAAAAGACTTATCGATATCTACAGTTCTACAGCTAAAACAGTAGATGCGCTGATGAAGCTTGAATTGCCAAGCGGTGTGGAAGTTGAAATCAAAGTTTGATAATTAAATATAAGTGAAATGCCAGGATTATTAGGAAAGAAAATCGGAATGACATCCGTATTCAGTGCCGATGGTAAAAATGTACCATGCACTGTTATCGAAGTAGGTCCTTGTGTTGTTACTCAGGTTAAAACCGTTGAAAAAGACGGTTATGAAGCCGTTCAATTAGGGTTCCAGGACAAAAAGGAAAAGCACACCACTAAACCTTTGCTGGGACACTTTAAAAGAGCTGGAGTAACACCAAAGAGACACTTGGCCGAGTTCAAAGAATTTGAGAATGAGCTTAACATGGGTGATACCCTTACAGTAGAACTCTTCAACGATGCAGTTTTTGTAGACGTTGTAGGTACTTCGAAAGGTAAAGGTTTCCAGGGTGTTGTAAAAAGACATGGTTTTGGTGGTGTGGGACAAGCTACCCACGGTCAGCACAACCGTCTGCGCAAGCCAGGTTCTATCGGTGCATGTTCGTATCCCGCGAAAGTATTCAAAGGAATGCGCATGGGTGGACAAATGGGAGGTGAAAGGGTTACTATCCAAAACCTCAAAGTATTAAAAGTAATTGCGGAACACAACCTTCTTTTGATTAAAGGTTCAATCCCCGGTTGCAAAGGTTCAATCGTTTTAATTGAGAAATAATGGAAGTTAACGTATATAACATTAAAGGTGAAGACACTGGGAGAAAGATTACGTTAAACGAATCTGTCTTCGGAATTGAGCCTAACGACCACGCTATCTACTTAGACGTAAAGCAATTTATGGCTAATCAGCGTCAGGGTACACACAAATCGAAAGAAAGAAATGAAATTGCCGGTTCAACACGCAAACTTGGTCGCCAGAAAGGTGGTGGCGGTGCTCGTCGTGGTGATATCAAATCTCCTGTACTCGTAGGTGGAGGCCGTGTATTTGGACCTCAGCCCAGAGATTACTCATTCAAGCTGAATAAAAAAGTTAAACAATTAGCACGTAAGTCGGCTTTAGCATATAAAGCTAAGGATAATGCCATTGTTGTAGTTGAAGATTTCAACTTTGAAGCTCCTAAGACTAAGGACTTTATCGCAATGACAAATAATCTTAAGCTTTCCGACAAAAAGCTACTTGTAATTTTATCAGAATCAAATAAAAACGTATATTTGTCGGCCCGTAACTTAAAGAGTGCCAACGTGCAAACCGTTTCAGGATTAAATACTTACAGAGTATTGAATGCTGGAGTACTTGTGCTTACCGAAAGCGCTCTGTCGGCTATTGACAATGTTTTAAGTAATAAGGAGGCTTAATAATGGGAATTATTATAAAACCGTTGGTAACGGAAAAAATGACTGGTATAACCGAAAAGCTTAATCGCTTCGGTTTTATCGTGCGTCCGGGTGCCAACAAACTCGAAATCAAAAAAGAGATTGAAGCCTTATACAATGTTACTGTAGTAGATGTAAACACGATGAAATACCTAGGTAAAAGCAAACGTCGCTATACCCGTTCAGGTATTATTGATGGTAGGACTAACTCCTACAAAAAGGCGATTGTGACATTGAAAGAGGGTGATACGATAGATTTCTATAGCAATATTTAAAAGAAATGGCAGTACGTAAATTTAAGCCCACAACACCGGGGCAAAGACATAAAATTATTGGTACTTCGGATGATATTACTGCACGGGTACCAGAAAAGTCTCTTGTATATGGTAAGAAAACATCAGGTGGCCGTAACAACGAAGGTAAGATGACCATGCGTTATCTTGGCGGTGGTCACAGAAAGATGATTCGTATTATCGACTTCAAGAGGAATAAGGACGGTGTTCCAGCAGTAGTTAAAACAATTGAATACGACCCGAACCGTTCGTCTCGTATTGCTTTGTTATTTTACGCTGACGGAGAAAAGAGATATATTATTGCTCCCAACGGACTGAAAGTCGGAACGACTTTATTGTCAGGTGCGGACGCAGCGCCAGAGATTGGTAATGCGCTTCCGTTACAGAATATTCCGGTTGGTACTGTAATTCACAACATTGAGTTACGTCCGGGCCAGGGCGCTGCGCTGGTTCGTTCGGCTGGTAATTTTGCTCAGTTGACTTCTAGAGAAGGTAAGTATTGTGTTATCAAATTGCCATCGGGCGAGGTAAGACAAATACTTAGCACTTGTAAAGCTACTATTGGTAGTGTAGGTAACTCTGACCACGGGTTGGAAAAATCAGGAAAAGCAGGTCGTACCCGTTGGTTCGGTCGTCGTCCACGTAACCGCGGTGTTGTAATGAACCCGGTTGATCACCCAATGGGTGGTGGTGAAGGACGCTCTTCAGGAGGACACCCACGGTCACGTAAAGGATTGTACGCTAAGGGTCTTAAAACCAGGGCTCCGAAGAAACAGTCTAGCAAGTACATTATTGAAAGAAGAAAAAAGTAACTGATTAACCAAAGTAAATTATGAGTCGTTCATTAAAAAAAGGGCCATACATTAATGTTAAGTTGGAAAAGAAGATTCTTGGCATGAATGAATCAGGCAAGAAGACTGTTGTTAAGACTTGGGCCAGAGCTTCAATGATATCCCCTGATTTCGTAGGGCATACAGTTGCAGTTCACAACGGAAATAAATTTATTCCTGTTTATGTTACTGAGAATATGGTAGGACACAAGTTGGGCGAATTCGCACCCACACGTACCTTCCGTGGACACTCGGGTAACAAGAAAAGATAAGGGAATTCATTTGAAATAATAAAGAAAAAATATAATGGGAGCAAGAAAAAGAATATCGGCTGAAAAAAGAAAAGAAGCCCTTAAGACCATGTATTTTGCAAAGCTGCAAAATGTGCCTACTTCCCCCCGCAAAATGCGTCTCGTGGCTGACATGGTTCGCGGTATGGAGGTAAACAGGGCACTTGGTGTTTTGAAGTTTTCTTCTAAGGAAGCTTCAGCAAGAGTGGAAAAACTCCTCCGCTCTGCAATTGCCAACTGGGAGCAGAAAAACGAACGCAAAGCTGAAAGCGGCGAATTGTTTGTGACTGAAATTTTTGTTGATGGTGGCTCTATGCTCAAAAGAATGAGACCAGCCCCACAGGGTAGAGGATACAGAATTCGCAAACGTTCAAACCACGTTACATTGTTCGTTGGTACTAAAAGTAATAATGAAGAACAAAATTAAGCATGGGACAGAAAGTAAATCCAATAAGTAACCGTTTAGGAATCATCAGAGGTTGGGATTCTAACTGGTATGGCGGAAAAGATTACGGTGATGCACTGCTTGAGGACAGCAAAATTCGCAAATACCTCAACGCACGTTTGGCAAAAGCCAGTGTATCGAGAATCGTAATCGAACGTACTTTGAAGCTTGTCACTATTACTGTTTGTACTGCTCGCCCGGGAATCATTATCGGTAAAGGTGGTCAGGAAGTAGACAAGTTGAAAGAAGAGTTGAAGAAGATTACCGATAAAGATATACAGATCAACATTTTCGAGGTGAAAAGACCTGAATTGGATGCAGTGATTGTTGCTAACAACATCGCCCGTCAGGTTGAGGGAAAGATTGCCTATCGTCGCGCCATCAAGATGGCTATCGCCAATACTATGCGTATGGGTGCCGAAGGCATTAAAGTCCTGATCTCAGGACGTTTGAACGGTGCTGAAATGGCTCGTTCGGAAATGTATAAAGAAGGAAGAACTCCGTTGCACACTTTCAGAGCAGATATCGACTATTGCCATGCAGAAGCGTTGACAAAAGTAGGTTTGCTGGGTATCAAAGTGTGGATTTGCAGAGGCGAAGTATTTGGTAAGAAAGATCTGACACCAAACTTCACTCAAAGCAAGGATGCTGGTCGCGGTGGAAACAATGGCGGCGGTAATGACCGGGGCGGAAAGAACTTCAAAAGAAGAAAAAATAATCGTTAATCGAATTTGAATTTTAGGAATCATGTTACAACCGAAAAAGACAAAATTCAGAAGACAACAAAAGGGCCGTATGAAAGGCAATGCCCAGAGAGGCAACCAGCTCGCTTTTGGTTCTTTTGGGATAAAATCTCTGCAAAGCAAGTGGCTTACCGGTAGACAAATCGAAGCAGCACGTATTGCTGTTACAAGATATATGCAACGTCAAGGACAAATCTGGATACGCATTTTCCCTGATAAACCAATTACCAAGAAACCTGCTGAGGTACGTATGGGTAAGGGTAAGGGTTCGCCTGAAGGATTTGTAGCTCCTATCACACCGGGAAGAATTATTATTGAAGTTGAAGGTGTATCATACGAAATCGCTAAAGAAGCATTGCGCCTCGCTGCACAGAAGCTTCCGGTTACAACAAAGTTTGTTGTACGCCGCGACTATGATATGCAAAACCAAAATGCGTAAACAGTTATGAAAATTGCAGAAATTAGAGAAATGTCTACCAGTGATTTGGTAGAAAGAGTAGAGGCCGAGAAGGTTAACTATAACCACATGATATTGAATCATGCGATTTCTCCTTTGGATAATCCTACGAAGATTAAACAACTTCGCAGGACTATTGCGCGAATGAATACTGAATTGCGCGAAAGAGAACTTAACAATAAATGATTAGCTTGATGGAAGCAAGAAATTTAAGAAAAGAAAGAACTGGGATTGTATTAAGCAATAAAATGGACAAAACCATCACTGTTGCCTCTAAATTCAAAGAAAAACATCCCATGTATGGTAAGTTCGTAAGTAAAACGAAGAAATACCATGCTCACGACGAAAAGAACGAATGTGGTATTGGTGATACAGTACGTATCATGGAAACTCGTCCATTGAGCAAGACTAAAAGATGGAGATTAGTTGAAATAATCGAAAGAGCTAAGTAATCATGATACAAGTAGAATCCAGACTCACAGTATGTGATAATAGTGGAGCCAGAGAGGCTTTATGTATCCGCGTTTTGGGCGGAACAGGCCGTCGTTATGCTTCAGTGGGTGACGTAATTGTTGTTTCAGTGAAAAGTGTAATCCCCGCTAGTGATGTTAAAAAAGGTGCAGTGTCAAAGGCTTTGATCGTACGTACTAAGAAAGAAATACGTCGTGCTGACGGTTCTTATATACGTTTTGATGACAACGCTTGCGTATTGTTAAACAATGCAGGCGAAATTAGAGGAAGTCGTATATTCGGCCCGGTAGCCCGTGAACTTCGTGCTGCTAATATGAAAGTGGTGTCACTTGCGCCTGAGGTACTTTAATTTTGTAAAAGAATTCAAGTAATGAGTAAATTACATATCAAAAAAGGCGATACAGTATACGTAAATGCCGGCGAAGACAAAGGTAAAACCGGTCGTGTATTGAAAGTTCTCGTGAAAGAACAACGTGCTATTGTTGAAGGCATCAATATGGTATCTAAAAGTACCAAACCGAATGCTAAAAACCCACAAGGTGGTATTGTAAAGCAGGAAGCTGCTATACATATTTCTAATCTGAACCCGATTGATCCGGATTCAGGAAAAGCAACCCGCATCGGCAGAAAAAGAAACGATGATGGAAAATTAGTGCGTTATTCAAAAACATCAGGGAAGGAGATTAACTAATGAGTAATACTGCAAGCCTTAAGAAAGAATATGCAGAACGCATTGTTCCTGCATTAAAATCTCAGTTTGAGTATACTTCGTCTATGCAGGTTCCTGTACTTAAGAAGATTGTTATCAATCAGGGATTAGGTATGGCTACTGCCGACAAGAAAATAATTGAAGTTGCAATCAACGAAATAACAGCTATCACCGGTCAGAAAGCCGTTGCTACTGTTTCTAAGAAAGATATTTCGAACTTCAAACTGCGTAAGAAAATGCCGATCGGTGTAATGGTAACCCTGCGCCGCGAAAGAATGTACGAATTCCTTGAAAAGCTGGTTCGTGTGGCTTTGCCCCGTATCCGCGACTTCAAAGGTATCGAAAGCAAATTCGACGGAAGAGGTAATTATACCATGGGAATTCAGGAACAAATCATTTTTCCTGAAATTAATATCGACAGTATAACCAGAATCTTAGGAATGAATATTACCTTTGTGACCTCTGCGCAAACAGATGAAGAAGGGTACGCTTTATTGAAAGAATTTGGTTTGCCTTTTAAGAATATTAAAAAAGACTAAGATAGTATGGCAAAGGAATCAATGAAGGCTCGCGAAGTAAAGAGAGCCAAATTAGTAGCCAAGTATGCCGAGAAAAGAGCAAGACTGAAAAAAGAAGGCGATTATGAAGCACTTCAGGCAATACCGAAGAATGCATCGCCTGTACGTCTGCATAACCGTTGCAAGCTGACTGGTCGTCCGAAAGGATATATCCGTCAGTTCGGCATTTCCAGAATTCAGTTCCGCGAAATGGCATCAAACGGCCTAATTCCCGGTGTAAAGAAAGCAAGCTGGTAATTTATTGTTTTAAATATTGTCAGGGAAGGCCTGATTAATTTAATTTTTATTATATGACTGATCCAATAGCAGATTATTTGACCAGGTTAAGGAATGCCATACAAGCAAAACACCGTGTTGTGGAAATTCCTGCCTCAAATGTAAAGAAAGAAATCACTAAGATTCTTTTCGAAAAGGGCTACATTCTTAATTATAAGTTTGTAGAAGATGGACCTCAGGGAACCATCAAAATTGCTTTGAAGTACGATACAGTTAACAAAGTTAACGCGATTAAAAAGCTTCAGAGAATATCTAAACCCGGTTTGCGTAAGTACACTGGTTACAAAGATATGCCGCGAGTTATTAATGGTTTGGGTATTGCTATAATATCTACTTCCAAAGGTGTAATGACAGACAAAGAAGCTGCCGACCTTAAAATCGGTGGTGAAGTGTTGTGTTATGTATATTAATGTAAGGAGGAATTATCAATGTCACGAATAGGAAAATTACCCATTAGTATTCCCGCAGGAGTTACTGTAACAATGAAAGACGATACAGTAACCGTTAAAGGTCCAAAAGGAGAACTAACTCAGTATGTAAACCCACTGATTAGTGTAGAAGTTGAAAACGGACAAATAACATTAAGCCGCAAAAGCGACGACAAACAGGAACGTGCATTCCACGGACTATACCGCTCGTTAATTAATAACATGGTTGTCGGTGTTTCCGAAGGATATAAAAAAGAATTGGAACTGGTAGGTGTAGGTTACCGTGCATCTAATAACGGAAACGTTGTTGAACTGTCACTTGGTTACACTCACCCAATCTTTATTGGATTGCCACCCGAAATCAAGGTTGAAACAAAGTCTGAAAGAAATAAGAACCCTCTTATTATTTTGGAATCTTGCGACAAGCAACTACTTGGACAAGTATGCTCTAAAATACGTTCTTTCCGCAAACCTGAACCATACAAAGGTAAAGGTGTGAAATTTGTTGGCGAAGTTATTCGCAGGAAGTCTGGTAAATCAGCCGGCGCTAAGTAAATAACGGTCTAAATTTGAAAGTATTATGACAACAAAAGTAGAAAGACGGACTAAAATTAAATATAGAGTACGCAATAAGATTTCAGGAACAGCTGAACGTCCGCGTATGAGTGTATTCAGAAGCAACAAACAGATATATGTGCAGATCATTGATGATCTTTCGGGCAAAACATTGGCTGCCGCTTCATCACTTGCTCTCGAAGGTAAAGTTACCAAGAAAGAACAAGCTGCTAAAGTAGGCGAGTTGATAGCTCAGAAAGCTCAGGAAGCAGGTATTACAACTGTAGTATTTGACCGTAATGGTTATCTGTATCACGGGAGAGTTAAAGAAGTAGCTGAAGCAGCTCGTAAAGGTGGACTTAATTTTTAATCATTATGGCAATAAATAATAGAGTTAAGATTTCAAACGATATAGAGCTTAAAGACCGCTTGGTCGCTATTAATCGTGTTACCAAAGTTACAAAGGGGGGTAGAACTTTCAGTTTCTCGGCCATTGTAGTAGTAGGTAACGAAGATGGAATTATCGGTTGGGGACTGGGTAAAGCCGGCGAAGTAACTGCTGCTATCGCAAAAGGAGTTGAATCGGCTAAGAAAAACCTGACAAAAGTTCCTGTACTTAAAGGTACTGTTCCTCACGAACAGGCTGCTAAGTTCGGTGGCGCTGAAGTATTTATCAAACCCGCTTCGCACGGTACAGGTGTGGTAGCAGGTGGTGCTATGCGTGCCGTTCTGGAAAGTGCCGGTATTACAGACGTTTTGGCAAAATCAAAAGGTTCATCGAACCCGCACAACCTTGTGAAAGCTACAATTGCAGCTTTAGGCGAAATGCGCGATGCACGTATGGTTGCCCAGAACAGAGGACTCAGTTTAGAAAAAGTATTTAGAGGATAAGGAGGAAAATCAATGTCGACTATAAAGATTAAACAAACTAAGAGCAGAATCGGTGCTCCGAAAGATCAGAAGAGAACACTTGACGCACTCGGACTTCGTAAGTTGAACCGTGTGGTTGAACACGAAGCTAATCCTTGCATTCTTGGAATGGTAAATAAGGTAAAACACCTGGTTACCATTGTAGAGTAATTAATTTGTAGAATAATAAAAAGAATTACAATATGAACTTAAGTAATCTAAAACCAGCAAACGGCTCTACGAAGACAAGAAAGAGAATAGGACGCGGTACCGGGTCAGGATTAGGCGGAACTTCCACCAGAGGTCATAAAGGTGCCAAATCACGTTCAGGCTACTCCAAGAAGATTGGTTTTGAAGGAGGTCAGATGCCTTTGCAACGTCGTTTGCCGAAATTTGGTTTTAAGAATATCAACCGTGTAGAATATAAAGGAATCAACCTTGATACAATCCAGAAACTGGTAGAAGCCAAATCACTGGAGAAAGTAACAATCAATGATTTTATCGAAGCCGGTTTTATTTCAGCAAAACAACTTGTAAAAGTTCTGGGTAACGGAGCTTTGACAGCCAAAGTAGAGATACAAGCACACGCGTTTTCAAAATCGGCTGCTGCAGCAATCGAAGCCGCAGGCGGAAGCGCAGTAAAACTCTGATTCAATGAAAAAAGCTATTGAGACAATAAAGAATATCTGGAAGATTGAGGATTTGAGACAACGAATCCTCATCACCATATTGTTTGTTGCTATTTACCGTTTTGGTTCGTATGTTGTATTGCCGGGTATCAACCCCAATATGCTTGCGCAACTACACGCACAAACAAGTGAAGGACTGTTGGCCCTGCTGAATATGTTCTCGGGTGGAGCATTTTCCAATGCATCGATATTTGCATTGGGAATTATGCCTTATATCTCCGCCTCGATCGTAATTCAGTTGTTGGGTATGGCAATTCCTTATTTCCAGAAATTACAACGTGAGGGTGAGAGTGGTAGACGTAAAATCAATCAATACACACGTTGGTTGACAATAGCGATTCTACTTGTTCAGGCTCCCTCGTATCTGATTAATCTTAAAATGCAGGCCGGCCCGGCATTGAGCAGCTCACTGAACTGGACAATGTTCATACTTACCTCTACCATTATATTGGCAGCAGGTAGTATGTTTATCCTATGGCTGGGAGAGAGAATCACAGATAAAGGTATCGGTAATGGTATATCATTTATCATCCTTGTTGGTATCATTGCCCGCTTCCCGCAGGCATTATTCCAGGAACTCGTTTCCAGGATGACCGATAAAACCGGTGGACTTATCATGTTCCTCGTGGAAATCATATTCCTGTTAATCGTAATTGCCGCCGCCATAGCATTGGTACAAGCGCAGCGAAAAATACCTGTACAATACGCAAAACGTATTGTAGGAAATAAACAGTACGGCGGTGCCCGTCAGTATATTCCTCTTAAGGTAAATGCAGCCGGTGTAATGCCAATCATCTTTGCACAGGCGATTATGTTTATCCCCATTGCATTTATGGGTTATTCCGGCGACAACCCGGGATGGTTTATACGTAACTTCTCAGACCATACAGGATTCTGGTACAATTTTACATTCGCCGTAATGATTATACTCTTTACGTATTTCTATACAGCGATAACAATTAACCCGACCCAGATGGCCGAGGATATGAAACGCAATAATGGTTTTATTCCCGGAATCAAACCCGGAAAGAAAACAGCCGAGTATATCGACGATATCATGTCGCGTATCACTCTGCCAGGTTCATTCTTCCTAGCATTGGTCGCTATTATGCCAGCATTCGCCGGAATATTCGGTGTGCAGGCAGAATTCGCCCAATTCTTCGGTGGAACATCTCTTTTGATTCTTGTTGGTGTTGTTCTCGACACATTGCAACAGGTTGAAAGTCATTTGCTGATGAGACATTACGATGGCTTGTTAAAATCCGGACGCATCAAAGGACGCTCCGGTAATGTAGCCGCTTATTAATTGTTCAGAGATGATATTTCTTAAAACAGAAGATGAAATAGAATTGCTACGCCAAAGTAACCTCTTGGTAGCACGCACCTTAGCCGAAGTGGCTAAGCTTGTGAAACCGGGAGTTACTACAGGCGAACTCGATAAGGTAGCGGAAGAATTCATTAGAGATAATGGAGCCGTTCCTACTTTCAAAGGTTTTCCCAATCAATACGGAGATCCGTTTCCTGCCTCTTTGTGCACTTCGGTAAACGATCAGGTAGTTCACGGTATCCCGAGTGATAAAGTCGTGCTGAAGGACGGCGATATTGTATCTGTCGATTGCGGCACATACATGAATGGATTCTGCGGAGACTCCGCGTATACATTCTGCGTCGGCGAAGTAGATGAAGACGTACTGAGGCTCTTACGTACAACCAAAGAGTCGCTATACATGGGAATCGAGCAGGCAGTTCAAGGCAAAAGGCTTGGTGATATCGGCAATGCTATACAACAACACTGCGAATCACGCAAATACGGAGTTGTACGCGAATTTGTCGGACATGGAATCGGTAAAGAAATGCACGAAGACCCACAGGTGCCCAACTACGGTAAACGTGGTTACGGAACACTGTTGAAAAAAGGACTCTGCATCGCGATCGAACCCATGATAACACAAGGCACCCGCCAGATAGTTATGGAAAACGACGGTTGGACGGTGAGAACCAAAGACCGTAAATACGCTGCTCACTTTGAGCACACCATAGCAGTCAATGCCGGGAAAGCCGATATATTATCATCATTCAAATACATAGAAGAAGTTTTAGGAGATAAAGCAATTTAATTTATGGCTAAACAATCTGCAATAGAACAAGATGGAGTAATAGTAGAAGCATTGTCGAACGCAATGTTTCGCGTAGAATTGGAAAACGGACACGAAATCACTGCCCATATCTCAGGCAAGATGCGTATGCATTACATCAAAATCCTGCCCGGAGATAAAGTAAGAGTAGAGATGTCGCCGTACGACCTTTCCAAAGGAAGAATCGTATTCAGATATAAATAAAACAAATAGATATGAAAACCAGAGCATCATTAAAAAAACGTACTGCCGACTGCAAGATAGTAAGACGCAAAGGACGTTTGTACGTAATTAACAAGAAAAATCCTAAGTTTAAACAACGTCAGGGATAATTTGTTATTTTTGCAAAAAAAAATAAAATTAGTATATGGCTATAAGAATAGTTGGTGTAGATTTGCCTCAAAATAAAAGAGGCGAGATTGCGTTGACCTATATTTACGGGATCGGACGCAGTAGTGCAGGCAAGATTTTAGATAAAGCCGGCATTGACAAAGACATTAAAGTTAAAGACTGGACAGATGACCAGGCCGCTAAAATCCGTGAGGTAATCGGCGCTGAGTTCAAAGTAGAAGGTGATCTTCGCTCGGAAGTACAGCTCAACATCAAACGCTTAATGGACATCGGTTGCTACCGTGGCATACGCCACCGTATCGGCTTACCTGTACGTGGACAAAGCACAAAAAACAACGCCCGTACCCGTAAAGGAAGAAAGAAAACAGTTGCAAACAAGAAAAAAGCTACTAAATAATAATTGTTGATATGGCAAAGAAAACAGTTGCAGCCAAGAAGAGAAATGTGAAGGTAGATGCTAATGGACAGTTACACGTTCATTCATCTTTCAACAATATTATTGTTTCTCTGGCAAACAGTGAAGGGCAGATTATATCATGGTCATCTGCCGGTAAAATGGGATTCAGAGGTTCAAAAAAGAACACTCCTTACGCAGCACAGATGGCTGCTCAGGATTGTGCCAAAATTGCTTATGACCTCGGCTTGAGAAAAGTTAAGGCGTATGTAAAAGGCCCGGGTAACGGACGCGAGTCTGCTATCAGAACCATACACGGTGCAGGAATCGAAGTTACTGAAATCGTTGACGTAACACCACTTCCGCACAACGGATGCCGTCCTCCGAAAAGACGTAGAGTTTAATAAACTTATAACGGGACTCAATTTTGTTATTGGATTACATAATTTCTCTCTGTAATCGCGGCTGCAACAAACCCAGGTTCCATGATTTGACAATTTATAATTAAAAAAAGAAATGGCAAGATATACTGGCCCAAAAACAAGAATAGCACGTAAGTTCGGCGAGCCCATCTTTGGAGCAGATAAAGTTCTTTCAAAGAAGAACTATCCTCCCGGACAACACGGAAACTCAAGGAAGCGTAAAACTTCCGAATACGGTATTCAGCTTCGCGAGAAACAAAAAGCTAAATACACCTACGGAGTGTTGGAGAAACAATTCCGTAACCTCTTTGACAAGGCAGCTACAAGAAAAGGTATTACCGGTGAAATCCTTCTGCAAATGCTCGAATCACGTTTGGACAACGTAGTATTCCGTCTTGGAATCGCTCCTACACGTGCGGCAGCCCGTCAGTTGGTAAGCCACCGTCACATCACTGTTGATGGTAAAGTGGTTAACATACCTTCTTACTCTGTATCAGCCGGACAATTAGTTGGAGTTCGTGAGAAATCCAAATCCCTGGAAGTGGTTGCAAACTCACTGGCAGGATTCAATCACAGTAAATATGCATGGTTGGAATGGGATGAAACCTCAAAAACAGGAAAACTATTACACATTCCTGAAAGAGCAGACATTCCTGAAAACATAAAGGAACATTTGATTGTAGAATTGTATTCTAAATAATAATTATTTCATGGCGATATTAGCATTTCAAAAACCTGATAAAGTATTGATGTTGGAAGCGGATTCCAAGTTCGGTAAATTCGAATTTCGTCCGTTAGAACCTGGTTTTGGTATTACTGTAGGTAATGCACTGCGCCGTATTCTTCTTTCTTCTTTGGAAGGTTTCGCAATCACCACCATCAAAATAGAAGGTGTTGAACACGAGTTTTCCAGCATACCTGGAGTAAGAGAGGATGTTACCAACATTATCCTGAATCTGAAACAAGTTCGGTTTAAACAAGTAGTTGAAGAATTTGAGAGCGAGAAAGTAAGTATAACAATCGAAAACTCGACCGAGTTTAAAGCAGGTGACATAGGTAAATATCTGACTGGATTTGAAGTGTTAAATCCTGAATTGATTATTTGCCGCATGGACGCTAAAGCAACCATGCAAATAGATATCACCATTAACAAAGGTCGCGGATATGTTCCGGCTGAAGAAAACCGCGAATATTGCACCGATGTAAATGTAATTCCAATCGATTCAATTTACACCCCGATACGTAACGTAAAGTATCTGGTAGACAACTACCGCGTAGAACAGAAAACTGACTACGAGAAACTGATACTTGAAATTAGTACCGATGGTTCCATACACCCGAAGGAAGCATTGAAGGAAGCAGCCAAAATCCTTATTTACCACTTCATGTTGTTCTCAGACGAGAAAATCACCCTTGAAACAGCAGACGTTGATGGTAATGAAGAATTTGACGAAGAAATCCTCCACATGCGTCAGCTTCTGAAAACAAAATTAGTCGACATGGACCTTTCGGTCCGTGCATTGAATTGCCTCAAAGCCGCCGATGTAGAAACACTGGGCGACCTGGTACAGTTCAACAAAACCGACCTGTTGAAGTTCAGGAACTTCGGAAAGAAATCGCTTACCGAGCTTGATGATTTGCTGGAAAGTCTGAATCTGTCGTTTGGAACCGACATCTCTAAATATAAATTAGATAAAGATTAAAAAATGAGACACAATAAAAAGTTTAACCATTTAGGTCGTACTGCTTCTCATAGAAATGCAATGCTTGCAAACATGGCATGTTCTTTGATACAGCACAAAAGAATCACTACGACTGTTCAAAAGGCTAAAGCGCTGAAGAAGTTCGTTGAGCCTTTAATCACTAAATCAAAAGACGATACAACCAACTCGCGTCGTGTTGTATTCAGCAACCTGCAAGATAAACATGCAGTTACAGAGTTATTCAAAGAAATCTCTATAAAAATCGGTGACCGCCCAGGTGGATACACTCGTATCATTAAAACCGGCCGTCGGTTAGGCGACAACGCTGAAATGTGCTTTATTGAGCTGGTAGACTACAACGAAAATATGTTGAAAGAAAAAGCTACCGCTAAGAAAACACGTACTCGTCGTTCAAAGAAAACCGCTGACGCACCTGCACAAGCAGAAGCTGCTGCTCCGGTTCAGGAAGCTCCCGCTGCTGAAGAAGCACCGGCAGAAGAAGCGAAAGCAGAGTAATACTGTTCTTTACTATATACCGAAAAAAGAGACAATCCGATATGGGTTGTCTCTTTTTTTGTTACTTTTGCTTTGTTTGTAGCACGTCATCCAACCTCAATTTCCATTCTTCCTCGGTCAGTAATATCTTTTGTTGCAAAGACGAAATAAGTTTCTCCTGTGTTTCGATAATCATTCTCTGGGTACTTATTACACTATCGAAGTGCAACAACCGCCTGTCGAATTTGTAATTCTGTATAACCAACCACACCAATAATCCCACTAATGATACCGATAAAACTACCAGTATCCATACAATCCATTTATCATCCATAACTTATAAGTTTTAGTTCACCTACAAAGGTGGTGAAAGTGCAGTGAATAATTTATTCAGATTATGAATAAATTATTCATATGGTGCATATTTTATTCACCCGTATCATTCTTTCCGAATTTATTGTATCTTTGCCTCTATACACTCAATTATATAACCTATATGGAAGATAAGGATATGTGTGAAGTAAAACAAAACCACGGAAGAAAATTACGACGTATGAGAGAAATACTGGGAGTACAGCAGGAAAATCTGGCAGCAGATATGGGAATTTCCCAAACCTCACTACACAGGTTGGAACAAAAGGATTCTATTGAGGACGAAATATTGCAGAAAGCAGCAGACGCTTTGAAAATACCTATAGAAGCGATTAAGAATTTTAGTGAGGAAGCTACAATTAATTTTGTCGCTAATACTTTTAGTGGGAGCTATAGTAATGGATATGTTTATATATGTAACGTTAATCCATTAGACAAAATAATTGAATTGTACGAACGTATTATCGAATTGGAACGTGAGAAAAATAAAGCAGAATAATTTCTCCATGTAGAACATAAAATTCGATAAATCGAATATCTGGTGGCGGGTGTACTTAGCATCCGCACCTTGGAAGATGATATAAAATACTCGCAATCCTATCTTAAACAAACTTCCGGCAAGTTTGTTAATTTAGTATTTATCATTTACATTTGTATAATTAATAATTCGGCCATCATGGATATTAGCACATCATTCTCTACCAATCTTTTTTGGGATATCGACTCTGCCGGGCTCGATATGGAGGAACATGCCTCATTTATTATTGCCCGTGTACTCGACTTTGGTACAATGGCTGACTGGCGTTTTGTAAAATCCTATTACGGTCTTGACAGGTTGCGCCATATAGCTCTTCATATTAAAAGTATGGAACGCGAATCTCTTTCGTTCATTTCAACCGTTACAAATACTCCCGAAAATCAGTTCCGATGTTACAAACTTCTACAGTCGAAGAACACACACTGGTACTTTTAAAGGCGCTACAACAGAGTCATTTATTAGATGGAACACGTTTGGTGGGTGGAACAGCGCTTGCTTTGCAACTAGGTCATCGCTTCTCTATTGATCTTGATTTATTCGGAACAATCGAAGCAAGTACAGAAGAGTTTATGGAGGAATTTACTTCTTTGGGATTCTCCTGTATCCTTAAACGCGACACCAAAGCCATTAAAATGTTCTATATTAATAATATTAAAGTCGATTTTGTTCGATACCCTTATCCTTGGCTTGAAGCTGCAATAGAAACAGAGGGAGTAAGAATGGCTGCATTAAAAGATATTGCTGCAATGAAGCTTTCAGCAATAACCAACCGGGGCACCCGCAAAGACTTTGTTGATATATATTTCCTTCTTCAGCATTTCAAGCTTAATGAAATGCTCGACTTTTATGTACAGAAATATCCTCAGGGCTCACCATTTATGGTTCTGCGTAGCCTTACTTATTTTGAAGATGCTGAAGAAGAACCATTACCCCGGATATATGCGAGATTAACCTGGGAAAAAATAAAGGCTTGCATACAAGAAGCTGTGTTGACATACGAATGATTTACCACAGCTTTACCCTTCACTAAACATAAAACTCCCTTTTTCTTTACCTAAAACTCCGGTATTTTATATATATTTGTACGGTGCCCTATAGCGTTTGACATCTGTCGAACGACCGTTCGACGGCTGTCAAACGACCATTCGACAGTTGTCAAACGGTCGTTCGACAGATGTCAAACGCCATAGGATAACAGATTTTTATGTATAGAACTCCTGCATTTCATGTATAGGGTAACAGTGTTTAACCTTTGTTTTGAGGGAGCCTTTATTAACCTTGATACTATTTTATTATGGCAATTGATTTTGAATTCTACCAAAACCCCGACCCATCGGGCGAGGGCAATGAAAAGTTCCATGTGCGGCCAGTAACACGGGATACAGTAGGTACTAATGAAATATGCAAGAAAATCCAGATTAGCTGTTCGCTCACTGAAGGCGATGTACGAGCTGTGCTTTCGGCTTTGAAAACCGAAATTCTCTGGAATGTGCAAAACAGTAACCGGGTACATCTGGAGGGAATCGGATATTTTGAGGCCGGATTGAAGGTAATACGCGAAGTCGTTCCCGAGAAAACCCGTTCGGCGAGTGTATATTGTGATTCTTTAAACTTCCGTGCCGATAAAATAATGAAGCAACAATTGCTGCAAATACCTACAGCGCGGGCAGAATTTAAAAAGCACTCTACCCGGCTGAGTGATAAAACGGTGGATAAGAAAGTGGCAGAATATCTTAGTGAGCATCCATCCATGACCCGGCACGACTTGCAGCAGTTATGCGGTTTTACCAACTATTTAGCTCATAAGCATATTAAGAGGATGTTGGCGGAGAATAAGATACGTAATATCAATACCCGTCAGCAACCAGTGTATATAGGAGGATGATGTGCTTACTTCTACTTATTATTCGGCTACCGTAATTCCCATTTTCTTCATCAGGAAGCAGGCATTCATGTTTTGAGCAACACCCTCGCGCAGTTGATAAGAGAAAGTTAATTCGTTGTCCGTGATATCGGCTTCGAAACGGTAATTGCGGATATTTTCGGGAAAGCGTTCGATAAGCGTTCCCAACATCAGGTCGTGTGTAGCGATGATACCGTTAGTGTTCAACTCCATGAACTGGTTTATTAAGGCTATCGAACCTTTTTGTTTGTCGATAGAGTTTGTACCTTTAAGGATTTCATCAAGGATGATGAATAATTCTTCTCCTGCATTCAGCATGTCGATAATCATTTTAAGCCTTTTCAGTTCGGCAAAGAAATACGACTCGTTATCTGTAAGCGAATCAGTGGTTCGCAGGCTGGTAACGAGCTTGGCCGGGTAAACAGTTAAAGAATCGGCAAAAACAGGAAGTCCAATACATGCCAGCAGGAAATTTACACCTACTGTACGCAGGTAAGTACTTTTCCCTGCCATATTGGCGCCTGTAATTACAATAAAGAAAGGTCGTTTGTGGATGTCGATATTGTTTCGTACACACGTATTTCTATTCATCAGCGGGTGGCCCAAAGACTGGGCGGTAAACTGGAAGGGTTGTGTAGAAACTTCCGGATAACAATAATCGGGATTGTTGTATGCAAAGGTGGCAAAGGAGCATAAAGTATCCATCTGCTCAATGGCTTCCAACCATTCCGGCAGGTCGGCAGCACACTCGTTTTTCCATGCCTCGATACGCATTACCTGGCGGAGCTCCCAAAACATCGATCCGTTCAGGAAGAAGAGCATAAACATATTGCTGCGTTGGTCGAGTGCATTCATCAGGGCCGAAAGACGGTTTACCGATTGTGAAGCGGTTTTCTTATCCGTCCCGACGAGTTTTTTTATATCCAGCAGAAGCGAAGCATTACACTCGCGCTCTTCGATTAACCGGATGAGTTTTGCGTATGTTCCCAATATTTTCATCTTCTTGCCATACATATTTTGTACCTGTGAAATCCCTTTGGAGAAAACAAGACTCAGCAGGAAAAACATAGAGAAAGCAATAAAGAAATGGCCGAAAGTAATGATATCCATTGCAGCCAGGACGAAAAGAAGAATATTAATACCTGCTACCGTATACGGCAGTATACGTAACAGAGGCTTATTCCGGTAGTAATCAGGACTCTGTGCCCAGTTTATTAATTCCTCTTTATCAGCAATCTGCCCTTTGTAGAGCAAACCTGAAATACGGAAACGTTGGCGGAATTTAATATCCGGAGCCAATTCCCGGACGGCTTGCTGCCGCTTAAGTATTTCATCCTTACTGCGTAACTGCTCATTGAACCATCCGGCCAGCTTCACTTTGCCCGGTGCCGTCGATGTACGATTGATAGCCTGGAATAAAGAATGTCGGCCGAAAACATCGAGATCGTATGTGTAAAGGTGGGCGGGGTTTATAAACTCTTCTCCCTCATCGAACGAAGAGAAATCGCCATCCAGCGCTTGTAGTTCCTGTTCGTTGATTTTAATTTTCATTTCGAGGTAATCCTTTTTATAGAACAGGCTGTTGTGGTATTTAACCAGTATAAGGAAGGGAATAAACGTAAGCATTACTACGACGGCTATGAATATCCATCCGGCCGACCAGAAGTAGATAACACCGGCTATGCCCGCCACGAATAAAATCAACCTGATAGTGCTGATCCGGTATATCTGGCTCTGGACTTTCGACAATTTAGCTTTTGAATCCGTAATTATGCTGGTATACACAGCTTTTATGTTTTTCAGTTGTTCCATAATCTTATCAATCTGTCACAAATGTACAACAACTTATCAAACTTTTTAGCCGTTTGCTTGCTCGAAAACAACAATTAATGTAACTTTCCGTCCGAAAACACCTTCATTTTACTGTCAATGAAAAAGCTGCTGTTGATATTTCTTGTTAGTACACTCTCTCAGCTTCTGTACTCACAATCTATTGCCTATCATAGGCTGGAAGACCTTGTTGCCGGTAAAGGCGATACTATTGAAGCACCACGTACCCTCTCTGTTGAAAAAAGAAACACCGTTATGCAGAAACTTACACAAACCGGTGGCGACTATAAAATATCTGCCAATAGTTCTATGCTCGGTAAAGCATTGAATAATAGATATTTTGCAGCTCGTATTGATGATGTACTCTACATAAATTGTAAAAAGGTAAGGATAAAGAAATTCCGTTTCGGTAAGTTTCATGCCAAAGCCATGATGGTGAATAATAATATTTATTTCTGCGCAACACCGGTAGGCCCGGCTGCTGTAGCGGTGGTCGACAGGAATATCGGAATGGGTGCCGTAGGAGAGGCTATTGCCTCTTCGAGTGTACTGAGCCAGCGTGTGTATTATGAAATTGATGCTGAAACCGGTGAAGTGACATTTGTGGGCAAAGAAAAGATGTGCGAATTACTTGCCGGTTATCCTGAATTGAAAGAGGCATATCTGAAAGAGAATAACCAGGAAGCCAAAGTGACGGAACAGTACTTAAAAGAACTGTGCGCTATACGATAAACTATTTCTTCAATTTTACCTTTTTGGCAATAAAAATTCCGATTATCTTGTAAAAGTTCTGCCAATTTCCTATATTGCGAGAGTTAATCAGGCTGTCGTGCTGACAGTTTGTAATTTAAATCTTTGCTACCATGAAGATAACTCTTGGCAACCACCTGCCGGAATATCCGGTTTTTGTTCCGGGCATTCGCCGCGCACCCGACCGCGGATATACCCTTACCCCGCAACAGACTGCCGTTGCGTTGAAGAACGCGCTGCGTTACATCCCTGTTGAACTACATGAAACCCTCGCTCCCGAATTTCTGGAAGAATTGCGTACACATGGTCGCATATACGGATACCGTTTCCGTCCGCCCGGCGACCTGAAAGCTAAGCCTATAGACGAATACCGCGGAAACTGCATCGAGGGGAAAGCTTTCCAGGTGATGATAGATAATAACCTATGCTTCGATATTGCCCTGTACCCTTACGAACTGGTTACGTATGGTGAAACAGGACAGGTGTGCCAGAACTGGATGCAATATCTACTCATCAAACAATACCTGGAAGTAATGACTGATGAACAAACCCTTGTCGTCGAATCGGGGCATCCGTTAGGATTGTTCCGCTCGCGTCCGGATGCTCCCCGGATTATAATTACTAATTCCTTGATGGTCGGGCAATTCGATAATCAGCATGATTGGCATATTGCCGCGCAAATGGGCGTAGCCAATTACGGCCAGATGACTGCCGGAGGGTGGATGTACATAGGCCCTCAGGGCATTGTTCATGGTACATTTAATACTTTGCTGAATGCAGGGCGGTTGAAATTGGGTATTCCACCTGATGGCGACCTCAGAGGGCATCTGTTTGTTTCCTCCGGACTGGGAGGGATGAGTGGTGCACAACCCAAAGCTGCCGAGATTGCCGGAGCAGTTGCTATTATTGCCGAGGTAGATTATTCGCGAATCGAAACCCGGTACAACCAGGGCTGGGTAAGCCATGTGGTGAGCGATATCGGCGAAGCATTCCGGATTGCTGCGCATAAGCTAATTGATAAATGCCCCTGTTCCATTGCTTATCACGGCAATATTGTCGACCTGCTGGAGTATGCGGAAAAGGAAAATATATACATAGAATTGCTGTCCGACCAGACTTCGTGCCATGCCGTATACGAGGGTGGATATTGTCCGGCCGGAATCAGTTTCGAAGAACGTACCCGTCTGCTGCACGAAAACCCGGACGAGTTTCACTGTTTGGTCGACCTTTCTTTGCGTCGGCATTTTGAAGTCATAAAAAAGTTAGTAGTCCGGGGAACTTATTTCTTCGATTACGGCAACTCGTTTATGAAGGCTATTTACGATGCCGGTGTGCAGGAAATATCCCGCAATGGTGTCGATGAAAAAGATGGCTTTATATGGCCCAGCTACGTGGAAGATATTATGGGTCCGGAGCTTTTTGATTACGGTTACGGCCCCTTCCGCTGGGTTTGTTTAAGTGGAAACCATGATGATTTAATAAAAACCGACCGTGCCGCGATGGAATGTATCGACCCTACCCGGCGTGGTCAGGACATGGATAATTATATCTGGATTCGCGATGCGGAGAAGAACAATCTTGTTGTCGGTACACAGGCACGTATTCTTTATCAGGATGCGGCGGGGCGGCTTAAGATAGCCCTGCGTTTCAACGAAATGGTTCGCCGGGGCGAGGTTGGGCCTATTATGTTAGGACGCGATCATCATGATGTGAGTGGAAC
Organism: Bacteroides sp.; assembly: GCA_032108265.1. Lineage (GTDB taxonomy): Bacteria > Bacteroidota > Bacteroidia > Bacteroidales > Bacteroidaceae > Bacteroides. The sequence continues at coordinate 30,067 of DAMCMT010000033.1, forward strand.
GGATTCTCCATTCCGTGAAACGGCAAACATTCGCGATGGCAGCAACGTTATGGCTGATATGGCGGTGCAGTGTTTCGCAGGGAATTGTGCCCGGGGAATGTCGCTAGTCGCACTTCATAATGGTGGAGGTGTAGGAATCGGAAAAGCTATAAATGGCGGCTTCGGTATGGTTTGCGATGGTAGCGAACGGGTGGATGAAATCCTTCGGTCGGCTATGTTGTGGGATGTGATGGGCGGTGTGGCACGTCGGTCGTGGGCGCGGAATAACCATGCAATGGAGACGAGTGAAGCATTTAATGAATCGTATGGTAATGAATACCACATTACGATGCCGTATGTGGCGGATGATGGATTGATAAATCGAGTAATGGAAGCGAGTGAGGTAAAGAGTTAGGTATAGGAGGTAAAGTAGTTGAGTAGGCGATGCCGCATGGATTCTACTTTACCTCACTCTTTTACTTACTTTACCTCACTCTTTACCTCACTCAAAAATAATAAAAACATGAATAAAATCATCGAATGCGTCCCCAACTTTAGCGAGGGTCGCGACCATAAAAAGATAGACCAAATAGTTTCCTCTTTTCGTGCAAAAGAAGGTGTTAAATTATTGGATTACAGCAATGATGAAGACCACAACCGCCTTGTTGTTACCGTAGTAGGCGAGCCGGAACAACTGGCAGATGCCGTTGTCGAAGCTATCGGTACAGCTATCAACCTGATAGACCTTACTCAACATCAGGGACAACACCCCCGAATGGGTGCAGTGGATGTCGTTCCTTTCATCCCCATACGGAATGTAACGATGGACGAAGCCATTGAGTTATCCAAAACTGTTGCCCGGCGGGTAGCTGAACAGTATAATCTGCCAGTATTCCTTTATGAAAAATCTGCTTCTGCCACTCATCGGGAAAATCTGGCAGCAATACGGAAAGGAGAGTTTGAAGGCATGGCCGGAAAGATAAAACTCCCCGAATGGAAACCCGATTTCGGGCCTGCGGAAAGACATCCTACTGCCGGTACCGTTGCAATCGGTGCACGGATGCCGTTGGTAGCTTATAATATAAACCTGAGTACGAACGACCTTGAGATTGCCACAAAGATTGCAAAAAACATCCGCCATGTGAACGGTGGTCTGCGATATGTTAAGGCACTGGGGGTCGAACTGAAAGACCGTAATATAACGCAGGTATCTATCAACATGACGGATTATTCGAAAACAGCCTTATACCGTGCTTTTGAACTCACCCGGATTGAAGCGCGCCGTTATGGAGTAAGCATAGTGGGCAGTGAGATAATCGGCCTGGTACCTATGGAAGCGCTGATAGATACAGCAGCTTACTATCTGGGATTAGAGAATTTTACCATTGCCCAGGTACTCGAAGCCCGTATTATGGAATAAAAGCAGATATTTATGAAAGAAAACCTGGTAGTATTTAATGCCCGTATTGTAACCCCTATGGGAACATCCGCCCGCAAGGGAAAAGAGATGGCTGAGTTGACGGTTATCGATAACGGGACTGTCGAGGTGACAAACGGAGTTATTACCTATGTCGGCCCGTACAGGGGGATAGAGCGCGAAGGCTTCCACTGGGGGTATTACCAATACAACGCGGGAGGGCGATGCCTCCTTCCCGGGTTCGTCGACTCCCATACTCATTTTGTATTTGGCGGCGAGCGGTCCGAAGAATTCTCATGGAGGTTGAAAGGCGAAAGCTATATGTCGATTATGCAACGGGGTGGGGGAATTGCTAGTACTGTAAGGGCAACCCGTAGTACTTCCTTTGACCAATTGCGAAATCGTGCCCGTTCTTTTCTGGATAAAATGACCGCTATGGGCGTTACTACTGTTGAGGGAAAAAGCGGTTACGGCTTAGATTATGATACGGAATTACTGCAACTCGAGGTAATGACAAGTCTGGATAATGACGAGAAAAAGAAAATCGACATAGTTTCTACTTTTCTGGGAGCACATGCCATACCTGAAGAGTTTGCCAACCGTACCGATGATTACATTGATTTCCTTATTAACATCATGCTTCCCGAAGTGAAGAAAAGGGAACTTGCCGAATGCTGCGATGTGTTTTGTGAGGAAGGTGTTTTCTCTGTTCAACAGTCGCGCCGTTTATTGAAAGCAGCCCGCGAACTAGGTTTTGGAATAAAGTTTCATGCGGACGAAATCGTATCGTTGGGTGGTGCGGAACTGGCTGCCGAACTCGGAGCGTTGTCAGCCGACCATCTTTTACAAGCCTCGGATGCCGGAATAAAAGCCATGGCCGATGCCGGGGTAGTGGCAACATTACTTCCTCTCACTGCTTTCGCATTAAAGGAACCTTATGCCCGTGCCCGCGATATGATAAATGCAGGGTGTGCGGTCGCATTAGCTACCGACCTCAATCCGGGAAGTTGTTTTTCGGGCTCCATACCGTTAACTATCGCACTGGCCTGTATTTATATGGGTATGACGGTAGAAGAAGCAATCACTGCCCTCACACTGAATGGCGCCGCTGCCCTCGGACGTGCGGATAATATCGGCAGTCTGGAAGTAGGTAAGAAAGGAGATATGATAATACTGAACTCTGATAAATACAACGTATTACCTTATTATGTAGGTATGAATTGCGTTGAGGTAACAATAAAGGAGGGTATGATGTACTTTAATAAATTTTGAATTATAAATTATGAATTATGAATGACCATGCGGTCATGTAATTCATAATAATAATTCAAAATTCATAATTCAAAATTTATTCTTATGTTAGCAGATTTAACCGTAAAAGAATTCCTGAATAAAGTAGCCGGAAATGACCCGGTACCCGGCGGTGGAAGTATAGCCGCGTTAAACGGCGCCATTGCATCGGCATTGGCAGCCATGGTTGCTAATCTTACCATTGGTAAAAAAAACTATGAGGAACAGCAGGAACTCATGACCGAAATAGCCGGAATAGCAAAACGGCAAAAAGAAATATTCATCATTGATATCGACCGCGATAGTGAGGCTTACGACAAAGTATTCGACTGTTTCCGTATGCCTAAAACCACCGACGAAGAGAAAGCCGCCCGGAGTGCAGCCATTCAGGAAGCGACAAAATACGCGGCAACCGTTCCTATGGAAGTGGCCCGCAATGCCTATAAACTGATGGATATAATTGAAAAAGTAGCCCGGTTGGGAAATCAGAATGCAGTAACAGATGCCTGTGTCGCCATGATGTCGGCACGTTCGGCAGTACTCTCTGCATTGATGAATGTACGTATCAACCTTGGTTCGTTAAAGAATAAAGAGTTTGTAGCCCGCTTTGCTGCCGAAGCCGATGAACTGGAACACCTGGCATGCGAGAAAGAGAAACTTCTGCTCAATGCCGTTAAACAAATACTCGAATCATGAAGAATGTATATTATGTTGGCTCGGGCGAGTTGACTTTTGATAGTATCGAACGAATTATCAACGAGAATCTGAAGCTGGAACTGGCTCCGGAAGCCCGCGAACGCATTCAACGGTGCCGGGATTACCTGGACAGGAAGATTCAGGAGTCCGAAGGGCCGCTTTACGGAATAACAACCGGCTTCGGTTCATTATGCAACCGCAACATATCGCCCGATGAATTAAGTACTTTACAGGAGAATCTGGTGAAAAGCCATGCTTGCAGTGTGGGCGAAGAAATCCGCCCGGTTATAATCAAACTAATGATGTTACTAAAGGCGCATGCGCTCTCACTGGGGCATAGTGGCGTACAGGTAATCACTGTACAACGCATTCTCGACTTTTTCAATAACGATGTAATGCCCATTGTTTACGACCGTGGTTCACTCGGCGCTTCCGGCGACCTGGCACCGCTTGCTAATCTTTTCCTGCCGCTTATTGGAGCCGGAGATGTATATTACAAGGGTAAAAAGCGCGAGGCTATCAGCGTACTCGATGAATTCGGCTGGGAACCGGTAAAACTGAGAAGTAAGGAAGGACTGGCGTTATTAAACGGCACCCAGTTTATGTCGGCCAACGGGGTGTTTGCCATACTTAAAGCTTTCCGTTTGTCCAAACGCGCCGACCTTATTGCCGCGCTTTCTCTGGAAGCTTTCGATGGGCTGATTGACCCCTTTATGGATTGTATTCAGCAAATCCGTCCACACCGGGGACAAATCGAAACAGGAGAAAACTTCCGTAAGTTACTCGAAGGAAGCGAACTTATTTCCCGACCAAAGGAACATGTTCAAGACCCGTATTCTTTCCGTTGTATTCCGCAAGTACACGGAGCAACCAAAGATGCTATCCGGTATGTAGCCTCGGTTTTGCTGACAGAAATAAATTCAGTTACGGATAATCCTACGATCTTTCCCGACGAAGACCGCATACTATCGGGCGGAAACTTCCACGGCCAGCCATTAGCTATTTCTTATGATTTCCTTGCCATTGCCCTGGCTGAACTGGGCAATATATCCGAACGGCGTGTAGCACAACTAATTATGGGTTTGCGCGGATTGCCTGAGTTTCTTGTTGCCAACCCCGGCCTTAATTCCGGTTTTATGATACCCCAATATACGGCTGCCTCTATGGTGAGTCAGAATAAAATGTACTGCTATGCCGCTTCCAGCGATTCAATCGTATCGTCGAACGGACAGGAAGACCATGTAAGCATGGGTGCCAATGGAGCGATAAAGCTTTACCGGGTAATGGACAACCTCGACCATATTCTTGCCATTGAATTGATGAATGCAGCGCAAGGTATTGAGTTCAGGCGGCCGGCAAAGACTTCGCCAATGCTGGAACATTTTTTGAAAGAATATCGCCGAGAGGTTCCGTTTATAAAGGAGGACATTGTGATGTATAAAGAGATACATAAAACGGTGGCGTTTTTGAGTAGAACGAAGTTTGATTATTGATAGTTCTTATTTAAACCATTATAAATTCCGGAAGTAGGATTGAAGGCCTCTTCCGGAGTTTTTCATTCAGTGAAACGGTATAATACCTTTAAAATGATTACCTTTGCATCACGAAAGTTCCTGGTGCACAATGGTAATTAATCGACTATATTATTTTTATATTTTACTGATCTCAGTTTTTCTATTCTCATGCCACAGGCATGAAAACACCGCCTCCATTCTTAAACAAGCTGAAGAAGTTATGGAAGCACATCCGGATAGTGCTTTAATACTTCTCACGAGTATTACTATCTCCAATAAGATGCCCAAAAGTGAAAAAGCATTGTATGCTTTACTTTATACTCAGGCATGTGATAAGAATTATATTACCCATACAAGTGATTCTCTTATTCGTATTGCTATTAACTATTATGATAATAAGAATGATGAATATCGCAAAGCTCAGTCTTATTTTTATTTAGGAAGTGTATATCGTGACATGGGAGATAGTATCCGTGCAATAGATGCATTTTTGAAAGCAAAAGAATCTATTACCCCTGGCACTCTAAACAGATTATCTGGCCTTATAAATTACAATTTAACACAACAGTTTACCGAACATGGCTTTTATAATAAGGCCAAACAAATTGCCAGAGAAAATTATTTTATGCACTCATTGAGGAATGACTCAGCAGATATGGTCTTTCCTCTACAAGATCTAGGACGTCTGTATGTGCTTGAGAATAAGGAAGATAGTGCGTTGATTTATTTTCTTAATGCGTTGAATATTTGTCGGAAAAAGAATATCCAATCAGAATTAGCCACAACGTTATCAGATATTGCAATGACATATTATTATAAAAAGGACTATCTGTTGGCAGATAAATATGTAAATGAGGCAATCCTTTATGCCAGAAACACATATGATAGTTTATCAATTTATAGTAGAAAAGGAGACATATTATCATTTCTGGGGAAGTACGATTCTGCACGTTATTACTTAATGCAAAGCATTCAAAGTACAGATTTAAAAATATCGGCGAGTAGTGCTGATGCATTGTATGAACTTGAAAAAAAACTGGGTAATCATGAGCAAGCAATAGTATACAATGATTTATATATCACACTGTATGACTCTATTTCAATTCAGCAAAAGCGTGAGGAAGTATCTCAGTCGATACGTAACCATGAACAAAATAACCATACACGCAAGATGGCTTTCAAATGGGAAAAGGATAATTACATTTGGATTTGTTTACTTATTGTTTTAATTTTTATTTTTTGTGGTGTCATACTCATTATGCATAAAAAGAAAAAAGGAGAAAAGGAAGAAAAGGTGAAGAATAACAGCAATGGGACTACAGATATCCTTTTAACCCTCAACAATAAGGCAGCTGTCTTCATTGAAAAGGACACTTATAAGCAAATGAATCAGGTTGAAGTTACGTTAACTTCCACAACATTGAATCTTAATTCTAACGAAAGAATAGAAATCCACCAATCTATCATAACTTATTTTGGAGACGAAATGTCCTGGCTCAGAAAAAAATATTACTTAACACAGGATGATACATATTGTTGCATTTTGATTTATCTGGGTTTTACTAACAGAGCGATTTCAACTTTTATGGGATGTTCTTTAGATGCTCTCAAATCACGAAAAAAAAGATTAAGAAAAAAACTGGATACTAATATGATAGAGCGTCTTGCTCTTTGATGCTTATAATCAGTTACTTATATTTTTAATTAACGCCGACCTATCCTACTAAAAAACTAATTGCCACCTAATTGCCACCTCTTATTGGGTATTATTCCAATCAAATTCGATTCTTTTGCAAACTCAAACTTAAAACGTAAATATCGATTTGAATTGGTATATGAGAACAATTTTCTTTCAAATAAAATATCTTTGTTTGTTTATTATCCTCTGCATATATACAAACGTTCAACCTATGCAAGCCCAGCATAAAATATCTTTTATGCCGGGACTCTTTTATAATGGAAGTATATTAAGAGAAGAGGTTAAAGGATTAGGCCTTGTAGCCGGATTGGATTATATTCCTGGAAACATTTCTTTTTTCTCAATTGAGCTCAGAAGCAAATGGGGATATTATATGTTTGATGATGGAACTAAATGGCATCAGGATAAAGATGGTTCCTGGGAATCACCTAAGAGGCCGGGTGAACCACGACTGAAGTACTCCCTTTTTAGTCCCCAAATCGGTATAGTTCCCAAATTTTATTGGCATTTAGACGAATCCGTCTCATTTTTTTTAGAAAATGAATTAGCAGTAGGATTGATGTCGGGAAAGTTCAAATTTAATACGGGGCAGAAAATTACTTTTACCGAACCCGTTTTTAGCTATAACATTGGTGTAGGTGCCGAGTGTCGGATAAACGAATGGGCTATAGTCATGTCTACAGGTATATCTACTTTGAATTTCCGTAAGGCAATAGACAAACATAAGCCGCGAGGATATTCGGAGAAAATAGAAGGGCATGGGGCATTCTTTTATATAAATATGATTCTTAAGATTCCATTATAAATGGAATAATATCCAATTAAATAAACATAAAGTAAATAATATGAAACCATTTTTTATTGCCATCATCCTTTTTTCCATATTTTGCAATTGCCATGCATCTGATTACGACAAGGCAGTAAAGCAACAAAGCTTATATTTTAAAACAGGCACAGTTAATTATCTTTTCGAGGGAGAATATAACTTCGGAATAGGTTATGAAAGGGTTTTGCCTTTCAAATTAGTTAATAAGGCTTTTATTAATACGGAATATATGTTGGTCGATTATACTCCATCTGTAAGATCGCATAATTACTTATTAGTATTTGGCGGTCGCCATTATTTTAAGAAATCTAAAGAAAACAACTTCAACTTTTATGCAGGTTTACATGGTTTTACTGGTTTACGGCATTTAACTTATCCCGAGAACCGTTTTGCATACGGAGTAGGTGCAAATGGGGGTGCCGAATACCGTTTCAATAAGATTTCTCTTTTTAGTGAGATTCAAGGTCATTACGATATAGGAGAAGCAACATTTTATCCTAGCCTCAGTGTCGGTTTAAAATACAATTTCTGACAAGTGTGCTAAAATTAACTTTTATTATTTAAATCCTATTCCAGTTATTCTAAATACACTCCGTCTAAGTAACAAAGTCGAGAAGAAAGTTTATATCATTCATAGCCTAATACTTTAACAATTAATACATACCTAATGAGACATTTAATTTTATTCTCTCTGATTTTCTTTGGCACCTTAACAGCGCAAGCACAAGTTAAACTCGAATCCGGATTACTTCTACATGGAGGAACCGGCAGTATGAAAGCAACTTTGAATCCGCCACCGGCTGATAGAGTATATAGCCATAGCGACTTCAAAAACAAAGCCAGTTTCTCCGTCGGATATCGTTTTCGCCTGTTACCTGTAAATTCACGTTTCTTTTATGACCTCGACCTGAATATCGGCGGACGGTTATGGAATTATGATTATTCTGCACCATTAAACGAAAACTCCCACGAAGGATATTATTGGGGAATTACACATAATTCGTCTACTAAAGGCCTTTTTGCCTCTCTGGGCGCAACAGTGGGATATAAACTCTATAAAGGCCTGAGTATTGGAGCCGGAATAGAACCTACGTACAACTTCTACCAGTCGCATGGTATTACTGGTGATTCGAACGATGGTACCGGAAATTCCTGGTACTATATCGGTGGAAACGACAAGAAGCGTCCTTTCGATGTTCCATTGGTTGGTAGGGTGGCTTATAATTTCAAATTTATGGAAGTCGGCCTATCCTACAAACACGGATTATTCAATACAGTAAAGAACGACCAGATTAAATCCGGTAAATTCAGCGACTGGCAATTGTCTTTATTCATTCCTTTTTAATAAGCAAGATGAAATTACTCAATAAAACGTTTCCGGTGATACTTTTAATCGCCGGAGTCCTTTTCGCGTGCGAATCCGATTACGATATCGGGAAGGTAAAATACGGTATGGATGAATGCATCGGTGTAAATGCCGTGCTCAATCCTCTGAATCCAGTACAGATAAACCTTTTTCAACTAAAAAGAGAAAACAAAAAGTACGTTTGCAGCGGGCTCGAAGGGGCATATCTGATAATAAAGGAAGAAGATACCATACTTTACGATGGACTATCCGCCGATTCCATTCTTACATTGCCGCAGCATCCGCAAGCGGGTAAAAGTTATTCAATCGAAGTATCTTATGGCAGTATGGAAACCGTAATTGCCCGCACCGAAATACCCGAAAACATTCGTTGCAATGTTTCTATGGAGTTGGTACCGGTTAATATTAACTCTAGTTCCAAGGACTATCTGGTGCGGCTCAACTCTTTCGAAGTAAACAGCCAATCCAAAGCCTCCCTCTGGATTACCGCACACCAGGCTACCACGGACGGAGTTGCAAAGGAACTCGAGAAACTGTATTGCAGTCACGCCCTGACAGACCGTGAGAATGCCGAAACCGACACCAACGGTGCCCGGAATAAGTGGGTGGGTTCGGTGTATTACGAAATGTTCCTGCGGTTCAAATGCAAGAACACCTACCGGCTCGACGAAATCCTCTTCACCCCCTATGCATACAACTACAACAGTAATATGGAGAAGCTGGTGGTACAACTCGTCAGTGCCAACCCCGAGTACGACCAATACTGTAAAACATTATACCGGCAAGAGTTGATTAAGAGTTACAACGACGACCCGTTGTCGATGATGTTCTATCAACCCGACGAAATATACAGTAACATTGAGAATGGCTTAGGAATATTTGCAGGTATAAATCAACAAAACTACTATTTCGATGCAGAAAAATAAGAAAACCAAACGGATTAACCCCTTACCTTTTCTTGTCTTTTTATCTACATACACACCCCTGTCACTATTTGCACAACTCACTGTCGATGCCGACAGCCTGCAAACAACCGATATTTATACATCTGTATCTCTGGATGAAGTTGTTATAACCAGCCCGGAAAAGAACGTGAACAGCCGCGGCCTGGGAAATATGCAAATAAACATGAACCAGGTATTGCACTCGCCACTGTTCCTGGGCGAGCGAGATGTAATTAAAACCATGCAGTTTTTACCCGGTGTATCGGCCGGTATGGAAGGCTCCTCGCAACTTAATATCCGGGGCGGTACGGCCGACCAGACATTATACCTGCTCGATGGCGCCCCGATATACAACCAGAATCATGCGTTCGGCTTCTTCTCCATGTTCAATCCCGATGCCGTCCGGGCAGTTAATCTCTATAAAGGTGGTATACCGACCCGGTACGGCGATAAACTTTCGGGAGTGGTGGATGTAGACCTGTTGAACGGAGATATGAAAGAGCACCACGGGCTTTTCTCCCTTGGTCTACTGGCCTGGACACTGGCCGCCAATGGGCCTATACTGAAAAATAAACTCACCTATATGGTAGCTGCCCGGCGTTCCTTCCCCGATTTGTTGTACAACGGGGGTGCTGCGCTGATTGGTGCCAAAGACAAAGATATAGTACTTCCCGTTTTTTACGATATAAACGGCAAACTCCATTGGCAGATGAATAGCAACAGTTCCTTATCCTGGCAGGTGTATACCGGCTTTGACGAATGGCGGGGTATGAGAGATACGGATTATGAAGGAGTAAGAGAAAAGAACCGCACGGGTTTCGGGTGGCGTACCACAATGACATCTCTCAGATACGACGGCCGGTTAAGCAACAACCGTAAATTGGCAGGTCTTATATACTACACTAACCTGAACAATTTCGATTATCAGCGTAATAAGTACAAAGATGTCGATGGCTCGCAAGATGTCAGGCTCGTTCATTCTTCCAAGTTGGAAGAGTTTGGCGGGAAGGCATGGATGGAACATACACTTAATGCTAAAAATAAACTGACGTATGGACTCGAAACATCCCTGCGCGATTATATGCCCAGTCATACATACCGGAAATCGCAGGGTAATACCACCCAATACGATAACGGCCACCTGAAATTGTACACGCTCTCTGCCTACGGCCATAACGAAACAAAGTACAAAGGATGGCTGTTCGACTACGGCCTTCGGACATCGCTTTACAATAACGGGAATAGAACCAAACTGGCTATCGAACCCCGCCTCAAAGCAACCACCTTTCTGAACGATAAAAACAAAATCATGTTTGCCTACGACCGTATGTATCAGCCCGTACATACGGTAAACGAGATGAAGTACACCATCCGAAACGATTTCTGGGTACCCTTTCAAGAGAGCAAAATGGCTAATACCCACCAGTTTTCGGTAGGTTGGAAAAACTATACCACTTCCAACCTAAGTTTCTCGGTCGAGGCATATTATAAAAGAATGAATAATCTGTTAATGGTGAAGAACCTGGAAAACTACCTTGATTTTCACCAGGACTTCCAAACGGGTCGGGGAAGTTCTATAGGCGCCGAGGTGATGGTAGAGTACACAAAGAACAGGTTTACCGCATGGCTTTCCTATTCGTTTTCCAAATCAACGCGCACATTCGGCTCGCAAACCTACCCGTTTAAGTATGATGCTCCGCACGATATTTCGGCATTCTTCAGCTACGTGGTACGGAAGAAGGGCAGGCGTACCAATACGCTCTCCACAAATATTCAATATAAATCGGGATATCCGTACCTGATATCCGAAATCAGTTACCCCGGTGCCGGAGTTCCCGGAGCCGGTGGCAGTGGGTCGTGGTACGGCAATGAAAACGTCGACTATTTCGGCAACCGGCCGAATATCCGGTTGAGGAATTTCTTCCGGATGGACATTAATTATACCATGGAAAAGAAGATGAAACGAGGTAGCAGCATCCTGCAATTATCGTTGCTAAATGCAACGGGCAGCAGGAATCCGTATGCCGTGTACCGTAAAGGCGATAAGTATAAAGCGTTGACGTTGATTCCTGTTTTGCCTTCTATTTCGTATACCAGGACATTCTGAATAAAGGCTTTAGTATGAAGATATTCAAAAATTTTATTCATCTTATCTATTAATACATCATCAATGAATCCCCGATGGGGGATTTGTTGTGGTATGATGTATTTTTTTTCTATTGATATGTATGCCTGCCGGGCATTGAGAAAGTTTATATTATATAATGCCGGCCTGGAATTTAATTTAACCGATGAATTACATGCTGTTGCCCGTAGGGCATACATATCAATAGAAAATATACATCATACAACCTCTAATCCCCATGTGGGGATTCATGGACAAACAAATTAAATCTACATCTAATAATGTGAACTAATTGGGAACCGACTGTGAACTAACTGTGAACTACTGTGAACTAATTGTGAACACTTAATTATATAAATATCCGGTTAAAAATTTCTATATTTGTGATTCATAATCTAAGAAATAGTATGGAGAACAACCTCGATTATCAAACAGTACCCACACAATACGCACATTGTTTCAACTCTCAATGTGTTATAAGTGAAAAATGCCTACGACATTTGGTAGCAAAAAGCAATACCTCGCAATATCCTACATTGCAAATTATTAATCCAAACTGTATTCCCGAAGATACCGCTTGCTGCAAATACTTCCAGCCCATCCGTAAAGAACGCCTGGCGTGGGGATTCAAAAAAATCTTTGATAACGTGCCGCACAAATATGCAACAGCTATGAGGCAGCAGATTATTTCCCACTTTGGTAAGACGGCTTATTACCGCTTTTATCGGCATAAATATCCTCTTATGCCCGAAGATCAGGCTTATATTTGCCAGGTATTCAAGCAGAACGGAATCATGGAAGAACCTAAATTCGACAAATATACCGACGAATATATTTTTAAATAGTTATACGCTGAAAGTTTCATACTGTGAAACTAAGAGTTTCCTAGTATGAAACTAAGAGTTTCACAGTATGAAACAAGTAGTTTCACGGTATGAAACTTTCAGTTTCAAATAAGGAAACCATTTTATTCCTAATGGCTAAAAAAATGTCTACCTTTAACCCGAAATTTAAAACCAATAATCTCATGAAATTAATCAAAACCCCCAACGTTTTACTGATGGGCATCCTTTTTGGAATGGGAATGCTTAGTTCTTGCAGTGAGAAACCGCAAAACACACTTACTGAACAGGAAAAAGCCGACGGTTGGCAACTGTTATTTGACGGACAAACTATGAATGGCTGGCGCGACTACAACGGTACCACCCTTACAGAACCCTGGCACGTTGTAGACGGATGCATACAGGCCAAAGGCGAAGGCAGCGACGGCACCGGATACATCGTTACCGATAAAGAATACGCTAACTTCGAACTCCAATGGGATTTTAAGCTTTCAAAAGGCGGCAATAGCGGTATGTTATACCATGTAGTGGAACGTCCTGAATTCAAAGTTCCCTATGTAACAGGCCCCGAATACCAATTACTCGATGTACCCAACTTTGACGGCGAACTCGAAGAATGGCAGAAAATGGGTGTAGACTATGCTATGTACCTGCCCGACCAATCGAAGATGAAAGTAAATCCTTGCGGCGAATGGAATACAGCTAAAATAGTGTTCGACAACGGCCATGTGGAGCATTGGATGAATGGAGAAAAAATACTCGAATTTGAAGCCTGGACAGAAGACTGGTTTAAACGCAAAGATAGTGGTAAGTGGGAAAATGCCCCCGAATACGGACTGTCTCCTACCGGTGTTATCTGTTTGCAAGACCATGGATACCCTGCATCTTTCCGCAACATAAAGATAAAAGAATTGCCAACAAAATCAGAAGAATTAGTATTATTCAACGGTAAAGACCTTTCCGGTTGGGTAAAATACGGCCCCGAAAAGTGGTATGTTGAAGATGGTTTACTGGTATGCGAAAGTGGTCCGGAAAAGAAATACGGTTATTTCGGAACAGAAAGATATTTCCAGGATTTCGATTTGACTTTAGATTTTAAACAGGAAGCAGATGGAAATTCAGGCGTATTTATCCGTTCGTACATGAAGAACCCTGCAAACGTTGAAATCAGCGGCTGGCAGGTTGAAGTGGCTCCACCCAATATGCATACAGGTGGTATATACGAATCTTATGGTCGCGGATGGGTAATTAAACCCGAACCGGAAAAAGAAAAAGTCCTGAAAATGGGCGAGTGGAATACCATGCGTATTCTTGTTCAAGGCGATAAAGTTACATCATGGCTCAACGGAGTAGAAATGGTTAACTGGCAGGATGAGAAGTTTGGTAAAGGTAAAGGACGTATTTGCCTGCAGATTCATGATGGAGGTGGTATTAAGGTTTATTGGAAGAATATCAAGATTAAAACGCTGTAAGAATATTATTATAAGATATATTGCCGCCTGGAGTTTCGACTCCAGGCGGCTTTTCTATAATACAACCCCTACGACTCTTCTTCTTCTAAATTAATCACCTTTTCTATTATACGCACCGCCTTTCTATTCTCCCGGTTGGCAATATCCAAAGCATCATCTGCAATCTTTTTCCACTCATCATTTGCCTTACGCAATCCCATGATTAAACTTAAATACTCGCGTGCCTGCTTACGTTGGCTCCACCAGAGCCATAACAAACCCGCAATAATAATTACAGAAACCGGAACCCAAAGCCATAACCAAAATAATGTATCATACCAAATGTCCATACTAACTGTGTTTTAAATACAAATATCCGGTAAATGCCCCATGTAGCGAACCATAAGTAAATTGTATTTTACCATGATTCGTGAAAAAAGTAAAAAACAATTCTTACATTTGTGGTACATACAAGATTTCAAATTAAAATAAGAGTTATGGAAACAGCAACACCAAAAAAAGTACACCACGGCCGCAATGTGAGGCACTGGCGCAAAGAACGGGATTTAACTCAAAGAGAATTAGGCGAAATGATCGACAAATCTCAACAATATATAACTGATTTGGAGAAGAAAGAAGAGATACCGGTTGAAACCATGCAACAACTTGCCGATGCGCTCGAAGTGCCTATCGAAGCAATAAAGGATTTTGTTAAAGAACAACCTACAAACTATTTTACTAATAAGGTTGAGATAAATGTAAACGATACAGGGCAACAAACTTTTGAAAACTCGGATGGTAATTTTCCAACATCTTATAATTACTATCAATATTATAATTGTACTTTTATCCCTCGTGATGATGATGAAAAGATAAATCGTATATTGAAGACTATTGAAAATAAGGCTATTAAATAATGGCATTTATAGTTTACACCATAACGGAAACAAATGATATAATTTAAACACGGAGAGAGGACAAAGGCACAGAACCTTTAATTGCCCGGAGGGCATCTATATCAATAGAAAACAATAAATGCCAATAA
>DAMCMT010000034.1:0-44675 GCA_032108265.1 Bacteroides sp.
AAAAAAACGAAAAGTAAAGAGTCTATTTATTAACCCTCTACCTTTCGTTTCTTTGCTTCACTAAATTATAAACCTCTTATATATCTTCATGCTGAACATACCAGGTCCACTCATTAACCTGAATCCGGGGCGAAAACCAGTTTCCCGAATCATCCGGGTTTGAAAAGAAGAATACAATAACATATTCATCTTGCCGGTCCAGGTATTCCTGGTCGCTCCATTTGTAGCCTATCATTTCGGTTAATATAAGGTATTTGGTCAGATTAATATTGAATACCTGCTTGCCGGTTGCTTTTTCGGTGACGATGAAACGGCTTACTCTGTTAGCCATAAGGCGCATCATATTCATTTCTATTACAGCCAACTGGGGTTCTTCCTGATTGGTGTAGTATGGATGATATCTCAGCATATCATCTGTAAGCAGTGAGTTATCGTAATCCATATAGCCATTAGCTTCGAGGATTTCGTACTCATATTCATCTACATCTATCGTCCATTCGGGAGTATTGCCCTGGAAAAGGAACCTGATTTTATTGGTATCTTTTATCAGGTTGATGGTATCCGTCTGGTGAGTTCGTCCGGTAAAATCCACCTGTTCAATCTCGCCATACCAAAGCGCTTCCAATTCTTTATTAATAATGAGAGACGGGTCGCGCTCCAGTTTCAGTTTCATTTCCTGTATGGTGGTAACACCCGGGGTAAATGTAGGTATCTCGTAAGCCGGAGCCGCAATTTGGTTACCACTTGCATCGTATACTCCTGCCTTTGCCCAAGCCATGAATTGGTATTTACCTACCGGCAATGGCACTTCCATCAGGTAGCTTCCGGTAGTCAATGGAGCACCCTGATCGGATTGCTTCATCACGAACTTTCCTTCATTGTCAAATACATACAGGTCTACTTCCTGCACCTGCGAATGGAATGCATCGGCAGAATCGACATTATAGTCATATATGAATTTAATGTATAGTCGACATTCGGGCAACTTCTCGTCGAAGGTGTCACAGGAAGATAGTATCCACATACCGGCAAGGAGGATACTGATGACGAGTTGATGTAAATGACTATTTAATCTCATTTTTCTTTTTTCGTAGGTTATGGTTGGTTAGTGGTGTGCCGAAGGGTTTTCTCCGAACACACCATTAGCTTATTTTATCCTGCTAGGGAATTATTCCAGTACTGCACCCTGTTTGTACCAGGTCCAATCGTTAATTTCAATTTCAACAGCAAGGAATAAATCTTCTTCTTCATCCGGCTTCTTATCATCAGGCTTTGGTATTACAGGATATCCTGGTGCATTAACTGCCGAAATAATTATATCATATACAGAGTTACGAACTACTCCGAATTCTCCCCGTTTATTTAATCCTCTGTCTGTATCGTTATGTTTTAGCATTATCTTATAATAACTCAGACCTGTTTCGTAATACGAGACATTTCCAAAGCCATCGGCTCCATGAGTCGCTATCTGAGTTTCTTGGTTACTTATCAAAGTTAGCGCATATTCAGCCTGAGTACTAGGAGTTTTTCCATCATCTTTTGCCGGAAGACTTACTGCTACAACGCCAGTAGCTCCCTTTTCATTTACCAAATAATTAATATAAGCAATAAATGCATTTGTAAGGGCAGGTGTTGTTCCATACGAATAATATAATACCAATTCAGCATTAAGATACTCCATTAACGTTTCAAAATTATAATAACCTCCGGCTATTTTAATCCAGTCTTCATCTGTTGTATAAGGTTCATAACCTCCGCCATACTTTTTAAAATGGCTAGGATAAACCTTTGCTTTTACTACTGCATGGGTAGTATATGCATGGATATTTAAATCTTCTTCTTGTGTATTCTCCAAACAATACTCCCATTTGTCTTTATCATTTGAGCCATTTTCTGGTTTTCCCTTATCACCTGTAGTAGTAGTACCTTTCCAGTTAATAGTAAAAGGATTTCCTGAAAGATCTGCATCTGCAAAGTTGTAGTTAGCTTTATAGGTATCCGTATAAGTAACCCCGTCTACCCCATATGTTGTTGATGGAGAATCGAAGTTTGGGTCTTCTCTATACGAACCTATCATATAAGGCAAAGCAGACCAGGTAGTAACACCTACTTCTTCTTCAAGAAAACTCTTGATACGTTTTGAAACCGGATAGAACAATTTATTTGTGACATTCAACCCCCATTCTATATCAGAAAACATAAGTGTAATATCGCTATCTTCTTGAGGATCATCAGGAGCACTTGGCGACGATAAACCATCTTCTGTATACAGTCTTACCTTGGCTACCACACGATCAACAGTAATAGCTGGAACACGAGCCTGTTCAGCTTCACCCGCAGAACCTTTAGTAAAAGTACCAATATCTCCCGGTGTGGAAGTACCATCGCCATGCCAGGTTCGAGGTTCTAATTCTCCAGAAGCATTTGTCATCATAAAATTATCATAGGTTGTTCCAGTTGATACAGTTACGTCTTTTACATCAGCCGCAATCGCCTGATTTACATCTGCAAAAGTAGATGTTCCTTCAACAATAGTTGGCAATTTGGATGGATTAACAACAACCAAAATAGATTCAGCATCTGAGCTTACTTTAAAAGCTTTAGTTTGGGTAAGCCAATCTGTCTCGCCACTTTTTAATACCAGATTTTCATAATTTGTAACTTTGCTGGTAGAAAGAAATCCATCAAAAAGAATTACACTTATGGAATTAATCTTTGATTCGTTGGGCTTTCCAGGCTCGCGACCACCATTACCAGTTTCTATAGCACGAGACATAGCCGGTCGGTTTATGCGTATTGATAACCATGCTTCACCATTTCCTTTATTTCCGCCACCACCTCCATCGGGTAACTCACTGTCACTACAAGCTACAAATGCCAATGCGGCAAATGTTGCTAAAAATAATTGTCTCAGTCTTTTCATAATTTCAATCCTTTATTAAAGCCGTCTTGACTTTTTTTCTTTGTTTTACTTAAACTATTATTATTTCCCTCTCTAATTCACTTTAGCTTTAAGTAGAACTAAGACGATAAAAGTCAAGACGACTTTATCCATTTTTTTAATTAGTTTTTTTATTAGTTTCTTTCAAATTTTGAAGTTTGCGTTCCAATTCCTTTAGATTCTGCCGTGCGGCTTCTAAACCGGCATCAGCAGCAGTTGTCAAATAAATTTTTGCATTTTCATACTCTCCTTTCATCAGTGCCAAAAGGCCTTTAACATTATTATATGTATCTTTATAGGTATCCGGCTGTACCCTGTTCAGGTATTTTTCTGCCGAAACCAGGTCGTTACGCATCAATGCCGATGCGGCGGCATTGAGGTTCGCAGTCTGATCGGTAGGAAATTGCTGGGCAGCAATCTCGAATACTTCATAGAATTCTTCAGAACCTACAGGGTAAGTGCTTGCTACCATATACATTTCGTACTGACTTAAGTTCTTGGGATTCTTCTTAATTACTTCTTTGGCTTCAGCTACATCGAAACTCTTCACATGGTATTCAACTTTGCAAATAGCTACACGAAGCGAAGGGAATATGTGCGTAAGCATAAAGCGATAAGGAGCACCGTTGTGCATTTTCATGATGCGGGTTTCCCGGCCATCTTCAATAGATACGTTGTTGATTACATCAAGCACCTCGTCCTTGTATTCCATTTCCATTGTGGAGAGGGCTTTTACCAGTCCGTCCCAGTTTTCGCCACCGAATACAATACGGTAAGCGTTCAACGGGAATTCATACATTCCGGCCAGGTAGTTGCGCAACGCCATGGCACGTCCTTCAGACAAGCGTTTGTTGGTTGCCAATGTGCCTTCGGGAGAAGCGTAACCAATTATATCCAGACTCTTTACCTGTATGCTTTCGTCAGTATTCAACTCGTCGATCATAGTTCGTATCTTAGCCAATTCACGCGGGTTATTCATATAATCAGGTCGGATATCTGTTCTGTTTACCGCAAAATCTAGGAAAGCCTCGGCCTGAACCTCCCGGCGTTTTACTACTTCATCTTCGGGTTGCAGATATACGATGTGAGGGGTAATCTGGTATGGAACCGGATCGGGTTCGAGTGTTACTTTATCCACAAGGAGTTCGGTATCCATTAGTTCAACCTTACCACAACCACAATTGTCGCGTTGAATGTCCAGATGGGCACCGGCCATCCACGGTTCGTAGGGCACGATGTGGCGATACCGAATGGTGTCATTGTTTAGCTTATATGCTTTTTCCACCGTATAGGGTGTCTGCAGAGCAGCTTTTTCTTGTTCATTCATTAACACGAGCTTTCTTTCGTATGCTAAATATTCATCACGACCTTTGAATGAAACCATTGGCAATGACCAAGACTTTTCAGGTGCAACCAATTGGGGAATCAAATCTATACCTTGTGCTGATTTAACTTTAATTTCATCGATAATAAAGTCGATATCAATGTGGAGTACCTCACCATGTTGTTCTAATCTGACTGGCACAATGGTGATTCCATCATCATATATTTTTTGAGCCTCAGCAGGACATATAGTGAATCCCACACAAATAAGCAAGGTAGCTATATATAACTTATATCTTTTCATCTCGTTTTCTTTAATTAATTACATAAATCAGTGAAATGCTTGCTTTGGTGGGTCCAAAATAGTTCTTTGAGTCCGACTTTTCAACCGTACCGCATTCGTGGCAGGGATATTTGTCGTAATCAAGACGGGCATAACCAATTCCAAGCGATGCTTCAAGGCTCCAACGTTTTTTCAATATCCACGAATGACCAATAGAAATTCCTCCACCATATAGATACCCTTGGTAACGGTTATCTTGCATGTTTTGGCTGATAAAGGAAAAATCGGGCCAGCCGCCCACGTTAAAATCGGCATAGTGAGCGTGAATACCCACAAAGGTTCTACGGAATTTTTCGCAGAACCAGTAACGAAGTTCGGGCTGAACTCCCCAGTGTTTTAGTCGTGCTTTCTCAGATAGTTTCCAGGGATTGTAGTTTCCGGAAACTTCCAGTGTCCATTTGGGTGCCAGACCAATTTCCAGTCCCAGGTTCATAGTAGTAGTGGCATCATAAAGTAGGTTACTTTTGATGGCGATGTTCTGTGCTTTGCTGCTAGTAATCAGTAGGCCGAACATGAAGAACATTAATAGTAATACTTTTCTCATATATATTTATTTTTGCTGTTTTGTATTAATTTCCTAACTGGGTAATATCAACTTTAATGCGATACGAGGTTTGTGGACCATCTTCGGGATTCCATCCAGGATTCTTTATAGCAGACAGATAAACCGTACCAGTTCTCTCTGTCGATCCTATATTCGGTAATATCTTTATATGCAATTTTCCATCTTCTACTATAATATTTTTTGTGTTACCACTATTTATTTCCGACAAGGGGAGTAATTGTATCCAGTCATCTCCTGTTATAACTTCTCCGGAGAGTAAATAATGCGCATAGGCATCATAACCTTCCCACCAATAATAGACAAGCGTTTTACCAGTCGGTGGTATGGCTGCTTCTCTCCTGACACGCATACTTTTCTTTAAATTCCCCAATCTTATTTCATAATAATCATTTTCATATCTCATATAATTTTCTTCATTATCCCAATCAAACGTATGATCTATTTTTAATTTAACTTTCCGCAAAGTGGTTGTGCTATTGGTAGTTGTTATTTCACGAGGAGTATCATCCGATAATGAAAGTGGGCCCCAAAGATTTATG
The DNA here is from genome assembly GCA_032108265.1 of Bacteroides sp. Classification (GTDB taxonomy): domain Bacteria; phylum Bacteroidota; class Bacteroidia; order Bacteroidales; family Bacteroidaceae; genus Bacteroides. The sequence goes on from DAMCMT010000034.1 coordinate 5,712, forward strand.
TAACCGGAAACAGTCCCAGTATTTTTGTATGCTAAAAAAGAAAACACATCAAAAGGTCCATCTTCATTAGAATATGTTATATAGGCAGAGTTGCTTACTGATAGGTAATAATCATCAAAGGCTTCTGTTTCATATGCACTTTCATTTGTAACTAGAAGGGTAGCATGAATTCCTGTATTATATGCCGGAGCATTTATCGCTTCGGATACGTTATCATGTCCCAAACAGTCTGCCTTAGTAATGGTAAAAACATATTTATTATTACGTAAGATGTTAATAGCATTTCTATTATTATCAACCAATGCCATTTTATAATAGCAGACCTTTTTTTGGTATAGACCTTTTATAATAATATATGTGTTGTTGGTTGTTTTTGTTTCATATAAATATATCGGATTATTCACAGTACTTTCACTTTCTGCATCTGCTATATTTCCGGTAGTTGCCTTATAATCTGTTAAGCCGACGTTAGCAGACCAGGTTGAATTCAATCGATGGATCAAACCTCTTTCAGAAACATTCTTTACAAAGGTTATTCCATGAAACTGAAAATTGGAAGCTTGATTTTCAACAATTACTTTAGCCATATTACGAGTTAATTCTAATGGAGTATTATCGCTATTTTGTATTTTCATACCTGCCGTTATGCCTCCTGTTGCTTCATATAAATAACTCATAGTTAAAGAATCATTCAAGAAAGGTACTACAGTTTGCGGATTAGCTAATGTACCAGTAAATAAGGTTGAACATACTTCAGATAATTGCTTTCCGGATAGTTTTGCGTTGAAATCTGTTGTAGCATACTCGTTATATGTACTTCCTTCATATAAATAGAAAATATCTTTAAGATTGGCAAGAATTAATAATCTACAAGGATTAGTCGTTGGTTGGAGTTTAACAAAAGTTTTATTATTTATACCAGTAAGAGTATATGCTCTGGATGCCTCTTTAAACACAGCATTATCACCACTACCTTCGAATACAAGTACCCACGGAGTTCTTTCAACAGCATATTCGTTTGCAGTAGCCCGGGTAACGGGTTTTTTAAATTCATTGGAACGGGTAAATAGTTCCACCTCAACTCCATTGTAATTAACTTCATTACCGGGAACATCAAAATATTCCTGAATACAGGATGAAAAGATGAAGATCACCGTTAAGGATAGTACAATATATTGAGTTAAATACTTCATTAGCCGTTTAGGTATTTAGTATGTTGAGGAATCACCTTCTACACATCGTATCGCACTTCCAAAACCTTTTGAGGTTGAAACCGGCGATATATAATAATATGCGAGTTCGAAACACCATGCAGGGACCGGACTCTCGACCCGGCTATAACTTGCTGAAGAACTCCAATAATAACCTGCAATACCGCGTGATTCAAGCTTTCCATCGCCATTTAAGCGCCCGGTCGCAGGAAAAAACAAACTTTTCTTAGTTATTTGATTAAAGAATAAAACTCCAGTATATGCTATATTGGCATTATTACTTGAAACGCTTTTAAAAGTATCATCTATAGGCCGTCGATCAAAAAATCCGTCAGCATAGAATCCGCCGGATGAAGTCTTTTCTAGTCCTTCCTGATGACCAATAGGACCACCTTGCTTAGTCTCAGAGTTATATGTTGAGGTAGCATTTACGTACTTACTACTCGGGAAACTTGGAAAATATTCAGTGTACGACTGCCAAGATTCCAATGGCGTTGGTGGCGTTAGTACTGGACCCGTTGGATGGCGAAATCCATCTCCTGCTTCGGGGTCTCTGAACAATGACATCCGGAATGTTGAATATGCCAGAGAATCTTTATCTATTTTTTCGTATTTCGAAAGAGTTTTATTATATGAAAGTCCATTCGTAACCGGTCTTTTTACAGAACCGTCATTCGGACGGGAATAACCCGGTGGACATGTTTCGTTAGTGGCTTTTAATTGATCCCAGAAATTAAACGTTGGAATATGGACCCCAAAATTAGCTTCTCGAGCAGGGTGAAAAGCACGTCGTGGTTTATCATCCTCTTGTCCACCAGACCATTGAAAGAAAGCTCCACCTTGAGTAGGGTATTGGACAAATGCTCCCCCTCCCGTTGTAGCGGATCTAACAGGCAGTTGAACATAGTCTGATGATGCATCTAAACCATCTGCTGTTAGGTTATAAGGGGAAAATTTCCGGGCACCGACTCTAGGTTGGTTGTTTAGAATTATATCATCACCGATCTTGACTGTTGCATTATCATTGTCACTGAAAACAAAATCTGCATCTTCTCCCTGACGTACATATAAGTCTATTTCCGGTTGCCAAGTTACACCGTCACTGCCTTTCTGGAGATATGATAATTTAATAACACCATATCGATTAGGTTCATTGGGAATTGTTTCTTTTACTCCAACGCGAAAATAGATACGCCCTCTTCCAGACACTCGCTTTCCATCTGAGTAGTCTGCATCATATTTTAACGTATTAGGGCGTACTTCATATTTTTCCGGGTCTCCCGGATTGTTAGTTCCGACTTCCGGATCGAAACTTGGAGTTGAACTCAGTATAATCCAATCATCGTCAGTTTTTGCTACCCATTTGTTATGATAGATAAGTCCATTAAGTGCTTGACCGGTAATAATACGTTCTCCTTTTTCTTCTTTTCTAAAAAAAGACCCGACATATCCCGAAATAGAATAATGATCAAATTTATACCGGGTACCATATTGTTTCACATTCACTTTAATTTCCCGCCTTAACTGATTTGTACCATCCGCATTCTCAGCGACAAGATAAAGTTTATAAACCCATTGGCCATTTACAGTATTCAAAGAGTCAACCAGAATGTCCATATAACCGGAACCGGAACCTGGATCATAATAAAAACGGCTTGGTTTATTATCATTTTGCGGAGTCATGGCCAAATCATTAAACACCAAATTGGTAACGTCTACTGTCTCACTTCCTCCTTCCACCCGATAAACTTCAGGTAAAACACGAACACTGGGCATATTGGACCAGAATGATATACGGACACCATTAAAATCGGTAATACTAACATCAATATTTGAAACATTTAATTTACGAATTCCGGCTATATCCCATTCTTCATCTACTTCGCTCCAATCAGAAGCCACCACGTTCAATTCCAGTGGTTCTTTTACTATACCGATAAAATCCAACCATGTATTATAATGTAAGTTATAATTATTGGGTTGTATTTGCAAATTACATGAAGGGCTATACATATCAGTATCAAGGTCTACAGTCAAAACAGTTGCTTCTGTATCAACGTCAGCATGGTTGGAGGGCATAACAATACGTTCTGTTTCTACCATCCAGGCATAACCTGACGGTGGTGTAACAGAAGTAAATTTGCTAACTGGAATTGTGCGGGATATATTACGATTAATAGTTCCGGTATAGTCACGGAAAAGAGGTACTTTATCAGGCATCTTTGATAAAATGACATTTTTAAAACTTCCGGATAAGTCTAATTCGGATTGTAATTTCACGTTTACACGAACGGCTAAGCGGTCAAGCCTCAATATTAATGTTGAGGTTTTCGCATTTGCGGCATAAAGTCCTTTAGTTGGGTCAACAACTCTGGTATTTCCATTTATATCCGTAAAGGTTCCATTTTTCAATTCTGCCACACCACCAGCCAATATATCAACACCTTTTACCACCTGCATCATAGGGATAAGTTTATCTGAGTCAAAGGCATCCGCCGGGAAAGCGATACCTTTCAAATCATTGAAATTACTGATTGACTGAAAATAACTATCGGAAGGTTCATTAGCAATAAATACCATTGTATATTTACCACCTAAATTTACGGGATGTTTTACAACATCCATCGACGTATTTAAAATGGAATAAAGTGAATTACCAGTCGGGCCAGCCAATACAGCACCACTGACGTCATTTGTTTCCTCAAATATCATTACGCGCAATTTGCGCACGATATTATCCGGAGTTTCTCCTGGTTTTTCATCTAGCCCACCCGGTATTGTAGCCCGATTTTCAGTTTTAGAAACATCCGCAACACTAATCTGTATAAATGTACTTTCAGGCTTTGCGACAAAAGGTTCATCGATACAAGAAAATACCAAAGCACTCGCTATGCAAACACATAGCAAGTACACACAGGTATTTTTCCACATCCTATATATTTTCCTAGAATAAAAATATAAACACCCCAACATCAATCACCACTCCTTTCTAAAGTAAAAAAAAATCATCACCAAAGAATTGATAAATGAAATCAAAAATTACTTTTTTCGACTATTATCGTTGTATAATCCCCAAATAACAACAATTGGGCAAGAATTTTAGTAACACTTGTTCACCAATCGATGCAAAAATAAGCATTATTGAGCAAATTGCAACAATTACCAATACTTAAATTCGGTTATTTATAAAAGTTTAATAACTGAAGTTGATACATTTATTCATTTGTGATTTTATTGAACATAAATTACAACTTATTCCAACTAAAAACTTTACTAATAAAGCAAATACTATAACTATTAGACATTAATAAATGAAAACAATAAAATTAATTCTTAGAAAGAAGCTTTTTCATAATATGTCAATAATAATCAATATATTTTTTTAACCACAGAGCTTTATTTGTTTATTTTTTGTAAACACCATTTAGTTTAATATCTTTGTATTAATCATATAAAACAATAAATTGACTTTTTTGTTCTATAACAAAGTAACAAATTTATAGTCTTTTTAATATGAATAGAAATAACGAGTTAATAAACAATAAAGAAAAGCATCAATACGAATTTCACATCGAACGGTATATTCCTTTGATCGAGTATATCATTAATAAAGATGGTAATATATATCTGACTCATACTGAAGTTCCGAGAGCGCTGGGCGGCCAGGGAATAGGTACTGAGCTGGTGGAAAAAACATTGGAAGATATTGACAATACAGGAATGAAAGTGGTTCCTCTTTGTCCGTTTGTTGTGGCATACATAAAAAAGAATCCACAATGGATGCGGGTAGTGGCAGACGGAATAAATGTTAGATAACTTATATAATAATAGTAAAATGGAAAAAGTTTACGAATACTCAAACGGCGAAATTACAATTCTTTGGAAACCCAATTTATGTATACATTCTGGTATATGTGTTCAGCTATTACCCGCAGTATACAATCCACAAGCTCGTCCTTGGGTAAAAATTGAGAATGCAACAACCGAACAATTAAAAGAACAGGTTAGCAGATGTCCTTCGGGAGCATTGAGTTACCGCGAAGAAAAGAATTGAATTTACTGATTTGAAATAAGTAGTTAGAAACTTTGTGGCATCGCATTCTAGCTACTTATTACGAACATCTGGCTAATAACCACGAACTTCTGGCTACTAACTACTGACTACTAAATTCTAAATTCATATCTTTGTAGCGTAAAAATCAATTTTATGCTATGAACAGAAAGACCTTACTCCCTCTCCTGCTTACGCTTCTCATGTTTGCAGGATGTAACAACTCAACACATTTCATTTCAGACAAGACTGCCCGCGGGCAGATTGAAAAAGACCTCCACGCCAAACGACAGGCGTTACCTCACGGAGATTTATTCCAGGTATTTAATGATGCAGAACTAACGGTTCCTGAGAAAGAAGCCCTGACTTTCCTGTATGCCTACATGCCCATCGGCGATGTAACCGATTACAGTGGCGAATTCTATCTGCAAAATATCCGTTCATCTTTCCGGGCAAAACAAGAAATGCCTTGGGGGAAAACCATTCCTGAAGAAATCTTCCGCCATTTCGTACTACCTGTGCGGGTGAACAACGAGAATATGGACGAAAGCCGCATGATTTTTTATGATGAGTTGAGGGACCGCGTGAAAGGCCTGTCGCTTTATGACGCCGTACTCGAGGTAAACCATTGGTGCCACGAAAAGGTTATCTATACACCATCCGACTCGCGTACCAGCTCTCCACTCGCTTCAGTACGCACCGCTTACGGTCGTTGTGGCGAGGAATCTGTGTTTACTACCGCTGCCCTTCGCGCAGTAGGTATCCCTGCCCGACAGGTATATACTCCCCGTTGGGCACATACGGATGACAATCATGCCTGGGTAGAAGCATGGGTTGATGGCAAATGGTATTTCCTGGGCGCCTGCGAACCCGAACCTGTTTTGAATATGGCCTGGTTTAATGAGCCTGCCTCACGTGGTATGTTGATGCACTCCCGGACATTTGGCCGGTACAATGGCCCGGAAGAAATAATGGAAGAAACGGATTGTTTTACTGAAATTAATGTAACTGCCAACTATGCCCCCACCGCTTCCATAAATATCAACATTACAGATAGAAATGGTAATGCGGTAGATGGTGCACTCGTTGAATTCAAAATATACAACTATGCAGAATTTAACACCGTAGCCCGTAAAAAAACAGATTCGAATGGCCATACCTCCTTATCAGCCGGTAAAGGTGATATGTTGGTATGGGCATCCCACAATAATATGTTCGGTTTCCGGAAGGTATCCTTCGGAAAGGATGTTGATATAACCATTGCACTTGATAAGAAACCTGGTGATCCGGTAGAACTGGATACGGGAATTATACCTCCGGTAGCCAATCCTATCCCGGTAAATGTAACCGACGAACAAAGAGCGGAAAACGCCAAACGACTGTTAGCCGAAGACGAAATCCGCAATCAATACGTTGCTACATTCTATACGGACGAAAAAACCGATAACCGGTTTCTCGTTGCCAGCCGGGGCAATTATCCGGAAATAGAAGCTTTTCTTGATGCTCTGACCGACGAGAATCGTCAGGCGGGAATGGATTTACTCAATGTAATTTCGGCTAAGGATTTACGGGATACGCCGGCCGACGTACTACTCGACCACCTCATGAACACTCCGCAAAGCGGTAGTAAATATTTCTCACACTATATTCTCAATCCCAGAGTAAGTAACGAACTACTCACGGGCTACCGTGCTTTCTTCCGCGAAGCTGTAAACGAAGAACAGGCTAACCGCTTCCGTAATAATCCACAGGAACTGGTCGAATGGGTACAACAGAATATTGCTATAAAAGACGAGCTTAACCCGCAACTCATTCCCATTATGCCCATGGGAGTATGGAAAGCACGTGTTGCCGATAAACATTCGCGTAATATCTTCTTCGTTGCACTGGCCCGTAGCTTGGATATTCCAACCCGTATTGAACCTGTTGCCCGTAAAATACAATTTGCCGTGGGCGACAACTGGATGGATGTGGATTTTGATGCTTCAATGGCTCCGGTAATGGCTCAACAAGGCAGTATTACAGCGACATACGAACCAATCGAAGCGGTAAGCGACCCTAAATATCATAGTCACTTTACTATAGCCAAGGTTCTTCCCGACGGCACTCTGCAAACCCTTAATCTTCGTTCAGGAAGCGTTGATATGGGCGTGGGTAATACATGGAGCCAGATGCTTCGCAAACCTCTTGCTATTGATGCCGGAGACTATCTGTTGATTACCGGAACACGTATGGCAAAAGGAAACGTTCTCACCGAAGTAAAATCTTTCACAGTAAATGCAGATAAGAATACCAGTATAGCTCTAGTAATGGGCGAGAACAAAGAGGATATTCAGGTACTCGGAAGCATTGATGCCGAAACTAAATTCTTGCTTGCCGACAGCAGTGAAGAAACTAGTATTCTTGCAACTACCGGTCGCGGATATTTTATAATCGGCATTTTAGGTGCTCGCCAGGAACCCACCAACCATGCAATGAGAGATATTACCGCCGTATCCAAAGATTTGGAAGCCTGGAACCGTAGCATGATTCTTTTATTCAAGAACGATCAGGATTGGAAAAACTTCGACACCAAAGAATTTGGTATCTTACCGAGCACAATTACATACGGTATAGACCATAATAATAAGATTACCGGAATGATTGCCTCTGCCATGGAATTATCAAACCAGAACAACCTGCCTATATTCATCGTTGCCGATACCTTCGGAAGAGTGGTATTTGTATCTCAGGGATATACAATCGGACTGGGCGAACAGTTGATGAGCGTGATACGGAAATTATAACCGGATAACGTTTGACTAAATGAAAATCCCCGGAACCATTATTGATGATTCCGGGGATTTTCATTATATATATCAAAAACTATATTTATTCTTCCATGACCGTATAATTCATTCGTGTATCTTCAATTGAAATTATTAATATATCATTTCCCTGAATGGTATAATAAAGAATATTTAATGGAGTAATTATACACTTTCTGAGTTCAGAAGTATTATAACAGGGAAAAGAATAAGGATTAATTTGAATAATTTCAAGACAATGCTCCAATTCAGATATGAATTTATTTTTCACTCTAATACCCCAGTTAACGGTAAGATAATCCAATAAAACAATCAAACGACTTTTAGCACGGAGAGTAAAGAGTAAGTTATATTCCATTCTTAATATTAACTAACAAGACATTAGCCGAAACATATTCACCTCTCTTATATTGCTCCAAGCCAACTCTCAAATCTTCCCAAATATATTCCGGTATCACCGTTTGCGCGGTTCGAAGATTTTCAGTTTGATAAGATACTACGGGTTCTCTTACAACTAAATCACTATTTTTTTTCTTTTCCTTCATTAGTTCCAGAATTAATAAAACAAATATAATTGATATTCCTGAAAAAACAAAATCATTCTGTTTTATCCAAAGATTCAAATACCGAATTCTTACTGATAAATTCAGGAACGATTTCCTTCATTGCACCAACTATTTTCATCTGACTATAACTCTGGCTTATATCAATTAAATTAAGTATTTGCTGTTTGACCTCCCAATGGTCATACTCGCGTACATTTGCTATCATAATTTTTTCGTGATGAGTAGGTTTGGTAAGTTCTTTATTATTCAAAAGCTCCTCATATAACTTTTCACCATGTCGCAATCCTGTAAATTCAATCTTTATGTTGTTTCGTCCTGACAGGCTGATCATACGCCTTGCCAGATCTACTATTTTTACCGGTTTCCCCATATCGAATATATATATTTCGCCTCCATTCCCCATACTGCCAGCTTCTAACACCAACCGGCAAGCTTCGGGAATAGTCATAAAATAACGAATAATTTCGGGATGAGTAACTGTTACTGGGCCTCCCTTTTGTATCTGGTCACGGAAACGCGGAATAACAGAACCATTTGAGCCTAAAACATTGCCAAAACGGGTTGTTATGAATTTTACGGACTGTTTTCCCTCCTTTTGTAACTTCTTTGCCAAAGATTGTACATATATCTCTGCCAAACGTTTGGAACATCCCATAACATTCGTAGGATTTACAGCTTTATCGGTCGAAATCATAACAAATTTCTCCGTATTATATTTCACGGCCAAATCAGCCAGAATCCGGGTACCCTGAACATTGACCTGAATAGATTCAGACACATTATCCTCCATCATGGGAACATGCTTATATGCAGCAGCATGAAAAATATATTGCGGCAGAAATTCTTTGAAAATAGTTTCCATCCGTTTCTCGTTAGATACATCTCCTACTATAGTTTCAGCATCTAAATTCCGCCAACGATCCTGCAACTCCAAACGAATATCATGTAAAGGGGTTTCTGCCTGGTCGACCAGTATCAGCTTGTATGGATTAAACTCTGCAACCTGTCGCATGATTTCACTACCTATAGAGCCGGCCGCACCGGTAATCATAACCCGTTTGCCTTCCAGGTGTGAAGCGATCTTACGCAAATCTACTTCAATCGGGTCACGTTCCAATAAATCTTCAATCTGAATTTGTTTCAGATCAGTTACATTCAGTGTCTGACCTCCCCACTCGCTTAAAGGCGGTGCAGTTAACAACTTAATATTATGAGCTAAAAATTTATCAGTGAATTCGGATTGTTTCAGATTATCCATTTTAGCCGGAGAAATAATAATAGTATGTACATCTTTGGCATCCAGAATATCAAAGATTTTTTCGTCCAAAGGATAAATCTGCACACCCATCATTATTTTATTAATCAACTCGTTTTCATCTGCGATAAATCCGCGTAGTCTATAATGGTTTTTTAAGTTTACTCTTAGTGATTTGGCAATATTTACCCCGGCTTCTTTCGCCCCATAAATAAATACATTAGCACTCTGACTACCATCAAAATTAATGTTTTCATAAAACATTTTCACAACGATACGCGAAAATGCCATCAAAGCGAAATTTATAACATATCCAATAAACAGGACACTAACACTACCGATTTTTTCATGGAAAAAGGTATCCAAAAGAAAACTGGCTATCATCAAAATGGCATATGAAACAGTCAGTGATCCAAAAATACTCATTATATCTACAAATGAGGAGAACCGGAGCACATTGGAATAGGTGCGGAAAAGACGGAAAAAAATAAGGTTAATTAGAACAGCCCATATTATAGTTTTACCAATAGTCGAATATTCTAGAAAAATACTTCGAAAATCATAGCGTAGGGCATAAGCTAAAAGGCAAGAGACGATGATTATGCATACATCTATCAAAAGAATAGTCCATATAGGTACAACTCTGACTGAGAGATACCGACGAAAGATATTTTGCTTCATTTTATGTAACTACATTTGTATTTAGGCTGTGCAAATATAGTTTTTTTTCTAATATGTTAATGGAATTAGGGGATATATTGTGGTTTTTAACAGACAGACTGTCTTTTTATCAGAATATATAATAAAATTCCCGGAATTGTGGGTGACGATTCCGGGGATTATATAAAGCTTTCAAGTGTTTATTTACTATGACTTTTCTTTATACTGATGTAAATGGAAATATTTCTTCATGAGAATGATATATACCAGTGATAGCAAAATCAATATTCCAACCAAATACCAATATCCGTAACCATATGGATGAACGTACAAGAATCCAACAATGATTATTCCCTGTATTACCATATAAATGGACGATACCACAACATGAGGGATTTTTAATTCATTGGCCATTATTTGATAAAGATGCTTCCGATGGGGTAATCCGATATTTTCATGTAATATCAATCGATGAGCGACTGTTAATACAGAATCCACCCCATAGACGGCTAATAATATGATATAACTAAAATCATTCGTAGTCAATATCAATTGTCCAATTAGAAACAACAGAATAAAGGCTATACTAACCGAACCTACATCCCCGGCGAAACATTTTGCTTTCTTGCGGAAATTAAAGAAGTTAAAAACTAATATTGCAATGATTAATACAATTATCAACCGGATATCTGTAAAGGCGGTTATATAATGGTTGATATAGGCTAAGGAAAGTAATATAATTAATGAATATCCTCCGGTAATTCCGTTTATACCATCCATGAAATTGTAAGCATTGATAATTCCCGTGCATAGTATAAGTCCAATTACTATAAACCACCAATGCCAGGTTATATCGAGCATACTCCATTGATAAAACATAAATCCCATTCCCAGGAAATGGAGGATTAAACGGATTTTTTGAGATACAGGACGAATATCATCGATAAAACTGATACCAGTAATAAGAGTCAATCCAAAAAAAAACCAGGGGTAATGGAAATTATTAGTCAGGAAGTAAGCTAATGTACCGATATAGAAGATGATTCCACCACCACGAAGCGTTATCCGGGTATGGGAACTGCGTTGGTTGGGTTTGTCGATGATATTGAATTTATCGGCGATGCGGAAATAAAAAAGTTCTGCGAGGAGGAGCAGAACTGAGATGAGGATATAGTACATTATTAATCTATTCTAAAATTATCAAGTACATTCATTGGTTCCCAACCCAATTCACGTCTGGCTTTTTCATTGCTGAATGTTAATGATTTTGTTATCTTTTTTAGTTTTAAAGTATTTATAGGAGCTCTACGGCCTAAACAGTTGCCAACTAAAGCCATCAATTGTGCTATCCAATTAGGTATTGAAATGGGTAATGGCTTCCCTAGTTGTTTACATATAACTGTTTCCAATTCTCTAAATGTAGGATGATAGGTATCACAAACGTTATAAATTCCCTCCTTAGTAATTAACAAAGGAATTAGATTGGCAATATCTTGTACTATTAAAATACTTTTTCTTGCTTTTCCACCTGCAATACTTAAATATTTTCCTGTTTTGATACCATTGATCATTGCTCCTAAATTGCCAGGAGGGTTGTAACCAGCAATGAGTGAAGGACGAATAATACTTAATTTTACATTATATTTAGAACACCACTCTTGTAAGAATTGTTCAGCTTGAATTTTGCTCAATGCATAAGGAGTATCGCCATTTAATGGATGAGTTTCTGATATATTTTCACCATATTCACAACCATAAACAGCTACGGTACTGACAAAAATAAAAGATTTCGGGACACCATATTTTTCTAAAGCAGCACAAAGATTTTTCGTTCCTTGTAGATTTATATCAAAAAATGCTTGCTCTTCTGTTTTGGATCGGGGAACCGAATGAGCTTTCCCCACAGCATGTAGTACTACATCAAAAGAATCACTTAGTTCAGGGATATTTTTAGCGAGATCCATCTGATAAGTATCCTGTGGAGTTAAGCCAATAGTCCTTATTTTATACTTTGCGTCCAAAAGAGGCAATACATTACTTCCCAAAAAGCCAGATGCACCTGTAAATAGCATGTTCATATATTAATCCAAATAAACAGTTTTAAGAACATTCAACATTCTCTCCGATAAAACATCTTTATTGAAGTGTTCTCCTGCTATCTTTTTTGCTCTTTCTTTCATTGAAAATAAATCAACTTTATTATCTGCAATTTTAATTAACCATTCGGCTAACAAATGAGAAGCATCAGCAGGAATTGTAAAACCAATATTATGATTATTAAGAAAATCTTTCATCCAGCCATTTGTGGTTTGAATAACAGGAACACCGGCTGCCAATGATTCATAAAATTTATTTGGAGAAGAAGTATCCAGAATCGGATTTGCTTTTAATGGAACTAATGATACCATCGAATGTTGAATATAAGCAACCAGATCTTTTTTAGCCATTAAATCTTTTATAACAAAATTATTTATTTCTTTTCCCATAGCTGCTCTTTTCAATTCTTCTTTTTGTTGTCCATCGCCAACCAATAAAATAAAAATATCTTGTCTGTTTTTATTTTTTAATTCAACTGCTGCATTGTAGAGCAATTCTGAATTATTCACAGTTCCAATATTACCAGTGTATATTGCATATTTTTTAGTTTTCCACTCTCCAATATCAGAAGAAGATGGTACACTAAATAATTGAATATTAGCAGAATTAGGCACAGAGGTTACTTTTACATGTGGATAACGATTTAAAATATTAGTTACCATACCATCAGATAGAGCTATTACATGACAAGAGGCATTATAAGATTTCTTTTCGAGCCAATAAAAAAACTTAATCAGATATTTATTTCTCAATAGACCCAACTCAATTGCGGTTTGCGGCCATATATCTCTCGCTTCAAACACAAATTTTCTTCTCCTTATATAATGTGCTAATAGACCCGGAATAGCCACGGTAATAGGCCCAGATGATGCGATGACAATATCAGCAGACAAAGTTATTGCATACCAACAAGAAAAAAACATATAGACTAACCAAGTCCATACTCTTCTTATTATTTTCTGCTTATTATCAATTTTTACATTAATTATTTTGACTTTGATCCCATCAAAAAACTGGGTATCTAATAGTTTAGAAGAAGAGAGATCCGACTTGGAATAAATACTTGTTACAACAGTAACATCATGCCCTTGTTCTACCCATTTTTTGGCAAATTCATATACCCTAGTTCCCCAAGCACCTTCTGGTGTAGAAAAATATTGATAAAAATATAAAATTTTCACTATTCAACTGACTATTGAAATAATCCTTTCACACGCTTTACCATCTCCATATGGATTTATAGCCTTACTCATATTGCCATAATACACAGGATTATCCAATAATGAAGAAACCTCGTTTACAATTCTTTCATAATTAGTACCCACGAGTTTTACAGTACCCGCAATAACTGCTTCTGGTCTTTCTGTTGTATCCCTCATCACGAGAACAGGCTTTCCTAAACCAGGAGCCTCCTCCTGTATACCACCACTGTCAGTTAATACAATCGTGGATTTTTCCATTAAATAAACAAATAAAATATATTCTAAAGGTTCAATAAAAAACATATTATTTTGTTTTGTATCGGCAAATATTTTCTGGATGGGTTCACGAACATTGGGATTTAAATGCATTGGATAAACAAAATCGACATCAGGATATTTCTTTGTCAATTCTTTTATTGCATGACAAACAGAAGTAAATCCATCGCCAAAATTCTCACGCCGATGGCCAGTAATTAATACAATTCTTCTGCCAGACAATGATCTTTCAATATCGTAGCCAGAACTAAACAAAGATTTTTTTAATTCCGTATTTAACGTCTTATCCTGATTAATTTTATCAACAACCCAATTCAAGCTATCAATTACCGTATTACCAGTTTCAAAAATTTTTTGCTCATCAACATTTTCTTTCAACAGATTCTCTTTACTTAATGCAGTAGGAGCAAAATGATAATTAGCAATACGTCCAGTAATTTGTCTATTCATTTCCTCAGGCCAAGGGCTATATATATTATGAGTGCGTAAACCCGCTTCAATATGTCCGACTGGTATTTGTTGATAAAATGCAGCTAAAGCTGATGCTGTAGATGTAGTAGTATCACCATGAACTAATACTAAATCTGGTTTGCTTATTTGTAAAATATCACGCATACCAACCAGAACACGAGCTGTAATTTCGTATAAATCTTGTCCGTGTTTCATTATATTTAAATCATAATCTGGGATTATTTCAAATAAACTAAGAACTTGATCCAACATCTGACGATGTTGACCGGTTACACAAACCAGAACCTCAAATATATCAGGATATTTTTGGAACTCTTTTACCAAAGGAGCCATTTTTATGGCTTCAGGCCGAGTGCCAAATACTAACATTATTTTTTTCATTGAACTATTTTTTAAAAATGCCACAAAAATCTATTATCACTTTATTATTATCATAAGACAGATTTTTAAATACAGAATGTGCTACTAAAAAAATAACAATATCAGCTTTTTTGTATGCTTCTTTATAGTTGGTTAGTTTAAAAACCTTATGTTCTGCTACATTCGGCTCCACAATTAAAATATTAGCATTGTTACAACTTTGCATAACTTTTGTTACTACATACTTTGCTGGTGCTTCACGCAGGTCATCAATATCGGGTTTAAAAGCTAATCCCATCATTGCAATTGTAGGTTTGCGATGATGTTCCAATTCAAATCTTAAAATTGCATTTTCAATTTTTTCGGCACACCAAAAAGCTTTATAGTTATTTATTTCTCTTGCTTTTGATATCAATTGGGACTCTTTAGGAAAATTTGTAGTAATAAAATAAGGATCAACTGCTATACAATGTCCTCCTACTCCACATCCAGGTTGAAGAATATTAACTCTGGGGTGCTTATTTGCCAAATCAATAAGATCCCACACATTAATTCCTGCCTTATCACATATTAATGATAGTTCATTGGCGAAAGCTATTTGAACATCCCGAGATGAATTTTCGGTTAATTTGCACATTTCAGCCGTTTTAGCATTGGTTGGGTGCAGGGTTCCTTTTACAAACAAAGAATAAAATTGAACAGCTTTATTCGTTGAAGATTCATCTATACCACCAATTACACGATCATTATTTACAAGTTCGTAAACAATATTTCCAGGTAGTACTCGTTCTGGACAATATGCTATAAAGATTTTGTTACGTAATTCCGGACGCAATTCAAAAATCAAATTTGCCATTTTTTCAGTGGTTCCTATTGGAGAAGTGGACTCTATGACGTATAAATCACCTTCTTTCAGCAAAGGAATAATTGATCGGGTCGCTGTCTCGACATACGAAATATCTGGCTCATGATTTTCCTTAAAGGGTGTAGGAACAACGATAAAATAAGAATCGCAAACTTCGGGTAGTAAGGAAGCTCTGAATTTCTTATTATCAATAACTGTTTTCAATAACTCATGTAATCCCGGCTCGACTATGTGCATTTGAGCATTATTAGTCATTTCAACCACATTAGGATTAATATCAATCCCAATAATATCGATCCCAGAATTAGCAGCAATAATTGCTGTGGGCAAACCAATATAACCCAGTCCTAAAAAACAAGCTTTCATATTTTATTTTTTTTAATTCAATTTTATTCATGCGTAAATTATAGTTGTGATCACCCACTGTCAGAGAGCGTTATAAGATATTTCATACGTAAATTATTGTTGTGCTCCCCACTGTCAGAGAGCGTTTAATAAACTTTTCTTTAGTAAAAACAAAAAAGAATAAAGCACTTATCGAACGATAAATGCGGGGATAGTCCTTCGACATTATATGTAAACAGCTAAGAATACTAAAATTTCATACACGTGCTCGTAATGTCACAGTCATTGCCGCTTAGCTGTTGAGTTCAGTTTCATAATCGGACTCTTAACGTTCCAGTAAAAATCGACCTTAATACTTCAAAGGTAACTAATACCCACCAATTTTCATTCTCTTTGGCGTAATTTTTTCCTCATGGATGTTTCATAACACTAAATATCAACTATAATGTTATGAAATTATGACTTACTTTTTATAGATATAATTTATATTGTACTGTACAACTGAAAGGTATTATTTGAAATCTTATCCCATGAAAATTTATTTTGTAGTACCATCCAACCTTCCTTATTATTTTTAAAATTATAAATTTCTGATTCATTCCTTATTATATTAACAACTGAATCTTGCAAATTTTCATAGTTAGCTTCTCCCATGTACCAACCAACATTAGCAAAATCCAATGGTTCTTTTAAGCTACCTGCGGATGAAACAAGAAAAGGTATTGATTCATTGATTGCTGTTAGTAACACACCACTTTGAGAGATTACACGATAGGGCATTAATAGTACAGATGTTAATTGAATAGCAGCAAGAAATTCTTCATTAGATAAATATCGATTTACAATGCTCACGTTATGTATATTTTTTATTGCTGAAGTATTAATATTATTATTCTTCCCCCAAAATAAAAGTTGATACTTGCTATCATGTAATTCTTCATTTTCTGCCCATAATTTACATACTAAATCAGAACCCTTATAAAAACTCTGCAAACCTAATATAGAAAATACAATTTTATTATCTAATTTCAATTTTTCATTTATCTCCTTTTTCATCAGCTCTACTTGTCCTCTATCTTTACACAAATCTAGTAATCCATGTGGAATTACAGATATTTTTAAAGGGTCTATAGAAAATAAATCAACCAATTTTGATTTACTTTCTTCTGTATGAACAATAATGGTGGTGAGGATTTTATAATAATATTTGTACTGAATCCAAGTTCTTTTTTTCGATTCATGAGGTAGAACATTGTGCGCGGTATAAACAACTTTCACCTTCAATAACTTTAAAAATATTAAAAACAAAATATCAATTGCCCATAACCTTATCCACTGAATATGTACGATATTAGGCTTATGTTTAAAAGATAAATAGCTCAAATACAAAATTGAATGTATATAACTTAGAACTTTACTAAGTTTATTCTTTTTCTTGTTATAGGTAAAAAAAGGAAAGAATTGAGTAGGAGAAGATATTTTTTTATAATCATAATAAGCACTTCCAAAGAAAAAAACATCATGACTGTTGTTATATTTTAGAAGGTTGTAATCGTATACAGCCAGATTGCCGTAAGACATAGGATCAATAAAAAAGATAAGTTTCATTCAAATATTTTCTCTAAATTGGGATTCAAATCTGACAAATTATTGTATGGGTCAGTAAAAGAATCATCGACAATTACACTCTCAATTCTTTCGATAAGTTCCTCTAAAGAATCAAAAAAAGGATAATAGTTAAAAAAAGAATGATAGTTTTCAAATGTTGGAATCTTACTCAACAAACATTTTTTACTGTATGCAAAACTTTCATACAGTACACCACTTACTCTAAGATTAAATGTTTTTGGATAAGCTATTATTATTATATCAGAAAAAAGAAATAAGGAATTATATGTTGTTGCAGGCAAATAATAATCAATAATTAAAATATGGTCTGATGATGATTTAATAGCTTTCGATTTAACAATAAGTAAAGCATTTATTTTTTTTAGAAAGGAAAGGAAATGTTTACTTTCTACACATTCTTTCAGAAAGAATATATCAGTGCTATTGTCGGACGGATAAAAAAGAATTGTTTCATATTTTCCTATATGATTATTTTCAATAAAAATTTGAAAATCTTCCGGATTGTTTATTCCCGGGAATTCAACTAAACCATGAGGGCTAATAATGGGCTGAACGGATGGAAAAATATTTTTCACCTCCAGAGACATGTCATTCTCAAAAAAAATCGGAGTATTATTACGATATACTTTCCCTAAAAAAAATCGTTTTACACGGTTTCTTAGTCCCTGGAGATTGATATGATTAATTACATACGCTTTTTTTATATTCGCCAGAAAAAAAGAAATTTCTTCAAAACTTGAGAAAATTACTATATCATAATTTCCAAACTTAACATTTCGTTTTATATTGAATAATGCTAATAAATAATATAATCTGGTAAGAAAAGGATTTCTTCTTTTAAAAAATTTCAAGGGTATAGTATGTGCCAAGTCAACCGAAATATCTCGTCGAAAAGGATAATTTTCAACAAAAACTACCGAAAGATCAGTCGTGTATCTACTTATTTCTTTTAAATAGATATTATTAAAATTAACATGTCCCGGCTGATAAATTGGGTCTATAAACAAAACTTTCTTCATTTCTTTCTGTTAAAAAAAGCATCAACAATCCCACATATGCAAATTGAAAATTATAATAAAATGTGAGTAATAACCAAGGAATTACTGCTAATGCAAAATAATCATATTTTATTCTTTTAATATATCGATATACTACATATAATATAAAGACTAATCCCAAAAGACCATTCACTAATGGTACGGACGCAAAGGTATCATGAGGCCGCGAAAATTGATCCAATTTCACTTGTTCATCAGGAAAAGCAGCCGACAAATCGCTATTTGCAAGGATACCAGTTAAATCACTAAAATATCCTCCATATCCTTTGCCAAAAAAGAAAAAATATGGATTGCTTATAAATTCCTGAAAAATATTCATCAATGAAGCCACTCTGATTCGAGGAGAATTAGGGAGTAAAGCCACTCCATCTGATGAATCAAAAATTGACAGTAATGAAAATACAGAATCTAATTTATAAAGAAATAACGAATATTCGGAATGTTGATAGAGATCTAAAATAAAAAAAACCAAAACACAAATAAATAATAAAATGGAAAACCGCAAAATAAGCCTGTTGAGCTTCGCTATGTGAATAGTGGATGAAAAAAACACACTCCACAAAAAAAGGATAAATATAAGGAGCATAATAATTATGCCTTTACCACCCGTACCACCTGATTGTAGAATAAACAAAGAGATACAGAAAAACAGGAAAGCCAATATTTTATGTTTATCATACAACAAGCAAAAAAGCAAAATAGGAGAATAATAAGAAACCTCGGCCTGAATTATTACATCAGAGGAACCGTATTGGGAAACAAAACCCAAAATATAAGATAATAAGGAAGCAAATGTCGACGATATCAACAGAGCAAACATGATTTTACGCAATAATTGAAGGAAATCAATGGAATAAAGTTTTTTCAGAACACTCACATTCAAAAGAAGAGGAATAATATATACAACATGGGTCACAAAAGAACTATAATGATAATCAGAAAAAAACAACCCCAATAAACCATTAAATATGCCAAAAACCGCAAAGAACAATAGCATTTTCTCTAACAATCTAAATAAACTTTCTTTAGATAATTTTGATTTAATGGGGAGTAATTTTAAAAAAAACAACATAGTCAATAATTGCGAAAATCCTATGGGCCCAAAAAGTTTTAGTTTGCTATAATTATATAAACTATACTCACCCTGTCCGGGGGCAGTAATCGAAGAGAAAGGGATAGCAATACAGGTTAAACTAAAAATAACATGCCATACATATGCTTCTTTCGTTCTATTTGTAAACAAGAAATAAGTTACTAATATAATTTGTGGTATACTAATTATAATACCTATACTTTTTTCGTGAGTAATGAAATTGAAAAAAGTAAGCAGAGTTAAAGAAATTACTAAAAACGAAAGCTTAGCTGAAAGAAATTTATTAAACTGATCGAAGAACATTATTGATTTGCTCTGGCTTTATATGTTTAAAAACTTTCAAATTCTTAATATGCAATTTTGTTCTGATTTGCAATAGTAAAAGACCCGAAATTCTCCTAAAAACAGATTTGATAAAGAGTATCCTGGATTTTAAATTGGGCAATTCTTTTTTTACCAAAGGAAGTAAGTACTTCTTTAAATATGGCTCATACACCAACATGGAAGAATAAAAGGATAAATAATTTATTTTTAAATCCTTTCTGCCAAAAGAATCCAAAACCTCTCTTGCAGTTTGAGGATATATTGTTTTTTGCGACCAGATTCTTGGTATTTTAGCATCCCATTTTTCGAGTATATCTTTCCTTAAAAAAGTTGCATCCTCAATCTTCATATAATGAGATTTATTGGCAGTTAAACCTCCTCCACTATTTTTTGATGCGCCAAATATGGTTACAGGATAATTCATAAAATAGTATTCCTTCATAACCATTGACAATGAAACAGCAAAAGCCATATCCGGACATGAACCATTTAAATATTTTCCAGTTGAATCTTTAATTTTCATAAGACAATCTTTTTTTACGATACCATGATAAAACCTAGGCAAATAGTAGTATCCCACAGCACCATTATCAAGTACCTTTTTCAATTCAACAGAACTTGATAATTTTTTCATATCAGTGGAAATATTTCGAGGCAAAGTAAGAACTAAATTATTTCTATAATAATCGTTGGAAACAAATGAAACAGAATCCCACCAATAATAGCCAGCATTATAGATTAAACATTCAATACCATTTTCATCAAGATTTTCAACAATAGATAACAGCTTTGGTGAAACAAAATCATCGTCTCCTATAAAAACAATATATTTACCAGTTGAATTATCAATAGCTAAAGTAGTATTATCTGAAATAGGTATTGGTTCCTTTTTATAGAAATATTTTACCGAATCGTTTTTTAACAATCTATTTCCTATAATTAATGAATTATCTTCTGAATTATCCTGTATCACTAATTCAATCTTTGGTGTTAAAAAAGAATTAATACTTTCAATAACAGGTATTAATGTATTATATCGATCTTTGGTAGGAATTATAATAGAAATTAGAGGTTGCATTAGTTTTCAGTTTTTATTAAAAATTGGGAGTATTATCTTTTTATATTTCTCATTTATAAAATTAGGAAAAAAGAAATTCAATAAACATAATGATAAATATAAAGAAATAGAAATGCTTAAGGCACCATATAAAATTGTAAAATAACCTATCAAAACAGTCCTAAATATAAAAAAAAGCGTGATAGATATAAATAAATTCAACAACAAGGGAGAAATGAAGCATTGAATTAGCCATTTTTTAAATTCACCTTTTAAGAATCTATTTATAATAAGATAACTTAATAAAAAGAATCCAATAACATTTAATATTAAGAAAGGAATTGCTGCACCATTAAGTCCATAATTTGTCACTAAGAAATATACTAAAAAAGGAAAAAAAATTAATGATGCTATTCCTATAGTTACATTAGTTCTTGTATAAGCGTATGATAAAGCTAAAAAATAAGATGAATATTGTAGAGAAAGGAATATATTAGCTACAATTAATAATTTTGCGGGAGTAGAAATTATCTCCGAAATCTCAGAATTTGAAGTCCAGATTAATATATAATCATAAGTACAGCTTATTACAACAAATCCAATTGCAAAGGCAACAGTAGCAACTAAAAAAGATAATCCTCTATAATACAGAAGAAGCTTACTTTTATCATTCACAGAAACTAGTCTAACTAATTCCGGATAAAAAGCTTGACCAATAGGTAAACATACCATTAAAATCAGTTGACCAACATTACTTGCTAAAGAATAATATCCAAAATCTTTCAGAGACAAAATATTCCCAACTAATAGTTTATCTAACTGTGTATTTAGGGCGGATATTATAGCCATTAATGCCATACCCAGAGAATATCGCCAAATATTCTTTAAATATGAAAAGTTTGATTCTACAATATCATTATTGACAATAAAACTATATATTTTTTTTCTTGAAATTATACATACTAAAAAAAGTGACACTAACTGCCATAAAAAAAAACATATAACATTAGGGAAAAAATATAATGGAATTAAAACAAGAGCCGAACGGGAAAAGCTATAAATAACATTTAAAGAATTAGATAATACTTGTTTTTGTATTCCCATCAATCCGCCATTATATAATGTATACATCAATTGTACACCTAAAATAATGCCCATTAATCTTACTGATGTATTTAATGTTTCCCTGTTAATATTATCTGTCTTCAAAAAAAGATCAACAATATTATTAGAAAAAATAAAGACGAAGATTATTATAAACAATCCAATGCCTATATATATATATTCAAATGTTCGTAATAAATTAGCTCTATAATTTAATGGTACATTTTCTCGTGCAAATTCTCTTGTTAATGTAGCAGTTAATCCAGCATCGGCAAAAGCGAAGATAGTCACAAGTACTGTATAAAAATTTATGATCCCATACCCCTCTATTCCAAGATATTTAATCCATAAAGGAACAAATAAATAGATAGAAATAATGGACCAGAATCGGCTAATAGTATTAGCTACAGTATTTTTTAGTAACAAATTTTTCAATATACCCTACTTTAATTAAAAACAAAAAAGATCATCTAATATTAGCAATATGTTTCCAATTAAAATATTCCACCATTAATATTAATTTCAGAACCTGTAACATAATCAGAATTTATCAAAAAATCAATTGCATTTGATATATTATTCATTCCACATAACTTTTTCAGAGGTATTTGCTCAGTGATTTCGGATAAAATATTGGTAGGAATTGTCTCCACCATACCTGTATCACAATACCCCAGATTTAAGCAATTCGAAGTTATACCTTTATTGGCATTTTCCTTAGCAATTACTTTACTCATTCCCCATAAAGCAGATTTTGAAGAAGCATAAGCTACATTACCTGGAGTACCAATCTGAGGAACAACAGAAGATATATTAATTATTCTTCCATAATATTGTTCTCTCATTATAGGTAAAAGATATCTAATTATTGTAAATGTTGATATAAGATTAATTTCTATTGTACATTTAAAATCTTCAATTTTCTGTTTATGTGCCATTGCTGACAAAGTTACACCTGCAGCATTAATTAGTACTATATTATTAAGCTTTCTATTATGGACGAACTCTTTCACTTCTTCTTCATTTTGCAGATTCACTTTTACAAAATGTTCGATATTATCCTTAGGCGTAGTCTTATTATATATACCTATTATATCATCAGATTTCAGATAATAATTAAATAGATAATTCCCAATACCCCCGGAAGCTCCTGTAATTATTACCATAATTTAGGCCCATTTAATTATAGATGCCCCGTATGTCCATCCACTCCCTACAGCAGCAAACAAAACGATATCACCTTTTCTGATATTACCTTCTTTCTTACATTCATCCAAAAGAATAGGAATTGTACCTCCAGAAGTATTCGCATACTTTTCCATATTATGCATTACTTTTTCAAAAGGTAAACCTATAATTTCTGCAGTTTTCTTTAAAATACGTATGCTAGGCTGATGAGGAATCATAATATCAATATCGTTCACTGTCAATCCTGTATCTTCTAATACTTGATTAATTGCTTTTGGCAATGCATTAGTTGCAGAATTAAAAACAGATTTTCCATTCATTTGAAAATATTGAATACCATTTTTAAGATTCTCTTCATTTAAAGGTATCTCAGAACCTCCTCCGGGAATTGTAAAGCCCAGCATATCAGTAGATGTATCAGTATAAAGTCTATATGCTAAAAAACCTTCCGTAACATTACACGATGACATTACTGCAGCTCCTGCTCCATCACCAAAAAAAACACAATCTCTTCTAGTCCAATCTGTAATCTTGGAAAAAGTATCGGCACCAATTACTAAAACATTATTATATACACCACTTGCAATATATTGGCTTGCTACAGACATTCCAAATAAAAAACCGCTACAAACAGCGGTTAAATCAAATGCTGCAGCATTGAGAGCTTTCAATTTATGCTGCACAAATGCTGCAGTTGAAGGAGCTTTTCGATCTGGTGTAGAAGTAGCTACAATAATCAGGTCAATATCTTCAGGCTTCAGGGATGCATCGGTAATAGCCCGTAGCCCTGCAATAGTTGCCAAATCGCTAGTAGCTTGTTCATTATTGGCTACCCGTCTTTCTTTTATGCCAACATTTTCAAAAACCCATTGAGAATTTGTAGGAACAACGGTTTCTAAATATTCATTTGTTATTATGTTCTCAGGTGTATATGAACCTGTACCAATAATTTTCACATTTCGTACTAATTGTCTCATTCTTTATATATTTCAATTAATAACCTTCTTCTACTCCCATTCCAAAATTCATGGAATTTGAAAATTTGAATTTCTCATTTGCCTTAATTGATACGGCAATTAATGTTACTGGAAGTCCATGATTTGCTCCTTTATTAAATCCGCATAAGCGTAATGGCTCTTTATAATAGAAACAATCAGAAGTCCATACATTTATTTCCTCCAACCCATGTCTTCTGCATATAGTCTTACAAGCCTCTAATAAATTAATAATATCATCATTATCTCCTCTCATCTCAAGTATATGACAAAATGTAGAATATTGCTTCAACACTATATGAGCATTTCCTAAAGAAAATATCATATATTGCAGCTTAGGATGTTTCAAAAAACGAACATTCCTATAATTATTCGTTTCAATAAAACTATTTGGTGTATTCAGATACTCATTCAATGTTTTAAAGTCACATATCACCTGAATATCTGTTCTATCCTTTTTCTCTTTTATGTCATGCAAATTAACGCTGCTTATATCGAAAAATGCCACTTCTTCCCATCCTGCCTTCAAATGTCCACCTATAACACTTCTTCCAGTTTGCGGAAAGCCTAAAATATACTTATAATCGCCAAATTGTTTCTCACTTTCTATTGCAAACTTACTTAAAGATACAAACAGTCCCATCCTACGATAATCAGAGCTCACTCCTACGGCAAAACAACGTCCAACTCTAATGTTATTACCATCAGAAGTACATAACGTTTTAGGTTCTACGCTCCATATTCCTATCAACCGCTCCTTATCAAAGATTCCATAAGTACGAGTTAGTTTCAAGTCCATATTTTCAGCGGAAACATCATTATGATACCAATTTAGCCAATTTTCATCAAGCTGCGCACCTTTAAAAAGTTCACGATGAATTTCCAAATATTTATCCTTATCAGTATTTAAGGGATCGATTATTCTGTAATCAAACATATTAATGTTCCTTATTTTCAAACCACCATCCACAAGGAATGGCTAAAAAATTCTTATAAAATTCCGTAACACCTTTCAATTCATTATTATCAAATATGGAATAATATGAATTCGGTATATGTACTCCCGAAGCATAAAATCCATCATTCCTGAATTTCAACATAGCTTCATTTTTTTTATGTGTAAAGCAGCCATAAACCCAATAATTGGGAATAGTTTTTAAAGGAAAGTTGAAAGGAGATACAGGATATTTATAAATTATACTATTCCAATAGTTTGCATTATTTTGTTGTCTATTTAAGAGTAATTGTATATCATCCATTTGGACACATCCAATATATCCATTCACATCACTCAAAGTCGCTCCATAACCAGGAAGATATATATCACAATCTGGTGAAATTTCACCATACTCATCACGAAATTTTTCCCGTCTTATACCATAATCCCTTATTAGTAAAGCCTTATCGTAGAGTTCTTTATCATTAAATACAATTGCACCCCCATCAATAGTATTTGGTAGTCTAACAGTCTGAAAAGAAAATACTGTTATATCAGTACCTAAATTGCCTGTATATTTATCATTATATTTGGAACCAAATGCTTCAATACAATCATCAATAACTGGAATATTATATTTCTTTCCAATATTATTGATTTCATCAACATGACCAACATAACCACAAAAATGATTATGAAAAATCAATTTTGTTTTTGGTGAAATACATTTTTCAACACTATCAGGATCAAGAGTACCAGTCTTGGGGTCTATATCTGCCCATTTTATTTTTAAGCCATAAGTTAGTAGTGGCTGATTTGAGGCAAGACAACTCATTGGAGAGGCAATAACCTCATCATCTGGTAATAAACCTATAGTAGAAAGAGCAACATAAATTGCATTGGAATAAGTATTAGTTGCTATGAGATTCTTAACATCCAGAAACAGAGACAATTTTTTCTCAAATTTTTTGCTCCATAAACCATAAGATAATGAGCCAGAATGTAGTATCTTATCTAATTCTGGAAGTTCTTTAGGTATGTAAGGTTTGTAAAGAGGTATCATTTACCAACCTTTTTTTATTGCATCCACAATATTAAGACGATCATTTTCAGTAACCCACCATCCACAAGGAATATGAATCAATTTACTGTAAAATTCTTCAAACCAGGGAAGTTCTTTTTTTGATTCTGAAAAAAGACTATGGGTATCGTTTCTATGATGCAAAGGAGATGCAGCAATACCATTAGCTTCCATCATTTCGATGAAATCTTCCCGCCTATCCACTTTCATTGTATACAGCCAATAAGAAGCCTCAGTGTTATTATAGTAATTAACAAGTTGCAGTCCATCAATATTTTTCAGGTTTTCATCATAATACTTACCATTATTAATATATTTATCAAGCACCGAAAGTATATAACGCATTTGTACTAAACCAATGGCAGCATTTACATTATTCATGCTATATTTATATCCCACCTCTTTAATATCATTTTCTAATCTTGGTTTATTTTTATCTAACCCAAACCACCGTTTTATTCTTGCTCTATCCATATTCTCCTGAGATTTTAAAGCAAGAAAACCACCATCAATAGTAGTCATGTGTTTAATAGCTTGCAAAGAAAATATAGTATATGGAGAATTAGAACCGATATATTCACCCTTATATTTACTTCCCAGCGCATGGGCGGCATCTTCGATTATTGGTATATTATATTTTGAAGAAATTTGATTAAACTTATCCATATCACAAACCATACCTGCATAATGAACTAACATAATTGCTTTAGTTCTTTCTGTTATAGCAGCCTCAACTGATTCTGGAGATAATAAGCCTGTATTAGGATCAACATCTGCCCAAACCACTTTAGCACCAACCATAGCAATTGTGGTATTTGTCGGTTCAGCGGTCATCGGAGTACTAATGACTTCATCGCCCGGATTAACGCCAGCTAATAATAATGCTAAATGAAGAGCATCAGTTCCAGAATGAAGAGCCAGACAAAATGGATTACCTATAAATTGTTGAAAACTATTTTCAAAATCATATACAGCTTTTCCTTCAGCAATATATCCACTATAAAGTATAGACTCAAGTTCCGGCATCAATACATCCCGAGGAGGAATAAACGTTTTAACTAATGGTATCATAGTATACAATTTTATATTGAAGCCAATTCTTCTTTTACATAATCTAAAGTTAACAGTAAACTTTTTAATTCTTCAACGGATAATCTTCTGGTATTTTCAGAATTATATTCTTGATTAATTAACCGGGGACCGTCTTTTTGCACATATTTGGTGTAATTTAAATCCCTAAAGTCAGCTGGAACTTTGTAAAATTCTTCCAAATCTGTTGCTTTCGACATTTCTTCTTTAGTGCATAATGTTTCATACATTTTTTCACCGTGGCGTGCACCAATTATTTTTATTTCACTGTTCGAATTAAATAATTCTTTTACTGCAATTGCTAAATCATAAATTGTTGCTGCAGGAGCCTTTTGTACAAATAAATCCCCTGGCTCAGCATTTTGAAAAGCAAATAGGACCAAATCAACGGCATCATCCAATGACATCATAAAACGTGTCATTTCCGGTTCTGTTACAGTAAGTTCACTTCCTTCTTTGATTTGTTTAATAAACAAAGGGATAATTGAACCACGAGAACACATAACATTCCCGTATCTCGTTGCGCAAATTACGCCATCATTTTTCTGGACACGAGCATCCCTTGCTTTCGCTACAGCTAATTTCTCCATTAATGCTTTAGTCATTCCCATAGCATTTATAGGATAAGCTGCTTTATCTGTACTTAATACAACAACTTTCTTTACAAAATTCCTGGCGGCAGCTTCCAGGACATTCTCCGCGCCATATAAATTAGTTCTTATGGCTTGCATTGGATAAAATTCACATGAAGGTACTTGCTTTAAAGCAGCAGCATGAAATACATAATCAACCCCATCCATAGCATTATTTATAGAATCAAAGTCCCGTACATTCCCAAGAATAAAATTTAATTTTTCATTCTTATATTCTATCCTCATGTCTTCTTGTTTTTTTTCATCCCGACTAAAAATTCTTATTTCTTTTAAGTCCGAATTCAAAAAATGCTTCAATACTGCATTCCCAAATGAGCCTGTTCCTCCAGTAATCATTAAAACTTTATCCTTGAACATCTTGTATCTATTTTTTAGTAGTGTATTTAAGTTGCTGATATGTTGTTATTTATATTATTCTTCAATCATTCTCATCAAATAATCACCATACTGATTCTTCAACATTGGCCTGGCCAATTCTATTATACTCTCCTTACTAATCCATTTCTTCCGATACGCAATCCCTTCCAAACAAGCCACCTTCAATCCTTGCCTTTTCTCTATCACCTCTATAAACGTACTCGCTTCAGACAAAGAATCATGGGTACCAGTATCCAACCATGCAAATCCTCTACTCAAAAGTTGAATATATAACTCTTTATTTTCCAAAAAACATTGATTTACCGAAGTTATTTCCAATTCTCCACGTGCCGAAGGTCTTATTCCTTTCGCTATTTCAACCACCTTATTCGGATAAAAATACAACCCCGTCACCGCATAATGTGATTTCGGCTTCTCCGGTTTCTCTTCTATACTCAAAGCTTTTCCATCTTTATCAAAATCAACCACCCCATAGCGTTCCGGATCGCTCACCCAATATCCAAAAACCGTAGCTTTTTTATCTTCTTCGGCAGCCTTAACCGCATCCCTTAACATCTGCGTAAATCCCTGTCCATAAAATATATTATCTCCCAGCACCAAACACACCGAATCATCTCCGATAAACTCTTCGCCAATTATAAATGCTTGCGCTAAACCATCCGGACTGGGCTGTTCTGCATATTGGAAGTTTACACCAAAATCAGAACCATCACCCAACAATCTTTTGAAACAAGGCAAATCAATAGGAGTAGAAATGATGAGAATATCCCGAATACCCGCCAACATCAATACAGAAATCGGGTAATATATCATCGGCTTATCAAAAACCGGAAGTAGTTGTTTACTTACACCCTTTGTAATTGGGTATAACCGGGTACCGGAACCGCCGGCAAGTACTATTCCTTTCACTTATTTAATGGAAAATTGAAAGTTGAAAATTGAAAATTGTATTTTAGAATATCTTGGAGTAGAGTCTACAAACTCCGTTCATGACAGTCGGAAAGTAAAGCTTATATACTTAATTCGTTCCACTTAGCCATCATCCGCTGTTCTTCTTCCGTTAACTCTCGTCCCCCCCAGCTTATTATCACTTCTTTGGCTTGTTTCATTAATTCATAATCTTCGACAATCTGGTAACAAATCAGCAAAAGTTCACATTTCAGTGTTGAATTATCTAACTGATTAAGTACGTCAGCTGAACGATCGAGCATCTTTTGAACCTTTTCCTGTTTATCGATACTACTATAAATTGTGGCATTTAATCCTTGCAAAAGAGCTACACACAACTCTGCCTCTTCTTCCGCAGATGAAGCTTGCAAATCGAATAATTCATTCGTAAGTTCAAAAACAATTTTATTCAGCCGGCTGAATTCATCAGCCGGAATAAAACTACCGTCCTCGCCAAGAGAGTTAAGGGTTATAAATTGGGAGTTGAGAGTAACCCTTTTCAATCGTAAATCAGTAAATCGTAAATCAATTTATTTTCTCCAAATAACTCTTCGGAACCTTAATACTTATTGCCAGCACCTGCGGTATCCTTAACATCACATGAGTTTTCCCATCTACCCGCACCAGTTCTCCCTCGATACCAGAAAGATTTCCTTTGATTACACGCACTTTATCTCCGGGCTCAAAATGACCCGTGAACTGCTTAACTGATTCCGGAGAAAAATCCATGACAAACATAAAATCAGCCATTTGCTTATCGGGAACAACAAGCAAAGTTCCGGTTTCATGATTACGTAAATAAGATAGTTTCAGGGAATAGTCTTTGACCAGCGAAAATGCTTTTTGCTTTGTAGTCTTGATGAATATCAGATTACTGATTACCGGCACTTCTACCTTCTTTACACGGTCGCTGATACGACGGGTAACGATATGTGTAGGCAGGAAGTAAGTTATGTCGTACTTTTTCAACGAATCACGCAAACCTAATTCCTGATTGGCACGAGTACGAGCAGCAAACCAAAATTCCTGATTTTCAGTCATTTGAATAAAGTTCAGATTATCGTTTACGGAAATTTTGCTGATAGCTACGCTGGTTGTCTGATACAAAGCTGTAGGACAATTGTGTAAAGGAAGTTGAATTAATTATGAAAAAAAGGAATGAAGATTTCTCTCAAAAATCTTAAACCATCCATTATTTCACGGCGCAAATTTAAAGACATTTTTCGAATTAGCAAAAGAATTCACGGTTAAGTTTAAAACATTTCAATTATCACTTCTGGTTTTTTTGGCAAATTCATCTATCATCCCTCACTAATACCTATTAACTAATTTGTAATCAACGATTTACATACAGTGACAGATGTGTTTTTCAATGATTTATCCCTCACTCATCTATCACTAAATATATCGGCATAATGGTACTAATATTTAACAAATAAATCACCGGAAAACGGTGTGCATTTCTCTATAGTTTTACCTGTAAAAGTCTATAGTTTTACGTGTAAAAGTCTATAGTTTTGTGTGTAAAACTACAGACTTTTATGTGGAGGAGTTTTAAGAAACACCAAACGATTGATAATCAATATGTTACAAATTCAGATATGGCTATAAACGCGATTAAAACGTTTTTCGGCAAATAATATATTTATACAAACAGCCATTTGCTTGTTCCATAAATCATTTTATCGCCTTATCCGCTATCACCTCCTCTCCGTTCCACGCCCGAAGATTCGTCCACGGTGTAAACGGCGCCGACCAGAATTCATCCGTTTCCGGAAGACCCAAAGATAAAAATCCCATGGAGCAAAGATATAAACTACCAGTATTGATGTAACTTTCCGACATTTTAATCTGTTTCCCGGTAAAACCCACCCTCAACCATCCATTGGAATCAAAATTATCTTGGCGCGAAAACATCTGACGAATTACAGCAGTCAAGGCACAGCGCACCTGGGCAGGTTCTGTTTCTTTGGGCAAGTTGCGCATTAAAGTGGTATGTCCAAGTGCATGAAAAGCGCCTGTGCGATACACTATAGAACGTCCAACAACGGGAAATGTACCTTCGGGAGATATGAAACGCTCCAACTGCGCTGCGTAACGAGCATGCCGTTCCAGTTGAATCTTCAGGAATCCTTCGTCCGGAATATTATTTTTTTTCATGACAACCAATACATCAGTCAGCATAGGATGAATTACAAAACTATTGTAATAGTCCTGATGAAAGATTGGGCCATCGCCATAAATAGCATCGCCCAGATACCATTCGTCACGGAATTTGGCGACACCATGTATTAGCCGGTCCAGGTCGCATTCTCCGGTGAATTCCAATAAAGCAGCCTCGACCATAGAGGCAAAAAGCAGCCAGTTATTGTTCCAGGGTTTGATGCCCCGGCTGCGTTTTAACTCATTTATCAGGTTTTGTTGGGTTTCCCTGTCCATTCTGCCCCATAGCTGTGTGGGAGCACGTAATAATCCTTGAGCCAGGAAGGCGGCATCCACCAAAGGTTGATAAGGTTTGCCGAATTCGAGATAATCAGGAGATGAAGGATTTACTGCATTTTTCAATCCTTTTCGTGTCAAGGTTATATATTTCTCGCGCAACTTACCTTCTTCGGATGTATCGGAACCCAACTCGAGCCAGGGTGCCATTCCACAGATTAATCTTCCAACAGCTTCAAGATAGGAAAACTCCCGGCGGTCGGTACCCAGGGATTCATAAGGCATGTTTTGCTTCAAAGTTTCTCCTGCCAGATTTTTTAATACTGGGTCGGCTATTTGGGTAAGGGTTCGAATCCAAAGCTCGCGGTCAGCTTTGCCACTGTTTCTTTCCGGTTGTTGTGCCTGTAGCAAATGCCAGGCAGCGAGTAAAACGATAATAATAAATGTTTTTTTCATGGTAGAGAATTCTGGTTGTTATTTAAAGGTTGTCCAGGTCATTACAAATTCATCCGGGTATAATATATGATAAATTAAAAAACGCTGTTTGCCGGGAGTACGGGTTTCATAAGTATTCAGGAATGGATAGCACTGAAAGGTATTGTGTAAATCTATATGCAGATGCTCACGAAAATCCACATTGTCCGTATCCATACATTTGAACATAACTTCTTTGGCAGACCATATCATTGTGAAAAATTCGACATCGGTTAAACTGTTTTTTGGGGCGTCAATGATTTCATCTTCTCTCACAAACTTGTGAACCAGACGTAAAATCCTTTCACCGGTTCGTTCAATGTCTACCCCCACTTGTCTGTCATAACTATGGATAACCGCTACATAGCTTTTGGTATGTGAAATACTGATATTCCCATTACCATTGGCCAAATAGGGGCGTCCGTTCGGATAATATGAAATTTGTTCCTGCTTGCCGAGTAAATAAAAAAGAAGAACCCGGACGGATAACCATTCTTTTTTCCGCGAATCAGAAGTAAATTTGTTTAATTGTTCCATGTACATGGCCCCCTTGTCGGGAAGCATTGCAAGTAGTTCGTCAATGGTTTCATCTTGTTTCCAGATAGCCCACTGATAATCAACAGTTTTGAATTTCTTAAAAATCATATTAGCTTTTGAATAAATTACTCTTTATTCAACCTGGTAACTTTAATTTTCTTAATTCTTCTGTTGTCCATTGCCAACACTTCAAATTCAGAATCGGAATAGACAAATTTTTCGTGCAACCCGGGAAATTCACCTTTTATTTCGAGTAAAAGGCCGGCTATGGTATCGGCATCACCCGAAACATCTTCGAACAGTTCTTCGTTTAATCGGGTAATCCGGTAGAAATCAGTCAACTGGGTTTTACCTTCGAATATCCAGGTATGGTCGTCGATAATTACGTAAGAATGTTCCTCATCATCATACTCATCGTGTATTTCTCCTACTATTTCTTCAATAATATCTTCCATTGTAATGATACCGGATGTACCACCGAATTCATCGACAACAATAGCAATATGTATCTTTTCTTTTTGAAAATCGCGCAGGAGGTCGTCAATCATTTTAGTTTCCGGCACAAAATACGCCGGACGTATCAACGATTGCCAACGGAAGTTATCTCCTTTATTTATATGGGGCAGCAAGTCTTTGATATATAACACCCCTTTTATATTATCGCTGGATTCCGAATATATAGGAATGCGCGAGTATGCATTTTCAATGATACATTGAATAACTTCGCGAAAAGGTGTTTTTATATCCAAATCAACTACATCCAGTCTGGAGGTCATAACTTCCTTTGCTGTTTCGGCACCGAAACGCACTATACCTTCAAGTATGGTATTCTCTTCGGAAATTTCCGATTTGTCTGTCAAATCCAGCGCCTGAGAGAGTTCACTTACTGAAATATTTTTATTCTTCCTTACAGTATGTTTATTAAGGAAATTGGTCGATTTCATTAACAACGATGCAACCGGATAAAATATTGTTTCACAAAACAGGATTCCCGGAGCCGCGAATCGGGCAAATACCAATGTGCGTCGCGCTCCGAATATTTTGGGAATAATTTCGCCAAAGAGCAATAGCAGAAAAGTCAGGACCACTGTTAGAATAATAAATTCCAGTACCGGCGATGCAAACCGGAACACCCCCATGAAGAAGTAGTTACAAAGCATAATGATTGTAACATTCACAAAATTATTGGTTATCAGGATAGTAGCAAGCAGGCGTTCGGTGTTATCGAGCAAACGCTGTATTTTCGGGTCTGCGGGATTTTTACCCTCTTCAATTTCATTTTTATCAGAGGGCGACAGAGAAAAAAAAGCGATTTCGGAAGCTGAAGCAAATCCGGATGCCAGTAATAATAGGGAAGCGAGAATAATCGCCACTACTTCGGAAGTAGCAGGGGCATTCATTGTAATGCCATTAATAAAAATTGCCGGGTGGCATAAAAAATAGTCTGAATCCAAGGGTTAAAGTTTTGAGTTATAAGTTATGAGCTACAAGTTTTGATTTTGAGTAATAAGTTTCCATACGGCATCGTTACTCATTACTCAAAACTCACTACTCTGAACTCCTAAAACGGCAAGTCGTCAGCCGGCTTATCGTTAACGCCGGTAGCGGCCTGTATGTTTTGTGCCGGTGTTGCGGCAGGCGCTGGTTGCTGAGGTTGCTGCGCGGCCGGGTTAGCACCTTTGGGAGTAAGCATTTCCATATTATCGACGAATATTTCAGTGATATACCGTTTAGCACCGGTCTGGTCGTCGTACGAGCGGGATCTTATTTTACCTTCAACATACAGCTTGTCGCCTTTGTGAATATATTTTTCGGCTGTTTCGGCCAACCCGCGCCACAGAACGAGATTATGCCATTCGGTTCTTTCGGGTACCTGGGTGCCATTGGCAAGGGTATAAGCACGGTCGGATGTTGCTAAAGGGAAGGTAGCTACAGCTATGCCGCTATCGAGGTACCTTACCTCGGGGTCTTTTCCAACAAATCCCAAAAGTATGACTTTATTGACTGACATGGTTATTAATTTAGAATTATGAATTTTGAATTATAAGTTTATATACGAGGGTTCAAAAATAAACAGAATAAAGGGATTAAGCAAGAGATAAAAAAGTTTTTTACGTAAAGGTGTGAGGTAAATACTTCTCAATAAAGACCTGAAGCAGTCGGGGAACGGGATAAAGATGGATATCTTCGGGCTTAATCTTTAAATATCCGGAAAATGAATGACTTTCATCCGGCAATACAATTTCATAAAAGTTACAGTGAAGGATACGATGAGATAATACATGTTTAATATCCCGCTGTAGCAAACGAAGAGGGGGGATTTCACCTCCCGAAAACATTTCTTTTAATACAGGTAGCGAATAAAACTCCTCTTCTGCTACAGGTTCATCTGTTTCTATCAAAGGTAATTCGTATAAATTCTGCCAGATGTCGTTTCCGGTACGTTTATGAATAAAAACACAATCACCTGAACGTACGAATAAATAATTCAAATAACGGTTTTGTGTTTTAGTTTTAGTACCTTTTACCGGCAACTGCTTAATGATTCCGTTTGCTAACGCCAAACAGCTGTCAGCTAACGGACAAACCGTACAGTCGGGAGATTGAGGGATACATTGTAAAGCGCCGAATTCCATCAAAGCCTGGTTATAAAGAGCAGGCCGGTCAATATCAATCAGTTCCTGGGCCAACTCCTTAAATTCTTTTCTTCCCTTCGTGGAATCAATAGGCGTATTGATTCCGAAATAGCGGGAAAGCACCCGGTATACATTCCCGTCGACTACAGCATAAGGCATGTTATAAGCTATGGAACATATAGCGGCGGCGGTGTATTCTCCAACTCCTTTCAACGCAAGAACCCCCTGATAAGTATCCGGAAAAACACCATTCATACTTTTCGCGGCTACATGGAGATTCCGGGCACGCGAGTAATAACCCAACCCTTGCCAGTATTTCATTACTTCATCTTCGGGTGCATCGGCCAGACTCCGAATATCCGGAAAGCGTTGGGTAAAACGAATAAAGTAATCATAGCCTTGAGCAACCCGGGTTTGTTGAAGTATGATTTCGGAAATCCAAATCAGATAGGGGTTTGTTGTATGACGCCATGGTAAATCACGTTTATTTTGATTGTACCATGTTATAATAATCGCAGAGAAATCAACATTACCAGTTGGGTTATTTTTCTTATTTTTATTCATCATCACAGGATTTAAACTCCAAAGATACACATGTCTTCCCGTAAATCTGGTGGTTTGTTGAAAAAAGCTTGGGATATATTTTTTTGAGAAGTCAAAAACCTATATATTTGCATTCCAAAATTTTAGAGCAAGTTTACAATTGACAAAATAAATAACAATAATTATTTTTAGAAGAAGATGACTAAAGCAGATATCGTTAACGAAATAACCAGAAGTACTGGAATAGATAAAGCCACAGTTACTACTGCGATTGAAGCATTTATGGAGAGTATAAAAGATTCTCTTGGAAAAGATGAGAATGTGTACCTACGCGGTTTTGGTAGTTTCGTCGTGAAGAAAAGAGCGCAGAAAACGGCCCGGAATATTTCCAAGAATACCACTATCATTATTCCCGCGCATAACGTTCCTGCATTTAAACCTTCCAAAGACATGCTGGATATAGTAAAATAATTAAATTAATATAGAGTACTAACTTAAAAAAGCAAGCTATGCCAAGCGGAAAAAAGAAAAAAAGACATAAAATGTCTACGCATAAGCGGAAAAAAAGATTAAGAAAGAACAGACATAAGAATAAAAAATAATTTTTTAGTCTGATAACGAATACAGGGAACAAACTTGCAAAGTTGATAAAGGCTTTCGGGTTTGTTCTTTGTTTAATGTGAAATATGAGAAGTAAGAATTACTACTAACTTCTGAATTCTAATTCTAAATAAAGATTAATGACAAGTGAACTTGTAGTAGATGTTCAACCCAAAGAGGTATCCATCGCACTTATTGAAGATAAGAGCCTGGTGGAACTTCAACGCGAAGGAAGAGGACTTTCGTTCGCCGTGGGTAACATGTATCTGGGACGGGTTAAGAAATTGATGCCTGGACTGAATGCATGTTTTGTGGATGTTGGCTATGAGAAAGACGCTTTTCTTCATTATTTAGACTTAGGTCCTCAATTTAACTCACTTGAGAAGTACGTTAAGCAAACGTTAAGCGACAAGAAAAAAATTAATCCAATCAGTAAAGCAACTTTACTTCCCGACATCGACAAGGATGGTTCGATAGCCAATGCGGTTAAAGTGGGACAGGAAGTTATTGTGCAGATTGCGAAGGAACCTATTTCAACCAAAGGTCCGCGACTTACATCGGAAATCTCCTTTGCCGGGAGATATCTCGTCCTGATACCTTTTAACGATAAGGTTTCCGTATCATCAAAAATTAAATCGGGTGAAGAACGCGCCCGCCTCAAACAACTGCTCCAGAGCATTAAGCCCAAAAACTTTGGGGTTATTGTACGCACGGTAGCTGAAGGCAAACGCGTGGCCGAACTCGACGGAGAGCTTAAAGTTTTGCTCAGACACTGGGAAGAAAGCATGCTGAAAGTGCAAAAGGCTACCAAATATCCTACGTTAATATACGAGGAAACAAGCCGTGCAGTAGCCATGCTACGCGACCTTTTCAATCCTTCCTTTGAAAGTATCCACGTAAATGACGAAACGGTTTTCCACGAAATCAAAGATTACGTTTCGTTAATTGCACCCGACCGGGTGGGGATTGTGAAACATTTTAAAGGTCAGCTTCCTATTTTCGACAATTTTGGCATTACCAAACAGATCAAATCATCGTTTGGTAAAACCGTATCTTACAAAAGCGGTGCATACCTGATTATTGAGCATACCGAAGCTCTTCACGTAATTGATGTGAACAGCGGAAACCGGGCGAAAAATGCCAACGGACAGGAAGCCAATGCACTGGAAGTAAACCTGGGAGCAGCCGATGAATTGGCGCGCCAGTTACGTCTGCGAGACATGGGAGGTATAATCGTAGTAGATTTTATCGACATGGGTACGGCCGAAAATCGCCAGAAATTGTACGAAC
This sequence comes from Bacteroides sp., assembly GCA_032108265.1. Lineage (GTDB taxonomy): Bacteria > Bacteroidota > Bacteroidia > Bacteroidales > Bacteroidaceae > Bacteroides. The sequence continues at coordinate 43,931 of DAMCMT010000034.1, forward strand.
GGATGACGGAAAACATGAAGAAAGACCGGGCGCGGCACAATATTCTGCCGTTGAGCAAATTCGGATTAATGCAGATTACACGCCAACGGGTTCGCCCGGCGATGGATGTACAGACTGCCGAAATTTGCCCCACCTGTTTCGGAAAAGGGAAAATACAGTCGTCCATACTTTTCACAGATACGCTCGAGAGTAAAATTGACTATCTGGTCAACAAATTGAAGATAACGAAATTCTCGTTACACATCCATCCGTATGTAGCCGCATACATCACCAAAGGGACATTCTCCCTGAAATGGAAATGGCGAATGAAATACGGATTCAGTATTAAAATTATTCCTAATCAAAGCCTTGCCATGCTGCAATATGTTTTTTATGACAAAGACGGCGAGGAAATTGATATGAAGGAAGAACATGAGATTAAATAAGAAAGGCTGCCTGTGGGCAGCCTTTCTTATTTTGGTCCAATTCTGAGAAGAAATGAATTTATTAGAACACAGAGACATAGAGGCACAGAGCTTTAATTGCCCGAAGGGCATCTATATCAATAGAAAACAATAAATGCCAATAAACACAACTCTGAAGGAGTTGCATAATACCGACTTAGCTATGCAACCCCTATCGGGTTGTGTATGTTGTTATTGTGCTTTTCTATTGATATAGATGCCCTTCGGGCAATTAAAGCTCTGTGTCTCGGGATATTCCATGATTAAAAAATAAAAGCCAACCTTCTGATTGTAAGAATGTT
>DAMCMT010000035.1:0-8900 GCA_032108265.1 Bacteroides sp.
GTTATGGATTCAGACCAAAACGAGGTGCTCACCAAGCCTTAGGGAAAGCAATAGATTATCTTAATGACGGTAATGCCTATTGTGTGAACTTTGACTTGGAAAAGTTCTTTGATAGGGTCAACCATAGTAAACTGATAGACATATTATCCCATACCATAAAAGATGGTCGGGTAATCTCTTTGATTCATAAATACCTCAACTCTGGAGTAATAGTAACAGGAAACTATGAGGAGACACCAGAAGGTGTTCCCCAAGGCGGTCCTTTGAGTCCCTTATTGAGCAATATCATGCTCCATGAAATGGACAAAGAACTTTCCCGGCGCGGACATCCCTATGTTCGTTATGCCGATGATTGCCTGATATTTTGCAAGAGTCTGCGTTCCGCCCACCGAATCAAAGAGAGCATGACTACGTTTATTGAAGGTAAGCTTCACTTGAAAGTTAACCAAGATAAAACCATATCAGGTTCTATAAGAGGCGTTAAATATCTGGGTTACTCCTTTTATTGTCGAAAAGGCGAATGGCGTTTGACTCTCCATCCGTCAACAGATGCCAAGTTACGCTCTCGTTTGCGAGAGATAACCAGTCGCAGTAACGGTTTTGGATATAGCAGACGCAAAGAAGAACTCAGGCTTTATCTCCGCGGTTGGGTTGCATACTATCATCTCGCAGACATGCGTTCACGGTTAAGTCGTTTAGACGGGTGGCTTAGGCGTAGAATCCGTCTGTGTATATGGAAAAGTTGGAAGACCCCCAAGACCCGAATCCGCAACTTGATAAAATGCGGGGTTCCGTCTTGGCAAGCCCGTAGACATGGTTGGAACAGAGGTTTATGGTGCATAGCAAATAGTCCTGACTTAAATCATGCGATGAGTAATGAGAAGTTGCGTCTTGCTGGTTACACTAGTCTGATGGATTGCTACAAAATGTATCGTAGCTAAAGAACCGCCGTATGCGGAACCGCATGTACGGTGGTGTGAGAGGACGAAGCGGGAATTAATCCCGTTTCTCCTACTCGATTATATGGAGAAACCTCATGTTTGAATGCATATGTGATTTCGTTTATTGAAATTATATTATATATTAATTGATAATTTAATTAAAATTCTGTATTTGTTTTTGAAAAATATTTATTATATTTATAAAATAGTATTTATATTATGTATGTGTAATTAATTAAAATTGTATTAATTATGAAAACATTAAACTTGAAATTAGTAATAACTCTTACAATAATATCTATTGTAAGTGTTATGAGCTGTCAGGATGAGAAATTCTTTGAGGAATCTATCAGAACTGACATGGCAGTTACTCGTGCAGTACCAACATTATGGTTTAATTGGGAGAATATAGATTGGATGCCAACATCACCTTCCCAAAGAATACCAAATCCTTGGAATGGTGCAGGAAGTTTAACTTCGTTTTACGGATTAGATGTAATAAATGACAGAAAAGCTGCTGACGGATGGGAATTATTATATTCAAGTTTCGACCCTAATGCATCAGGCTCACTTAATAATCCATATTTTGTCCTTTATAATAAATATAGAGGATTATTAAGGATGTTTTTTTATACAACGACACAATTTGTAGGAAGTTCAACGTATATTCAAGATGGGATATCGGTTATTTCCTCAGGATACCAATCAACTATGCTCAATTTTTTGGGAAAGGATATTATAGACCCAACTATAAATCAAAGTTCTTATTCACAAATGCAGCCTGCTCCAATAGATGCTACTCCTCCATTAGCTACTAATAAATGGTACATGGTTCAATATGAGTTGGCTTACGACCCTAATATATCAAATATTTCATATAATCAGATTCAATTAAAGTGGCAGATGAACTATCATAATATAACGGAGGTAAAATTAGGAGGAGAAATGGTTGGGAAATTGAATGGCGCAATTGGGTCAACAGAACCAGATATATTTACCTCTCTCAATGGCTTAGGCAAAGTTGCTGGTACGGGTATTCTAGCTGGTATTGGAAGAGAGTTTATTAGCCATAATACTCTTCCTAATGATTCTACCGGTGGAAATAAATTAGGTTTACCGAAGAATATTTTCAAAGATATTACCAAAGGTATAAGTTCTGCTTTATCTGGTGCTGTGGGAGGACTCCCAGGAGCAGCTTTCGGTTTGCTGAGTTCAATTATTGGCGGAAGTAGTGGTGGGCCAACCCCAATTAGTTTTGAACTTAAAGCGGATTTAACATTAAATGGTACAGGTACTAACAGTGGGTCATTTCCTGCAATGCCTATATCTTTTTGGATGCCTGGAACTAATATATCTTCGAGTGCATCAGGATATATACCACTGTATAATAAAACTTTAGGAGTTATTAATTTTACAGGGAAGCCTGTAATTGAAACAAAAATAGAGATGATTGGGGAATATTCAGCAGCTGATCCATATAATGGATATCAATATACTAATCAAATCTATAAATTTCACATCCCAATTGATAATGATTATTCAAGTTATTTGATAATTAATCCTGAAATTTTAGATATCGCAAATGTAACCATTAAAAAACAGGATATTGTAGCTGTTGATCACAGTGAAAATTCTAATTATATAGTTGATAGACCAAGTTATCAATTTGAAGAAGGCTATACAGAATGGCAGTCTGGCCCTTTACCATCAGTTCCATTTGACTATGATGAATTTTGTGTTCGATTTATGATTGAAGTTAAACCCAAGAATGGAGGTCCAACATCATTATTAGTTAAATCGCTTGCATTAACGGAAAATAAGATTCGTTTATAATTTTCAAAAAAGAGACAATGAATTAATTCTTAAATAATGAGGCTGTCTCACAATAGAAAGTTACTATCTATATGATGGTTTCTATAATGAAATGGCCTCTTTATTTACATTCAAAGCTGTCAATTATTAAGTTCTTTGATGATTTTTACGCAAAAAGAAAGAGGCTATCCCACAATGAAGACAGCCTCTTTGTTATTTGGGAATGTCTCTATTTCAGCAAAAACCCATCTATCGCCTTCTTATAAGTTTCCTTATCCGCCGCCCCACGGAACAACTGCGGTTCTCCATCCATCGGGATAAAAACAAAAAGCGGAATACTGGTGGCATTGAATAAGCCGGCTAATTCTCTTTCCTTATCCACATTAATCTTATAAATATGGATTTTACCTTCATATTCCTTTGCCAAATCCTTCATGATAGGCGCTACCATACGGCAGGGACCACACCAATCAGCGTACAAATCAATGATTGCCGGTTTGTCGCCTTTATACTTCCATGTCTCTGATTTCTCATAATCGAAAATATTCTGCAAAAACATAGCTTTGTCCATCACAACTACCTCACCCGATTTTTTGTTATCATCTCCGGTTGTGTTTTCCGGAACTGGTGAAGCATACATACACAGCCCTGCTATAATAAAAGCAAAGCTTAATAGTAGTTTTCTCATATAAATAATTAAATGTGTTGTTTGATAATATCTTTTAAAACTTTGCCCGGTATTGCACCCGACTGTCTCCAAAGATTCTCTCCGTTTTTAAATAAAATAAATGTTGGTACTGTTTGTATATGATATTCGACTGCTAGAGCTTCGAATTTATCTACATCAATTTTTATAATCCGCGCACTCTCGCCAATCTCTTTTTTAACTTCCTCCAGTACTGGTTTCATCGATTTACATGGGCCACACCATTCGGCGTAAAAATCCACAAGTATCGGGATAGGCGATTTAATTAATTCATCAAATTTCTCCATACTTCTTAAGTTTTGAGTTATAAGTCATAATGCAAAGATAATTCCTTTTTCCCTGCGGAACATTAAAGAAATCCTTTTGTTCATTAAATATTTATATGGACTTCTGCGTTTTATGAATAAAAAAACTTACCTTTACAATATTAGTTGTGAGTTTTGAGTAACTAAAATATTAACTATGAAATTTTTATTTGTCGTACAAGGTGAAGGGAGAGAACATTGCAGCCAGGCACTTGCATTAGAGGAAATGTTATTACGCAACGGACACGACGTTGTGGAAATTCTTGTGGGTAAAAGTTCATATAAACCGCTTCCCGGTTTTTTTAACCGTGATGTGCAATCGCCTGTTAAATGGTTTCTAAGCCCTAATCTGCTACCCGGTGCCGGACAACCCTGGTGGTATATGTCGAAGAAGGCATTCCTTAGTATCATGGATATACCCGAGTATGTGCGGAGTATGCGATATATATACCGGAAGATTGAGGATTCCGGCGTAGATATGGTTCTAAATTTTTATGAGCCGCTTACCGGATTATTATATGGTATATTGCCACAAAGTGTTCCATGCGTTTGCATCGGTCACGAATATCTTTTCCTGAATCGCGAGGTAGCGCTCGAAGTAAAGTCGCCCTGTAAACTGTCATTCTTACGTTTCCTTACCAGTATTACCAGTTTAGGAGCATCCAAATGCCTTGCACTATCTTTCGAGGAACTTCCCGATGATTATGGAAACCGTATTAAAGTAGTACCTCCTTTGATGAGGCAGGAAATTATGTCTATCCAGGCTGAGAAAGGAGATTTCATACATGGCTTCCTTGGTAGATCCGAGCAGGTACGTCCGTTACTGGAATTCCATTTCAGGCATCCCGAAATACCGATGCACTTGTTCAGAAAGAAAGATGATGCAGCTAGAGTATGCGAAATAGATGAAACCTTTTATCTGCATCAGTTCGATGAGTTGAACTATCTGAATTACCTCTCCGAATGCAGGCTTTCTGTCAATACCGGTAACTTCGAGGCCATTTGTGAAACCATGTATTTGGGTAAGCCATTGCTTATAATGCCCGGTAATATTATTCAGGATTGTAATTCGTTCTTCGCGGTTTGTGCCGGTGGTGGAACAATCGCTATTGGCAACGATTATGATCCGATGCTATATTTACGGAATACTGAGGTTCAGCATAATGAATTTGTTTCCTGGGTTCGTAAAAGTGAAACAATTATTTTGAACGAACTGGAAGAGGTTTTTGAACGCGATCCGTTATATAGAACCCGCAAGTTGATGGCGGCGGGGGCGTGAAGTAGAATTTTGAATTATGAATTATGAATGTCCATGCGGCATCGTTAATTCATAATTCATAATTCATAATTCAAAATTAATAATTAATCAACGATCGTTAACTCATCGATAATATTCGTTGCTCCTGCAAACTTATCGATAATAAACAAAGTGTACCTGATATCCACACAAGCCGCCCTTTGTGATGCCGGACGGAAAGCAATATCACCGGTAAGTCCTTCGTAATTACGATCGAAGCCGGTACCGATAAGCTGTCCTTTGCCGTTGAATACCGGACTTCCCGAATTTCCACCTGTATTGTCTGTATCTACAATGAAGTTAACCGGCATTTCACCGTTTGGCATTGCATACCGTCCGTAGTCTTTCGAATTATAAAGCTGCTTTAGTTTGTCGGGTACAACAAACTCCCAGTTTTCGGGATCTTCTTTTTCCATTACCCCTTTTAAAGTGGTATAATATTCATAAATGGCTCCATCAACAGGTTCGTAAGATGCTATTTTGCCGTACGTAAGCCGAAGGGTCGAATTGGCATCCGGATAAATCGGTGTACCGGCTTCCTGCTTCATATCCATCATACCTTTAACCCATACTTTGTGGGCAGCATCATAATTAATGTTGGCTTCCTGCATAGCTAATACAGTCTGATATAGTCCGTCGGTTATAGATTTTTTGAACATAACCATCCAGTCTTTTTCAATTTTGTCGGCTTTAGGCTTCTTTACGAAATTTGCAAAGTTAGCTTCCGAACCAAAGATAGAACTTTCAAAACAAGCATCTACAAAAGCATCAGTATCTCCATTGAAACGTTCGTCGATAACGTTGAAAATGCTGATTCGTTGTTCTGCCGGTATATACCGGGAATAAGTGGTCAGCATTTGTTTTGCCACTAATTTCTCAACCCCGGGAAATGGAACGCCTTTGAAATATTCTTCGGCACTTGCCTTCAGGCTTTCCGTTTCAGCTTTAATCTTTTTCTTGTCTTTACCTTTTAACGCATTTTCAAGCTTTGTTGTAGATGGTATTTTCATGAAGTCCAACCCATTTACCAAAGCCTCGGTAATAGCCTGTTGGTGGTAAAGAGCATCTCGGCGTTGGGCAACAATGGAGCGTATTTCGTTGAACGCATTCCGGTACGAGTCGTCGCCCATTGCCTGTCCGCGTTCCAGCAATTGCTCCTGTTGTTTGCGCTTGGTTTCCAGTACATTCAGTCTTACCAGGCCTTCGTTCATACCAATAGCATTTTTCCAGTAATTGGCAGATGATGCGTACTTGCTGGCATAATGGATACGAACGGCAGGGTTGGCGAGCATTTGTTCCATTAAAACCTCCTGGCGTACACCCCGAACATTATGTCTCATAAAGTTAGTGGTCTGCATTCGTTCCTCGACCTCGTCAGAAATCATATAGCGCCAGTTACGACCCGGAAATCCCATAATAAAAGTGAAATCTCCCTCACGGAGACCACCCAGACTAATGGTAAGGTGTTTTTTTACATTCAACGGAATATTAGAGTTGTTGTATTCTGCCGGATCTCCATTCTTATCGGCATAAATGCGGAATATGGAGAAATCGCCCGTATGGCGGGGCCACATCCAGTTATCCGTATCGGCGCCGTATTTACCAATGGAGGAGGGGGGAGCGCCAACCATACGGATGTCGCTGTATACTTTTTTAATAAACAGATAATATTTATTGCCACCATAGAACGCCTTTAGTTCAAGAGTGATGCCCGGGCCTTTGACGATGTTTTCTTTGGTTGCAAATCTTTCGGCTACCAGGCTCAGATAACGGGGCGAAAGGTAATTAACCCCATCCGGATCATCGTCGATAGCTAATTGTTCGTTCACATAATCCGTAACATCCAGTATCCGGTCAATGAAGGTTACTTTCAATCCTTCACAGGGCATCTCCTGGCTCATGCTTCTGGCCCAGAATCCGTCTGTCAGATAATCGTTCTCTACCGAACTAAGTTTTTGTATGGCACCGTATCCACAATGGTGGTTTGTTAATACCAGTCCTTGGGATGAAATTACCTCGCCTGTGCATCCGCCACCAAAGTGAACCACTGCATCTTTTAATGCAATCCCATCCGGGTTGTAAATCTGTTCAATAGGTATCTGCAAACCCAGTTCAATCATAGCAGCTTCATTCTGGGCTTTCAGATCGGTCAGCATCCACATACCTTCGTCGGCTTTAGACGAAAGAGATATGAGAAGTATAAATGAAATTAGTATTGTTTTTTTCATATATTATCAGTTTTGAGGGTTTTGATCCGCATGGCGTAGGGGCGGGTCTTGTGTCCGCCCTACATACCGCATGGTATTCCGCAAGGTGTATGCATTGCAAACCATTTTCATAGGGCAGACACAAGGCCTGCCCCTACACCGTGCGGGTCAATCCCGTTTCCATCATTTCTTACCTGTTTTGCATCATTCCACAATCGTCATTTCCTCAATCAAATGTCCACAATCCCCCAATTTATCCAGTATAAACAGAATATACCTGATATCTACATTGATACAACGTTGCATGTTGCTATCGAAATTAATATCTCCACTCAACGACTCCCAGTTGCCATCGAATGCACAACCAATAAGTTCGCCATTGGCATTCAGTACCGGGCTTCCCGAATTACCACCTGTAATATCGTTTGTCGAAAGGAAACAAACCGGCATATTCCCGTCAGCCATAGCATAGCGTCCGTAATCAGCTTTCTGAATCAGTTCTTTTAACTTGGCAGGAACAATAAACTCCCTGTCTTCCGGATTCTCTTTTTCCAGAATACCCTGGGTTGTGGTGTAGTATTTATACATTACCCCGTCGCGCGGACGATAAGATTTCACATTTCCGTATGTTAGCCTGATGGTGAAATTAGCATCCGGATAGGAGGGTACCGGTTCTTTCATTTCTCCCAAACCACGGATGTAGGTTTTATGAAGCAGGTTCAACTCATCATTAAGCGGGATCAGTGCCGCATTCAATTCCTGATATTTGTTGAGAACAGAACCGAAATACCGTGCCGATAAATCATTATCAATTACATCAACAGTAGATGCCTGGATAAATTTGTCGAAGTTTGTTTGATTCGACATAATTGAATTGTCGTACATAGCATCAACGAAAGCATTGTAATCGCCACCAAATTCATTCGCGATAATAGTATAGAAATCAGGACGCAATTCCGGTTCAATCATTTCGGCATAGAGGGGAATAAGCACTTTGGCTACTTTCCTATCGACTTCGTGGTCATAATCTTTGTTATGTATCCGGTTAAATGCTTGTTGGAAAGTTGTTTTCAGCGAGTCAATCTTTCCGGTATTTCCTTCTTCTATTGCTTCTTTCATCCGTTTGAGCAATAAATCAGAAGTTTGAAATTCGATTCCCAGGAAAAAAGTTTCCAACAAAACCGTACGTTGATAGCGGATGGGTGATGTACGGGCTACAGCATCGTCAATCTTTCCAACCACTTCCATGTATTCCGTATTATTTTGTGATTTGGCAAATTGCTCGAAGGCAGCCTCTTGTGCAGTTTTTGCACCTAAAACATCATTATCGATGATTGCTTTATTCATCCCGATAGAGTTCTTCCAGTAATTTGATGAGCCGGCATACTTGCTGGCGTACTGGATACGGATTTTATCACTGGCGTTCATCACTTCTTTTAGTACAGCCTGCCGTTCTTCTCGTACGCGAATACGGGGCGAGTTGGTAGCATCCATCCGTTCAATAACTTCCGAAACCGTCAGGTAGCGGCTTGTGCTTCCGGGGAATCCCATAATCATAGCATAATCCTCTTCGGCTAATCCTTTGAGCGAAATAGTAAGATGTTTTTTAGTTTTTAGTGGAGTGTTTGTTGC
>DAMCMT010000035.1:8940-19951 GCA_032108265.1 Bacteroides sp.
AATCTGCAGGTTCGCCATTGGCATCGGCATAAATGCGGAACATCGAAAAATCTCCGGTATGGCGCGGCCACATCCAATTATCCGTTTCGCCACCAAATTTTCCGATGGAGGATGGCGGTGCGGCTACCATACGTACATCGGTGTATTCTTTTTTATAAATAAGGTAATATTTATTGCCGGCATAAAACGGAAGTGCTTGTGGTACAATTCCTTTCTTCCCGTTCAAATCGCCCTGCGCATGTAATTCCTTTGCAAGTTTTCCCAGGAATTCGGGCGAGAAAGAATCTGTTTCAGTGATTTCGCCCGATGTAATTTTATTATTGACAAGTTCGGTTATATCTTCAATTCGTTCGATAAAGGTAAATTTCAGGTTTGGGGTAGGCAATTCCTGTTCCCTGTTCATAGCCCAGAAACCATCTGTCAGGTAATCGTTCTCTACAGAACTATGCTGTTGAATAGCACCGTATCCGCAATGATGGTTTGTGAGGATTAATCCTTCGGCCGAAATTATTTCGCCGGTACATCCGCCACCAAAAATTCCAACTGCATCTTTAAGCGATACTCCGTTGGGATTATATAAATCGCTGGCTTCCAGCTTTAAGCCTTGTTTTTTCATCATGTCGATGGAATGCTGTTCCTGCATAAGTTGCAACAGCCACATACCTTCATCGGCTTTAACAATTGTGTTAAGCAGTAGCCCGATAACTGCGAGCAAAATGAGTCTCCGTTTATTCATATATGTCAATTTGTTTATAAATGTTTCTTGTTAATGATAAAATTACAATTTTATGTTGAAATACGGCATTCCGGTCATTCCAAAACTCTCCAAAGTTAACGGATTTTCCTGAGAATTGTATCATAATGTATATGAATTATGTATCTGAGAAAGATCAGTTGATAGTGGATTAATATTATTATTTCATGTGTTTATTATAAAACATCCATCACTACCAGCACTAAATAATAAATGTTGCTGATTATCAGATATATATGTTGGTGCTGTATTGTGTAATTCTATCATTTATCCCTCACTGATCCCTCACTAATTTGAAAGTATCTTAGTTGTTTGTACACCCGGGTGTACAGGATGTGAACATCCGGGTGTACGAAAGGTTTTGCTAGTTTGAAAAAAGTTTTTTAAGGTTGGATTTTGGAAGGTAATAAGGTAATAGGAATGAGGTAGGTTTACTCCCTTACGAGGTGATTGCTGCGAATAATATCATTCAAAACCGATAAAAAATGATTGAAACGGGATTGATCCGCACGGTGTAGGGGCAGGCCTTGTGTCTGCCCTATGAAAATGGTTTGCAATGCATACACCTTGCGGAATACCATGCGGTATGTGGGGCGGACACAAGACCCGCCCCTACACCATGCGGACCAAAACCCTCAAAACAGTAAAAGACAGAAAATAAATAATTGAAACTCCCTGATTCCAGGACAAAATCTGAGTTCTTATGTAGAGAAACCAGAGTTTTTCTTCAGAGGAACCAGGGTTTCTCTGAAGAGGATCAGTAGTTTTTCTATATGAAAAACTTAAGTTTCTCTTAAGAAAAACAGTAGTTTCTTAGTATGAAAAACAGTAGTTTCTCTTTTAAGAACCAGCGATAGACCGATGTGGATTGTTTCTGCTCAGCGCGACTTTGAGTTAAGTCCTTAATTGAAATGATTTCTAATATTAATTTGATTTATTTTAAGACTTATATTATCTTTGTTTGCTCTTATACTATTTTAAATATAATTCTTAGATGCCAATTATGTTGAAATATATATGTTTATGTTTATTTTATTTACTTTCTGCTTGGGGGAATTTGTTTTCCCAAATTAAGACAAATACTGATATTGACAGTACTCTCCTTACTTACTATAATCAATGTACGGCTATAATTTATGAGCCGAGAGTTTTACAGATGATCGATACACTTTATGAGATGGCCGGAAAACAACACGATGTAAAAATGCAGGCTGTTGCCCTTTGTACCAAACTCGACTATTATTATTATGGACAGGATGAGAATAAAACCGATAGTATTGTTGTTTGGACCGATCGTGTGAAGCAATTTGCCCGGGCAACCAATCAACCCAGATATTACTATTTTGCATGGGCAAGCAGACTTATCAGGCACCACATAGGGCAAGGTGAGTATAATATTGCACTTCTGGAAACTGAGAAAATGTTGCGTGAGGCTGAAGCCGAGGATTATAAGGAAGGTATTTCGGATTGTTATAGCTGCATGGCTTCCATATACAATACAAAAGGACTTCAAGCGAAATCACTCGAATTTATCCTGAAAGAATTAGAACTATTTGAAAAATATAATCTGGATAGATATAATATATCAATGGTATATAGTAGTGCAATCCGGTTTCATTTGGATTTGGGACAAATAGACAGTGCTTCGTTATATCTTAATAAAGCTCTAGAACATGCAAAAACATCCTATCATAGATTTACTGTCACACTGTCTTTGTTCCAATATAATTTAGCAATTGAAAATATACCTGAGGCCGTCCGGTTACTCGATGAATGCCGTAAAATCCAAAAAGAAGATCCATCATTAGATAAGCACGTTGAGTATCTGTATAATGCGGAGCTCATATACTTTAAACAGCAGAAAATGTATAATAAGGCTCTCGAAGTGTCTAAAAAAATAGAAGATATACTCGTCAGAAAGAACTTATCATTGGATCTATCTAAATTATGGGAAAATAAAGCAGATATTTTTTTTATTATGGGTAATTACAAAGAAGCCACCGATTTATACCGCCAATACCTCGGAGAAGAAGATAAAAGAAAGTTGAAAAACGAAGAAATAACCACCGCAGAATTTGCTACATTGCTTAATATGCAAAAGCTAACATCGGAGAAAAATGAGTTAGCTGTTCTGTCGCAGAAACGAAAATTACAAAATACCAATCTAATTATCCTCTTTCTGGCTATACTTCTTATTATAGTATCCGGTTTTATGTATCATCAGCGAAAGCTATATAAGAAGATTAAAAAATCGCGAGATAAGTTGAACGAACAGAATTTAATGCTTCTTAGTGCAAAAGATGAATTAAAACACGCCAGGGATATGGCCGAGCAGAGTAGCCGGATGAAAACCGTGTTTATACAAAGTATGTCGCATGAAATACGAACTCCACTTAATTCTATCGTGGGCTTCTCGGCTGTACTGGCCGATTTATACGCCGATAAAGATGACGAAATACACCAATATACCTTACTGATTGAAGAAAACAGCCGGTTGTTACTAAAGATGATTACCGATATCCTGGATATTTCGGCACTCGATGAAATGGAGGACCAGGAAATAGAAGTTACTCCAGTAGATATTTATAAGACCTGTGAAAAAAGCCTGGAGCAGATAAAGCCTTATGTTGCAGAGGGTGTAAATATTAATTTTATCCATCCTGAGAATAAAATAATTACAAATACTAATGAATCACTTCTGTTGCAGGTTCTGGATAACCTGCTCGATAATGCCGCCAAATTTACGAAGAAAGGAGAAATAACCCTAACGTATGATTTAACCAACGATGACCGGGAGCTATCGTTCATAGTAAAAGATACCGGCCTGGGAATTCCGGCCGATAAGCGTGATTATATTTTTGAACGCTTCGTGAAACTCGATGAATTTACTCAGGGAACCGGACTTGGACTCTCCATTTGTAAGATGATTGCAGAAAAAATGGGTGGCTCTTTAATTTTGGATGAAAATTATGCAAACGGATGCTGTTTCGTTTTTTCAATTCCTACCTGTAAATCGATGTAATTATATTTTTTTGGATGTAATGCTACCTTACACTATAGATAGTTGGTTTTTATTGTAAATATTATTCCAAGTATGTTCATTGGATATTGATATTGCTTCAGATTATAGAATTAAGCATAAAACCTGGCTTCAAATTTTAAATATTGATAATTTTCTTTCAAGGATACCGAAATGATAGTACTTTTGTGTATCAAACCATAACGACAAGCCTGGAATGAAAAAAATAATACCTTTTCTGTTTATTCCGATGTTAGTAGCTGCTTGCAGTTCTAACTATGTCATTGAGGGTTCTTCTGTCATATCTAATCTGGATGGTAAAACTCTCTTTATGAAAGTTTTGCAGGGCGATAATTGGATGGCTATTGATTCTTCGGAAATAATTCACGGTAATTTTTTACTAAAGGGGCATACTGATTCCATAGTGATGACTGCACTATTTGTAGATGATCAGAACCTGATGCCGCTTGTTTTGGAGAATGCTAAAATGAAGGTGGCTCTTTCGTATGCAGAGATTTCGGCACGAGGAACGCAACTCAACGATAACCTATATGATTTTCTCGACAAAAAGGATAAACTGGAAAGAAGTATGTATGATTTAGAACGTCAGGAAGCACGCCTGGTACTCGACGGCCGAAATATAGACGAGGTGCGGCAAGAATTATCAATTGAAGGAGAAAAGCTTGTTGTGGAAATGGACAGTATAGTGAAGAAAATGATTATTGATAATGCCGAGAATGTTTTAGGTCCTTATGTATTTATTCTTTTAGGAAGTAGTTTACCCTATCCTTTACTTACCCCCCAAATTGAAGATATACTTAATGATGCACCTTATTCATTGAAAAGTAACAATATGGTAAAGGAATATATAAATAAAGCAAAAGAAAATATGGAACTAATCCGTGAGCATCGGAGGATGGAATACGGTAATTCAAAACCCAAATAATCTCTATGTTTCCTATTAATACGTTTTTTCTTTTTATTTTATCTCCAGAATAGGTGAAAGTTTTTCCGGATATTCTTATTTTTGCCATTGGAACACGGCGATTGAGAATATAAATAATTACAGCACACTGGTAAAGTGAGTTACTATATGAAAGATATGGAGTTTTATAAATACTTATTCACACTAATATTTAGTAGGTGATGGATTTCCTGCATTTGGAAGTTAATCACCTTTTTTTATTAATTTTGTTCAATCACTGTTAATTCACCATTACAACACATTACTGGGACTATTTGAGCATTTTTTCGATTTGTAATTTTTTTTAGATTTACTTATTAAAAATATTAACTATTTAAAATTCACGACGATGAGAAAAAATCTTTTCTTACCAGTAATTTTGTTTACTATGTTAACAGGGTGTAGCTTAAACAACGACAAAGCTAACAAAGTAATGGACCTTGCAGAGTATTATCTGGAATCCCGGCCGGATACAGCACTCTCACTATTAATGGAGATTCCTAATCCCGAAAGTTTTGAGGGTAAGGATCAGGCGCGATTTGCACTTCTGGCGGTACAAGCGCTACATAAGAATTATTACGATTTCGAATCTGATTCACTTATTTTCCTGGCATTAAGTTATTATCAGGATAGAAATGAGATTATCCCGAAGGCAAAATCGCATTTGTATTATGGGCATTTTCTATTTGATTTGGATATGTTTGAAGATGCTCAGGAACATTATCAGAAAGTAATTGAGATATTGGAAAATAGTAATGAAGTACCGAAAGTATTGGGGATGGCTTATGAAGGAATGGGACGTATAGGTATCGTACTTAAATCTCATCCTGATGTGAAACATAATTTTAGAAAATCTCTGGAGATTTTTACAAAAATAAAGGATTCCATAGCTATTTGCAACGCCAATATAAATTTGGGATTAGATTTCTTGTCGAATGGAGAAATGGATAGTGCTTATTTTCATTATAATAAGGTACTTGATATATCTGAATTGATTGAATATCCGGAAAAAGGAAAGCTTTTTCAGAATTTGGGTTTATATTATCGTGCTATAGAGGATTATAATAAGGCAGAGAGTTATTTCTTGCAGGCTATTGCACAAGAAGAGAATGACATATATTATAATTCTTTGGCTAATATGTATTGGAGGAAGAAAGATTATGATAAAGCCAGGATTTATATAAATAAATGCTTAACCAGTAAAAGACCTAATATTCAGGCAGAAGCTAACTATTTATTGTTTGATATTGCAAAAGCAAATGGTGATTATGAAGCAGCTCTTAATTCTTTAGAATCCTGTAATAATATAGGTGATGAATATATTGAAAAATCAAATTATTCGCACAAAGAACTAATAAGCCTATCCCGTGATTTTTTACAGGCCCGGTTTGATAAAATCCATCTAAAAAACAAAAATCGCATGAAAAACCTTATAATAGCAATTATTATAATCTTGTCAATTGGGGCAAGCGTAGGGGTGCATTTCTTTGATAAATACCGTAATAATAAAAAACGGATGAAAGAAATGCAGGATGATTTCAATAGAAATATTCAGGAAATCACCAAATACAGAGGTCTTTTAGCTCATTATGTAAGCGAGAATGATTCCCTTAAAAAGAATAACCAAAAAGAAATTAGTGATTTACAGGGACGCATTGATTTACTAACCGAACAAAATAAGAAGCTTCAGTTACGGATGAAGAACCAGGGGAAAATGATTACTATAGAACAAAATGCTGAGATTGAGCAATTTGTTAGTGGATTTCTGGTTTATTACAATCTAGTTAAGATATCGCCTCGTTATAAAATAGTGGGAGAAGATTTGACATACTTGTTGTCCTTTCTTAATTTTGTAATGAACGATTTTATTGGAAGGTTGAACAAGGAGACAGATGTCAAATTAACAAATCATGAATTGCAATTAGCATGTTTGATTAGGTTAGGTTATTCCAATGAACGGATTGGAGTTTTTTTTAATTCTCAGTCAGATTCTGTTTCAAGGGCGAAAAGCCGGTTAAAAACGCGATTAAATCTTTCGCTAGATATTAAATTGGATGAATATCTTCGCCTGTTTTGATTTTGTTAACAATCTTCTGGGAATTATGTGAAAAAGGAATCTAAATCATTGAAAATTAAATTATGTTAGTGGGTATAATAAAGTTTATTCCTTTTGGTCATTGCATAAGAAATATATACTTTTGGCAAAATTATTTATAAACACCACTAGTATGAGAACACGATTTAGACTATTGACACTACTTTTTTTTATGTTAATTACCAGCTTAAATGTTGCTAATTCTATGTCGCAATGGGTACCTAATAAGAGAGTAAATATTGGAGAAGGAACCTCCTCAGCAGGAACCCGTTCTATATTTATTTCGCCTGTAGAGGTTTACACAACCTTGGAAGGATTTCTTGTAATTGATGTTTTGGAACCTATGGGTAACATTACCGTAAAGGTAACTAAATTGGGACAGGTTAAGTATCAGCAGACAATGGCATTGAATGCTCCCACCCAGATTACAATTAATATTGGTGACTATGCTCCGGGTAATTATATGATTGAGTTTATTTATCCAAGTGGCAGAACTCTCTCCGGAGAATTTGCAGTTGATTGATTTCTGTTTTATTTATAACGGAATATAATTTCTAAGAAGGGTATTAAAAGTTTAAGGCTTTTGATACCCTTTTATTTTAGGCACTTATATATCTGTTTACACCAAAACCGGTAAGAAATGATTGAATTAACCTGCCACTTCGTGGCGGATATTTCAATCATTTACATCTAAACCGATAGGTTTTACACTTCTGTGCAAACAAGTATATAATTATCTTATTTTAAATATCCTAGTGTATAATAATTTGCTTAGCTTATTAAAGAAATAATCACTTGAAATTGCTCTAAATATCATTTCGATAAAGCCAGATGAAACCTTATTAACCAATAATAAGTGATAGAAAAATGTCTCAAATTGTTTAACTGATTTGCTAACTTCACAATAATATTGCAGCAATTGATAAAATATCGAACGTTTTTTTTATGTTTTTTCATCTTATTTTATACATTTGTCTATGAAATAAATGCTGTATTTGCTTTAAAGTATTGATAATTAGTAAGTTAGTTTGTTTTATTTTGTCCGGATTAAAAATTTGCATGGTTTATCAAGAACCTATACTTTTGGAGAAAATTAGTTAGGGATAGAACAAGAAACTATAGAAAAATAAGTAGTAACAACTTTACTGAAAGAAATGTTTTGAAGCGAATTATTTTAAATTTATATCCTAAGAAAGAGAGAGAAATTATTTAATTAGAAAATACAGGCTTGTTAATATATAAATTCTCTGAGTCGGGATATTAATGAAAAACAGTGAGTTTTTTATAAATAAAAAAATTCTTTTTGTGTTTAAATAGTCGTATTAGTGTGTTGGTGCGTGGGATGAAGTGATTTCATTTCACGCATATTTTTTTAATCTTGTGAATTACCTACCTCTTTTTTATCAACAAAATGTTGAGATGTTTGTTATTAATAATCCATTGGTAGGTTTATGAAACAACTCTTGATTAGATATCGTATTTCGCTTTCTCTGAAAATATTCGCCACGCTCTTATTATTGAGTGTGGTTTGGGTATATAATCCAGAGTTACCTGCCGGAGAGGTTGCCGGAGAATGGTATTGGCTGGCACAAACAGGTATTGTATATGCTGTAGTGATGCTGGTAGCAGTTATTTTGTATGGCGATAGAAGAAAAAGTACTTTCCCCGAATACTATTATATAATTATCTGGTCGTTTATTTTCCTGGCAGGAGTCGAAGCCATCTGGGGCATTATGGAATATCTACTATCCGATGCTATTGTTGGTTCGTTCCATTCTACTGAACTTTTTTCCGGATATATGGCGGTGATGTTTCCTATTAGCTTGAATGAATGGCTTCAGACCAGAGCGCGTAGAAAACGAACCGTATTACGGCAAACGAAATACTATACATCGTTATTTGCCCTTACATTTATAGCTGTGGCTGTTATTTTTACACATATTTATTCTGCATGGCTTTCATTAATAATTGCTGCTATTTTTGTGTTATGGAATCATTTTGGCTGGAAAGCGAGATTAATTTCATGGTGGCATAATGAACGTATGAAATTGCTTGGATATTCTGCAGCTTGTGCTGTTGTTTTGCTAATTGGAGGTTCGGTTTTTTATTATATACAACGCGAAGAAATTGATAAGCAAATTTTTCTTACGCGTATTTCTTTTAAAGCTATTGCAGAGAAGCCTTTAACGGGATATGGGCCAGAAGCATTTCCGCACACTTATGGGGTGACACAGGAAAACTATTTTGAAAAAGGAACCTGGTCCGAAGACGAAGAAGATCTGGCTGTTGTACCACAGCATCCGGGTAATGAATATATTCATGCGGCAATAGAGTGGGGGATACCTATTTTAGTGAGTGTGCTGGTTTTTATTGGTTTAGCAGTACGACAGGGATTTAAGTATGGTCGCTATAGTGCCTGTGCGGGTATGATTGCCTTATTAATTTTTTCTTTTTTCTCATCGCCCATGCAGATACCCACATTTGTAATTTCAATTGTTTTCCTTCTGGCTGCCTGTATAATGGGAAGATCACGTATTTGGCTGGCCGGACTGGCAATAATAATCGGCCTGTTCGGTATACATTGGTGGCGACTTGATGATTATTATTTATGTAAGGAATGGGGCAGGCATCAACGTCTTTACCATGTTGCAGCTTATGATGCTGCGGCTAAAGGCTATAAACAATTATATAATGAAATGAAGCATAAACCGGCTTTTATGTATGAGTATGCCCATTGTCTATATGAAACTAAGGATTATGATGCATCGCTTAACGTATTGGAAGAAAGCTGCCAGATAGCATGTAATCCGATGATATATAACCTGATTGGAAAGAATTACCAGCGAAAAGGTAAGTTCAAGGAAGCCGAATATTGGTATAAAAAATCGGCAACGCTGGTTCCCGGTATGATGTATACATACTATCTGCTTGCGAAATTATATGACGAACCTGACTTCAGGCAACCGTCAAAATGTAAAGAAATGGCAAAAATGGTTTTAAGCAAAGAGAAAAAGAATCAGTCGGTTGTTGCACGGCAAATGCGGGGTGAAGCAGAAAAATTGAACAAATTGTTTAATAAGTAACTTTTCATAATTAAAGTGAGACAATTCGATAATGACATAGTTTGTATTTTTACCACAGATTACTCATACTTAAATAAATAGAATTTAGAAATTTGAGTAATCTGTGTAATCTGTGGTGAAAAGAATATTATCTGGAAATTAGGAGAAATATAAACAGGCATTTAGTACTTTAAATTTCCAGCTAATTTGCCAATAGTAAGCCCTTGAACAATGATTGAAAATACTACGACCATATACGTGGCTGCAATAATAACATCCCGGTAAAAATTTGTTGCGAGCGATAGAGCCAACGCAATTGATACACCTCCCCTTAATCCGCCCCATACCAGGATGATAATGGTTCCACTTGAAAACTTTTCGCGGAAGGGTATAATAAAAGTTGGTATCTTGATGGATATATACCGGGCAAATAATACTACCAGAATAGAAAGTGAACCAACTATCCAGTAATTACGTAAATCGGGTATCAGTAAAACTTCGAAGCCTATAAGAAGAAATAATATAGCATTAAAGATTTCGTCGATTAGTTCCCAAAAGGTTTTAATGAAATTGAATTCTGTATGTTTTTCTGTGCTGAGTTTCCGTCCCATGTTTCCGATAATAATACCGGAAGTAACCATGGTGAGCGGTCCTGAAATCTGCATAGCCTGTGAGATCATATATCCTCCAATTACAACAGAAAGAGTAATAAGGATACTAAGTTTGCCATCGGCGGCTGTTTTTATGGTATAAACCCCTAGGTATCCAAGTGCCATACCTACAATAAAAGCACCGGCTATTTCTTTAACGAGTAACCAGGAAATCGATGCAAAGGTTATATCTTCTACCGATTCGGTTCCCAAAGCTATGCTTAGTAGTACTGTAAACAGTATTACTGCCATTCCATCGTTAAATAGAGACTCTCCGGAAACTTTGGCTTCAATGGATTTGGATACTTTGACCTCCTTAAGGATACTGAGTACTGCTACAGGATCAGTGGGCGAAATCAGTGCACCGAAAAGTAAGCAATAAATAAGTGGTGCTTCCATAGTGACTCCAATAAGTGGAAGTGTAAGTTTTAATAAGAAATACATGGCAAATCCTACCACAAAGGTTG
>DAMCMT010000035.1:19961-36487 GCA_032108265.1 Bacteroides sp.
CCACACTAAGACTGGAGAATACGATGATAGCCCGCTTTTGTTCTTTTAAATCTTTGATATCTATTTGTACAGCACCGGCGAAAAGCAGGAAATAAAGCATTCCACCCATTAGTAACTGGGAAAAGTTAATATCGTTCAGTAATAGATGAATATGGTCGAGTGGTTTGGGGTCAATGCTACCGACTATAACCAGGCTAACGGAAAAAATAATGGCAATTACCATAATACCAATTGTTGACGGTAGTTTCATAAACCGCGCATTGATATATGCAAATATTGTTGCAATTATAATGAGTATGGACAATGAATAAAATAACCCCATGATATTATAACAAAAAAAGAGTATAAATGTGCGAAACAAAGAAAAAGAAGTTATATTTGCATAGATGGAAGCTATATGCGCATTAATACAATATAGAAAATGACAATACAACAATTGGAGTATATTCTGGCAGTGGATAAGTTTCGTCATTTTGCCAGGGCAGCAGAGTATTGTGGGGTAACTCAACCCACACTGAGTGCTATGATTCAGAAACTGGAGGATGAACTGGGTATTAAATTATTTGACAGGCACATACAACCGGTTACTCCGACCGCTATCGGTGCCAAAATATTGAAACAGGCCAAGCAAATTCAATTGCAGGTAGCCCAGGTAAAGGAAATCGTTCATGAAGAGAAGTTTACTATGACAGGCAAACTTAGACTTGCGGTTTTGCCTACCATAGCACCTTATCTGTTACCCCGGTTTTTCCCTCAATTAGTAGCTAAATATCCGGAAATTGATTTGCGGGTTGCCGAAATGAAAACCCACGAAATAGAAAGGGCATTAACCCGTGACGAGATTGATATGGCAATTACGGCAACGCATCCGGGCGATCCTAATATTGAAGAAAAAACATTGTTCTATGAAGAGTTCTTCGGATATGTTTCACGGAAGGAGTCTATCTTTAAGAATGAAATGATTAAAACTTCCGAGGTAAACGGCGAACGTTTATGGTTATTGGATGAGGGTCACTGTTTCAGGGACCAGTTGTTGCGCTTCTGCCAGATGGAGTCGGTTAAGACTAACCAGATGAGGTACAAACTGGGTGGACTGGAAACCTTTATGCGGATGGTTGAAAAGGGGCATGGTGTTACATTTATTCCGGAATTAGCTGTTTTGCAACTAAGCGAGGCGCAGAAGGAGTGTGTTCGTCCTTTTGCAATTCCTCGTCCGACGCGCGAGATACGACTTATTTACCACAAAAATTATATACGGCGAAGTCTTTTGGATATCCTGGTGAATGAAATCCGGGCTTCAGTACCGAAAGCTATGCACACGTTGGGTGCGCTTCAGGCGGTGACGTAAATGTAGCAGAAAAAGGACGCAGATACCCGGAAACATTAAGACTCCGTGGCATCTGCGTCTCTGTACTTAGTTATTCAGGGAAGGTAAATTCTATTGTACACCAATAACCGTTCCATCGATGATTCGTGATTCCTGCTTATCGAAATCAACGGTTGTTGTTTGTATACCTTCGTTGATTGTATGGGTCTTTATTTTAACCCCTTTGTATTGTTTTGCTGCATCGGTACCAAAAGGTGGACGGAAAGAAGCTATTCCTTGCAGTGCATTAATTTGGTAATCATCGTATGCATTGTGACGGAATTCGAGAATGAGGTACTCATTTTCTTCCTGAATTTCTTCCATCTGATTCCTTACCAGATTAACCATATGTAATTCTCTTGGATTAGTTGTTCCCTTGAATTGGAAATTGATATTAATATGGCCACCACCATACCATGCTTTGATGATATTGATTTTGTCGTTACCGATACTATCTACAGTTTCCTCGTCCATATCGATCACATTCTTGGTCAGTATATTCTCTATATATACTACTTCGGCATTATAGTCGTAACCAGGAATTTCTTCACTAAGTAATTTTACATATACAAATGCACGTTGCCCGTCTTTAAAATCATAATTGTATTTGTACATACTTATATCAGCATACATTTTTTTTCCACCATCAATAAGAAAATAGAATTCATCATTATCTTCTGTATCATTCAGCGCCTTGATGGTAGTAATAGTTACCTTATCTGCATCACTCCATGGATAATTGTCATCAGACAACTCACATGATTGTATAAATGGGATAAAGATTAAGATTGCAATCAAACATCTCCAGGTTAGTTTCATCTTTTTCATTTCGAAATTATTATATCGTTAAACTTTCATTTTGGTAATTGGGAAATGCCTATAGCCTCTGAATATTGCATGAATGAATGTTAAATAATGAAAAACAACAAATTATTCCTATCATGATGCAGTAATTTTGTAATTCCTGCGTTTTAGCAATAAACATGTGTTTTAAATAAAGAATGGAAGAATTCGAGCTATCCGAAAGATGCCGACGGGGAGATAACCTTGCCCGAAAAGAACTTTATGAACGATTTTCCGGGCGAATGTTTGGGATATGCCTTCGCTATGCCGGAGACCGGGATACGGCACAGGATATGCTACACGATGGTTTTTTGAAGATGTACAATTCCTTCGACAAATTTACGTGGAGAGGCGAAGGTTCACTAAGGGCGTGGATGGAACGGGTTCTGATAAATTCTATATTACAGTCATTGCGTAAAAACGATGTAATGAGCCGGACAGTAGAAATAGAAGAAATTTCGGATAATTATCTGGATCCGGATGTTTCGGAGATAGAAGCTATTCCACAAAACGTTCTCATGAATTTTATCAATGAACTTCCCGATGGATACCGCACCGTGTTTAACCTTTTTGTCTTTGAAAACAAATCTCATAAAGAGATTGCCGGAATGCTCGGAATCAATGAGAAATCATCTGCTTCACAGTTCTTTCGGGCGAAGACTGCATTGGCGCGTAGAATAAAGGAATATATGGCGCGACAGGCGGTTTAAAATGATCAATTAAGAAATAATATATATGCTAAATAAAAGAATACGATATGAAAAAGGATGATGAATTGTGGTTGAAGAAGGTGCGGGAAGCGCTCATAGAGTATGATGAGCCTACTCCTCCCCATGGTTGGGAAAAGCTTCAGAAAGAGCTTCATTCTACAGTGGAGAGACGTATCATCCCAAAAAGATTTTGGGCTGCCGCTGCTGCGGTTCTCTTGCTGGCTGTTTCGGGTATTAGTTTCTATTTCCTACACAGTCCGGTAGCAGAAGATATTCGATTGACATCCGCTCCTGATATTACAGTTGTGCCGGATGTAATTCCTGCTGTTCCGGTTGTTGAAAATAAAACGTCTCGTGCGGAACCGGTAAAGGAAATAGGAAAATCTACTAAATCTTTTATTGCCCAGGTAGTAAAACCGATCCGGGAGGAAGTTGTTGAGACGATTGTTGAACAGGTTCCTGAAACGAAGGAACCAATATATATGGAAGATGATCTAAATAATGTCACGAACAAAGAAACGGATGAAGTGATCAACGACCAACCTGTTGCTGAAAAAAAGGAAAACAACCAGATAAGAAGACCTTCAGGAAAAGATAAGTTACATCTTCCTGTTGAAACTTCTTCCAACTCTACAGACAGGAAGAAATGGGCTGTTGCTTTATCAGTGAACTCGGGTAGTGGAAATTCGCTTAATAATAATGGTTCATCAAATAGTCAGCCCCGGAGTCTGTCAATGCAAGATTTTGTTTCTATGAATGAGTCTCCCTCAAAGGATTTTGTAGATATCTCTAACAATGAATTACAGTTTGAAAATGGACTACCTGTAATAAATGGACATACTTATAAACATAAGCAACCTGTAACGTTTGGTTTATCTGTTCGAAAAGGAATAACTCCATCTATATCTTTGGAAACCGGATTAACTTATACTTATCTTTCATCTGATATTCATACACAGGGTGAAAATGGTAAAAAAGAAGGAGAGCAGAAATTGCATTATGTGGGTATACCGCTTAAGATAAACTGGAGTTTCGTGAATACAGATAAATTTAATGCCTACCTGACTGGAGGAGGTGCCGTAGAAAAGTGTGTGCACGGAAAAACTTTGAGTAATTCAAATACCGTAAAGCCATTGCAATTTTCTTTAGCCGGTGGTGTGGGAGCTCAATATAATATAACCAAGAAATTAGGTCTGTATGCCGAACCGGGTGTGGCATATTTCTTTGACGATGGTTCAAAAACAGAGACTATCCGGAAAGATAATAAATTTAATATTAACTTGCAGGCTGGTATAAGATTAACGTATTAATTCTATTTCTCGATATAATAATGCTATGTCTTTAAGAGGAACGCGAATACTTGCGTTCCTTTTTTATTTTAACCGGGCGCAAAATGAATTCCAGCGGGTAGATTTGGTGTCAGGTATCTCCACATCAGGCTCGAATATTCCAAAAACGGATGAACCGGAACCGCTCATGGATGCATATATTGCACCTTTATGATAAAGCATATTTTTAATGTCACGGATTTCGGGATATTTTGAGAAAACACTTTCTTCAAAATCATTAATCAGATAATCCTTCCAATCGGTAACCGGATGGCTAATAATATCAGTAATTTGGCGAATGGGTTTCCGGGGAGTAATTTGAGCAAATGCATCCCGGGTCGAAACAAATACATCCGGTTTAATAATAATTATTTGATAATCCTGTAAACTGAGTGAGACTGGAGTAAACACGTTTCCGGTACCTTGAGCAAAGACAGGTTTATTATTAATAAAAAAGGGACAGTCGGCACCAAGTGTTCCTGCATAATCTTCGAGTTGAGCAGAAGAAAGCTGCAAGTCGAATAGTTTATTTAGCACGATAAACATGGATGCAGCATCTGATGATCCCCCACCAAGACCTGCGCCTGATGGGATGTTTTTATAGAGATATATGTCAACCGCAGGTAAATCGAACAGTGAATCCAATAGTTTATATGCTTTTACCACCAGGTTGTCGCCGGTAGAATCATCTATTTTTCTTCCAGATAGATGAAGTGTATATTTCTTGCCGTTATTATTTGGTTTGGATATGGTTACTTCTAGCGCATCTTCCCAGGGAACCGGATAAAAAACAGTCTCAAGATTATGGTATCCATCCGAACGTTTTTCGGTGATATTTAACCCCAAATTAATCTTTGCATTCGGAAATATGATCATTTTTTTCTGTTTTGAGGGTTTTGATCCGCATGGCGTAGGGGCGGGTCTTGTGTCCGCCCCACATACCGCATGGTATTCCGCAAGGTGTATGCATTGCAAACCATTTTCATAGGGCAGACACAAGGCCTGCCCCTACACCGTGCGGGTCAATCCCGTTTCCCTCATTTCTGTAGGGTTTTGATTAAACTATAAATCTTGGGTGCAAAGATATAACAAATTATGCGTTAATTAACAACCCGTTGTTGAAACTGAATGAATAAATATATGGTATTATCCAACCTCTTTTTACTGCGGGAATACTATCTTTGCAAACCGATAGATAATAACGGAATCTTATTCCGTATTCATGAAACAAACAGAATGGCTGAACAAAGAAGAAATAACCGGAATACCAGACAAAGGATACAACCGATAGGCGATTATGGCCGTGTACAACCCCAGGCCCGAGAACTTGAAGAGGCTGTACTCGGAGCATTAATGATTGAAAAGGATGCTTATTCGCTGGTAAGTGAGATATTAAGACCCGAATCATTTTATGAGCACTCTCATCAACTAATTTATTCGGCAATTACCGACTTAGCTGTTCACCAGGAACCGGTAGATATCCTTACTGTAACGGAACAATTGCGGAAAAAAGGTGATTTGGAAGATGTAGGCGGGCCGTTTTATATCACACAATTGAGTAGTCGGGTTGCTTCGTCGGCACATATTGAATATCATGCACGTATTATTGCGCAAAAGCATCTGGCCCGGGAACTGATTACCTTTACAAGCAATGTACAAACTAAGGCTTTCGACGAAACTATGGACGTGGATGACCTGATGCAGGAAGCTGAAGGTCGTTTGTTCGAAATTTCGCAGCAGAACATGAAAAAGGATTATACGCAGATTAATCCTGTTATTCAGGAAGCGTATGCCTTATTACAAAAAGCTGCAGCACGTACCGATGGTTTAAGTGGACTTGAGAGCGGATTTACCCAACTTGATAAAATGACTTCGGGTTGGCAAAATTCAGACTTGGTAATTATTGCAGCACGTCCTGCCATGGGTAAAACGGCATTTGTTCTCTCAATGGCCCGTAATATTGCGGTTGATTTCAGACATCCTGTTGCCGTCTTTTCTTTGGAAATGAGTAATGTGCAGTTGGTAAACCGTTTAATTGTGAATGTCTGCGAGATACCGGGTGAAAAAATAAAAAGCGGGCAGTTGGCTGCCTATGAATGGCAACAATTGGATTATAAACTGAAAGATCTGATTGATTCTCCGCTTTATGTGGATGATACCCCATCTTTATCGGTTTTTGAATTAAGAACAAAAGCCCGGCGTTTAGTTCGTGAACATGGAGTTAAAATTATCATTATTGACTACCTTCAACTAATGAATGCCAGTGGTATGTCTTTTGGTAGCCGCCAGGAAGAAGTAAGTACAATCTCTCGTTCACTGAAAGGATTAGCCAAGGAATTAAATATTCCAATTATAGCCTTATCCCAGTTGAATCGTGGTGTGGAGAGCCGTGAAGGTATTGAGGGTAAGCGACCTCAATTGAGCGATCTTCGCGAATCCGGCGCTATTGAGCAGGATGCCGATATGGTATGTTTCATCCACCGTCCGGAATACTATAAAATTTACCAGACGGAGGATGGCAGAGACTTACGGGGAATGGCCGAAATTATAATTGCTAAGCACCGTAACGGTGCTACCGGCGATGTACTTCTTCGATTTAAAGGGGAGTTCGCACGGTTCCAAAATCCGGATCAGGATATGATTATTCCACTTCCGGATGAAGGTGCAATGTTAGGATCAAAACTAAACAATATACCCGCCCCTGCACCACCAATAGAAACAGATAATCAGTTCGGAGGAGTGGGCGAAGGGCCTTTACCGTTTTAAAGAATCCGGGATA
Source organism: Bacteroides sp. (assembly GCA_032108265.1). Taxonomy (GTDB): domain Bacteria; phylum Bacteroidota; class Bacteroidia; order Bacteroidales; family Bacteroidaceae; genus Bacteroides. Next base: position 26,988 of record DAMCMT010000035.1, read on the forward strand.
TATTATTCCCGGATGCATCGAACGCATAATCCCAATGCGTTTATATTGGTTTGAGTTTTAAGGATATTGGTACTGGCTTCCAGCATAATATATCCGTTAGTGGTATAAGGGCTGTTATTATTCATTCTCCAGAAACAAACTTGCTTACCTCCGGATGTGTAAGCGTTTTTATTATAATATCCGGTTCCCACAACATTAAATCCTGAATAATTTGTAATTGGTTGTGTCGGACTAGCCCAGGCTGTTTTACTATTTTTCAGTACTGAGGCATCATCCTGAATGTATTGTTGTAATTTTTGCCAGTCTGAAGTATTTCCCACTCTCCAACCCGACGGTGAAAATAGTTCGGAATTTACAGCAACCGAATTATAGAAGTAATATCCATATTGCTCGGCATATTTAGCCTCCGTATCCTGAAAATCTTTTGAGTTTAAAATATCGCTTCCATCAGTGTACTTAGTTGCTTTCAGGTTTCCTCTCATCCAGTATTGTGTGCCAATTTTAACTATCGGGTAAACAATCGTTTCCGTTCCCCGGTTATCGGTTATTACATCCGGCTTTGCCTGTATTTGTAAAGCATCTGCCGGACGTACGGTTTGAATTTCTCCATTCCCGGTAATGTAAATGTGCGTGAAAACATTCGAATTTCCTTCCGTATATGTCAGGCTGTTATCTGAAATGTTCCAGGCTACACTTCCTCCATGTTTTTTATCTGTTTCATTTATTATGCTTGCCACTATACCTTTACTTAAATCTGTTTCCCCATTAATTGCCGGATATACTACAATCGCTTGGCAGTCAATGTTTTTACCCAGAAGGTATTCTTTAGCGATCTCGGCAACTTTCTTACCTTTATTTATTACCTGGTAAACATTGGAATCGGTGAATGTTATTGTACTCAATTTAATTGAGGTTGAAACTTCATTTGCAACGACCTTCTTTTCTTCTGGCTTTCCCCATCCGCTAATAGAAGTTCTTAAGGTACATCTTAATGATTGCTCATCAGAGACAAGTTTGACAATAAGATCTTCCGGGCGTTCACTTTTAAGTTCACATGCTTCTGTTACATATTGGAATTCTCTGTTTTGTAGTCTTATTTCGAGAAGTACATGCTGATCGGCAAATTCTTGAGGAACTAATATGGCTGTTTTGCCAACCAGTTTTCCATCTTCTACCATCCAGTTTCCATAAGGCTGTACATCAGAAATGGTGTTATGACTTTTAAAAGAGTCATCTAAAAAATCGTATACAGCATTAGTGTATACATCTTTTATTGTAACTGACGGATTCATTTCCAGAAGCTGATCGGCTGTAAACCCGGTTTCGGGTTCTATTATAATATTCAGCTTAGATAATTTATGTACGAAAGTTAGGTCAACTCCCTGATTAGTGGGGGATACTTGTGATGAGAAAGCTGTCATAAAATCAGACTCATCGAATTTTTTACGCTCATTTTGATTCGAATGTGTTTTAACTTCCATTGTAGTACCATTCTTCGCTATACCTTTACTTTGATAAGGGTAGTAGCATATGAAATCGCAAGTTTTACTGTCTTCGGGAAAAAACACAGGTACTTCGGGCTGAAATCCATTGGTTGCAGTATAAGTAAAACGCATATTATCAATATATCGTTCTTCGTCCAGATTAGAAGAATTTGTTAATATATATACTCCAATTTCATCATTATTGTTGAACTCATTTTCATCTGTACTGTTCTTGTTTTGCTGAATCCTGGGTGAGAGGGTTACTTGTTTTACGGAATCTTCCTCTTCTTTTTGAATATCGTTAACACATGATGAGAACGAAAAAAGGATACATGCACACTGTGCAATTACCCTGTTAATGGCAATTTTGCGTTTAATCATAGTAGTAAATAATTAGTTGTTGTTAGGAGCAAAGATAATTATTCTCTTAAATTTAACAAATGCCAATATAATATAATTGTAATCTTTTCATATGTTCTACAACATGATATTTGTATTAATAAAAAAACCCGGCGAATCACTTCGACGGGTAATCTATTTATAGTAAAATGGTTACGTAATAAAATTATGACTAATATTCAATTCTGTGAGTGCAAAGATACACTCATTTATTATCCGGTGCAATCACTTATTATAGGTATTCTACAATGATTACTACCTGATAATAGTTATTTATTGACTTTTAGCCATTCTTTTTTTTCGAAATCATATTGCTTAATTATTTTGGCCGGTATACCTGCACATACACAGTAGGGGGGAATAGACCGGCTGACGATACTTCCTGCAGCTACTACACTATGCTTGCCAATCGTTACTCCGGGCAGGATTACGGCATTGGCACCTACCCATACATCATCTTCGATGGTAACAGGAACTGTATCGACTCCCTGTTGATCAATCGGAATCTCAATATTTTCAAAGTTATGGTTTAGCCCTGTAACAGTAATATTTTGTGCCAGGTTAACATGACTCCCAATAAATGCGGGCCCGATGATGGTATTTCTAAGTCCGATGCGGGTATAATCGCCGATAATCAGATCGCCTACAGCATTATTCAGGCAGCTAAAATCTTCGACTACCGAATATTTACCTAAAGAAAATTTCCGGAACGGAGGCAAATCCTTTCTGACACTGCGATAAATTACAGAACCCTTACCTCTTTTCAGATATGTAAAATAGAATAACCGTATCCACCATTGCGGGCGGGTTTTTACCGGGTGCATGATAAAGTTATGTACCCATTTTTTTAATTTAGGGTTTTGCTTAATCTTCTCTTTTAAATCTGCCATATGACGGAAAGTTATTATTGGAACCGGCTTATTCGTGTTCGGTATGAATAAACTTTTTATTTACGCCCCGTAGTCGGAATAAATTCAGGAACATAAGAAACCCCAGCCAGGGCACTTTCTTTATCGAGCGGGTAAAGTTTTTATCAACCAGATAATCGGGTATTGCCATGCAGAGGCTCAAAGCCAGTACAAACAACAAAATCCACCATTTGATTGAGAATGTCCAATCGTATAAAGTAACAACAATGGTAAGAACACCGGCTAATCCTAAAAGAATTACCCGGGGAAGCATCATCCATTGGAATATCTTATCTGCGTAATCCCAGTTGCCCGATAATATGGCCTGGGGTAAATCTTTAATGGTTCTGCCCAATATGCCATATTGCGATGCCAGCCATCGGCGACGTTGATTGTAAAAAGCAGCATCTTTTGGAACTTTCTCATCGTAAACATTTACATGTTCCAGGTATTCGATATAGATTTCCTGTCTTAACAGTAAAGCTTCCAATTCTTTATCTTCACCGGCTGTGGAAACTTTGAATATATTTTTCTTGAACCATTTATATTCGAAGGTCATTCCCGATCCAATTAATGCAGACGAGAATCCTAGCTTTACATGTCCTTTACGGAAAATAGAATTATTTATCTCTTCACTCACTGCGTCCAATGTCGCTGTAGGTGTATTACAATTCTTTGCTTTTCGGTGAGTCTGAATAGCTTTAATATCGGCATCGTAGGCTTTATTTACTTCTTCCAGGAAGTTGGGCTCAACCAAGTTGTCTCCATCCATGATAACAACAGCATCGTATTTTGTTTCGTCCAGGGTATTCATTGCCAGATGCAATGCTTTTGCCTTTGAACTATCCTTGTAATTAGCTTTAATAACTGTGGCTCCCATTTGCATAAGCGCTTCATTCGTCTGTTCCTGCATTTGGTCCGAGATCACGATTATTTCGTATGAATCAGCCGGATAACTCTGTTGCATAAATGAAGAAACTGATGATTGAATTACTTTATCTTCTTTATATGCCGGAAAGAGTACAGCATACCTGTATTTCTTATTGGTTTTCGGATATTTTATTTTAACTTTAAACAGGGAAGCAAAGGCAAATATGAAAAGGTAAAGAACTGATATTGCCATCAGCAGAAATAATATGTCATCTGCTATGCTGATAATTGTATGAATCATGGCTTTTCCTGAATTAGATTAAACATCTTCTTTTTGTACAAAGGCAGTTATTGTCTTTAAAATAATCTTTATATCCATTTTGAGGGAAAACGTCTTAGCATATTTGATGTCCAATTGCTTACGTTCTTCTGCCGACATTCTTCCGGAATCGCCACGCTTTTCTACCTGCCATAAGCCGGTAAGTCCGGCAGGGGCCATAAAACGGTCAATGTATTCATCGCTGGTCAGCAATTCGGCTTCATACAAGGGGAGTGGTCTGTTACCTACGACCGACATATCACCTTTCAATATATTGAAAAGTTGAGGAAGTTCGTCAATACTGTATTTACGGATAATACGCCCGACCTTGGTGATGCGCGGATCGTTTTCCAGTTTTACGAACGAATTCTTTTGTTCTTTAGCTCTTTGATGTATATAGTCTTGTTCGGAGATGACAAAATCGTCGGAAATGAGTACAATTTCGTCTTCATTTATTTCATCATCATCGCCATATAATCCGTTTCCTGTTTCGGAGGTTTCACTATCGAGATCATCAAATTGATACTGATTCAGTTGGTTAAAATCTTTCAGGTGCTTATCGGCCCCTGTGTACATCGAGCGGAATTTAAGGAAATCAAAAATCAGATAGTTACTTCCCACTCTTTTTGACTTATAAATAACAGCTCCCTTACTTTCAACCCGGATAGCAATAGCAGTGAGTACTAACAGTGGTGAAAGAAAGATGATAGCAAATGATGAAAACACAATATCAAAGCACCTTTTCCAGATAGGTAGCTTAAAAGTTTTAATACTTTCTTTCCTGTCTTTCTTTTGAACAGTATGTTCCAGTTTTCTTTTTTCGTGAAACTGAATGATATCGGTTATTGTTTGCTGCTCTACAGTAGGTGTTACTGTATTATTTATGCCGGCTTTCAAATAATCGCGGCTGTCTTCCGGCTGCAATGCGTCGATTACCAATATCATATATATAAGCGGATAATTATTTCTGAGAAGTTCAATCTCAGAAATATCCTTTGCCTTTTCGGTATGTTCGTAAAAAACAATAATATCTTCCTCATTCTCTATTTTATCCATTAAAGCAACCGCTTTATTTGTCGAGGTAACCGGATAAAATGTACTTTTGGGCGATAATTCAGAAAAATATTTTGTATTGTTTTTGTCCTTCCCGATATATATAAGATACTGCATATTATATATACTCTTGTCAGATAATTTTCTTAATGCGAACTTTTAATTCCATGGGATTAAAAGGTTTAAGAATATAATCGGCAGCACCTTCTTCTAATAGCTTTATTCGTTCACTGGTACTCTCTTCGCTTGATAGCATGATAATAGGAATTGATTTGAAAAGATCATTCTTTTTCATGTATCTCAGAAAGTCATCACCCATCATTTCGGGCATACGGATATCTGATATGATAAGATCGGGAAATTCTCCCTTCTGCAGATAGTCAATAGCTTTTATTGGATTTTCAAAATACACGAAATCATATTCTTTGCTAAGATAAATCGAGACAACTTTTGCGATGGATTCTTTGTCATCGATGAGCATGATTCTCTTCTTCATATAGTATTAAGTATTGTAAATGTTCTCTATCCCTATTTATTTCTCAATGCAAATATAAAACATATTTCTTTATTCTTTTAATACTTATTGCAATTTTTAAAAAAATAGATAAATAGACTGATTAATTTACTGTAGGTATGATAAAAAGAAAGGTAAATGTGGGAAATAATCTGTACAGTCGGCTTGACATTATTTGGTTATCTCACCCGCCAAATTTGAATCCATCAACCGGCGTACCTCAGAATTACTGAGCCCATGCCCAAGCAGAAACATCAATTTTGTAACAGCCGCTTCCGGAGTACTGTCATAACCACTGATAACACCGGCTTCCAGCAGATGTATCCCCGTTTCATACCTTTCCATTTCCACTGCTCCGGTGGTACATTGAGTTATATTTACGATGATTATTCCCCGGTCTGTCGCTTCCTTTAATTCGCGGATAAGCCATTCTTTCTGCGGTGCATTCCCCGAACCGTATGTTTTGAGTACAACCGCTTTAATGCCGGGAACATGTAGAAGCGAAGAAATAATTTCCTCCTGGATTCCGGGGAACAGAGTCAATATAACCACATTCGTATCGAACAGATAATGTGGCTTCAGAGGCTTTGAAGGGTCGGGTTTGCGGATGAGTCCCGTTTCGTATTTAATATGTATTCCTACCCGCGCCAGAGGCGGGTAATTGTTTGAACGGAATGCATTGAAGTTCTCGGCGTTGGCTTTGATGGTGCGGTTACCGCGCATCAGATGGTTTTCGAAAAATATGCAAACTTCGGGCACAACCGGACTACCATCTTCATTTACCGCCGAAGCTATTTCCAGGGCGGTAATCAGATTTTCCTTCCCGTCAGTACGCAGGGTACTGATGGGAAGTTGCGAACCTGTAAGTATAACGGGCTTACTGAGGTTTTCGAGCATAAAGCTCAGGGCAGAAGCCGTGTACGACATAGTATCGGTTCCGTGAAGAATTACAAAACCATCGTATTTATCGTAATCGTCCGTAATTATTTTAACCAGTTTTGCCCACAAAGCAGGCTCCATATCAGATGAATCGATAGCGGGGTCGAATTGATATGACGAAATCTTGCAATCGAAACGGGTTAATTCGGGTACCTGGTTAAGCAAGTGTTCGAAATTAAAGCTTTCGAGTGTTCCGGTTTCCGGATTCTCAATCATACCAATGGTACCACCGGTATATATCAACAGGACGGAAGGAGATTTTTTCCTCATAATCTGAATGGGTTATGATAAATTGTATGCAAAAATACAGATTATTCCTGATTTATTTAGGGTATATGCCTGGTAAATATCGAAAAAATGTGTAATTGGTGACAATATGAAAGAATACCTCACTCCTTCGTTAGAATCTCTTTCAGTCGTTTGATAGCTTCATCCGGATTTCTCAGTTCTTCCAGTAAATTCACGAAGCGGCTACCGATAATGGCCCCGGATGAGTATTTGCACGCGGCATCAAAAGTGCTTTTGTTGCTTATCCCGAATCCTACCATACGCGGATTTTTCAGGTTCAAACTTTCTATCTTCCTGAAGTAAGATTGTTTCTGTTCGTCGAATTCTTTTTGTGCTCCGGTTGTAGCGGCCGATGAAACCATGTATATAAAACCATCCGTGTTATCGTCTATTTCGCGTATACGAATTTCACTTGTTTCGGGTGTAATCAGCATAATTATTTTGAAATCGTATTTTTCGGCTATCGGACGATAAAACTCCTGGTAATCCCGGAAAGGAAGGTCGGGGATTATAACACCGTCGATTCCGCACTCGATGGATTTCCTGCAAAACTCGTCGAATCCATATTGCATGATGGGGTTCAGATAACCCATAAACAGCAATGGTATTTGTACGGTTTGGCGTATATCCTTCAATTGTTCGAAAAGTAAACGAAGCGACATTCCGTTTCTCAGTGCGCAGGTGGCTGCATTCTGGATAACCACACCATCGGCCATCGGGTCGCTGAAAGGTATACCTATTTCAATCATATCGACGCCGTTCTTTTCGAGGGTGCGGATGGTGTCGGCGGTATTTTCCAAAGTAGGGTGTCCGGCACAAAAGTAAATGGAAAAGACATTGCTTTTCTTCTCGCTGAAGAGTTTATTTATTCTGTTCATGGTTGTATTCTTTTATTTATTCTTGTTTATGATAATTCGTTCAGGAAAAACTGAATTCTTTCCGGGTCTTTCATTCCCGGCGATATTTCGAAACGGCTGTTGATGTCGAATCCGGCAAGCATCGGGTGTTGTAATTCTTTTAATGCCCGCGCGCTGTACTGGTTAATACCGCCACTTAGCAGAAAAGGGGTTTGACCGGTATATGCAGACAGAATTTCCCAATCAAACTGACATCCTGAACCTCCGTGCTGTTCGCATTTGGTATCAAAAAGAAAGTAGTTACAACAGCCTTCGTATCCGGTGGTTGCCCCGATATCCCGGACTGTTTTGATGGGAAATGCTTTTATTACTTTCTTACCGGCCAACCGGAGGTTCTGACAGTATTCGGGCGATTCTTTCCCGTGAAGCTGAATGTAATCGAGTGAAAAACGGTCGGTTATTACTTCAATCTCTGCTTTATCCTGGTTTACAAATACGCCGACACGTTTTGCCCGTTGAGGCATGTAACCGGGCATACTTTCGATGCAACGCGGTGAGCCCGGATAGAAGATAAACCCCAGCCAGTCGACCTCCATTGCTTCAATCCGGCGGATGTTATCGCCATCCCGCATGCCGCAAACCTTTATAATCTTATCATGAATCATTTCTCTGTATCCATATTCCGGATGAAATTCCGCAAGGTATCTCCCGGGTTATCTGTTTTCATAAAAGTTTCTCCAATCAGGAATCCGCTGAATCCGGCTTTTTTTAATTCCTGTATGTTTTCGGGCGCGGAAATTCCGCTTTCGGATACCAGAACCGTATCCTGTGGTAGCAGTTCGGCCAACCGGAACGAATTCCGGATATCGGTGTGGAAACTTCCGAGGTTGCGGTTATTGACCCCGACCATATCTACCTCCGGGCTGATGTATTCGAGTTCGTCTTCGCTATGTATTTCCAGCAAAACTTCAAGTCCGAGTTCATGAGCCTTCTCCATAAGTATCCGGAACTTCTCGACGGATAGTGCGGCGGCAATAAGCAGTACGGCATCGGCACCAACTATTTTGGCCTGGTACAACTGGTATTCGTCAACTATGAAATCTTTCCGGATGGGAAGGTTCGTAAGCGGTCGTGCCGTTTTTATATCCAGCAGCGTACCGCCGAAGAATTTTTCATCTGTAAGGATGGATAGTGCTGCGGCACCGGCCAGCTCGTATGCAGGTATGATTTCCTGTATTCCGGCTTCTTTATTAATCCAGCCTTTCGAAGGAGAACGACGCTTAAATTCGGCAATAATTCCGGGTGGGTTTTCCTGTAAAGAGGCTTTCATAGAACGTTTGGCTGATTTATCAGTCAGGCTGTTCTGAAGCTGCTCCAGCGAAACGCTTTGTTTCTGAAAGTCGATTTCGAAACGTTTGTTGGCGATGATTTCGCTTAATATATCTTGTTTATTCATATTTCATATTTATTAATATTCACCACAGAGTACACAGAGTTTCACAGAGTTTTCGGTTTCCATGCGGCATCGCAATTAAGAAACTCAGTGAAACTCTGTGTACTCTGTGGTGAAAACTCACGAATTCACTTCCACAAATCTCCTGAAATTACTCAACGCCTTTCCGCTATCCAGAGATTCGCGGGCGATAGCGATGCATTCTTCAATAGACTTTTCCGGGCAAATTACCTGTATTCCGAATGCCGCATTGGCTACTACCACATCCTTTTGTGCCGCCGTAGCTTTACCGGCAAGCACATTATCGAATATCTGTGCTGCATCTTCCGGAGTTTCACCACCATCCAGTTGCTCTTCATGGTAGCGGGTAAAGCCCAGGCTTTCGGGCGTATAAATCTTTTCGGTGATGTTGCTGG
>DAMCMT010000035.1:36497-43117 GCA_032108265.1 Bacteroides sp.
AACTCGCTTGTCAACGATATTTCATCGTATCCGTCGAGGCTATGTACCACTGCAAACCGGCTGTTTGTTTCCTGGAACGTATAACTGTACAGGCGCAGCAACGGAAGATTATACACTCCCAGCAATTGGTATTTCGGTATTACCGGATTAACCAACGGCCCTAGCATATTGAAGAAAGTACGTACCGCCAGTTGCTTCCGCACGGGCGCCACTGCTTTCATGGCCGGACTGAAAAGCGGAGCGTGCAGAAACGCCATGTTCGATGTATCCATACTTTTCCGGAGCTTATCCATATCCGAAGTGAACTTAACGCCGTGCTGTTCCATTACATTACTGGCGCCGCTTACCGATGTCGCACCGTAATTACCGTGCTTCACTACCCGGTATCCGGCGCCGGCCAGTACAAAACAGGCGGCTGTCGATATATTGAAGGTGTTCTTCCCGTCGCCACCAGTACCAACTATGTCGATGGGTTCATATTCGCTCAGGTCTACCGGAACACGCATTTCGAGCAGGGCATCGCGGAATCCGCAAATCTCTTCTACAGTAATGTTGCGCATCAGGAATACGGTAATCAGCGATGCTACCTGTACGTCGTTATATTTTCCCAGTGCTATATTCTGGAGTATCTCCCGGGCTTCGTCCCGTCCGAGATATTGATGCTCGAATAATTTGTGTAGTATCTGTTTCATGGTTTATCTTTTTATAAAGTTATCGATAATGGTTTTTCCCTGCGGAGTCAGAATGGACTCAGGATGGAATTGAATACCGTGTACATCGTAATCGCGGTGTTTCAATGCCATGATTTGATTCTCCTGGCTACGGGCGGTAACAATAAGGTCGCCGGGGAAATTATCCGGACTCACTACCCATGAATGATAACGCCCGACGAGAACCTGAGTACTTAATGTTTCGAATATATAGTCGCTGCCTATAATGTTTATGGGTGTTTGTATGCCGTGATATACCTCAGTCAGGTTCTCCAGACTCGCGCCGAAAGCTTCGCCGATTGCCTGATGCCCCAGGCAGACGCCCAGTATGCTTTTGGTTGGTGCATAGCGGCGGATAATGGGTAATAGTAACCCCGCTTCTTCGGGTATACCCGGGCCGGGAGAAAGTACAATCTTATCGAATTGCTCCACATCATCCAAATTTATTTGGTCGTTCCGGACTACTTCGATATCCTTGCAGCCGCATTCGCGAATCAGATGATACAAGTTGTAAGTGAATGAGTCGTAATTGTCCAGTATTAATATCTTATCCATAATTTTCAATTTTCCATTTTGAATTATCAATTTAATAACTCTCCCGCAATGTCGATAGACTTTTTCAAGGCACCGAGTTTATTATTCACTTCCTGCAACTCGTATTCATCGTTGCTACCGGCTACAATTCCACCTCCCGCCTGATACCATAATTCATTGTTACGGCTCACGAATGTACGTATGGTAATAGCCTGTTTCAGTTCGCCATTCAATCCGATGAAGCCGATGCAACCTCCGTAAGCACCCCGGTTGTGGGGCTCGATTTCGGATATCAGTTGCATGGCTTTTACCTTGGGAGCGCCGCTTAAAGTACCCGCCGGAAAAGTATCGATAAATGTTTCAATACTATCAGCGTCATCGTTCATCATGCCCGAAACCCGCGATACGAGGTGAATCACATGGCTGTAATACTGAGGTTCTTTATAGAATACCACTTTTACATCGTGGCAGTTGCGGCTAAGGTCGTTTCGGGCAAGGTCTACCAACATTACATGCTCCGCATTTTCTTTGGGGTCGCTCAGTAAGGCTTCGGTTAGTTCTTTGTCTTTCATCGCATTTCCGGTACGGCGGGTAGTTCCGGCAATGGGATCGATGTAAGCTTTGCGGTTTTCTATTTTGCAATGGGTTTCGGGTGAAGAACCGAAGATACGGTACCCCCCGAAATCGAAGTAGAAGAGGTAAGGAGAGGGGTTGATACTGCGCAGGGCACGGTACACTTTAAAATCGTCGCCCGAATAAGGCTGTATAAACCGGCGGGAAAGAACAATCTGGAAAACATCCCCACGCAGGCAGTGGGCGATTCCCCGGCGCACGTTCGCTTTATGCTCTTCGTCGGTAATCGGACTGGTTGCCGGGCCGGTTACGGAGAAGTTGTAAGATGCGAAGTTACGGTTCTCAATGGCAGAAATCACTTCGTTCAGTTTACTCTCTTCCCCTTCGCTAAGCATTTCGACCAACGTGAGTTCGTTCTTGAAATGGTTGAATACAATCACGTATTTATATAAGATATACAGGATATCCGGTGCGTCATTCATTTCGTCATGGCTTTCTTTTACCGGAATCCGTTCGAAGTATTTTACGGCATTGAAAGTGGTATATCCGTACAATCCGCATACGTCGGCATGTTCTCCGGTTACTTTGTACTGGCTGATAAAGCTATTCATCGCTTTCTCTACATTGTATTCACTGGTCAGCGGAGTTTCTGTCCGCGAATTATCTGGATATAAAGTCGTAACGGTATTGTTATTGATTCCGATACTTGCCAAGGGACACAAAGCGATGAACGACAAGCTGTTTTCGCCGGCATGATAATCGGAACTTTCCATCAGTACCGACTGCGGGTAGAGGTCGCGCACTTTCAGGTAAATGCTTACAGGTGTATGTAAATCGCCCAGGACTTTCCGGTGCCTGGTGGTAAAGGTATGGGTTTTTATTTTTGCTTCCATAAGGTTCTTATATTTCAATATAGTTTTATCATTCGCTTTGTTTCATACCGTGAAACTCTTTGTTTCATACTGTGAAACTCTCTGTTTCATACTGTGAAACTCTTTGTTTCATACTGTGAAACTTTTTTGTTCCATATCGGGATTTAAATATAAAGAGTTATTTTATAGTTTATAATCCAGGAATGTATGTATGTCTTTATCTCCTCTTCCCGAAAGTGTCAGTACAACTACATCTTCCGGCTGGAACGTTAGCTTCTTTAACGCACCCAGTCCGTGGGCCGATTCCAGTGCCGGGATTATACCTTCCAGGCGGGTGAGTTCGAAGGCTGCTTCAATTGCCTCATCATCATCCACTGCGATAACCTCGGCCCGTTTCTTTGCGGCCAGGTTGGCATGGATGGGGCCGATACCGGGATAATCTAATCCGGCCGAGATAGAGTACGGTTCTTCTATTTGTCCGTCTTCGTTCTGGATTACGAATGTGCGCGAACCGTGTATGATTCCTGTTTTGCCGAGTTTGATGGTAGCGGCTGTCATTCCGGTATGAACACCTTTTCCGCCGGCTTCGGCCAGTACAATTTTGGTACGGGGTTCTTCCAGGTAATGATACACTGTTCCGGCGGCGTTACTGCCTCCGCCTACGCAGGCTATGAGGTAATCGGGGTAATCGCGGTTCCGGAAGCCGGGTAGCTGTTTCTTAATTTCTTCACTGATAACGGACTGTAATCTCGAAACCATATCGGGGTAGGGATGAGGACCTACAGTTGAACCAATAATATAAAAAGTGTCGGAGGGATGACAACACCAGTCGCGTATGGCTTCGTTGGTAGCGTCTTTCAGTGTCATATTGCCCGATGTTACAGGTATCACCGTGGCTCCCAGCATTTTCATTTTCTCTACGTTAATGTGCTGGCGTTCCACGTCGGTCTTTCCCATATACACGATGCACTCCATGTTCATCAGTGCGCATACAGTGGTGGTGGCTACACCGTGTTGTCCCGCTCCTGTTTCGGCAATGATTCGTGTTTTGCCCATATACCGGGCAACAAGTATCTGTCCAAGGGCATTATTGATTTTGTGCGAGCCTGTATGGTTCAGGTCTTCACGTTTCAGGTAGATGTGGCAGCCGTACTTTTCGGACAGGCGCCGGGCATGGTAAAGTGATGATGGCCGGCCGGCATAGTCGCGGAGTAACGATAGATACTCTTTTTGGAATTCATCACTTTCAAGGATACCGACATATGCTTTCTGGAGGTCGTCCACGCATTTGTGAAGAATCTCGGGCACGTATGCTCCGCCGAATTCTCCGTAATAACCGTCTTTGTCTACACGATAGTTCATGAGTTTAAGTTTATATTTCTAAGTTCTTAAAAAACGAAAGAGCCCCGTCGCAGGTGCGGCGGGGCTCTTAATTGTATTCTGTTTATAGTATATACACGAGACTGCTACCTTACGACTTTATGGAGTTGTAAGAAGCGCCACCAATATGTATTTACTAATTGTTTATTCATTGTTTTTTGTTCTATTTCGGCAGCAAATATAAGCACTATGTTTGAATTACCAAAACTTTCCTTACTTTTTTTTGAAATCATACCGAATGGGTGTGTTATAAGTTATTGCATCGTCACCCCGAGCGAAGCCGAGGGGCCTACCCAGACACAAGTTTTCTGAGCTGCCTAGTAGGCCCCTCGGCTTCGCTCGGGGTGACGAAAGCAGATTTATGATATACCCCTACCGGTAAAATGTTAACGGAATATGCAAATCTTAAAAACATGTTATAAAACACTGGTTTTTTGCTTGGAAATTTGGAGATATGTGTAAAGTCCGTATCTTTGTAATGTGTTTTTCATAGTATTAGATTTAAGGTTAACAAAGGTTGGAGTCAGGCGTGACTCCTTTTTTATTTTATAACCCTTCCATTCTTAATCAAATAGTCCTACGGGAATTAATGGCACTTTTTCTACATTCCCCCATACTTCGTAATCGGTTCCTGTTTCCTTTATTTTCATATAATATCCGGTTGGTGGCGGAGACTCACGACTATTAATATTGGGTATATTCCAGTTTAGAGATAAACTATTATCTAATAGGTATAAAGCTCCCGGTTCGTCTTTGGTAATCAGAAATGTATGTGGGGTTGGTGGTATTTCTGCATCTGTAAATTTTCCGTTCTCATCACTGACATAAGTTAACGTAAGGTATCTGTTGCCTTCTTCTAAACTGAAACTGTATTTTCCTTCTGCTGCTACGTCCACTTGTTCAGTTAATCCGTTCCATTTCAGGAAATAGGCATTCTTTTCATTGTTATTTCTAAGTATAATAGTGGAAACTGTTGATAAAGCCGGATGATCGAAAGTACCCAGACCAAATTCCGCGCAACTATCTGTTATTTTGATCTTTAGTTCATACGATTCCTGAGTGATATTGTCGGTTATATTAATTGTGGTTTCACCTTTTTCTTTAGGTGAAATATTTATATATCCACCTCCGTAGGGTGATTCCAAATCTATTTCGACTTCAAGTAAATCAGGCTTCTCTACCTGTATTTTATAGTCTCTGTTTCCACTTTCAATATAGACAGGACGATGACTGTTAATGGGTATGTCGAACGAATCATAATTAAGAATAAAGTCTTTTACTTCATTGTCATTACAGCTTATCAAGGTGATACTGAGAATAAAGAGAATAAAAGCCGGGAATAATTTTCTTGTATTCATACTATTACAATTAAGATTTTCTTAATAAATGGTGATAGTACCGGAATACTGCATCAAAATGTCCATTATTTCCAATGGCATCTATTGCTGTTATTCTACCTTTGCTGCATATAGCTATAAATGGCTATTCCGTATCAATATGATATATAGTAACTTTGCAATCCTTTTTTTATCAATTACACATTACACCTATGGCATTTAACCAAACCGAGAAGCAGGAAAGATTGTATCTCAAAGAGATTGAACAGAAACTCCGGGATACCATCGACGACATCAACCAATCCATACGCGGGCACGAAGAAGCTTTGCAGGAACGAAAGGTATATCTTTGGGAAAGCCGTATGGATACGGATGCGCAGGAAAAACGTTCTGTGCGCGAGAATATCCTGAATGTACTTATGGTGGGCGATAGCGTGATTGCCCTGCGTAACCGCCTGAGCCGGTTACTGAATATTCCATATTTCGGCCGCATAGATTTCAGGGAGAATAATACAACCGGAGGTATCGCTCAATCTATATATATAGGTATTCATACATTTTACGACGGAAAGTCTCAGAAGAATCTTATTTACGATTGGCGCGCTCCTATTTCGGGAATGTTTTATGATTATGAACTGGGTGCTGCTTCTTATCTTTCTCCGAACGGGCAAATTGATGGAGATATATCTATGAAACGTCAATACCGCATCCGGAACGGAATCATGGAATACATGATTGAAAGCTCTGTTACCGTTCATGATGATGTACTCCAGAAAGAGTTGAGTGCTAATGCCGATGATAAGATGAAAAATATCGTCGCCACCATTCAGCGCGAGCAGAACCGTATTATCCGTAATGATGATGCATCCGTGCTTATCATCCAGGGAGTTGCAGGCTCGGGTAAAACTTCCATCGCACTTCACCGGGTGGCTTATTTGCTATATGCTCACAAGGATACGTTGACTTCGGGCGATATACTGATTATCTCACCCAACAAAGTATTCGCCGACTATATCTCGAATGTGTTGCCCGAACTGGGTGAGGAAACTGTACCCGAAATGAGTATGGAACAGATTCTCTCGGATGTTCTTGATAATAAATATAAATTCCAGACTTTCTTCGGACAGGTAAGCGAACTGTTGAATAAACCTGCACCCGGCTTTGCCGAACGAATCCGTTACAAAGCAACCTTTGAGTTTATCTCCCTGCTGGAT
>DAMCMT010000036.1:0-36684 GCA_032108265.1 Bacteroides sp.
ATCAGAAAGTTAGGGCGAAAACAGCTTGACTCTTGGAAAAACCGAGGAAAACAGGTGATGAACGACCTTCGGTTTGATAATATGCCGTTGATACTCGAAACACCTGATGATGCAAGGTGGAAAGATGAGATTGCTTTACTGAGAAGTTTTATTGTATAAAGCTATATTTACAGGCCTGCATATTATTGTAGGCCTGTACTTAACTAGTTGTTGTCGTCTCTTTCGTCTAATTTCTTTGAATCCGACCATAAATACTTATTAGTTTCTTTCACTAGAACACCCGAAAGCAGTAATAAAGAAATCAGGTTAGGAATGGCCATAAGTGCATTCATACAATCGGAAAAGTTCCATACTAAATCCAGTGCATTCACTGATCCTATATATACAATCCCTACCCAGATAATACGGTAGAAAAGTATCCATTTGCGTCCTCCCAGATATTCTACAGCTTTTTCGCCATAATAAGACCACCCAAGTATGGTAGAAAATGCAAAAGTTACAATGCCGACAGATAAAATAACAGGTCCTACAACAGGAATCTTATCGAATGCCGCTTTCGTTAATGCTGCTCCCTGTGTATGGTCAATATCGGGATGAGCAATAATACTACTGACTAATACCAATCCGGTAAGGGCACAGATAACAACTGTATCCCAGAAAGTTCCACTGGATGATACCAAAGCCTGACGCACCGGGTTCCGCGTACGGGCAGCTGCCGCAACAATAGGTGCCGACCCCATACCTGATTCGTTGGAGAATAACCCACGGGCAATACCATAGCGGGCAGCCATAATAACGGTAGCACCTACGAATCCTCCACTGGCTGCCTGAGCGCTGAATGCAGATTTCATGATGAGTGAAACGGTTTCACCCAAATAGGCTCCGTTTATCCATAATATATAAAGACAACCCAAAATATAAAACACAGCCATAAAGGGAACAAAAGCTGTGCATACTTTGGCAATTCCTTTGATTCCGAAAAGAATAACCATGGCAACACCAATACTCAGGATAATTCCTGTAATGTAAACAGGAATATTCCATGTCTCATTTAAAAGCATGGAAATTGAATTGGCTTGTACACCATTACCTATGCCAAATGCTGCCAATGCAGTGAATATACAGAAGAGAACTGCAAGCCATTTCATGTTCAATCCTTTTTCGAGTGCATACATGGGGCCACCAATCATCTGCCCTTTCTCACCTTTCACGCGGTATTTTACGGCTAATAATCCTTCGCCATATTTTGTGGCAATACCGAAAACACCGGTTATCCAGCACCAAAACACAGCTCCCGGCCCACCGAGGCTTACGGCAGTGGCTACTCCAATAATATTTCCGGTTCCAATAGTTGCAGCAAGAGATGTTACCAGTGCTCCAAACTGGCTCACATCTCCATCGGCATCCTTATCGCGGGAAACAGAAAGTTTGATAGCGGTGAATATCTTACGTTGAGGAAACTTTAATCGGATGGTGAGATAAAGGTGGGTTCCCAATAAAAGAATTATCATGGGCCAACCCCATAAAAGATTACTGAACTCTTTGAAGAAACTATTTACGCTTTCCATCTGTAGTAGTTTGTTTGTGGACAAAAATAAGAATTATCAAAATAAATCTGACAAGACAATCATATTTTTATTCCAAAAACAAACTATTACACACAAATAAGTACGAATGATTATCAAACTGTACGGAGTTTTGTCAAGGCGGGTACTTTCTTCAACAATATGCTTCCGGCAATGGCCGTAAGTAATTCGGCAACAGGAATAGTAAGCCATATACCATTCACACCAAATATACGCGGCAATATCATAATACCTATTACAATTAATATAATACCGCGAAGTGAAGCAATAACTAGCGACCATTTTGCATTGTCGATAGCAGTAAAGAAACTGGCGGTAAAAATATTAAATCCATTGAGCAGGAATGCGAATCCCATTATACGCGAACCTTGCACTGCCATATCCATAACAGCTTGAGAGGAATCGTCGAGGAAAAGAGAAATAATAAATTCCCCACATAACCATAACAAAATCAGGAAGATTACTCCAATGAGTAAGTTGGTGCGAATAACAACTCTCATTGCTTCCCGGATACGCGTTAAGAGTCTGGCGCCGTAATTGAAACTTATTACAGGAATCGTTCCATCTGATATACCCAACAGGATACTCGTACCTATAAATATAATATAATTAATAACCGAGAAAGCAGCTACCCCTTCCTTACCGGCATATTCCAGCAATGTAAGATTGAATAGGAAGAGTGTGATACCCATAGCTATCTCGGATACTCCTTCGGATGAACCGTTATAAAATATTCTTCCCAGCATCCGCAAATTGAAATGTCCTTTTACTTGTTTCAGCCTACCATGTTTACGAAGCAACCGGTAGGAAACTATGCCCGACAGTATACCACCTGTAAGAACAGATATTCCTGTTGCCAGTCCTACGCCAAATGTTCCCAGATTTAACCAGGTAACGAATATAATACTCAGAACAACATTCATCAATACGGATGATATCATGACTAACATGGAGAAACGGGGATGTCCCAACGCTTTCAACACATAATCGAAAAAGTAGAAGCAGGCATTTGCTATCACAAATGGCATTACCCCTTTCATATAGCTGATAGAATAATCCAGCAATACTCCTTCCGCACCAAGAAATCCGGCAACCTGACGTGGAAATGAGTTTATCAACAGACAGAACAAACTGGCAAAAGCAATAATAAATATCAGACCGGTTTTCAATGCTGTTTTAGTTTTAGCATAATCTTCCTGACCCATACCGATACTCATTTGCGCCTGAGAACCAATACCTACAATAAGGGCAATGGATGTAAGCACGGTAGATGCAGGCGTAATAAGGCTTACACTGGCTAAAGCATCGGCACCGATAAAATTGCCGACAATAATACCGTCTACAATTGATTGCAGACTAAAGAATACAAGTCCTACAGCACCGGGTATGGCATACCTGGCTATCAATGGTGCCACTTTTCCGGTAGCCAATAATTTCTCTGCACTTAAAATCTGATTGTTACTCATATAAAAAGTATAATCTAAATATTGAATGATTGTTCAATTATGGTATAAAAAAATAATCAGGCTTTCAACAATTTATAATAATCCTGTAATGCCTGTCGGGTTATCCGGATGTATTGAGTGATGCTACTCTTTTCGGCAGACTGCATCCAGATGCCATCCAGTAAAAGGATGAAATGGTCGGCTATTTTTTCAGCAGGCAGGATATCACTTATTTCTCCTTTGGAAAAAGATAATGCAGCCGCTTCGGTCCAGGCATTTTTTTCATCTTTCCGCAATTGCTTGTACTTCCGGGCTATCGTTTTTTCTTTCTGCATCATTTGGTAGAAAAGGAAGTTGTAATCGGATATGGATACTTTTCCCATACCCATATAATTCTGCCATTGCCGGGAAATGTTTATGTATTTTTCCACTATGTATGTCATCATGTCCGGTAAAGTAAATCCTTTAGTTTCTTCCGGCTGGGTCAGGAAAGCGGTGACCAGGTATCTCTCTGCTGCTTCCCTGAATAGTTCTTCTTTACTACCATAATAATGATATAATAAGCCGCGCGACATTCCGGTTTCTTTCTGAATGTCGGTTATAGAAACTCCGTCATATCCTTTCGTCAATAACAAGAAGAAGGTTTTCTGCAATATGTATTCTTTTCTATCAGTCCTGGGCATAGCAATTGAACGATTGTTCAACAAAGATAAGAATTATTTCTGATATGAAAACAAAAAACCATCATTACAGAAAAGATTTATTCGTTTATTAAAAAAAAGTGGCTGTAAACATGGTAGTTTACAGCCACTTAATAGAGATTTTAAAATATTACTTTACTTCTTCGAAATCAGCATCCTGAATGTTTTCACCTTCATTCGAGCTAGTATTTCCACTCTGTCCCGCATTCATATCCGGACCAGCCTGGGCACCACCTTGAGCACCGCTCTGAGCATACATTTCTGCACTTGCAGCCTGGAATGCTGCATTCAGTTCAGCCATAGAAGAGTCAATCGTTGCCAAATCCTGAGATTTGTGAGCTTCTTTCAACTTGGTCAAAGCTGCTTCAATCGGAGCCTTCTTATCGGCAGGCAATTTATCTCCCAGTTCTTCCAATTGCTTTTCTGTCTGGAATATCATGCTATCTGCCTGATTGAGTTTATCAATCTTTTCGCGTTCTTTCTTATCTGCTTCAGCGTTGGCTTCAGCTTCGGCTTTCATCTTTTCAATTTCTTCCTTGCTTAAACCGCTGGAAGCTTCGATACGGATAGCTTGTTCTTTTCCTGTTGCTTTATCTTTGGCAGTTACTTTAAGAATACCGTTTGCATCGATATCGAAAGCAACTTCAATTTGAGGAACACCACGGCGAGCCGGAGCTATACCCGACAAATTGAACTGGCCGATTGATTTATTCTGCGATGCCATCGGACGCTCACCCTGAAGAACGTGAATAGTTACTTCAGACTGATTGTCGGCAGCAGTCGAGAATGTTTCTGTCTTTCTTACCGGAATAGTGGTATTTGCATCAATCATCTTAGTCATTACACCACCCAGTGTTTCAATACCCATTGAAAGCGGAGTAACATCAAGTAATACAACACCTTTTATTTCGTCTGTCAAAACAGCACCCTGAACAGCAGCACCAACAGCTACAACTTCGTCGGGGTTTACACCTTTTGAAGGTGCTTTGCCAAAGAAATCTTCTACCAGTTTCTGAACAGCAGGTATACGTGATGAGCCACCCACAAGAATTACTTCATCAATATCTGAGTTTCCTAATCCGGCATCGCTCATAGCCTTCTTACATGGTTCCAGACAAGCCTGAATCAACTCGTGTGCTAATGATTCGAATTTAGCACGGGTAAGAGATTTAACAAGATGTTTAGGAACACCGTCAACCGGCATAATGTACGGCAGGTTGATTTCCGTAGTAGTTGAAGATGAAAGTTCAATCTTAGCCTTTTCAGCAGCTTCTTTCAAACGCTGAAGAGCCATCGGATCTTTAGTTAAATCGGCACCTTCATCTTTCTTGAATTCTTCAACCAGCCAGTTGATAATTACCTGGTCAAAGTCGTCACCACCGAGGTGAGTATCACCATTGGTAGAAAGAACTTCGAACACACCACCACCGAATTCAAGGATAGAAATATCGAATGTACCACCACCAAGGTCGAATACGGCGATTTTCATATCTTTATGAGCTTTGTCAATACCGTATGCCAAAGCTGCAGCAGTAGGTTCGTTCACAATACGTTTCACTTCCAAACCTGCAATCTGACCGGCTTCTTTAGTAGCCTGACGCTGAGAGTCCGAGAAATAAGCAGGTACGGTAATTACCGCTTCAGTCACTTCTTGTCCAAGATAATCTTCGGCAGTTTTCTTCATCTTCTGAAGTATCATTGCTGATATTTCCTGTGGAGTATACAGACGTCCGTCGATATCTACGCGAGGAAGATTATTTTGTTCTACCACCTTATATGGCACACGATTTACTTCTTTCTGTACTTGTTGCCAGTTTTCGCCCATGAAGCGTTTGATAGAAAATATAGTTCTCTGCGGATTGGTAATAGCCTGACGTTTAGCAGGATCTCCTACTTTACGTTCGCCGCCATCCACAAATGCCACAATAGAAGGAGTGGTACGCTTACCTTCACTGTTGGCTATAACTACAGGTTCGTTACCCTCGAATACAGCAACGCAAGAGTTTGTAGTTCCTAAGTCAATTCCAATAATTTTTCCCATGATTGTTATATGTATTTAATTTATAATTTTTATTCATTTAATCCAGTAAGTCTGAATGGAATAACATTTCATCTTAATTATGGTTCATCCTTACAGACGACATAATAAAGACAAACGGTGTGCCAAAATTAATTTTATATAAAATGGGGAATTGTTGACAGGAAAATAAGATAAAAAAATATATACTCTGACAGGAAATATGACAGAAAGGCAGAAAAAAAGGAGTTAAAATCAACGATTATTCATCATCGAAATCAAAATCAAAATCGTCCAGGAATTCAGGAGTAGCGAAATCGTCGATATCACGACGGTCTTTCTTTGTGGGACGTCCCATTCCGCGGGCACGATCCACAAATCCACTGACTTTACTTAATTCCAATAATTCATATTGATCGGGGGTAGTAACATTCTCCATTACTTCGGGCACCAGCTTTGCTCCTACCCGTTTTTCAATAGCTTGTAATACTTTAAAAGAATAAGTAATCGGAGCTTTACGTACCTGAATTACATCGCCCTCCTTTATCATACGGGCAGGTTTCACCTGCGATCCATTGATAGTAACCCGTCCCTTCTTACAAGCCTCGGCGGCAATTGTACGGGTTTTAAATATGCGAACGGCCCATAGCCATTTATCTAATCGTGCTTCTTTCATTTTTTATTATACTTATTCATCGTTATATCCACACCTGCCAAACAAAAACTTTTAATAATTTCTCCGGCAGTTTCCAATCTCTCTGGCATGGTTTTCCAATCTTCCTCGTCAAAAGGGCTCAATACATATTGTACCTGATATCCTCTTGGAAAATCATTACCAATTCCAAAACGTAAACGCGCATAATTCTGGGTACCAAGCGTACTGGCGATGTGTGCTAATCCGTTATGTCCTGCATCACTTCCACGCGGTTTCAAACGTAAAGTACCAAATGGTAATGCTAAATCATCTGCTATAATCAGTACATTTTCCAATGGAATTTTTTCCTTTTGCATATAATAACGTACGGCATTACCACTCAGATTCATGAAAGTCGACGGTTTCAGCAAAATGATTTGACGTCCTTTCAGAGACATATTGGCAACAAAGCCATAACGCTTATCGCTAAAAACAATATTGGACGCCTTTGCAAGGGCGTCCAATACCATAAATCCTATGTTGTGACGGGTTTCATGGTATTCAGGACCAATATTACCCAATCCTACAATCAAGTATTTCATTACATTACTTTCCTTGTGCAGCTGCAGCAGCAAGACCTCTGGCAGCACGAGTCAGTTTAACTGTACATACTACACCGTCTTTTGCATTCAGCAGTTCGAGATTATCGAAAGACAGTTCTTTTACCTGAATAGACTTACCAAGTCCAAGATGTGAAACATTCACGATCAATTTTTCAGGTACATTATTATATAATGCTTTTACTTTCAGTTTACGTGTTTGAAGAGACAATTTACCCCCTGCTTTAACACCTTCGGCCAAACCTTCAAGTTGAACAGGAACTTCAATTACGATTGGTTTATTTTCGAATACTTCAAGGAAGTCAACATGCAGAATATTATCTTTTACCGGATGGAACTGGATATCTTTCATGATAGCTTTAATCTGCTTTCCATCAATGTCAAGATTTACAAGGTGAATATCCGGAGTATATACCAGATTACGAAGCATATCGTTGGTAACTGTAAAATGAATATTTTCAGCACCACCATAAATTACACAAGGTACGCTTTTATCCTTACGGATAGCCTTCAATGCCCTTGCCTGTTCTGAAGAACGTTCTGCAATTTGTCTTGCAGTTCCTTTAATTTCAATTGATTTCATTTTCTTTAATTTTGTGTTACTCTAAATTAAGTTTTGCTTAACTTCGCCATCACACGATGTGTTAAATCACACGATGCAGTAAAAAGCGGTGCAAAAGTATCGCTTTTTTTCGAAATATCAAAGTTTATTCGAAATCTATATCTATTTTAATTTCGTCATTCAATACAGGTTGACTCTCTGTTCCGGCCAATACTGTAGCCAGTACTTCTTCAACATTACTATCTTTTCTGTATTCCTTTACAGCAGGTTGTCTCTCGTTTATAAATGAGATTGTTTCATTGAGTCCGTTTACGAATTTTTCAAAATCTTCTTTATACAGGAAAATCTTGTGTTTTTCGAAACTTACCTGTGAAGTTTCTCCCTCGCCCGAAATTATTTTTTTACTTTCGGTAATTGCCAGGAATAATTCATCTTTACGGTTTTTCTTTACATCCAGATAATAAATACGTTTGCCGGCTTTAATTGATTTGGAAAACACGATTTCTTTGTCAGCTGCATCCATTCCATTTTTCTTCTTAAAATCTTCCATATCGATAGGTTTGTTTGATAATCGGCTTCAAATTTGGATATTTTTTTTAAACTGTCAAAAGAAAATAGAAAGAGAATGTAAAAATGGTCATAAAAAATGTGATTTAATTATAGAAAATCATTTAAAATAGCTACTTTTGCAACTCAATATAATAGTTTTATTCAGGATTTTATGATAAACCGGGTTCTTATACGTATTAAGATCATACAAATAGTGTATGCCTACTATCAAAACGGAAGTAAAAATCTCGACTCAGCGGAGAAGGAATTATTCTTCAGTCTTTCCAAAGCCTACGATCTCTATAATTATTTGCTGATGTTGATGATTGCCATAACAAACTATGCATTAAAGCGTATTGATACGGCAAAATCAAAGTTAGCTCCTACAAAGGATGATCTGACACCCAATATGAAATTTGTTGAAAATAAGTTTATTGCTCAACTGGAAATCAATAAACAATTGACGGATTTCATTACAAACCAGAAGAAAACATGGGCCAATAATCAAGACTTTATTAAGGAAATATACGAAAAGATTATAGCTTCGGATATATATAATGAATATATGAAGTCGCCCAATTCAAGTTACGAGGAAGATCGCGAACTATGGAGAAAGTTATATAAAAACCTTGTATTCAATAACGATTCTCTCGACCAGTTACTTGAAGACCAAAGCCTTTACTGGAACGATGATAAAGAAATTGTAGATACATTTGTTATCAAAACCATTAAGAAATTCGATCCGAAGAAAGGCGCCAACCAGCCATTATTACCCGAATTTAAAGATGAAGAGGACAAAGAATTTGCCCGCAGGTTATTCCGTCGTTCCATTCTAAACTCAGATTATTATCGTCACCTCATTAGTGAAAACACCAAAAACTGGGATCTGGATCGTGTGGCATTTATGGATGTGGTAATTATGCAATGTGCATTGGCCGAAATTCTTAGCTTTCCAAATATTCCTATCAGTGTATCACTGAATGAATATGTTGAAATAGCAAAACTTTATAGTACTGCCAAAAGCGGTGGATTTATAAATGGTACTTTGGATGGTATAGTTAACCAGTTAAAAAAAGAAGGTAAGCTGACAAAGTAAATATCGAAAAACTTAAAAACTCATAAACTTAAAAACAAAAGTATGAATTTATTGATTGCATTTTTGCAGGAAGCTCCTGCAGTTGGCGGTGGTGGAAGCATGATGTGGATTATGTTGATAGCAATGTTTGCTATCATGTATTTTTTCATGATTCGTCCGCAGAATAAGAAACAAAAGGAAATTGCCAACTTCCGCAAATCGCTGGAAGTAAACCAGAAAGTTATTACTGCTGGTGGTATCCATGGAAAGATTAAAGAAATCAAAGATGATTATATTGTACTCGAAATTGCCGACAACGTAAAAATAAAAATAGACAAAAGCTCTATTTTTGCTGCTCCTGCAGATGCAGCCGGTAGTACAACAAAGTAATAGCAGAGACTAAGCCTATGATGAATCGTAGGAAATTAAACAATACTCTGAAGAGTATATATAATAAGGTTAAGGACTTTCTGGAAAGCACAAAGAGCAGGGAGTTCTTAATTTTTTTATTTTTTTTCGTTGTTGCCGGTTCTTTCTGGTTACTCCAGACACTGAACGATGACTACGAGACAGAATTCTCTATACCCGTACGTTTACGAAATGTTCCGAACAATGTAGTAATTACTTCCGAACCAACTTCTGAAGTACGGGTCAGGGTTAAAGATAGAGGTACGGTTTTACTCAACTACCTGGTCAGTAAAAACTTTTTTCCTGTTAATCTGGATTTTAACGATTACCCGAGTACAAACAATCAGATTCGTGTCCTGGCATCTGAATATGAGCGCCGGATATCTTCACAATTAAGTGCTTCTACCCGGCTTTTATCCGTCACACCGGATACATTAGAATATATATACTCTACCGGAGAATCTAAAAGTATCCCTGTACGATTTCAAGGCAAGGCCATAGCCGGAAGAGAATATTATATATCCGATACACTCTTCACTCCCGACTCTGTTCTGGTTTATGCCCCATCCACAATATTAGACACTATTACCGGTGCGTACATTGAAAATGTATCTTTTGAAAACATATCTGATACTCTGAATTATCAGGCGCCATTTGTGTCGGTAAGAGGTGCTAAATTTGTACCAGCCACCACCTTGTTGACATTACCTGTCGATATTTATACCGAAAAGACAGTGGAAGTTCCTGTATACGGCATTAATTTCCCCTCAAACAGAATATTAAGAACTTTCCCCTCCAAAGTTCAGGTCACTTTTCAGGTCGGTTTAAGTAGATACAAAGAAATTACAGGCGATTTCTTCTCTGTCAATGTTCCTTATCAGGATTTGGTGCAATTAGGTGCGAACCAAAAATACACAGTAACACTGAATAATATTCCTGAAGGAGTAAGTGTGGTTCGAATAACCCCATCCCAGATAGATTATCTGATAGAACAAACTTCTCATGATTAAAATAGGTATTACCGGCGGAATAGGCAGTGGTAAAAGTGTAGTTTCTCATCTGCTACAGATTATGGGAATTCCTGTATATATATCTGATGATGAAGCAAAACGCCTTACTCTAACCGATTCATTAATCCGCAAAGAATTAATACAATTACTTGGAGAAGATACTTATAAAAACGGAACCCTGAACAAGACCCATATTGCCAATTACTTATTCCAGGCCCCGGAAAATGCACAAAAAATAAATAACATAATCCATCCGCGGGTAAAAGATGATTTCAAAAATTGGGCCGGAAAACAATCCGGAAAGGAAATCGTTGCGATCGAATCTGCCATACTTATCGAAGCAGGATTTATGGAAGATGTCGACAAAGTGATCATGGTATATGCCCCAATTGAAACAAGAATAACCCGGGCAATTGCAAGAGACCACACTACCCGGGAAGCCATTCTGAAAAGAATTAATAATCAAATGGATGATGAACAAAAAAAAGAAATGGCCGATTTTGTAATTGTGAATGACAATGAAAATCCACTTATCCCACAAATTGAAAGCATCCTCAAACAACTTTCTTCTCTATCATTCAATTCCTAATTTTTGTTTATTCAGTTTTTTTTTACCCGGATACATTGCACGAATGGATACCGAATATTACTTTTGCCCCCAAATTAAATAATAACAAAATTAACACATTATGCTGAAGACTATTTTGTCGATATCCGGAAAACCGGGATTATATAAACTTGTTTCGCAAGGAAAAAATATGCTTATTGTAGAATCTATTTCAGGTGATAAGAAAAGATTCCCCGCATACAGCCATGACAAAATTATTTCATTAGGCGATATAGCCATTTACACCGAAGAAACCGAAGTGCCTCTGAAAGACGTTCTTATCTCAATCCGGGAAAAAGAAAATGGCGCACTGGCTTCCATCGACGCTAAGAAATCAACTCCCGATCAGCTTCGCGCGTATCTGGCAGAAGTACTACCCGACTTCGACCGCGAAAGAGTTTATCCAAGCGACATTAAAAAGCTCATCAACTGGTATAACCTGCTTATTGATAATGATTTAACTGAATTTGAAGAACAGGAAGAGGCAGAGGAAACAGAAAAAGAGTAAACATCGGATATCAAGTAAGCCGGGTCGTACACATCAACTAAGCTTACTCGTACATACCAACTAAGCTTAGTTATACATATCGAGTAAGCTTAGTTGTACATGCCAAGTAGGCCGGGTCTACAGATAAGACTCAGACTACTTGGCATTACTTTTAAGACGAGTCGATACCTTGAAGTAAGGCTAGTCTACATCCCGAAATAGACTAAACACCAGGTAAAGCAGGCTTAGACAACATATGAAGTAGGCTTAGACGACAAGTAAAGTAAGCCTGGTCTACATACCATGTAAGCTTAAACGATATGCAGACTAAGCCGGGTTGTGGAAGAAATCGTCGTCGCCCTTATGCAATAGTAGAAAACTTTCACTACCTTTGTCATTGCCAAGCAAACGCACTACTAGTGAAAACACATTCTACCTTTGCACAAAAACCAGTACTGTATGTAATACTTCTTACTATTACAACCCTGAATTGTTATGCCAAAACCCCGCTCGATTCCCTGCTGATCGAACTCGACCAAACTATCCGCAATGAACAAACCTACACAGCCCACAAAATAAATTACATTAATTCTCTTAAAGGAAAGCTATCTGCCAGTTCCCTAACCGACGAAGATAAATACCTACTCTATCAGCAATTAGCCAAAGAGTACGAAACATTCCGCTGTGATACGGCTATACTTTTTTCTGCCGAACGGCTTGTACTCGCCGAAAAAACCCGGAATGCCAACTGGATAAACGAAAGCAAATTCCAACTGGCCTTTACCTTATCCAAAGCCAGTATGTTCGAAAAAGCCATCGAAGTGCTCAATAGCATCGACAAGCAGGCACTCACCCCGCAGCAATTGGTTGCGTATTACAAGACTTTCTACAATACTTATATTTTCATCACCGAGTTTTACCAGCATGGCTACCAGATTGAAGAATTATCCCTGAAGCGGGAAGCTTATCATGATTCTTTGCTTCTTGTAGTTCCACCATCGACATACGAGTATGCAGTCAATTTCGGAACCAAATACATCCAACAGGGAGAGTACGACCGTGCAGAAAAACTATTATTCTCGTACCTGCCTAAAGTACGTCCCGACACTCGCGATTTTGGCCTGTATACCTCCATCATAGCCTATCTGTACGAGGGAAAAGAAGAACCGGAGAAGCGTAAAGAATACCTCGCCATGTCGGCCATTGCCGATATAAAATCGGCCAACAAAGAGAACATTTCGCTGCGCTTCCTTGCCGACCTTATTTTCCAGGATGGAGATATACAACGTGCAAATGTATATGTGAAGAAAAGTATGGAGGATGCCAATTACTACAACGGCCGGCTACGCAACATACAAACATCCCGAATCTTTTCCATTATCAACGAGGCGTATCAAGTGGATCGGGCGTGGCAACAACGAAAATTATCATTATTATTAGTTCTGGCCGGTTTTTTGGTGTTTATCTTAATGATGACATTCTATTTTATGGTTCGGCAGATGAAAAAATTATCCAAAGCCAAACAAGAAATAATGCGGATAAACGAACGCCTGAACGAATTAAACAACAATCTATACGAAATTAATAAGATACAAAAAGAAACTAACCGCTCCCTGAACGATGCCAACCATATCAAAGAACAGCTTATCAGCAGTTTTCTGGATATTTGTACAGAGTATATCGATAAACTGAAAAGATTTAAACTCTCAGTGAACCGGAAAATCAAAGCCGGCCAAGTGAATGATATTATAAAAATAACGAATAGTACAGACCAGAGCGCTCAGGAACTGAAAGAACTTTATGCCAACTTCGACAAAGCATTTCTTACAATATATCCGGATTTCATCAAAGAATTCAACCAATTGCTCCGCGAAGAAGAACGTTATCCGGAAAAAGATGAACAATGCCTGAATCAGGAGTTACGGATTTTTGCACTGGTAAGACTAGGTATTACCGACCGTAACAAGATTGCTACATTTCTTCATTACTCCTTACGCACTGTTTATAACTACTGGCATAAAATAAAATCCAAAGCCATCAACCAGGAAGATGATTTTGAGGAACAGGTAAGTGTGATCTGTTCTCCGGAATTATAATGTATCCAGCACCAAACAGACTGATTTTCACCTTATGAGACGATTTTACCAATTGAATCAATATTGAAAATCAAGTATAATCTGTAATTTACCTAACTCACTTTTCTCTATACAATAACCTGCTAATAATCAGGCCATTAATACTTGCGCCGTTTTACCTGAGTGTTACATCCTCCTTGTTTAGCCTTCCTTTCCCATTTCCTTTGCATACAGAGTGTATGATTGGGGGTTGCCTGCAAAACCGATAGTTTATGCAAGCTATAAAACACTTTTCGGGCAACCTCATTCTTTGTTTAATCTTATAAATAATTATTATGACACAAAACTGTATCATCAGGGAAAGAGCATTTAGAAATAAATGTTCAGTCAGAACTATTTTACTGCTCATAGGGTTGTTCTTTATGAACAACCTGTTTGCACAAAATCAATCGTTGACGGGAGAGATTGTCGACGACCTCGGCGAACCCATCATCGGAGCCATGGTTATGGTGAAAGGCACCACAAAAGGTAGTATAACAGATGCTTTCGGCCAGTTCACCATATCTGGCTTGAATCAGGATGATGTTATACTGTTTTCGTATGTAGGTTATAAAGACCAGGAAGTCGTTTTCACCGGACAACGCACTATCCGCGTCACACTGCAAGAAAATGTTGAAATACTCGATGAAGTAGTTGTTGTTGGCTACGGTTCATTGAGTAAGAGAGAAGTATCCAGCTCCATCGTACAGGTAAACCGGAGCGATTTCCAGCAGGGAGCCATGAGCAACCCCATGGAAATGCTTCAAGGCAAAGTTGCCGGATTGAGTGTAAACCTCACCGCACAAGCCAACCCGAATGCAGGTACAGATAACGCATTGCAGATACGTGGTGCAGCATCGCTGTCCGCCTCCAACTCTCCATTGATTATCATCGACGGAATTGCAGGAGGTGATTATCAGAGTCTCTCTGCCCAGGATATCGAATCCGTTACCGTACTGAAAGATGCCGGTTCCGCAGCTATTTATGGAACACGTGGCGCTAACGGGGTGGTACTCATCACTACCCGTCGCGGTTCAGCCCGTGAGGGAAGCCACCGGATAACCTACGATAGCTGGATTGGTATGAATATAGCCAAACCGAAACCGGACATTTTAACTCCGCAAGAAATAAGGGAATATGGAAGAGACACAGATTACGGCTCGTCCACCGATTGGTGGGATTTGTTGCTTCGCGATTTTAGTTACGACACCAACCAATACCTGGCTATAGACGGTACAACCAAGAATGGCTTCTACGGCGCCTCTATCAACTACCGCAAAGCTACTGGACTCGATAAAGTTACCGACCGCCAGGAATACGGCGGACGTTTCACCATACAGCAACGCGGTTTTGACAATTGGGCAGAATTCAACGCAACACTGAATGTACGTAGAGTGAACGAAACCAACGGTAATGCCGGTTGGGGAGGTGCATTGACGGCTAACCCCACTATGCCTGTTTTTAATGAAGACGGTAGTTATTACCAGCCCACCACTACCACTGGAGCATCGACTCCCAAAAAGAACCTCGACTTAACTAACAGACAAGGAGACCGTACTTATCTTCTCGGTCAAGCCGAACTGAAAGTCCATCTCCTGAAAAAATCTAATCAGGCACTAAATGTATCGATCAACCATTCGCTGAATTTCAGAGACTATGATTATTACGAATACCTGCCCTCAACCTCTTCCGATTCTTTCTGGAACGGCTATAAGGGTAATGCTCACCGTCGCGACCGTAAATGGTGGACAAACCAGACCGAATTACTTGCCAACTATACCTTGAGTCTCACCGACCACGATTTCAAACTTGTTGCAGGTTACAATTACGAAGAAAGCCATTATGAAAACTTCCAGGCTCGTAACTACGATTTTGCTTTCGACCAGACTACATGGAACGACATGGGTTCGGGTACATACCTCAAAGAAGGTAAGTCCGAGCTGGGCACCACAAAGAACAAATCAAAACTAATTGGAGTATTCGCCCGCTTAAATTACAACTGGAAAAACCTGCTTATGGCATCGGCTTCCTATCGTCGTGAGGGTTCAACCAAGTTCGGGCCCGATAACAAATGGGGTAATTTCATGTCGGGATCACTGGCATGGGAAATAACCAATATGTCATTCATGGAAAACCTAACCATGATTAATATGTTGAAGCCACGTGTATCTTATGGAGTAACCGGACGTTCGGATTTTAGTCCCTACCAGTCGCAACAGAACTACAAATCCAACGGTTTGTATTATATGGACGACGCCTGGACAACAGGATTCGCCCCCGCTGTAAATGCTAATCCGGAACTGGCCTGGGAAAAAGCCATCATTACCAATGTCGGAGTCGATTTCTCCCTTTTCAACAATAGGTTAAGAGGATCGCTCGAGTATTACGACCGGCAGTCCAAAGACCTGCTTTACAGCTACACAGCTCCCCAACCTCCGTTTGTACACGAAAGTATTATGGTAAACGTAGGAACCATACAGAACCGCGGATTCGAATTGAGCCTGGATGGAGATATCCTGACTAAAACACCGTTGAAATGGACTTCGGGTATCGTTTTATCCAATGGTACTACAACACTGAAAAAAATATCGAACGACGTTTTCGAAGTAAGTTATCTTCAGCTTGGTCTTAAAGGCGGACCGGGAACAAGCGAATACTACTTCCGTGTAGCTGAAGGTGGAAAGATTGGACAGTTCTACGGCCTGAAAACTGCCGGAGTTGATGAAAACGGTAATATGGAAGTGTACAACAAAGACAACGAAATCATCGCTATCGGCGATGCCAAGAACGAAGACAAACGATTCATCGGCAACGGTACACCCAAGTATTTCCTTTCGTGGAATAACTCTTTGACTTACAAACAGTTCGACCTCAACATCTTCTGGCGCGGCGCTTTCGGCTTCGACATATACAACGAACGTATGTACGGTATGGGACTCGAAGGCTGCGGAACTGCTAATGTACTCAAATCTGCCTACGATACGGAATTGAAACATCCGGGTGGACTTATCTCATCTTATTTCCTCGAAAACGGAAATTTCTTCAAACTCGAGAATGTAACCCTGGGTTACAATTTCAAACCCCGCCAAAACAAATTCATGGACAATATGCGGGTATACCTCTCGGCCAAGAACCTCTTTACCATCACAAGCTATTCAGGAAACGACCCTTCTATCGTTTCGGTTAATGGATTGCAGCCCGGTCTCGACAATTCGGGAGCTTATCCGCAAGCCATGGTATTCACCCTAGGAGTTACCATAAACTTCAAGTAAAATCATTAAAAGAAATAAGCAATGAAAAATAAGATATATATACTATGTATGTTTGTGGCATTATGCACAACCCTGCAATCATGCTTCGACCTGGACGAAGAAGTATACGCCCAGGTACCCGCCACGGAATATTATAAAGACGAAGCCAGTGTTAAAAATGCACTCGCCTCCATCTACTACACCGGTTTCATGAGTTATATCGAGTATTTCTTTTACTTGCAGGAATTCCCTGCCGACCAGGTATCCTGGCGTGTATGGAACGGCGGCCTTTGGGGATATGACGACGGAGAAAAATACGTCTTATCCGTTCACAACTGGACTCCCGGCTCGGTAATACTCCGCAAATCCTGGGAAACCGCCTGGAAAACCATCGGTATGTGTAATGTGGTACTCGAAGATATGGAAAAGTTGAATCCCGCAGACATCGGCATAACAGCCGACAAAATGAATGTATACAAAGCCGAAGCCCGCACCCTCCGCGCATGGGCCTACTACAACGTATACGAAATATGGGGTGGAGCTATTCCTCTGTACACATCGGCTAACGTTTCCGAAATACCGCCAAGTGTTGATACCGACTTCGATGCCGGATGCAAAAAAGTATTCGACTTCCTGATTACCGAATTGGATGAAACCCTCGCCGACCTCCCTGTTAACAAGGTAGAACGCATGAACCAAGCCATGAACCGCGTCATTAAAGCCCGCTTGCTGTTCAACGCCGAAGTATTCATTAAAGAAGACCGTTTCAACGAATGCGCCACCCTATGCGAAAGTATCATGAGCGGCACATTTGGAAACTATTCCGTTGCCGATGATTACCGTACCCTGTTCGCTCCGGGCAACGAGAAATCACCCGAGATTATCATGGCATTTGCCAATGCCGACGGACAAATGAACGGCGGATGGATGCGTAATATGCCATTCTTCCCTTATAACATCTGGGAATATCTGGGCGGAACATATAGCGGTGTTAGCAGTTGGAACTGCGTTATGCTTACCCCATCTTACGACAATACCGGAAATGTACTCGAAGGGGGTGGCACCGATAACCCCATCTGCTTCCTCGACGCTCCTTACAACGACAAGCTGGGTGCAATATATGAAAGATTCGACGACCGCGACATCCGCAAACAGAAATACGAATGGGATACAAGCGAAAATAACTATAATGGTATGTTCCTTATGGGCTGGATGACCGATAAAGAAGGTAAACCATTGAAAGCAGACTCCGACCGCAACGGCCAGAACCTGAAATACGTAGACCAACTCGGAACCTTCCAGAACAAAAACCGCCAACTGGAAACAGTTATGTCGCCCCGCTGGGGAGAAACCAACTCTGGTTTGCGCCTGATAAAGTACCCCATGGCTCCCGGTGTATTCGATTTCCGTGATGCCTACGAAGTAGAATTCCGTTTAAGCGAAGTTGTATTTATGTTGGCCGAATGTAAAATGCGCGCCGGCGCCACTGGCGAAGCCAAACGCCTGGTAGATACCGTTCGCAAACGTTACTTCTCCGCTGAAGACTGGGCATTAGCAGAAAACGATCCAGGTCCGGGTTTTGATGCCTTCGACATGGACTGGCTTCTCAGCCAGTGGGGACTCGAATTCCTTTGCGAAGGACGTCGCCGTCGTACCGACTTGCGTCGGCATGATAAATTCACTCAGGGACAATGGTGGTTCTTCGGTCGTGCAACTGAAGATGGCAAATTGCTTCCCGCACAACGCGACCGCAAGTACGAATGGTACCCGTTGCCGGAATCGGCGATAATGGTTAATCCGGGCTTGGTACAGAATCCGTTATGGAAGTAAATCTCCGCACCCCGGATGATAAGTAAATGAAAATTTGAACCGCAGAATACACAGATTAATGCAGAACTTACACTTAGAGTGTATTTAAATAATAACTTTGCATTAATCTGCCTACTCTGCGGTTCAAATTCCCGCCACAAACAAAACAAACAATACCGTTATGAAAAAGTTTCTTTTACTTTTACCGCTCTTAGCACTACTACTGAGTTGTTCAGGTTCTTCCGTCTCGCAAAAGCAATCGGATGCAGCCTACCAGCTACCCGATTTGGAAGATGTAGTAATATATCAGGTTAATCCGCGTCTTTTTACAGAAGACCGTACATTCAGGGCCGTAAGCTTCTATCTCGATTCCATCAAACAACTGGGAGCCAATATCGTTTGGTTTATGCCCATCCATGAAATCGGAAAAGAAAAATCAGTGAACTCGCCCTATTGCGTGCGCGACTATAAATCAGTCAATTCCGAGTTCGGTACCATGGACGAGTTCAAACAATTAATAGCCCAATGCCACGAAAAAGGACTCGGCGTAATCATCGACTGGGTGCCCAATCACACAGCATGGGATAACCCGTGGATTGAAAACAAATCCTGGTACACCCAAAACGAACAGGGTGAAATCATCTGGCCCGAAGGAACCGGCTGGCGCGATGTTGCCGACCTGAACTACGACAACCACGAGATGCGCCTCGCCATGATTGAAGCTATGAAATACTGGGTTACCGAAATAGCCATAGACGGCTTCCGGGTAGATGCAGTAGACTATGTTCCTGCAGATTTCCTGAAACAAGCCAATGATAGCTTATTAAGCATCCCCAACACCCGCCTGTTATTATTAGCCGAGGGCAAACGCCCCGACCACTTTGCTTCGGGTTATCAACTGAATTACGGTTGGGACTTCGCACAAGCCATGCGCCGGGTCTATCTGAGAGGGCAAAAAGCATCCTCTTTATTTGAAGCAAACGAGAAAGAATATTCAGAAATACCAGCCGGTAAACACAAACTACGCTTCAGCACAAACCACGATGAGGCTGCCGGTAAATCGCCTATTCAGGAGTGGAACGGAGAACGTGGTTCGATGTCGGCATTTGTCGTAGCCACCTTTATGCCCGGTTGCCCAATGATTTACAGTTCACAGGAAGTAGGCTATTCCGAAAAGATTAATTTCTTTTATCCTACCCCGGTAAACTGGTCGATGAATAACCCGTTGCGGAAAGAATATGAGCGACTGATCGGTATTTACAATGCTAATGAGGTATTGCGCAAAGGAGCCATGAATACATACCCCGATGATAACATCCTACTCTTTGAACGAACCGGAAACGGAAAAAACTATCTGATAGCCGTAAATGTCAGAGATGAGCAAAAATCAATGACGGTACCATCCTCACTGTTTGCAAAATCCTACACCAACCTATATACGGGTAATTCAGGAAAGCTATCCGAACAAATAACATTGAATCCGTATGAGTATATGATTGCGGAAATACAATAACGATTTAATACCACATTCACCATGAATAAAACCCTAATAACCCTACTCCTCGCCTGCCTGCTACTACCCCTGCAAGCGATCGAAGTACAGCGTGTCGAACCAGCTTTCTGGTGGGTCGACATGAAGAATCCCAACCTCCAGGTTATGATTTACGGAAAAAACATAGCCGATTCCAAAGTTACTATCGACTATCCCGGCGTTCTCCTCGACGAGGTAGTCCATGTAGATAACCCCAATTATCTTTTCCTTTATTTAAAGATAACTCCTGAGGCTCAGCCCGGACAATTCCCTATCCTCTTTACGAGCGGAAAACAAACCCGGAAATATACCTACGAACTGAAACCGCGCTCCACAAAACCAGGAGCAGCCGGATTTTCGCCCGCAGATGTAATGTACCTTATCACTCCCGACCGTTTCGCCAATGGCGACCTGGCAAACGATAACGCCTACAACGACATAACCATCGACCGCAACCGCTCGGGCGCCCGTCACGGAGGCGACCTCAAAGGAGTTATGGACCGCCTCGACTACATATCCGACCTTGGTTTTACTACCATCTGGCTTAATCCCGTGCAAGAGAATAAGCAACGCGGTGGCTCCTACCACGGATATTCTATTACTGACTTTTACAAAGTCGACGAACGTTTCGGCACCAACCAGGAATACTGCGAACTCATCGACCAGGCTCATCAAAAAGGAATGAAAGTAGTAATGGACATGATTTTCAACCATTGTGGCAGCGACCATTGGTGGATGAAAGACCTACCCGCCAAAGACTGGCTCAATCATCAGGAAGAATTTGTGCAAACCACCCACTACCTATGGCCTATACTCGACGTACATGCTCCACAAACCGAAATAGATGCAGCCGTAAACGGCTGGTTTACCCGCGGTATGCCCGATTTGAACCAACGCAACCGCCACCTGGCAACATACCTGATACAGAATAGCATCTGGTGGATAGAATACAGCCGCATAGACGGCATACGGCAAGATACCCACCCATACGCCGATTTCGATTTTATGGCCGACTGGTGCAAAGCCGTTGAAGAGGAGTATCCCGAATTCAATATCGTAGGCGAAGCCTGGTACTCCAAAATGCCTGCAACCGCCTGGTGGCAGAAGAACTCCAAGGTTAGCGATAAACAAAGTTACCTGAAAACAATTATGGACTTCGGTCTAACCTTTACCTGCGAACAAGTTTTTGCTTTACAAAAAGAAGAAGAAAAAGAACTCAATCCCGGACATTTCCGTGGCTTCGGTAGTTTGTACGAACTAATTGCCCAGGATTTTGTATATGCCGACCTCGACAATATCCTTATATTCCTGGACAACCACGACCTGAGCCGCTTCGTAAAGAAAGAAGAAACAGACCTGAAACGCTACAAACAAGCCCTGGCTTTTCTTCTGACCACCCGCGGTATTCCCCAGATATATTATGGAACCGAAATCCTGATGAGTGGCGAAAAGAAAGACGGTGACGGTGGACTCCGTAAAGACTTCCCCGGCGGATGGGCGGGCGATCCCATAGACGCATTCACCCGCGAAGGCCGCACACCTTTACAAAACGAAGCATGGGATTACCTGCAAAAACTACTACAGTGGAGGAAAACCAGTAAAGCCGTAACCGGAAAACTGGTACATTATACTCCCGACAGAACCGGATGCTACGTTTACGCCCGGATAAAAGACGATTCAAAGGTGTTAGTTATATTGAACGGAAATGAAAAAGAAGAAAATCTGGATATGTATCGTTTCCGTGAAGTTATTCAGAACAATACCCGCGGCAAAGATATTATTTCCGGTCAATCACTGGATTTAAGTAGTGAACTGTCGATCCCGGCAAAAGGAGTATTGGTAATTGAGTTATAACAGGATAACGCAATGGGTAAGCCTTTGGAACCATTCGTTCCAAGCGCTGGGAACTAGTAGTTCCAAGTGCTGGGAACTGGTGGTTCCAAGCACCGGGAACTAGTGGTTCCAAGTACTGGAAACGAACGGTTCCAAGTACTGGGAACCAATTGTTCCACCCTTAGTATCCCAATACCTTGTACAATAGTCTCACCACTTTTAAATATCATTTCACATTCCCATCCATTAAGCAGATTGAGACAAAACAACAACAAAAGGATAAATAAATACCCATTAAACGGAAACACCATTCTTATATTTGTTTCAGCAATATACGACACTATAAAATCGTATCAATAATAGAAATCCAATAAGAAACTATCATGATTAGAAAAACACGTTTCCGACTCATTTTATTAATGTGTATTTGTATTATTGTATCATCCGTACAATACACGCAAGCCCAACAACCGGCAAAAAACAAAATCAGCCGCATAGAACCGGCATTCTGGTGGACAGGAATGAAGAATCCCGAATTGCAGATACTTCTCTACGGAAACAACATTGCCAAATCAACAGTTAAACTGAATTACGAAGGAGTTAGAATAAAAGAGGTCGTACAGGTCGACAACCCCAATTACCTGTTCGTATACCTCGAAATGCAGGACAACGTACAACCCGGCACCATGCAGATTGAGCTAACAGAAGGTAAGAAAACCATTCGCCAGCCATTCGAACTCAAATCCAGGGAAACACGTCCCGGGGCTATGGGTTTCAGCACGGCTGATGTGATGTACCTGATAACTCCCGACCGCTTTGCAAACGCCGTACCCGAAAATGATAACCTGGATACGGTTAGAGTGAACCGCGAACGCGCCAATTCGCGCCACGGCGGAGATATTCGGGGAATAATAAACAAACTGGACTATATAGATAATCTGGGATTTACAACCATCTGGCTCAATCCCGTACTCGAAAACCACATGCCCGGAGGTTCCTACCACGGTTACTCCATCACCGACTTTTACAAGGTCGACCCTCGCTTCGGTACCAACGAAGAATATTGCGAACTCATCGACAAAGCCCATGCAAAAGGCATGAAAGTAGTAATGGACATGATTTTCAACCATTGCGGCAGCGCCCATTGGTGGATGAAAGATATGCCTTCGGCAGATTGGCTCAACAACGCGGAGAACTTTGTACAAACCACCCACTACAAATGGACACTGATGGATATTCATGCTCCCGAGTCGGAAAAAGATATTCTGGTAAACGGATGGTTCAGCCGGGGTATGCCCGACCTGAATCAACGCAACCGTCACCTGGCAACCTACCTGATACAAAACAGTATCTGGTGGATTGAATATGGACGGATTGACGGAATACGGCAGGACACCCATCCATACGCCGATTATGATTTCATGGCCCGTTGGTGCAAAGAGGTTGAAGATGAATACCCCGACTTCAATATAGTGGGAGAAGCCTGGTATCCCCGGATTACCGCATCGGCATGGTGGCAAAGGAACTCGCCGAACAATGCGAACAACAGCAATCTGAAAACGGTTATGGACTTCGACCTCACGTTTACAGCCCAGAATGCTTTTACGGATGTATCCTCATCACGGGAAGGTTCGGAAGCAGGACTATTTAAACTTTATGAAGTGATTGCACAGGATTATCTCTTTGCCAACCCGGAGAACATCCTTACTTTCCTCGACAACCACGATTTAGGCCGCTTTACGAAAAAGGATGAAACCGACCTGCGACGGTATAAACAAGCCATTGCTTTCCTGTTGACTACCCGTGGCGTTCCGCAGATATATTACGGAACCGAAATACTAATGTATGGTGGAAAGAATGAAGGCGATGGAAGTATCCGTAAAGACTTCCCCGGTGGATGGCCCGGCGACCCTGTTAATGCATTTACCCGCGAAGGACGTACCGCTCTTCAAAATGAAGCCTGGGATTATATGCAGAAAATACTACAGTGGAGAAAAACAAGCGCCCCGGTTAAAGAAGGAAAACTGGTTCACTATACCCCCGACCGTACAGGCTGCTATGTATATGCACGTATTAAAGATGAACAAACTGTTCTCGTAATGCTCAACGGAACGGATAGCGAACAAAAACTACCGATGCAACGGTTCCATGAGGTTATCGGGAAACACCAGACAGGAAAAGACCTTATTACCGGACAAAACATCCCGGTTAGCATTAACGGCAATATCTCGCTTCCCGCACGCGGAGTATATATTTTGGAATTACGTTAATTTATTGAGACGCACGTCGTGCGTCTCTAAACGAATACTACTCACTTTATATTAATATATATGAAAACACAATTGAGCAAAACTCTTCTATTTATCAGTATGTTACTGTTCTCAGTAACCTTATTTGCACAGACTCGTGTCACTGGTATGGCTACTGATGCCGTAACCCGGGAAGGACTTCCCTTTATCACCATTCAGATAAAAGGAACATCCCAAGGAACAACCACCGACATAGACGGAAAATACTCCATCGAGGTTCCCGGACGGGATGCCACGTTGGTATATTCATATGTCGGGTACAAAACAGTTGAAGTTGTTGTGGGTACACAAACAACGATAAATGTAAGCCTACAGGAAGATATCGAAATATTGGACGATGTAGTGATAGTAGGATACGGTGTACAGAACCGTCGCGACGTTACCGGCTCCATTGCCAAAGTGGGTGGAGACGACCTGATGACCGTACCCGTCAGTTCATTTGACGCCGCCCTACAAGGTAGAGCCGCCGGTGTTCAGGTTACCCAAACCTCCGGAATGGCAGGTGCCGGGGCAGCTATCCGTGTTCGCGGTATCGCTTCAATCACCGCCGGGGGCGACCCTCTCATTGTAATTGATGGTATACCTATCCAGCAAGATGCCGGAAGCAGTACAGGGGGAGCACAGGATAACCCGTTATCTTCACTGAACACCAATGATATTCAGAGTATCGAAATCCTCAAAGATGCCTCGGCCACCGCTATTTACGGTTCGCGTGGTGCCAATGGTGTGGTACTAATCACAACCAAACGAGGAAAAAGCGGAAAACCACAGATAAACTTCAGTTCGCGGGTAGCTTTCTCTAATCCGAATGTAAAGGTTAAAATGCTGGAAACAGCCGATTATCTGAAACTATACCGCGAGGGTTTGGTAAACGATTATACATTTAACCCAACCGGTGCTCCCGACCCGGCCACAGTAACGACCTATCCGGGTGGATATACAGAAGCAGAGGCACTAGCAAATAATACCGACTGGCAGGATTTGGTAACCCGTACAGGCGTATCAACTTATAACGACCTTTCTCTATCTTTCGGTACCGAAAAACTGAAAGCCTATGTCGGCCTTTCGCATGTGGATGAGAATTCGTATATAGAGAATAACAAATTCAGGCGCACAAGCGGACGTTTGAATATCGACTATGCACCTTTTAAGTTCCTTAAAGTAGGAGGTAACTTTAGCTTCTCGAATTCCTATAACAAATATATTCCCGTTAGCTGGGATGGTGGCTGGGGACGCGCTGTAAGTAATGCCCTACCCTATTTCCCGGCTTATAATGAGGATGGAAGCTATTATAAATTCCCCATGTCGACCAATCCCGTGGCAGAAGTATATGAAAAGCGCCGCCAGATATATACAAACCGGACGATGGCAAACCTATATGCTGACTGGACCATCATCAAAGATTTATCGTTCCGTGTAGAAGGGAACATCGATTACCGTGATAACGAATCGAACTACTTGCGTACTCAAGAGTTATCGACCGCTCCCAATAGTAATATGACCAATCGTTACGATTTAAACTGGAATGGTAAAGCGTTACTGAACTATGCGTTGAAACTAAATGAAAACAACCGTTTCCACTTCCTCCTGGGAACAGAAGCGATGAAATCTAAACGAACGTCCAATTACCGGAATGTAGTATTCGAAATGGGTCAGGAAGACTGGTTATTCAACAACCCGAATTACGATCCTGCTAAAGAAACATCTACAACAAACCCAAACCAGGAATATTCGTTTATATCATTCTTCGGCCGTGTCAACTACACCCTGAAAGAACGTTATATGCTTACAGCGACTTACCGTCGCGACGGGTCTTCACGCTTCGGAGCCAATAACAAATTCGGAGATTTCCCTGCCGCATCCATTGGTTGGTTGATTACCGAGGAAGATTTCCTGAAAGACAATAAAGTAATCAGTCTCTTGAAACTAAAAACAGGATACGGTATTACCGGAAATGCCGAAATTCCTAACTATGCACAGTGGGGAGCAGTAAGCGTAAACGAAACACAACTGTATGGCGGTAAACCTTATTGGTACATCAACTCACTGAAAAACCCCAATCTGAAATGGGAAACAACCAATACATTTGATATTGCCCTTGAATATGGCTTCCTGAAAAACCGTATTTCCGGTGAAATAGGATTCTATAATAAAAACTCCAAAGACCTGTTTCTCAATGTACGAGTACCCGCATCGGGCGGATATACCCAATTCCTTGGAAATATCGGTAAAGTACGCAACCGCGGAATCGAGTTCAATATCAAGTCGGTCAATATAACCAACCGGGATTTCAACTGGACAACCGATTTCAATATCAGTTACAATAAAAACAAAGTACTCGATGTAGGTACAGCAGGCCCCGATGCCCTGGGTGGCGAAGGTGATACCCGTGTACTGGTAGGACAGCCCATTGGTGTAAACTACCTGGTAAAAACTGTTGGTGTAGACCCACAGGATGGTGCTCCTATCTACGAAATGCTCGACGAAAACAAAAAACCCGTCGGCACAACCAAAGAATACAATGCCGAACGCGACCGCCAACCGGTAGGACATCCTTACTCGGACTTTGTAGGAGGATTAAATAACCGTTTTATATGGAAGAACTGGGATTTCGGTTTCATGTTTACTTTCCAGATTGGCGGAAGCATTTACGACGACGGCGAAAAGTTCCAGATGAATAATATGGGAACCTGGAATCTGAAAAAGAAAGTACTGGATCGCTGGCAGAAACCGGGCGACGTTACTGATGTTCCCCGTATTACCCTCGGCAAAGGTGGTATTAACCAGGCGCGCAACACAACCGAATACCTGCACGATGCCGGATTCCTGCGCCTGAAAACTGTAGACTTAGGTTATACTTTCAAGGGAGATTTCCTGAAAAAGCTCCATATCCGTGATGCCCGCATCTATGCACAAGCCACCAATCTTCTTACGCTGTTTAATGATTATTTCAGCAATTACAGCGGCGAGCCCGAAATTATGCGAAATGTGGATAGTGCACAAGCGCGCAACCTGAGTTTAAACGTAACGTATCTAACACCGCCGCAAGCACGGACCTTTACCATCGGATTAAACGTAAACTTTTAGTGGCAATGTGCCGCTGCAAGGCTAATATAAACTAACATAAACGACATATTATTATGAAACGAAACAATATATTCATCATTTCCCTTTGTCTGGCTCTGGGATTTACCTCTTGCGACGATATGGGATTCCTGCAAATCAAACCGGATAACCTGGTATTAACCGATGACGCCGTGAAAACGGTAGACGACCTTGAAAAATTACTCCTGGGCACTTACCAACAAGTGCGCTCCGATGGTTTCTGGGGTGGAACAGCTTTGCGTGGTTTCGGTGTTATCTCGGACGATGCGATTGCCAATACAGCTACATTCGAATGGGTTCAGATGACGACCCACGAAATGAATCTTGTAAACCCGGTAGGACGTAACCTGTGGCAGAACACATACAATGCTATAAACAAGGCCAATCAGGTAGCTTACAATGATTTGGCCGAAGGGATACTGGCTTCGGCAAGTACCGAAGTAGCAACACAATTCAAGGCGGAGGCTTCCTTTATCCGTGGTTTCGGACATTTTCATATTGTCCGCGCATTCGGTTTACCATATTCCGACGAGCATAAGAATACGGCCGAAATGGGTATTCCCATCCGTACCCGTGGCGTAATGGACAGGGAAACTGCATTCGAAATTATCCAGCGTTCAACCGTCGAAGAAGTATATACCCAGGTTATTACCGACCTTGAATTTGCGGCTGCCAACCTTTCGGCATCCAATAAGTGGGATTCGGGCCGGGCAACGGTAGACATTGCGAAGGCGATGCTGGCGAAAGTACATTTCTACCGCCAGGACTATGCACAGGCGGCCAAATGGGCAAAAGAGGTTATCGACACCGACAAATACAAACTGGATGCGGATATGACAGCCAAATACGCCCGCGCTGAAATGGGAACAACAACGAATGAGCCTATCTTTATCATTCCTTCCATCTCCATAACCGAAGACTCATGGGGCGGGCTGCGCTCATTCCGCACGAACGACCTGACTCTGCCTACTAACCATCCGTCGAATGATTTGATTCAGGCGCACGACCAGGTGAACGACAGGCGCTTCAGCACCTTCTACAAGGAGATTAACGGTTCATGGTACACCACCCGTTTCGATTATCAGTATATGGATGGCATCGTAATGGCATACAACGAATTACTACTTCTTTACGCAGAATCATTGGCTGAATCGGGCGGTAGCCTAGACGATGCTC
Source organism: Bacteroides sp. (assembly GCA_032108265.1). GTDB lineage: Bacteria > Bacteroidota > Bacteroidia > Bacteroidales > Bacteroidaceae > Bacteroides. The sequence goes on from DAMCMT010000036.1 coordinate 28,830, forward strand.
TCGATGCATTGAACCAAATCGAAGAGCGTGCTTATGGGGCAGCGAAGACTACACAAAAAGATAAGGTTGCGATTATCGAAGCGTGCCGTAAAGAACGACGCTTGGAACTAGCTTTACAGGGAGAACGCCTGTTCGAATTGAAACGTACCCGGCAGGCTGTTCGCGGAGATGCCTGGGATTCGCGGAAGATATTATTCCAGATACCGGATGTAGAACAAAGTGGTAATCCGGATGTGAACATGAATTAAATAAATAATTTATAGCCACGGATTGCACGGATAACGCGGATTGTAAGACACGGATTTATAGATTGAATGTATATCACAAATGAATACATAATTAATCCGTGTCTTTTAATCCGCGTCATCCGTGCAATCCGCGGCTAATTAAACTCAAAGCAATGAAAAAACAACTTATTTTATTTCTCCTATTTCTCCTCTTTGCCGGAGCATCCATCCAAGCCCGGCAAATAGATCGTGTTGAACCCCTATTCTGGTGGAGCGGCATGAAAAACCCGGAATTACAACTAATGGTTTACGGTAAAGACATTGCCGGATTCCGCCCTACAATCGATTATCCGGGTGTTTATCTGAAAAGCTGCGTATCAGTTGAAAGTCCGAACTACCTGATACTATACCTGGATATAGCAGAGGCCAAACCGGGTAAGTTCAATATCAACTTTGTCCGCGACCAGGAAAAGATGAGCTATCCTTACGAATTAAAAGAAAGGCGAAGCAGTACCGACGACATCAAAGGATACGATTCGTCTGATGTACTTTACCTGATTATGCCGGATAGATTCGCCAATGGCGACCCTGCAAACGACCAGCCGAAAATGTCGGCCGAATACACCGTCGACCGCACTAAACCGGGTGCCCGTCATGGAGGCGATTTATTGGGAATAGAACAACGCCTGGATTACCTCGAAAATCTGGGAGTAACGGCCATCTGGCTCAATCCCGTACTCGAAAACGATGCGCGGGGCGGTTCCTACCACGGCTATTTCGCAACAGATATGTACCGCATCGACCGCCGGTTAGGTACTAACGAAGATTACCTACGCCTCATCGACAAAACCCATCAACGGGGAATGAAAGTGGTAATGGATATGATATTCAACCACATCGGCGGCAATCACCCGTGGGTACTGGATAAACCGGGTAAAGACTGGTTCAACGTCAGCCCAAGCCCCCGGGGAAACCATGCTAAAGAGATTTTCTACGACAACTATGCCTCCAAATACGATTCGGATGTGATGAAATATGCCGGATTCGGCATCGATCTTAACCAAGCCAATCCGCACGTAGCGAAATACCTTATTCAGAACTCAATCTGGTGGATTGAGTATTCGCGTATCGACGCCATCCGCCAGGATACGTACCCGTATGCCGATTACGACATGATGCGCGAATGGAATCTCCGCGTCATGGAAGAATATCCGCAATTCAATATCGTGGGCGAAATATGGACGGAACACACCATCGGTACAGCCTGGTGGCAAAAAGGCAGCAAACTGAATTCGGGTAAAGATACGGAACTGAAATCGGTCATGGACTTTACCCTTATGGGCATGGCCAGCGAGATATTTAATAACACTACCAGCCCGAACGGAAGATTGCAGAGACTATACACCCATATGTGTTATGACTTCGTTTATCCGGATATCAGCAATGTACTACGCTTTCTGGAAAACCACGATACCGACCGTTTCCTGCGAGAGCAACCGACCAATCTGGATGCTTACAAACAAGGAATTGCTTTTCTGCTCACCATTCCGGGCACTCCGCAGTTATATTACGGACAAGAGTTATTAATGAATGGAACCAAGAGCGGCCCTGGTGGCGATGGTAACATACGCCTGGATGTACCGGGTGGATGGCCGGGTGATAAACAAAACTGGTTCGAACGCCAGGGTCGTTCTGCCCTGCAAAATGAAGCCTGGGATTATATCCAAACCATCCTGAAATGGAGACAGGGAAATAAAATCATATCCGAAGGATCAATGATTCATTTCCAACCTAACCAGGGAGTATATGTTTACGAGCGATGCTATAACAACAAGAGTGTAATCGTAATACTGAATGGCGCAAGCAAAGAAGTTAATCTTCCCTTAAGCCGGTATGCAGAAATTATAAAAGGTAAAACGAGCGGGAAAGATATTCTAACTAAACGGGTAGTAAGTTTGGGAGACGAATTAAAGCTTAATGCCAAAGAAGTGTTGATACTGGAAATGTAATAATACACAATGAATCATTGTCAACATAAATAACCACAAAATAAGAGTGTATACTTTTACCCTGTAAGAGTGTACACTCTTAGGGTATAAAAGTGTACACTCTTAGGGGGTAAAAGTGCACACTCTTGGGAGGTAAGAGTGTACACTCTTGCAGAGAGACTAAAAAAGCCCTCCACAAGCCTTGTAGGGCATATACAAGAAGGAAAAATATAGGTTTCCAGTAAATACAGCAAAATATCTACGTTGAAATTTATTGAAATCAAAATAAAGTTCCTATATTGAACTCACATTAATATTATATCATTATTATGAAAAAGTTATCAGTTGTATTATTCACATTATTATTCAGTATCTCACTCTGTGCCCAGGAAAGTTTGGGAAGCAGAATTAATATCAATTCGCCCGAAGTAAATCCGGATAACACCGTAACTTTCCGTTTATTTGCTCCAAAGGCGGTTAAGGTACAAGTTACAGGCGATTTTATTTCCGGCGAACCCCGCATACCTATTGATCTGGTTGAAGGGGAAAACGGAGTTTGGGAGTACACAACAGGTCCTCTTGCATCGGAGTTATATTATTACAATTTTATTGTAGACGGATTAACCATAAGAGACCCTTCGAACGTATACACTATACGCGATATTGCGATGATAATGAGTGTATTTATCGTTGGCGGCGACAAAGGCGATTTATACAGTGTACAAAATGTTCCTCACGGAACAGTGTCAAAAGTATGGTATGACAGTCCGACCCTTAACATGAAGCGCCGGATGACCGTTTACACCCCTGCGGGTTACAATAAAGACAGTAAAAAATACCCGGTACTTTACCTGCTTCACGGTGCTGGTGGAGACGAAGAAGCATGGATGGATCTTGGCCGTGCATCTCAAATTATTGATAACCTCATTGCACAAGGCAAAGCAAAGCCAATGATCGTTGTTATGACTAATGGTAATCCAGGACAGGAAGCTTCCGCAGGAGAATCGCAAATGAATTTCAACTTCAAACCGGGATTCCGTGGGCCAAATAATCAGCAGCCCACAGCTTCTTTCCCCGAATCATACAAAGACGTGAAAGCGTATATCGAAAAAAACTACCGCGTTATCCCCAATAAGGCATCGCGTGCCGTAGCTGGACTTTCGATGGGTGGCGGACATTCCTATACCATTTCAAAGGATTATCCCAACACCTTCGACTATGTAGGATTATTCTCAGCAGCAGTGGGCCCGGCAGTCGACAGAGAGGGAAAGGTACAAAACGATGTGCTTGCCCAGTTAAAGAAGCAACGCGATAATAAATTCAAGCTTTACTGGATTGCTTGTGGAACGGCTGATTTTCTTTACGACCGTAATATTCAGTATATGAAACAATTGGACGAAATGGATTTCCCGTATACTTATCGCGAAAGCGACGGCGGTCATACCTGGCGGAACTGGCGGATTTATCTGAGCGAGTTTCTTCCGATGATTTTTAAGGATAGGTAATTTTTTCAGTACATACAAATAAACACCCGGATGCATTATAAATAAACAATCTTTGCATCCGGGTGTTTTTTTATTATTGGTCGTGGAGCCGAATATACTCCTAACCGAGGCTTTTATATTATTGATATGGAGGGTAATATCATGAATAAAAATAAGGTACAGCTGTTAAATAGTAGATATAAACAAGTTTTTAATATAAATTGTTATATAATCATTATATACAAATTATCAGTCACATAAAAACATCAATCATGAGATACTTTAAAACCATATTAACAGGAGCATTATCTATGCTTTTTATGTCTGCATTTGCATTCTGCCAGGACAAAACATCGCAGGATCAAGACCCTCAGAGTAGACCTCCGGTAGAAACCCAAAAGTCTAATACCAATTACAAACCGGCATTTGAAGGGCAGACACGGATAGGAGGCGTTAAAACAACAACCCCTTATGAAGTGACAATAATAACAGATAAATTGTCGAACCCTTGGGCTGTAACCTCTCTTCCCGACGGAAGACTGGTAATAACCGAAAAAGCGGGAACATTACGTATCGCTACCACAGCCGGACAGATAAGCAATCCCATTAAAGGATTTCCCGAAGTTGATGACCGGGAACAGGGAGGTTTATTAGATGTAGCCCCTGCACCCGATTTTGAGAAAAGCCGGATACTTTATTTTACGTTTGCTGAAAAAACACCTCAGGGTTCACTTACTGCCGTAGGAAAAGGAAAACTATCTGCCGATGAGAATCAAATTGAGAATTTTCAGGTAATTTACAGAGCCATTCCTTACTACGATAACAGTATGCATTTTGGAAGCCGTATCGTGTTCGATAATAACGGAAATATTTTCGTATCAACCGGCGAACGCTCCGATATGGAAACCAGGCCCAAAGCCCAATTACTCGATAACGGATATGGTAAAGTAATTCATATTACGCCTAACGGAGAACCAGTGGTCGGAAATCCGTTTATAAATACTCAGGGTGCCTTGCCCGAAATATATTCTTATGGACATCGAAATGCACAAGGATTAGCTATCCATCCCGCTACTCAGGAACTATGGTTATCGGAAATGGGACCTCGCGGGGGCGACGAAATCAATTTGATAAAACCCGGTAAAAATTATGGTTGGGCAACAATTACTTATGGAATTGAATACAGCGGACAGACAATAGGTGATGGAATAACACAGAAAGAAGGACTCGAACAGCCTGTATATTACTGGGATCCGGTTCTTTCTCCAAGCGGTATGACTTTTTACAGTTCAAATATTATTCCCGAATGGCAAAATAACTTGTTCATTGGAGGATTAAGTAGTAAGCATATTGCCCGTATTGTATTGAAAAACAATAGAGTGATTGGCGAAGAACGACTGCTTGAAAATGAAAATCAGCGTTTTCGTGACGTAGGGGAAGGAAAAGATGGTGCACTCTATGCTGTAACCGATGAAGGAAGATTGTATAGGATTGCTAAAAAATGATGTTCCAATTTTGGGGTTGTATGCAACCCTACGAAATAGGCATAGATATTACTTTTGAATATACAACTATTCTTTATATCAATTGTTTATCACCAATGCAAGGTGCAAGCTTATATATATAGATACTTGCACCTTGCACTGGGCTTTGACTTACATCTTTATAAAATCAGCCTTAATAGCTGTGATTAGTTTTCTGTCAATTCCCAATTCTGTTGCATAATCCTCGAATTTGGCAACTGCACCCGCTACGGTATCTATTAAAGCTTTATAATCCTGTATATCGTTATTCTGCCCTACCGTTTCCAAATCCTCACGGGTAATATCTTCGTTTTTACCATTCACAGTTAAAGAATGCCTGTTTGAATAAGCAGGTGCAGTTAGGTCTACGCTATATGTTAAATCGTATGCTGGGGATAACCGCCAAACTCCATCACGATTCATGCAAAATGAAAAATTCTTGGAATGGTCGTCCACGTTCCGGGCAATAATATTAAACACCATTCTAAGATATTGTTGCTTACTATCTTCATAGGGCAGATTCAATCGCCGGATTACAGCAAATATATCTTCATAACTATCACTTGATGGCGACATAGCTGCCAAAGTTTGCGTATGTACCTTTTCGTTTCCTATACGGTCGAAACGCCGGGTAAGGAAATGGATTATATTTTCGTAAGTACGGAGTTCTGACGGCATCATATCAATTCCAGCATCCAACGCCATCAGGTAATATACATACTCTAACTTGGCAAACGGATAAGCTGAATTATCATCGTATTTCAGGATATAATGCTGAAAACCTTCCGGTATTACCCCCTGACCGGAAATAACTTCACCCGTAGCATCATTCAATGCTACGATAGCCTTCGGGCGTTTACCTCCCGGTGAAGAACTTATCTTTACCAAATCCTGCCATAAAATAGAATTTTCCTGATTTAAGACGGTTACTTCTCTTTCATTTAAAACCTGTTTGGCAAATTCATACAACCGTTGTACTTCGACCGAAAATGCGGCATTATCGCCCAGTTTTTGCGCTGGTTCATATTCCAATGCACCCATTGCCCGACTTCCGATAAACGAAAGGTGGTCTACCGGACTTGTTTGCTTTGCCAGAATGTTGTTGTCCCGAAGCCATGCCCTGAAAAGAGAATTACCCCATTTGTCGGGCAATGAATCAGCAATCATAGACGGAAGTCCCAGATATAATTTGTCTTTATCACCCGTCCATGGTAGTTGTTTTTGGCTACGTGGTGAATTTACGGACATGGTTAATGGGGCTATATCTAAGCCTTGCTCAAGAAAGGAAGGCTCGTATTCAAAAACAGCTACTCCCAATTTCTTATCCCATGAGAGATAACCAACGTCCATCCCCCACAATTTGACCTTTACTGCATTTATTTCCATATCCTATTTCTGGCTTTGTTTCTTAAATACTTCCCGTGGGCTGACAGGCAGTTCGGGCAATAGTTTTTCAATCTCTTCCAAACTATCAATCGATCGAAGCAACTTAACGAACGAAGCCATTGTGATTCCGGTAGAAGAACCATTTTCAAAGGAACTTATAGTAAAAACACTCAACCCGGATTTTTCCGCTACTTCTTTCTGTGTATACCCCATCCGCTTCCGGTAGTCGCTATATCGTTTACCCAGTTCCTGGATTATATCACTTCCCGATTTTTCGTATAATTCGCTGTACATATCTTATAGATTTACTTTGCAAATATAGATAAATCTATAATACAGGCAAAATATTTCAAAAAATATAGTTTTATCTATATTTTTTGAAGCTAAGAATCACTATTGATTGTTTCGCAAAAGTCGTTCGTTTTTTTGTTGTTATCCATTATAATGTATTTTGGGGTTGTTTCCGAGTTAGTCTGTAATACATTGTATTCCAATTCATTAATCAATGATTTGCGACCACTTTTGTGGCATTTAGAATAGATCGCAAATTAGTCGCAAAAACTGCACAAAATGCGTTAGCATAAACATCAAAGGGTGGGTGCGAAAAGATTGGAGAAAAACATAAAATACCGCTTATACGGTTTCTGAATAGAATTTTCTTGATTTTAGGACATAAAAAAAGCATCCTAAATAGGATGCTTAATTTTCCGTTTCATATTGAAAGCGGAGAGGGAGGGATTCGAACCCCCGGTACCTCTCAGTACAACGGTTTTCAAGACCGCCGCGATCGACCACTCTGCCACCTCTCCAGAACTTCCTTATCAGAAGTGCTTTTCGTTAAAAGCGATGCAAAGGTACGAATCATTTTTAATTGCACAAATATTATGATAAAAAAATCACGAATAAATACTACTTTTGCATTTAAACCTAAAAGAAAGAAATGATTTACCCTCAAAATTTTGAGCAAAAGATAGGATTCGACCAAATCAGGCAGTTGCTGAAAGACAAGAGCCTCAGTACACTCGGCAAAGAGCGGGTGGATGAAATGGCTTACTCCGACCGCTTCGACGAGATACACGAACAACTCGCCCAGATAACCGAATTCGTACGCATTATACAAGAGGAAGATAACTTCCCCGACCAATATTTCTTCGACGTGCGCCCCTCACTCAAACGCGTACGTATAGAAGGAATGTATCTGGAAGAGCAAGAATTGTTCGACCTTCGCCGTTCCCTCGAAACTATCC
>DAMCMT010000036.1:36694-42490 GCA_032108265.1 Bacteroides sp.
GGAACATCGTAAGCTTCCTGAACCGCAAAGACCAGGACGAAGAAAACGACGACATCCCCTACCCCAGCCTGAAACGACTGGCGGGCGACATTGCCGTATTCCCTCAACTCATCACCAAGATAGACCAGATACTCGATAAATACGGAAAGATAAAAGATAATGCATCGTCCGAATTATCCCGTATCCGCAAGGAATTGATGAATACGACGAACAGCATCTCCCGTTCACTGAACAGCATCCTGCGTAATGCACAATCCGAAGGATACGTCGACAAAGACGTAACCCCCACCATGCGCGACGGACGATTAGTAATCCCCGTTGCCCCCGGATTGAAACGGAAGATTAAAGGAATTGTACACGACGAGTCTGCCAGCGGAAAGACAGTTTTCATCGAACCCGCCGAAGTAGTCGAAGCCAACAACCGCATCCGTGAACTCGAGGCCGAAGAACGGCGGGAGATTATCCGCATACTTGTTGCCTTCTCCGATACGGTACGTCCGGCCATACCCGAGATACTCCAATCATACGAGTTCCTGGCCGAGATAGATTTTATTCGTGCCAAAGCTTATTTCGCCATACAGACAAACAGCATCAGCCCCGTACTCGAAGACCGTCAACTACTGGACTGGACAATGGCCGTACATCCCCTATTACAGATTTCGTTGGCCAAACACGGGAAGAAAGTTGTGCCGCTGGATATCGAACTACATGAGGGACAACGTATATTACTTATCTCAGGCCCGAACGCCGGAGGTAAATCCGTATGCCTGAAAACCGTGGGATTACTTCAATACATGTTGCAATGCGGAATGCTTATCCCGCTTCATGAACGTAGCCATGCAGGGATATTCAAAAGCATTTTTATAGATATCGGCGACGAACAATCCATCGAGGACGATTTGAGTACCTACTCATCTCATCTGACCAACATGAAGGCTATGATGAAAGGTAGCGACGAGCATAGTCTAATCCTGATTGATGAATTCGGCGGCGGTACAGAACCCCAAATCGGCGGCGCCATTGCCGAAGCCGTATTGAAACGCTACAACCAGAAGCGCACATTCGGTGTTATCACCACCCATTACCAGAACCTGAAGCATTATGCCGAAGACCACGAAGGTATAGTAAACGGAGCCATGTTGTACGACCGTCACCTGATGCAACCCCTCTTCCAGTTACAAATAGGAAATCCCGGAAGCTCATTTGCTGTAGAAATAGCCCGGAAGATTGGTTTGCCCGAAGACGTTATTGCCGATGCATCCGAAATCGTAGGGAGCGAATACATCAATGCCGACAAGTATCTATTGGATATTGTGCGCGATAAACGCTACTGGGAAGGCAAACGACAAACCATACGTCAGCGCGAAAAGAAGATGGAAGAAACCATTGCCCGTTACGAAGCGGAAATGGAAGAACTGAAAAAGTCGCGCAAAGAAATCATCACCAAGGCAAAAGAAGAAGCCGAACGTATGCTTCTGGACTCGAACGCGAAGATTGAGAACACCATCCGTACCATACGCGAGTCACAGGCAGATAAAGAAAAAACCCGTCAGGCACGGCAGGAGTTGGTGGATTTTCGTCAGTCCATAGAAGAACTTGCCGCCCGTGAGCAGGAAGAAAAGATTGCCCGGAAAATGGAAAAGCTGCGCGAGAAGCAAGAGCGGAAAAAAGATAAAAAAGGTAAACCGAAATCTGCCGAGGCGCCCAAACCCGTTATAAAAAAAGAAGAACCCATCACCGTAGGTACGCAAGTGAAACTAAAAGGCCAGGGTACCATCGGCGAAGTACTGGAAATTAGCGGCAAGAATGCCGTTGTAGCTTTCGGAATGATTAAATCGACCGTAAAACTCGACCGGTTGGAACGCTCCACAGCAACGCCCAAAGCCAAGGCAACAGATACGAAAAGTACATTCGTCAGTACCCAGACGCACGACAGTATGTACGATAAAAAGCTGAATTTCAAGCAAGATATCGATGTACGTGGTATGCGTGGCGATGAAGCTTTACAAGCAGTAACGTACTTTATTGACGACGCCATACTGGTTGGAATGAACCGGGTACGCATTCTGCACGGCACGGGAACAGGTGCACTACGTTCTATTATCCGCCAATATCTGCAATCCGTGCCGGGAATAAGGCATTTTGCAGACGAGCACGTTCAGTTTGGAGGTTCAGGGATAACAGTAGTCGATTTATGATACAATGACATTTACTGAACCGAATGTTTATTGCGGTGTTATTATAATAATTATATTTGTACAAAGATTATAAACACAGGCTAATGACAAATAACCTGCTTTATGAGGAACTGGTTTATACCGGCAACAGTACCCTGGCTACTCACCTCACCCTTACCAGCTATAATGCAACCGAAATACAGGAAGCAAGCGGTACAAGCATCAAAGATGTTTCTCAAACCCTGGATACCAACCGCATCAACTGGCTGCAAGTTTACGGATTGAAAGACACGGAAACCATCCGTGATATCTGCGAACATTTCGAAATAGACTATCTCGTTCTACAGGATATCCTGAATGCCGAACATCCCACAAAGATTGAAGAGCATGAGAAATATATGTTCATGATTATGAAAATATTCCGGTTCAACGAAGCCAATAATGAGGATGATTTGGAGAAACAGCACCTTGCCATTGTGCAAGGAGATAACTTCGTTATAACTTTTGCTGAGTGGGACTCACCGATTTTTGATGGTATAGAGAAAGCGTTACACAATAATACTCTTAAAATCCGCACCCGTCAAAGCGATTATCTACTCAGCGTCATTCTAAACAGCGTGGTAAGTAATTATACCTATATCGTAAACGCTATTGACGATGCACTGGACGACCTGGAAGAAGAACTCCTTAAAACCACCAATGGAAAGGACATAGGTGCCCAAATCCAGACTTTGCGCCGTCAACATATTAAAATTAAGCGGGGTGTTTACCCACTCAAAGAACAATATAATAAGTTACTGCGTGCCGAAAACCTTTTAATCCATAAGGTGAACCGTGCCTTCTTCAATGATGTGAATGACCATTTGCAGTTTGTGCTTCAAACGATAGAAATTTGCCGGGAAACCATATCATCATTAGTTGATTTATATATATCGAACAACGACCTGAAACGGAATGATATCATGAAACGGTTAACGGTGGTTTCTACTATTTTCATTCCTATTACTTTCCTGGCCGGTGTATGGGGAATGAATTTCGGTATCATGCCCGAACTGGACTGGAAGTACGGATATCTGGTAGCCTGGGGATTAATGATTATTATTGGCGGGGGTATCTATTTGTTTTTCAAATGGAAGAAATGGTACTAACCAGTACCAATTATACAGATAACCTGTATCTTTGCGGTTTGTAAGACAAAAAATCGCAACCTGTTATCTTAATGAAGACAATTAAAGAAGTATACCGCATTGGTTATGGCCCTTCCAGTAGTCACACTATGGGGCCTCGTAAGGCTGCCGAAATGTTTCTGGAAAAACATCCGGAAGCTGCATCTTTCAAGGTAACCCTCTATGGAAGTTTGGCAGCAACAGGCGTCGGTCACATGACAGATGTGGCCATTATAGATACTTTACAACCTGTTGCCCCGGTAGAAATTGTATGGCAACCCAAAGTATTCCTGCCTTTTCATCCTAACGGAATGACTTTTGCGGCTTACAACAACGACCACAAACTGATTGAGAACTGGACAGTATACAGCGTTGGCGGTGGCGCCCTTTCCGAGTCGGAACATAGCTTAGCCGTTGAAACTCCTGATATTTATTCCATGCACAACATGACGGATATCCTCACCTGGTGCGAGAATACCGGTAAAACTTATTGGGAATACGTCAAAGAGTGCGAAGAGGAAGATGTATGGGATTATCTTGCCGAAGTGTGGGCTGTAATGAAAGACTCCATTAAACGCGGCCTCGAAGCCGAAGGTGTATTGCCCGGCCCCCTTAACCTGCGGCGAAAAGCTTCCACATATTACATCAAAGCAACAGGATACAAACAATCCCTCCGTACCCGCGGATTGGTATTTTCTTATGCCTTAGCAGTGAGCGAAGAAAACGCTTCGGGCGGTAAAATAGTTACTGCACCCACTTGTGGCTCTTGTGGCGTTGTACCTGCTATACTATACCATCTTCAGAACAGCCGGGAGTTTAGCGACACCCGCATATTAAGAGCTTTGGCCACTGCCGGACTGGTGGGTAATATTGTGAAAACCAATGCTTCAATCTCAGGTGCGGAAGTAGGCTGTCAGGGCGAAGTCGGAGTAGCTTGTGCCATGGCCTCGGCCGCAGCTAACCAATTATTCGGAGGAAGTCCCGCACAGATTGAATATTCAGCAGAGATGGGATTGGAACATCATCTGGGTATGACGTGCGACCCGGTTTGCGGTTTAGTTCAAATCCCCTGTATAGAGCGTAATGCTATGGCGGCCGCACGTGCACTGGATGCCAATATATATGCTTCCTTCACTGATGGAATGCACCGGGTATCCTTCGACCGTGTTGTGGAAGTAATGAAACAAACCGGACATGATTTACCGTCGCTTTACAAAGAAACGAGTGAGGGAGGTTTGGCTAAGGATTATAAGCAGATGTAAAGAGATTTACGATTTACGGATTTACGATTTACTTCTTATGCGAGTTGATAAAATCACTTTAAATATGAATTGTAAATCGTAAATCCGTAAATCGTAAATCTCTTTATTCCGGCCAATGGGTGTTATCGCCTTTCGATACATCTCGTTCTTCCACCAATTCACCTTCAACAGAGAAATAAAGGTCGAATTCCTTATTTCCTTCTTCTACTTCGATAACATAGCGTGTCGGTGAGGATTTATATTCTAACATATCAAAATCATCTGCTCTCCAGGTAGAATATTTGCTTGCTTCCAGTGTGGTAATAACTGCTGCGGGTATATCATTACGGGTTAATTCGGTTTCGGTCATTAACCACTCCGCACTATTGTTAAACCATACTTCCAAATCTTTATTTGCTACCCAACAGTCGGCAACATAGTACGTTTTTTCCTTTTCCCATTCGGTACGGGTAGCATCAGGGTATTTAGCTTTCAGGGCTTCATTGAAAATCTGATCGGGCATAATATCATCATCATTGTCACACGATGTAAAAGCGAACACTCCAATAGTCATTAAGGCTAAAAACATAATCTTCTTCATAATCTTGTTTTTTTAAGTTAGGAAATTATAGAATTTTATTTTTGTTTTAATCATCTAATCGGCTGAAGTTTCCATTTTTATCAAATTCAACGGAAAGGTCATTATCTAATTCAACATCATACCCATACTTATCGCGGTCTATCTGGGTAATGGTATTATTTTCGAAATTAGTCTGAATATAATCCCTGACTTTTTCAGGAATAATTGCCATAGGTACTGCATTCCTTTTGCAATCGACTTCTTTCCATTCACCTTTACTGTTAAACTCTACTTCAGCACCATTTGTTAATACCACTTCATATTTTTTTCCTTGAAACAGTTCACTATCAATCTTAATATAAGATACTTGAGTCTGTGGAAAATGTTGAGTAATAAACTGCCGGGCTTCTGCCGGTAATTTCTGAGCATCCTGAGTTACAACTTCACGTGCTTGAAGTATACCAACTGCAAACATTGTCATTATTAATACAGATAAAATCTTTTTCATAATTGCTTTACTAATTAATTATGAAACAAATATCGATAGCAATTCGGGAAGAATTTGGGAATAATTAAATTAGGCGATTATATACTAGTTTACACTAAATGAAACATATCCGTTTTGAGGATAT
>DAMCMT010000037.1:0-5123 GCA_032108265.1 Bacteroides sp.
GCCTGGGAAAATAGGGTCAGTGAAATCTGGATGTTGCTTTATAATGAAAGTGAAAAGCTTGAATATAAGTTTGTATGGAAGGTTCAGAACTATGCAGATAATAAACCTACGGAGCTAATCAACTTTTTTGATAATGGTTCCGAGGATGTAGTGGTAACCGGTAAAAGCGACAAAGTATCTTTCACCTCATTAGCTCAGAAAATAAACCGAAAACCTTATAAAATGGCTGTGCTGGCAAATCCATCTCAAAGTTTGTTCAGCAGTATATCTATCGGTAGCAATCTTTCTTTATTAGAAACTGCTATCGGAGACAATCAGCAGAATTTGGACATAAAGAATTTTGGGAGTTATGCAGATGAGCAATCTGCTTCAACTCCATTCTTTATGAGTAATGCGAACGGCCTGATCAGCATATCAAAAATCGCATTAAAAAGTACTCAACAGGAAGCCGAAGAAAATCCGGTAAAAATTTATCTGGATCGATTATTGGCCAAAGTTACTGTAAAAGAAAAACAAGGAGGCGTGAATATTATAACTCCGGATGTTGTATTAGATGAGAATCGACCATTAAAGTGGTATATGGATGTAGTCAGTAGAAAAACATTCCCTATTCGCCGGTTTGCCTTATTGGCAGATGGACAAACAATGGAGAATGAAAGTAACAGTAGTGTGAGCATTCGTAACAGGATATATGCAGAAGATCCTACCTATACCACGGCTGATAATAATGAGACGTTCTTTACTAAATGGACAACCGGAGTTACTCCTCCTTATTCGACATGGAAATCTGATAACCGGCAAGATCCTCTTTTGCGAACCTATCAGTATACATTTGAAAATACGATGGATTTATCAACCCAGAGTAGCGATAAGTGGAGTAAATATGCAACGAGTATTATTTCGGAGATATATCTGATTTACAAAAAGTTGCTGACTAACCCCAATAACTTAAACGATGAAAACGACCCCGGACGGAATTATTATTCTTGTTTGCTGGTAAAAGCCGATAAAAGTACCGAATGGATGGTGTTCACTCACGAGCAAGCCAATTATTGGCTTCAAACAGGATTTCCTACTTCGTCGAATGTGAATACGGCGGAACTTCTTAAACTTCTGGAAGAAAAGATTAAAGAAGTGCAACAGGATTTTACAGGTGGTAATTCCAATGCCTTTAATTTCCGTTCAAGTACATCTCCCGGAACCGATCCTGGAAGTTTCCACTCTTATAAAGGAATAACCTACCATCCGTTAGGACTGAATAAGTATTGCTCACCAATCAGGCATTTTCCGGCAGGAACTTCGACGAATCCCCGAAAAGAAGTGCATGGTTATTATGGGGTAGTGCGCAACAACCATTATACATTGACTATCAATTCGATTAGTGGGCCGGGAACCGGAATTTACGACTGGGATAATCGTTTTATTTCAACACAAATAAACATTACCCCTTGGTACAGACGAAATTTTCAGGAAGAAGACTTAGAATAAAAATATTTTGTGGTTCGAACGCAAAAAAACACCTATCAATTAACTAAAACGTAAAATTTAATTTTAAGACAATGAAGATGAAATGGAAACAAGTTTTATACTCTCTGATTGTTGGAGCAGGTATGACTATATCAATGACGGCATGTTCAGACAATGACAATCCCGGCGTCGACACTCAAAATCCGGATGATCTGTTGGAAGACGCATATTTTAGCTTCCAATCCAGTTTGGAGTCAGCCGTTGGTTCTAGAGCATTGGATACCGATGACGGTACAACCGACGAAACTAAAGTGAATCGTATACGTATTGTATTGTATGATGCAGCCACGAATATTGCAAATTATGCGTATGATTATTCCGGAACAGCATTACACAAAAGTGGTCAGGATTTTCAAGGTAGCAGTATGTTGCAACCAACTGCAGATGAAGCTCCGGCAGGTTATAATCCTACATTTAAAAAATTCATGCCCCAGGCTATGGAGGTTAAAAAGAAACCATATAAATTATTGGTTTTGGTTAATCCCAGTGACGAACTTGTTGGTTTAACAAGAGCCTCAAAAGAGTTTGTAAATATTAAGCCTAGCGAAAAAGGAGTTACCAATACTACAAACGTATCCAACTGTACAGTATTCAGAGAACAAACAGGTTCGGGAGTTGGTAATGATCTCACCGCGTTTATTGGAAAGGCCAATCACAAAGATAATCCGGATAACTTCCTGATGGCTAATTTCCAGGAGTATGTAAATGTGCCTGAAAGTGCTCTTCAAACAAGCGAAGAAAAGGCATATTTGTCTCCGGTAACAGTAAAGGTAGACCGTGCAGTAGCCAAAGTTAGTATGAAAGGTGATTATACTGCTATTAGTGCTGCTTCGAATGCAAAGGTTGAAAATGGTACCTGGAGATTGGATGTTACCAACAAGAAAAGTTTCTGGATGAGACATATGACCAAAGCCTTAAAAGGTGTTGACGAGGTAATTGGTACTATCAGGGATAACATCTATGCTGAAGACCCGAACTTTGATTTATACAGCTGGGAAAGAACCCCCGCACCATCAGGTTTGATTACTACCAGTAAGGATGATATTAAAAACTATTTCAATTATATCACAAAAACCGATGTAGATATTACTCTTAACAATGCATGGTCGTACGAATATGCTTTGGAAAATACAATGAAAGCAGAAGAACAATATGAAGATGTTACAACCGCTGCTGTATTGAAAATCACGTATCTTCCTAATAAAACTGCTTTGGGAACAACTTTAAGCAGCCCGGGATATTTCGTATGGGGAACTTATGTATTTACTGCTGACGAATTGGTGGATATCAAAAACTATGATCCTGCCAGTAGCGATCCAAAGTATGATACCTTCCTTACTCTGAGACAGTATCTTATAGACAATGCACCTGTATTGGAAGCCGCTACAGGCTTCGGAACTGGTTTCAGTGCTCCTGGAAATGCTTCTAAAGAAGTACTTGATATAACATACAATCATGATGCCATTAACTATTACAGAATTCTTATCCGTCATTTCAATGACGACCAGGAAAAAGATAAAATGGCTTATGGTCGTTATGGCATTGTGCGCAACACATGGTACAGGCTTACTTTGAACAGTATTGCCGGCCCGGGTAGTATCGATGTTCCCGAACCAAAAGGTCCGGATGATAAAGAACTCGTTCTGGGTGTGTCTATCGAAGTATTGCCTTGGTTGATTCGTGAACAACCCGTTGATATTGACTGATCTCCGTTCATTACTGAAAGAGTAGAGGTGCCTTAGTGCCCTCTGCTCTTTAAAAAGAGTTGCAGATTTTATTAGAATAAAAAGATGAAGAGTTGGATTCAAATAACATTCCGGGGTTTGATGGTATATCTAAGTATATGCTGTATCTCCTGCATTAATGGAACAGTGGAAATTCCTGGTCCGAAGGATCGGACAGAACAAGGTTACCTGTCTTTCCGGCTTCATACACATTCTGCGGATATAGTATCCCGCGCTTCTTCTGACTATGGTACCATTGAGGAACAAAAAGTTTCAAAAATATATATGCTGCTGTATGATGGAGGAGGGAAAACCGGTAAACTGAGAAAGAAAATAGAAATCCGCGCAACCAATACAGGCGGAGTTTTTACCGGAGAAGATGTGGTGAATAGCCAAGACTTACCACCAAGCCGGAATAGCTTTGTGATTAAAGCTATCCCTGTTGAAAAGCAAAATTATCAACTCATTATGTTGATTAATCCAACCCCTGCAGTTTTAACCCGGGCCACCGAAAACACAAGTACCGTCGGGGATATGCTAGCTGAAGTAACCGGAGCCAGTGCAAGTGATTACAACACTACGGATGGACCGTTTATGGCCAATGCCGCTGGTGTAGTACAAATCATGCAAACTCAGTTAATGGAAAGTAATTTTATTGCAGAAAAAGAGCCCATAGCTGTACCGGTTGAAAGAATAATGGCAAAAGTTTTTGTTTTCGAAAATAGAAACAACAAATTAACCGAAGTTACCCAAGGTGGAACAATTGAAAGTGTTGAATGGACACTGGATGCTACAAACAAACAAACTTATCTGGTAAGACAACAGGATAGATTGAAAGATGGTACTACAGAAAGTGGTTTTATACTAGACCGTAGTCTGGTTTATGCCCGCGATCCCAATTTTACTGGAAATAAAACGATCATTAGTACTGAACAGGAAAAAACAAAGCATTTTACAACAATCGATCCGTTAACTTCCACGAGCTTTCAACCCTGGAATGCTTACAGTGAAGCTACGAAATACTATCAATATATTTTAGAGAACACAGTCTCTGTAGAAGACCAGAATGCAACTGATGCAGATCCGTTAATATACCTGACTCATGTTGTACTAAGAGCCACAATTAAAAATCCGGGAAAGGTAATAACCGACAATGATTATTATTCTTTTTCCTACATCAATTCTCAGAATAAACGTGAGTGGAGAGTATTTACACATTCCCAGGCTGTCGATTGGTACAATAGTACTTATCCATCAGATATGCCAGCTTCGCTTCGACCGGCTTTGATAGAAGCACAGGCACAGAGTGATTCTCCATTTAAATTCCAGATTGAAAATAATGTGTCACCTTTACCTCCGGCTACATACGCTTCTGTAAAGACCTCGGAAGGCCAGGTAACATTCCATAAAGCAGGCCTGAATATTTATCGCCTTCCTATCCAGCATTTCGGTACCGAAGGTGCAGCAAAAACAGATTACGGATACTACGGAGTAGTGCGTAATAACACGTACAATATTATTATTAACTCGATAAACGGACCAGGAACCAATACTTCGGACGAAGGATATCTTTCATCTCAGATTATTGTAAATCCATGGTTTGAACGAGGGTGGGAGGAAGATTTCAAGCCCATTGAACCTTAAAGTTATTAACATCAAAATAGAAGAGAATGAATAAACTAGTTAGAAATATGCGTTATGCATGTTTTGCACTGATGTTTCTACTTACAGCCTGTTTTCGGGACGGGTTGGAAGAGTGTCCGCCGGAAAGCGAATACTATTCTTATATCAAGTTTGTATACGATTACAATATGTCATTCGAAGACCTCTTTCATAAACAGGTTTCCAAGGTCGATGTATACCTATTCGATG
>DAMCMT010000037.1:5133-18210 GCA_032108265.1 Bacteroides sp.
GGAATCTTTATGCAAAAACTGGTCGACCAGGCTCCCACAGGTTCAACCTTTTCAAGAGAGTATGTGATGGGCCTCCCGGAAGAATATAAAGACGTGGTTCAGTTTGTGGTATTTGCCGGTCTTTACGAACAACAGACACGGGTTACCGAAATGAAGCCCGGACAATCTACCATCGAAGACTTGGAAGTATCGTTAAGCCTTACCAGGGCTGCCGGTATTAATACAGTCGATTATTCTCTGGATCCCCTCTGGTATGGAAGTCGTGCTTTTACACAAACAAGGTCGGCGACAATGATCGAAAGAAATGATACAACAGTTATTCCACTGGTTAAAAACACAAATACGATACGTATTGCTCTACAATCTCTCGATGGTGATACCGATTTGGATGTTAACGATTTCTCATATTCACTAAAAGCAAATAACCATACTTATAACGCATATAATTTAACTACAACAACCGATTTCTGGAATTACGTGCCTCATTATACAAATAATCAGAGCGACCCTGCCGGAACAATAGCTATTGCAGAAATGCATACTATGCGATTATACAGCGAAAAGGATAACAGGTTGAATATAACCGCAAAAGCAGATAACAGTACATTGCTGGATATAAACCTGAATACTTACATAAATGCCTTGAAATTACAGAAATACAGTTCGATGCCATTGCAGGAATATATGGATAGGGAAGACGATTACGGAATAGTTATATTCCTCACTAAAGATAAAGAACAGCCTGAATCCGGCAGATGGGTAGTAGCAAAAATCAGCATCAATTCGTGGATGATAAGAGACGGAGAAGTGGGTATTGACTAATCCATTTACAATTAAAACAACATGAACATACTATATATCTTGTATTTAATGGTGCAGCGGCGAATAAAATATCAAATGCATTTAATCGGTGCAGGATTCATCATTCTGCTGGCCGCATGTGATGGAGAAAGCGCAGTTACTCCTGTTGTACCCGGACCGGAAGTGCCGCAGGAAACCGCCTATCTTTCTCTGTCGGTTAATATAGGAGATGCCCTTACTACAAGAAGCTATGACGGTACTTTTGAAGGAACACCCGAGGAACGGTTTGTTCAGGGAGTACGTCTGGTACTTTATAATGGAAATTCCACAAATTCTACTGTAGTGAAAAGTATTGATTATGATATTAAAACAGCCGGAAGTGGCAGTAATGCATGGACAGGAACAGGACTAGCTCCAACTACCAATCAGGGCAGAACCGATCAGTTTATTACCTATGCAGAAGTAGTACCCAAAATGGATTACTATGCATTAGCCATAATAAACCCCACGGCCGAAATGAAAAACTTTACTGCAACCGGAAAAACACTCGCCGAATTTGATAATTCCAGGGAGATAGAACAAGGCGGTAAAACAATGAATGTCGGAGGGCTGGCAGAGGAAAAACAATTTGTCATGACCAATGCCCAGGGCTTAGTACAGGTGTTGGAATCAACCTATCTGAAAAATACAATAAATGCCGCACATAACAAGCCGGTTCCTATTTTGGTTGAAAGAATAGTAGCCAAAGTAACCTTAACGACCAAGGATGGTAGTTCAAAAATACCATGTACAACCAACTGTCAGGCCGACCATTTGAGTTGGGGATTGGATATCACTAACAAATGGACTTACTGGATGCGCAAAACTACAGGGAATGTAAACGATCCCGTAGAGAAATGGTATGCCGAAGATCCTAACTATACCCAAATAGGGGAGAAACAGGAAACTGACCGTATGAAAGAGTTCTTCTATTATAAAAGCCAGGGTAAAAATCCTGCCACCTTGCCTTATGCCTTAAAAGAATCGGAATATTGTCTGGAAAATACAATGGATGATACCGACCAGACTTATGATAATGTAGCAACCCGTGTTCTGTTTAAATGTACATACAAACCATTCAAGATAAATACTTTAGGGGAAGGATATTATGTCATTGATTCCGATATATACACACATACCGAAATGGAATTGCTATATAAGGTTGCAAAAGAACAGGAACTTACCAACACAAAATCCGAACTAAGCAAAAAAATATTGAATGCCGAAACCCAGGGATACAAATTAAATACCGGCGGTATACCCGAATATAATGGTAGCGCAGTGGCCGAATCTTTCGAAAGTTCAGATATTAGATACTATCATAATGGAGTAAACTATTACGCTATTAAAATACGGCATTTCGGCGAAAATGATTCTAAGCCCTTAGCGTACGGTCATTATGGAGTATTACGGAATACACATTATACAGTAAAACTTGAAAGCATAATAGGACCCGGTGCTATTAACCTGGATGATACGGAAATATCTACCCGTGCAGCTAATACTGCCGGTTCAGAATTATACGAAAATATACAAGCAACCATCATTGTAAATAGCTATGATAAATAAGAATATAATATATATACTTGTCTTACTTTGTCTATCAGGATTATCGGGAGTTTCCTGTGTCGAGGAAGAAATAGCATCAGGGAAAACAGCACCCACTGGTGAAGCATTTTTCTCCTTGAACGTTGATCTGGGGAATCTCCCGATATCTACCCGGAGTGGTGATGAAAAAGGAACACCCGATGAATTAAAGATTTACAGTGTACGCATAGTATTATATGATGGTACCGACAACAGTTCGGGTAGTTGCAAAGTGGAATATGCATTCGACCTGGATATCAATACACCTGATAACTGGTCGGATACCAGTAATGTTGCTGGGTGGCTCGAAGGAACAGACTTGTATGGAAATCCTGGCAGCAGCGGGCAAACCCTGCAATTTATTACCGCTGCCAGGCGCGTGGCAGATAAACCCTATAAAATGCT
Source organism: Bacteroides sp. (assembly GCA_032108265.1). GTDB lineage: Bacteria > Bacteroidota > Bacteroidia > Bacteroidales > Bacteroidaceae > Bacteroides. Next base: position 7,966 of record DAMCMT010000037.1, read on the forward strand.
TGTGTTGATAAACGGAAAAGATGTTGAGACAGAAGAACAACAATCCCTTTACAGCATAACCAATAAAGGACGTTTTCTGCACGAATTTGTGAAAGCTATAAAATTGCAGGTAGACCCTAACACCGGAACCGTTAAGAATGGGAAAGGTATATTCATGTCCAATCATCAAAATCTGTTGGCTGTAACTCAATCTCAGTTGGCAAAGATCGACACCGAGGCAGTAGGCTCACCGGTAACAGTAAATGTAGATCCCTTGGTAGCTAAAGTAACAGTAAAACATAAAAGTGACTTTACTTTCCCAACGGGAGTAGATGAAAACTCGGCAACATGGGGGTTGGCCGTTACCAACAAACAAACATACTGGATGCGAAATGAACTTTCAAACGAAATATCCTCAGGCAGTATGGCTAATTTATATGCCAAAGACCCTAATTATTCGGAAACCGGAATCAGTTTTACCGAACATTTTAATAAACTGTTATTTCAGGATAGTAACGGTTCGGTGAAAGTATTGCCTTCATCAATAACCAACAAAATTAATAATTACGAATACCTGCTCGAAAATACCATTGGGGCACAAACCATTGCCGAAACTAAAGACTTATTGGATCAGGCAACACACGTAGTTGTAGGATATAAATACACACCAGTAGGATTTAATGCAGGCGATAGCTATTATATATTTAGTAATCAGATTATCTCTGTGGCTGATATGAATCTCTTCCGCAACGGTGGAAGTATTCCTTCGAACCTTGCCGGACTGGATCAGGTTATTAACTCGACCGACCAGAATGAATATCCTTTGGATGGGAGTAGTAAAGCATATTTCGAAACCGGAGGTATTCGTTTCTGCCCGCAAGGCCAGGTATATTACTATTTCCCTATCCGGCATTTCCCCAATAACGAGGGAAACCTGGGATATTATGGAGTAGTGCGTAATAACATTTACGAAATCACCATAAACAAGCTTAGTGTACCCGAAAGTAATAATGAATACTTGTCGGCCGAAATAAATATTATGCCCTGGAACCTGCGTGGACAAAGTAATACCGTAGGTATGCAGGTTAGAGAAAGAAAATGGGCGCTAGTTAAGCTGTATCATTACTTTAACTATAAAGAGGTTAACTTATATGAGCTATGGACGAAAGGAAAATTGGAATATCAAACAGTAATGGCGGTTGTGGATAATACAATATCTGGTTATTCCTACAATCTTGCCGATGAATTCAGGGCAGATTTATCAGCTCCATACAATAGCCTGCATTATACTTATTGTATACCGATTGAATTAAAAGTTTCGGCGAATGCGGATGATAATGTGATGGAATTAATCTACACTGCATCTTATGCCGGCGCAGTTCAAATTGGCCAGATACCTTTATGTTTTATTAAAGCTGATGGAACCGTGTTAACGGTTGATGGAATTGAAAGTAATATCTCTTTCAAGGAAAATCCCCATAGATATTGGCTGCAATTGGTTACCATTCCAGGCTATCCCAATGGTACGAATTACGTCTTCATAAAGCACATTCCTGAACTTTATTACTTGACAATAACGGATAATAGTAACAAAAAATATAAAATAACAACTCAAGATTTATGTGCTAAGTATTATGATTTAAAAGCAAATCCTGTTATAAACCCCGACGGTACATTAAATGGAATTTATGGCTCGGCTATGGCCGAACCGGTGGAGTCGGGTTCAAATAATACCGTTAATGGAAATAGAGGTATTGCAATAATTTGTGAAGTTGAATAATCACGACATATTGATTTTTAAAGCGAAAACACATGAAAAAGAAAAGTAAAATGAAAAAGTTAAACTTCTTATGGCTGGTACTATTGGCATTTATGGCGGGTGCCTGCGAATCTGAATTTGATAAAGAATTGGAAGCAATGAAAGATGCTGCCGCCAATAGTCATGTAGGTATTAATATGATGAGTCAGACTCGTTCGGGAGGATTTAGCACGCAGCCGCTTATCGCCCCTGGTGGAAAAGTTGGTCTTATAGTACTTTGCGATAACCAGTTGACGGGACCACTTCCTTATACAATTAATAGTTCAATGACCGGATTGATAGAACCACTTCCTATCATGAGTAATGTGAGCGAACATTTGTTGTATGCCTATTTCCCATACGAGGCAAATCAATCCGGTGATCCTACGAAAATAGGAGTTACACCCATAGCTGCTGTTCAAACTCAGCAAGGCAATGACGACATTTCGCCCATTAAAGAAACTTTTTACGTAGGCGTTCCTAATTCTTATTATGCCGGAGATAATCCTACCATTCAGTTTGCATCGACCTATACTAATTTCCAATTCCAGATAAATACAAATATTGCTGGTTTGGTAGTAGAAAGTATTGAACTGAAAGCGCCAAATGGTAAGATAATTAATTTCGCTTCGGCAAAAATGGATATAACCAAATCGATTACCGACCCGTTATTCGGCGATCTTAAAGATATCACAGGTGGTACATCCAAAACTACCTTGAATATTGAAAACGGTGGATTAAATATTCCTAACTCTACTACCGATTATGCGATAGCATATATGAATATTTGTCCGTTTAAATGTGCTGATGAAACATTAACGGTGACCGTGAAAACTGCCGACAACGGAACCTATACTTTTGATATTAAAGGCGAAAATTATAATAAAGGAAATACCTACCAGATACCTCTTCGTATTGAGAAGAAAGCCGTAATTAAAAATATACGCGTATTGAGCCTTTGCGAAGTAGGTTGCCTGGGAACAAAAGACAATACCAAGCAGTGGAACTGCTATTACGGAGCATTAAATGTACATGCAAAAGAAATCCGCCGTGTACTCTTCGAATATTTCGGAAAAGGCAAGCTTGTTGAAACCGGCGTTATCTCTTTTGATAAAACAGATATCAAATGCTGCCTGAATAAAATGAAGGATAGTGATTTAGATAAATACGACATTATATACCTGAACAACAATGCCCGTCCGGACGCTGCTTTATCCAGGCGTATTATGAATTGGTTAAATCGCTCTGAAAACCGTGTGCTGATGTTGGCTTACGATTGGAAAGACCCATGTGTAACCCCATCGACCAAAGAAAGTACAGTTATATGTAAAACTACTACCAATTACTTGATGTTTAAAAACGAAATTCAGGATGTAGTTCCTCATTGGTATAATAGCTGTTATACTAATTATAATATAGGAAATTACGGTGCACCACGTTCGGGTATAATGGTTCCTTTCGAACTGAACGAACGCACAAAGTATTTCTGGAAAGATGGCCCATTCAAAACAGACCTTACTGAATCTTCCGACCAACGTTACTGGATTCAGGACAAATGGTGGGGCAGTGCGAAAGTTACCAGCCCGAATGTAATTCCATTGATTTCTTACAGAGATGCAAAGGACGATTGTTACCAGTATAAAACACACAAATATGGTGCCGGCGATGGCGGTATGATTCTGGGAGTAGACCCAACTACACGTATTGTTTACATTGGTGATTCGGAAATCTTCTCGACCGAATGTGTGAGTAATAAAACAAAGGAGGCCAGAATGGCAAAAAGAGACGGTTGCAAAGGCGCCACCGGCTTGAATAATTACTCTAAAATTATGGGTAACCTATGGGCCTGGATGATCCAGGAAGTTATTCAGAAATAAATAATAACACACTAAAACATCCATATATTAAAGAGATTCTCTCTTTATAATTCCCACCCTATTTATTTATTTTATCCGGTTAAGGTTTCCTGTGAAGGACGCCTTAATCTTTTTTATATACCTATGTTAAAACTTTCCGGGTGTCATATTAAAAAAAACGGTAGATTCACGATTGACGGCTTATCGGATCACGTTCGTGGTCTTATGGGATTACTTTCGTGGGTTCATGGGATCACGATCGTGGTCTCACCAGGTCATAGTATCATAAAACCTTAATCTCTTAGAGATAAACGTTTAAACATACTGAGAAAACAACTTAATAACAGTATCATCCTACCGTTTTCTCTAAATAATTTATATACGTTGCCCGTATATTGTTTTTAAATACAATTATTTCCATTAACTTTGCAATATAATGATTAATATATCCGGCTCTTATGAACAAACTTTTAGGGATATGGGGAATTATCAGGAAGCATAAATACCTGATTACCATAGTAGCTTTTGCTGCCATTATCGGCTTTCTCGACGAGAACAGCGTGGTAAAACGTATGCAATACGACAGTGAAATAAGAGTACTGAATAAAGAAATCGAAAAATACCGTGCCGAATACGAAGAAAGCACGGAAATGCTGAACGAACTTACCACAAATCCAGAAGCCATAGAGCGTATTGCCCGCGAAAAATACCTGATGAAAAAGCCTGACGAGGATATATTTGTATTCGAATAACACAAAATGAAACAACTCATACCCGCACTTTATTTCGTTGGAGCCGTTATGGTACTGGTAGGTGCCGCCGTTTATATTACCGGTTGGTTGTATGCACCCTATATTTATACCATCGGGGCTACAATGCTTGCATTGGCTCAGTTTAATACTCCTTATCATGGAGATAACCGGATTATTAAACGCCTGAGGCGTCAGCAGATTTTCGGTGCTTTATTCCTTATACTTGCCGGAGCATTCATGTTTTTTACTACACATAACGAGTGGGTAGCTATCCTAGCTATCGGAACTTTCCTTCAACTTTACACGTCTTTCAGGATACCGAAAGAACTGGAAAAAGAACAGAAATAAAGAGATATTTACCACCTATATCTCACTATTTCCCTCCTTTGCCCCACTCTTTTATCAGAATGGGAAAATCAGCGGCAGTGCAAAAATCATCACAATACCCATGATAATCTGCAACGGTAAACCTACTTTTACATAATCCATAAATGTATAATGCCCCGGATTCATAACCAACGCATTGGGTGGTGTGGAGAATGGAGAAGCAAAACACATACTGGCTGCAACAGTTACGGCAAACAGGAATGGGTACGGACTTATTTCCATCAGCTTGGCCGCTGTCATGGCAATCGGAGCCATCAGCACCGCAGTGGCCGTGTTGCTGATAAACATGGTCATCAGTGATGTAGTGAAATAAATACCTGCCATAAGTACGTATGGACCATAACCTCCCAGTCCGCTTACCAATGAACCCGAAACTAGTTCGGACACACCTGTTTTCTCCAAAGCCAAAGACATAGGGAGCATGGCTGCTATCAGTACAATACTTTCCCAGTTGATAGTTTTATAGGCCTCTTCAACGTTGCGGAAACAGCCCGTCAGTACCATAAGCAATGCAGCAACAATAACTGCCGTTACGGGAGCAACAGGAATAAAATCGAACATCATCGTTACAATCATGCCTATCATAATAATGGCGGCAACAGGGGCTTTGTGGTTCAGTGTTACCTTAGCTGCTTCGGCCAATGGCTGCCCGAGCACTACCCATTCGGACTGGTCATCACTCAGGTGGGCAATGTTTGTCCAGGCACCTTGTACAAGAAGAATGTCGCCCGATTGTAGTTTTTTATCCTTCAAATCCTGTAGTATGTAGTTTTCCTTACGTCTGATTCCAAGAATATTAACACTGAATTGTTCGCGGAATCCCGTGTCTTTTACGGTCTTGTTTATTAACTTGGAATTCGGCATCAACACAATTTCGGCTATACCGATTTCATTGAATTCAAGCGGATTACCATTGCGGTTAATTTCTCCTTCGGCTGTATGGGTATCCAGTAGTTCTACATGTGTTTGGTCGGCAAAACTTTGAATGTTTTCAAACTCGCCGATCAAATATAGGATATCTCCGGGAAGAATCATTGAACTAGCTTCGGCAAACTCCTGGTTCATAGTTTTAAAGAACTTTCGCGATGTCGATGAGAGTCTTCTTATTTCCATCACAGTAACATTGTACCGGGCTGTGATGCCCAGTTCCTGAATGGTTTTATTAGCAAGTGTCGAAGTGTCTTTTACTTCAACCCGGTACAGATTGTGCCCCAGTTGGTATTCATTGGCCAACTCTTTGACAGACTTATTTTTGTTTTTCTTTTTTTTGCCTTCTCCTCTTTTAGAAAGGAATATTTTGCTCAGGGGAACAAGTATGATAATTCCTACCACTACGGCAATAAGACCCACCGGAGTAAAGGAAAAGAATGAAAGCCCCTTTTCTCCATTCTCTATAAGTGTATTATTAATTACAAGGTTGGGTGGTGTACCGATAAGAGTCATCATTCCTCCCATACTACTGGCAAATGCCAGAGGCATCAGCAACCGGCTACTATTAATATTACCACTGGCAGCCATACTTACCACGATAGGAAGCATAAGCGCTACCGTACCGGTATTACTTACAAAAGCACCGATAAACGAGGTAACAAGCATAATCAGTACCAGTAGTTTGGTTTCATTGCTCCCGGCCATATTCAGGATCTTACTGCTTATCATCTTTGCAAGCCCCGTCTTGAATATGGCTCCGCCAACAACGAAAAGCCCTATCATCATAATTACAACCGAGTTTGAGAATCCCGTAAGTGCTTCTTCGGGTGTCAATATCCCAAATAAAATTAATAACACCAGGGCACAAAGCGCAACAAGATCTGAACGGATTTTACCGTTCATAAAGAATATTGCTGCTATAACAAGGATGGCAATAGTTATATACATAAGGTTTCTAATTATGAATTATGAATTTTGAATTAATTCATAATTAATTCATCTATTTTCTTCACCAGGCTGTTGAATTCGTCTTCATTGAATAACCGGGTAAGCATCAGGATGCGGCCGTCACGGTCTATCAATACATTCCGGGTGATACCTGCATTTCTCAGGGCATATTTAGCAAAGATATCAGCACCCGGGTCGAGGCCCAACGGATAAGTAATACCTGTGCTCTTTCCGAACTTAATAACTTTCTCAAGCGGTTCGTCACGGTCGATACCGATTAACGCGAAATTATCATTATTCTTATGTTTCAGCCAGATATCTTTTTCGATGTGTGGCATTTCTTTCCGGCATACCCCGCACCAACTGGCAGTAAATTGTAACATAACAATCTTACCACGTAAAGACGATAGTTTTACAGATTTCCCGTCGGTCAGTGTAATGGTGAAATCAGGGGCCATATCTCCCACTTTAACAATGTAACCGACTTCATCGGCTTGAGGTTGATTATCAGGCTGTTGTGCATATAATGTACCTGTAGATAAAATATAAATGAGAGCTGAGAGGTAAAATAGATTTTTCTTCATGTTATTTTTCTTGAAATTTGACCACGAAATTAACAAATGCTGATATGAATTCAAAATTTACCGGGAAATCAGGGCTTAGTTTTAGCTTTTTTTCTTTTTTGACTTGTTTTGAATTATCTTACCAAAGAGTTAACTAAGTACATCACCTTTATTTCACTTTACCCCATTTTGGAATTGAATATTATTTAAGTTGCTTATTTTGAAAGCGGCAGTTCCTTATTTGAAACTTCTAATTTGATTAAGAGGAAATAAGATAAGGATATGCTCCTTGTCTTATTTCCTGAGGATATAGTGAATGGCGCCGTATTGGTGTGTCGTATATTCGAATTCATAGAACATCGATAGGCCTTATGTTGTTTATCAAATCTTATTTTTTTTATAACCCTTTGAGGTTTGCCAAAACATAAGTTAATCAAGAAACATTTATTGTATCCTTTTGTTTAAGGTGTACGAAAGATACCATTTAAAATAAATGTATAATTAAGCGATAAATAATATGAAAAAGATATTTCTGTTTGTAATATGTTTTACGTTTGCAGTAACTAGTATTTCTGCCCAGGATTGTATGAACTTCTTTCCTTCCAGCGTTGGTGCAATGCTGATTAATAAGACCTACAACGGTGACGATGATTTGCTCAATACGACAATTTACCGTGTCGAAAACGGTTTCGACTATACCAACGGTAGCGATATGGAGGTTAGTTTTACCATGACCGATAACTACAATAACATTTTGAGTCAGGGTAATATAGATGCAAGTTGCATGGATGGTAATTTTTACCTGAAAATGGTGAACCGTTCGCTTTCTCCCGAAATAATGCAAATGCTGGGTTCGAATACCGAGTTGATTGGTAATTTCCTGGATTATCCGGATACTTTCAATGATGGCGACCCTTTTGGTGGAGTGTTCCAAATGGATGCCGGCGAATATACTTTGAGGTCGAAAGCAACGGGCGAAACAATACGTGTAAAGGTTTACGACCGACAATATGAGAAGAACGAAAGGGTTAAAACTCCCGCCGGAACTTTCAATGCGGCTAAAGTAAGTTTTAACTTTGAATGCACCAAAGATGGTGTAACCAAAAAACATAGAGGAGTAGAGTGGTATGCCCCCGGCGCCGGTATAGTACGTAGCGAAACGTATGATGCTGATAACAACCTGGAGAACTATACTATACTCACTACTTTGAAGGATAGTTAGAATGATGGGTGAGATAACTCGTTTTAATCCACATGGTGCTCTCTGTTTAGAAAATGGAGAGTTGCCATGTGGATTTTGTTTTTTAATACTTACCAACAGTATTTACCGGTTGAGCCTTTAATTTTATTCATTATCTCTTAATGTTTTTTGTGTAGCTAATACCATATACATAAAGTAAGTAGTATGCCCTCCCAAACAATATTCTCCTTCTTGCCATAAGTACGGGAAGTGAAGTAGCTCGGGAAGGTCCGGGCGAATTAAGCAGGTACCCGGAACTACGCCACCCGGAACGTACGACCAGTCGGCATGGTTTACACCGTAAGCAGCCGTTTGCGATTGGGCCCCTATACCCGATACAAAGGAAGCCTGGTTGCTACCAGGATGAACACCCAACAGGAAATTTACCGCATTGAATATATAATCGGCCGGGAATAAATCGGGATACGACTCATGGAGGAAACAATAGTTGTATGCCAACAGTTGCGGTTCCCACGAACCGGAAGAACGGTTCCCCCTGTCCTGCGGTACACCGTAGGGTGTTTGTCGGCTATATTTGGTGTACATTTCCTGTAAGGAAGGCAGAACCTCACGGATGGCTTTGCTGAATTTCTTGTTTCCGATAGCTTTATCGAACCGTCCGATAAACCAGCCTGTACGGTTGATGTTTTCGACAATAAACTTCTGGTTGGATAATACAAAGTCGCGGTATTCATCCTTTCCGGTTGTCAGGTACAACTCAACGGCTGCGTGGATTTTATTGCTCAGTACCCAGTTATTATCACAGCGGGTTATCCTGAATAGTTCTTCGGATATTTCACGGCAGTGTACACTTAATGTGTCGTTAAAGTCTTTCAGTACACGGGATACTGCAGCTAATTGCGCGGCAACGGAAAGTTCGCGACCCGGATTGTCTTCGGTGAAAACCCATCGGTCGTCGAACGTATGCGGTTTATTGTCCGTATGCGATGAGGCATCTCCCAGGTGTACATACTGGCGAACGGTAGGGCAGAGGATTCCCCTGTACAAACGCCCCAAAGCCTGCCAGCCGGCTACAATGGTCAATGCACCGTTTTCTACCTGCTGAAGAACATCGTTTTTTCCGTCGGGCTGATGCATTTCGGTAATACGGTTAATGTGGTCGATACTTGTTTCGTCCCAGGTTGCGCCATAGTTTTCGTAAGCCATAGCCAGAATGTAGGCTTCGCTCGATTGCGATTCGATACGTAAATCATAATCTCCGGCATCGTGCCATCCGCCGATATTCAGGCCTGGTACTTTCTCACCGGGTCTATATTTACATAAGGTCGAGGGGCCTTGCGAATATCCGTCGATATGGTTGATATCTGTTTTTGCCATAAGCGCATCGTCGTGATGGCAGTAATCGTGCCATACCCGGTACTTCTGGTTAACGCGCATGTGGCACATTTGTATCGGCAGGAAATATTCAATCTCCGTTTGCCAGATGCCCGTATCGTAAATATCTTTGGCAATGCGGAAAATAGGAGAAGCAGATTCGCCGTAGCACACCTGGTATATTCCTTCTTCACGGGTATCAGTAAAGTCGAATTGCAGATAATTATAACGCAGGAAATTACCCCATTCCGATGCGGGTTGATGTTTCGCCACTGTACGTCCATCTGCCGTTATTTTATAAAGTACAGGTGTTTCCCGCTTCGTATCCCTTTTATCCAGTTCAATCACAGCTATTTTTTTCTGGCCGGGATGATAACCTACCTGGGAAGTCTGCACTACTGGTTTATACATCCAGTTTTTGTCTGCCGATGGACGGATAATCCATTTTACGGCACCT
>DAMCMT010000037.1:18220-40733 GCA_032108265.1 Bacteroides sp.
TCCGGTGGGAAATTCGGAACGAAGTACGAACCAACCGTTGTTGTGGTTCATCCGGCCATCGTACAACGCCAGATCACCTTTCTCCGATTCCACCACTATTTTTGAAAGTTCATCGTGAGGATTTAAAACGAACTTCCGGCCGCGGGCAAAGGGGGCAGCAATAATATCATCGGCAATCATCGGGTTGTATGTTTTCCGGTCGAGTAGGAGCTGGTCAATATCCGCCTTGCCTTTCGGGTTGAAATCGCCGATATAATTCATGTTCGATGTAAGGTTCATGGTTGGCCCTGCTACCTGTTGCGGGAAAACGCCTGTTTTATCGTCCATAATCCACGGCTTACCGATAAGGGTCGGGGGAACGAGTTCCAGGTTAAAACCTAATTTTCCGGCAAATCGCTCGGGTACCGGTTTGTCCAGGTCGACGGTTACCACCACATAATCCTGTTCTCCTTTTACTTTGATGGTATAATTGAAAACAAAGTCAGGATATATCATCGGATTAAATCCCGAGAGATGTTTTGCCGAATCGGGGTAGGAGAGTGTAACCTGAATTTCATTGTTTACTTCATCTACTACCCGTTGCCTCATTTTGGGCAAGCCCTGCCATTGTCCCTGAGATGTCTCAAAGCGTACATCTCCACCGGCCGCCCATCTGTTGCCGTTGACAACCACTGTTATTCCTCCCTGGTGTCCTTCGGGATAAACATCGCTGAATACCATTACGTTGGCTCCATGATTTTCGAAATATCCGGATGAATTAATTTTAAGTTCCTGTCCGTATAAACCGGAAAGAAACATCAGGGAGAGTATGCCTGTTATTATCTTTTTCATGTTTGAGTATATTATTTGAATATTTACTTACTTTATTTCATTTATCTCACTTAGTCGGCTAAACACTTCAGTACCCAGGCGTACGGTATGATACGGACAGCGCCACATACTTACTTTAGGGGCGTTGATTCGTGGTTCGCCGTCGTAATAGTCACTGTACCACTCACCATACTCTTTATCAATCATTTTCTGTTCAATAAAGTTCCAGACGGTATTTGCCGTTTGCAGGTAAGTGTTATCCTTGTTGATTTGCCATGCATTTATACATCCGATGATAGTTTCAATCTGTCCCCACCAGGAGCAATGTTTGGTAAGTTTACCGTTCTTTTTTTCAGAGGTCATGCCACCCTTGTCGGTAAGCCCTTCTTTCAGGCAGGCATCTGTAACTTCCAACGCAATTTGTTCGGCCTGTTTTATTAATCCGGGATTATCCAATGTGCGGGCAGCATTGCACAATAGCCATCCGGCTTCAATGTCGTGGCCGTAAGAATCCATATCGACCAGGCTGTTCCATTTACTGTCGAAAAATAGGTCGAAGTGTTTTCGCTCAGGGTTGTAAATGCGGTCGATGAACAATCTTGTACAGAATTCCAACCGGTTTTTCAATCCTTCATCTTTCCAGCATTGATAAAGTACCGTGTATGCTTCCATTACATGCAGATGGGCGTTCATTGTTTTGGGTGCATTATTATCGTATTTGTCTAGTTTCTGCCAATCTTCGGTAAACGATTCGATATAACCGTCCTGCAGTACATCGCGTCCTTTATCTTCCAGTGTTGTATACAGGCTGATGGCCGTTTGAAGGCTTTCATCGTTGCCCGTTGCCAGGTAATGTTCGGCTAGTCCGTAAATGGCATAAGTCATGGCATAAGTATATTTGCATGCGTTGACTACTTCGCCGTTAGGATTAACCAGCCAGTACACACCACCATTCTGTTCGTCGATAAAGGTACGGATAAAATAGCTTTGTGCTTTATCGGCCAGCTCCAGATAAACCGGATTTTGGAAAGTACGGTATGCAGCGGCAAAACTCCATAGTATTCTGGCGTTGAGTACACTTCCTCTGGGGGAATCTTCAATCGGCGTGCCGTCGCGTAGTACTCTACCGTAAAATCCGCCATCGGGAGCTACCGAATAGTTTATCCAGAACGGGATTACGTTATCTTTTATTTCTGTTATTACACAGGAACGTAGGGTCGAAGCCAGTTCGTTCGACTCCGACCTACATCCCCATAAACTAATACCTATAAGGAAAACAAGCAAATATGTAATTCTATTCATAAATAATTTTATATGATTGTCCGCACCAATCATTCAATACGATACAGCCTAATGGCCTCTGAATAAGCATTTAATAACCTCCCCATAGGATATTAATATCGTACCGGGAGGATATTAATTTCCTCCGGGGAAGATATTAAATTCTTCCGGGTACGATATATATATCCTCCTCCGATGATATTAATATCCTCCGGGGAGGAAATATGAGGGTGGTACGATAGCAGATAATCATTTAATTTTAGCCATTAATATCCCGGATTTTGATTCTCCTGACCGATAGCCGTGTTAGTCAATATCTCATTTGCCGGAATCGGGAATAACTCCTGATATTTCTGGTGTTCGAAATACCTGAATGTATCTCCTGTAGTCAGGCATTCTTCCAGAGATGAGTTTGCTGCGGTCTTTGGATACTCACACCTGAACCATTCATCGCACATATCCATGCGGCAAAGGTCGTGATACAAGGAGAATTCCGCATTCAACTCATGACGTCTTTCAATAACTACTGCTACTTTCCATACCGGAACCGTGTATCCTTTGGTCGTTTTGTACTGGGTATAGAATGGCTCGGCTTCGGGTACATCCACGGTAGTGTCGTTTATCCAGTCTTCGGGGAAGTACTGTACGGTTTTACCCGGTTCAAGGTTACCCCAGGCGCGGTTGCGGATGCGGCGAATCATTTCCCAGCCGGTGCTCTCATCACCGGTTTCAAAACAACATTCGGCATAATCCAGTAATACGCCGGCGAAGCGTTTCAATGTTAATGAAATAGGATTGTAAACCTGGTTGTTTTCGCCCGGCTTGCATCTCCAGTATTTCAATGAATATGCAGTAGGCATATTTTCTGAACCCTGGAATAAACCATCGAATCCCTGGGTTACACCTACTGTTTGTCCGGTGAACGGGTGGGTATCCCCTCGTGCTACGATTGAGTACTGACGTCTTTTATCACCCGGTTCGAAAGAATTGGTAAGTTCCCACGATATGGCAAGCGAACCCCATCCGCCCCATTCGGGAGCCGCGGTAAGGAAACCAAACCACATCATAGCGTCCGATGATGCATTGGCACCCCAACCCATATAATCCTGTTGGTGGTACATAATTTCAAATATTGATTCCTTGGTCCAGTGAACACCAAAATTATGCAGATTTCCGTAACATGGTTCCAGTTCGTACGGGCCTTCGTCTACGATACTCTTCAACTCAGTTTTAGCTGCTGAAAAGTTTTTCTTTATCATATAAAGTTCAGCAAGGTAAGCTTTACAGAATCCTTTAGTCACCCGTCCATATTCGCCGTTATTCGGTATCCAGTCCAGTTTATCCCTTGCGAAAGTAAAATCTTCTTCAATAGCCGTATAATTTTCTTCTATTGATTCGGGGCGGGGTTTGGATGGCGATGTATTGTATGTTTCACCGGTGAGTAGCATAGGTACCTTTCCGAATAATTTAGTAAGATAAAGGTAATTATAAGCACGGATAGCACGTGCTTCAGCCTCATAGATGTCTTTAGACTTACTGTCGGCAAAGATAGACGTTTCAACATTTGATAACCCGTCGAGGAAGCGGTTGGCACGGTCGATAGCACGGTAACTCATCCGCCATACTGTTTCTAACGACCCTTTATCAGCTTTCCAGGCATGACGCTGCCATTCGGCATCCCAACCGGAAGCCTGGCAGTCCATAGCCGAATGGTTAGCGGCAAAAACCTGAGGCTTGAATCCCCAGTTCATATCATCGTCACCATTAGATTGCTGGTCGGTATAGAAAGTATCGTAAATACCGTTCAGTCCGGATACAATATTCTTTTCTGTTTTGAACATATAATCGGCCGGAAGAATATCGTAATGGTCGACTACCAGATAATCTTCGCACGAGGTTGTGATTCCCAGGGTGAGAATCCCAAACATTAATGGATAAATATATTTTTTCATAATAGTACTTGTTATTCAATTAGTATCAGAATTGCAGATTAAGTCCAAATGTTACTGACATGGGGAACGGATACCGCCCACCGTCGAAACCGGAGAATAGTACATTTGTATCGCCTACCTCGGGGTCACCGTATTTGTTATAAGACGATATAGTGCATACATTGTCCATGCTGGCAAAGACACGGAGATTATCCATACGTAATGGTTTGAGTACCTGCCTTGGGAAAGTATATCCTATCTGGATATTTGAAATTTTCAGATAGTCGCCTTTCTTAATATATGCATCCGATACCCGCATATTGCGGTTATAATCAGTTTTCGATATACGCGGATATTTCGCGTCCACATTGTTTTCCGACCAAGCATTCCGTATATATTCGGCCAGTACATTCTGGTATCCTCCGTCGGGAGCGTAAATAGATGTCAGCCTGGCTGAAGAATAGGAGAGAATATCTATGCCGGCTACACCGTGAAGATTCATAGAAAAGTCAAGATTCTTCCAGGAGGCCGACAAGTTCAGGCCGTACGTAAACTTCGGGTATCCGTTTCCAATAACTGTTCGGTCGGCATCCGTTATCTGATTATCGCCGTTCAAATCGACAAACATAAAGTCACCAGGCTGAGTGGTTGTTTCCTGGTACTTGCCTGTAGGCGATAATTTATTTAAAGCATCGATTTCTTCCTGGGTTTTGAAAATCTTCGCTACTTTATATCCGTAATAGGAGCCTACCGGATGTCCGTTTGAAGTAATAGAGTGATTGTCCCAATTATCCCCGTCTTGGGCAGCTCCCGATTTGCTAAAAATGTCATCGCCTACCTCAATAGCTTCATTTTTAAGAGTAGCACCGTTAAACTTCGCACCAAAATTCCAGTCGCCCATACTTTTATTCCAAGCAGCAGTAAACTCAAAACCCGAATTGCGGATATGTCCTGCGTTGGTGTAAACATTCACAAACCCGGTAGAAGGCCTTACACGGCGGTAAAGTAATAAATCTTTCGCATCTCGTACGAAATAATCTACAGAGAACGAAAGCTCATTATTAAGGAACGCAAAATCGAGTCCGATATTAGTTTGCTCGTTGGTTTCCCAACGCAGATTAGTATCAATTTCCCTGAGTTGAGCCACTCCGGGAGCATTAGCCACCTTATTACTTTGCAGAAAGTAATACATAGTGCTGGCAGATGATAATTGGTTGACTGATAAATTGGTAGGATTACCCGCATTACCTGTTTGTCCCCATCCTACACGAAGTTTCAGATTACTGAAAAGATTCAGGTTCTTTATAAAATCTTCTTCCCCTGCACGCCAGGCTAATGATGCCGAGGGAAATGTACCATAACGGTTGCCTGCTCCAAAGTTCGACGAACCGTCGCGGCGTACAGTTGCAGTGACTATGTAGCGGTCGTTCAAAGAATAGGTCAAACGTCCGAAATAAGAAAGATACCGTGTTTTTAATCCCAATCCGCCATCCGTCTCTTTGGTCGATGGGTCGTTCGTTAACGAAATCTTTCGAATATTATCAGCAGGGAAATCGCTGGCACTGGTATTAATCCATGAATTCCATGATTCACTTACGGAAAATCCTGCCATAGCGTTGATACGGTGATGGGTATTCGACCAGTCATAATTTACAAAAGTCTCCAATCCTAAATCATTATACTGGTTTTCATTCATCGAGAAAGAATCTTTCCGGTCTTGCGTACCGAATGTACGCGGATTATATGCTGTATATCCACGGTAATCCCGGGCGGAAAAGTTATAATTACCAATTGCTTTGAAGGTTAAGCCTTTATACAAATCTAATTGCAGGAAAGCACTTGCAACCAATCTGTTCCAATAATTCATATTATCCGCCGTTTTAGCAGCAGCCACCAGGTTATCGGCACCCTTATTTACGTCGCCGTTGCCCTCTTTCTTATAATGTCCCCAACTACCATCGGGCAATACAATCGGCATGGAATAAAATTTCCCATCTTCTACATAATCCATTGTCGGGATAGCCTGGGCGTAATTTCTCAGGTTGCCGCCTCCTGTTTTTCCGGAATGCGAATAAGCCACATTCAACCCAACGTGGATGAAATCTTTCACTTTGTGCGTAATATTGGCACGAGCCGTCAACCGGTTGAACTCCGAATTGATAATGATGCCCTGATTATTTAAATATCCTACCGACAAACTAGCCTGCGTGGCATCGCTACCTCCCGAAACGGATAAGTTGTAATTCTGCTGTAAAGCTACCCGCGACATTTTGTCCTGCCAGTCAATATGGTTCAGTTTGCCGATGTAATCTTCGCCGTAAGCCAGGTTGGTCATCGCAATATTATCGCCTTTCACGGCTGCCCGCACACCTTGGGTAAACAAATCGGCATCGGCTACATCAATCTTGTTGGCACTGAATTGTAAACCGTAATTGGCCGAGAAGTTTAAACGTGTTTTACCTTTATTGGCGTTCTTGGTGGTAATCATAATCACCCCGTTGGCACCACGGGTACCGTAAATGGCGGTTGCCGAGGCATCTTTCAGGATTTCGATAGACTCCACATCGTTCGGGTTCAGGAAATCAATAGACGTACCTACCTGAACACCATCGACCACATACAACGGGTCGGCCGAACCATTCACCGTCGCTACTCCACGGATACGTATGGCAAAGCCCCCTTCCGGGTCGCCCGAAGTACGGATAACGTTAACCCCGGCTGCTGCTCCCTGCAATCCTTGTCCCAGGTTCACCGGGTTGCGTTTCATCATTTCATCAGCATTTACCGAAGCAACCGAACCGGTGAGGTCTGATTTCTTCATTGTACCATATCCTACTACCACTACTTCGTCCAGTGTTTCGGCATCTTCTTTCAGTACAATACTGACGGTAGTCATATCCGGTGATACTTTTACCGTTCTTGTGATATACCCGATGTAACTTGCCCGCAGGGTCGAACCGGCAGGAGCATTCAGTGTAAAATTTCCGTCGATGTCGGTTATTGCACCGTTGGTAGTACCTTCGATGATAACATTGGCACCGATAATAGGTACCCCCGCATCGTCTAAAACTTGTCCTTTAATAGTCACCACGTTCTGTTGCACGGCAGCAACATTGTCAATCGGGTGAGTGTCCGTAGCCAGAGCCGAACCGGCGAATGCCAATGATATTGACATTACGCCTAAATACTTCATCACATTCTTCATACGTATTAAAATATAATTGACCGGGAGGGCTTGGATGTACCCTCTAAAGTCAGGTTAAAAAGATTCTTTCGGTTTAAAACGTTAAAGTCGTTCCTTCTATTTTGCTGAGTAATTGCGGCTTATTATTACTGCAATCCACTTTTACTGTTTGTATACGATTATCGCCGGGCAAGCAGATAATACCCTCGGCTTGCTTCTTATCAATACTGTAAACCCGGAGGTTAATTTTGCCCCAATCCATTTCCGGGGTAGATTGTGCCAGTTTGATATGCGGTAGAACGGCACCGTCGCGTACAAGCATGATAATCGGCAGCTTACCGGCCTCTATCACATGCCATCCTCCACTATACACTTTGCCGGTTTGATAATCAGTCCATTTGCCTTGTGGCAGGTACACTTCCCGGCTGGTTATGCCCGATTCGAATAAAGGCGCAACCAGAATTTGCGAGCCGAACATATACTCACTGTCAACCCTCCATGCTCCCGGGTCGTCGGGGAATTCAACGAACAGCGCCCGTACCATCGGTAATCCTTTCTCGGTACATTCTTTGGCCTGAGCATATACATACGGCATCAACCGGTATTTCATTTCCGCGCTTTTGCGGAATACATCCTGTACACGTTTACTTTCGTACAGCCACGGCTCGGTCGGGGGAGCGCCATGCGCGCGGGTGTGCGAGGTCAGGAAACCAAATGGAATCCAACGGCAGTACAAATCTTCAGGTGTCGATTTTACAAAACCTCCCAGGTCGTGACTCCAGAACGAGAAACCTGACAATCCGAATGACAGCCCGGCGCGCAACGTGCCAATCATCCCGGTATTGGTAGTGGCGGCATCGCCTCCCCAATGTAGCGGGTAACGTTGCGAACCTGCCCAGGCCGAACGTGCCCAGATGATATTTTCATTATGCAATTCCCGGGTAATTTCGGCAACAGCTTTGTTGTACCGTAGCGGGTACAGGTTGTGCTCGTACCAGCCACTTTTGCCCGAGGCATATATTCCGTTCAGCGGAGCCGCTTCGCCAAAATCTACCTTAATGGCACCCACACCCATATTCAGCAATCCGGCAATCTTATTCTGATACCATTTCACCGTTTCCGGATTCGAGAAATCGAGAGCCACGTCTTCATACGGTAATTCTCCATTGCCGTTGCGCACATACATACCCTTTTCGATTAATTCGTGGAAATAACGATTCTTCGGGGTGAAGTAGGGCAATTGCCACAAGCTGACCCGGAAACCTTGTGATTTCAGGTCGTCCAGCATCTTTTGTGGATTCGGGAACCGCTTTTCCGAAAACTGGTAATCGCACTGCCAGTCGACATCGAACCAACCCGTATCGAAGTGTATCACATCGCACGGATATTTATGCTTGCGAATATTGGCCGCGATATCATATCCATCTTTTTCGGTAAAATAAGTTATACGGCTCATCCAGGTTCCGAAAGACCACAACGGGGGCATCGCAGGTTTGCCCACCAATGCCGTGTACTCGTCCAGAATATCCTTAGGCTCGCCCAGAAATACAAATAAATCAAGGTTTTCGTCGCCCATGAATATTTTGTTCAATCCAATATACGTTGCCCCGAAGTCGCACGTTACCGGAGCCGAAGTATGCATAAACATACCATATCCCCGGTTGCTCATAAAGAAAGGAATAGGCTTATACATCTGGTCGGTTTCCGGGCCTTGCGGGTCGGTTACGAAAAGATGAACCTTTTGCCCAACTTTATTCAACCCGGTTGCCGATTCTCCGCAGCCGAAAATCATTTCGTCAGCCGCCAGCGTAAATACCGGGTTTATACGCCGTCCGTTATCACTGCCGCGTTTAATAAACGAGAACGGAGTATATTTTACCTGCGTAGAGTCCGAATCGCTCAACGTTACGGTTTGGGTAAGGATACGCCCGTTACTGTCTTTTACTACAATTCTCCACGGATTCTTATCAATTTGTATAGAACCATAACGGTTGCTGTAAGTTATTCCGGTATCCGTTTCAGATGCTCTCCAGCTATTGTCCCTACTGGGTTCGGCAGCCAGCATAATGGATGTTGCCGGTTTGGGTTCAACCGGGGTTGTAAGCATGCGTATGCGTACCGTACGCGGACTGACAAACTCAATTTTGAATTGAAAATCCGGGTCGTTGACATAAGCTGAAGAGGGGAAATCGAGCATCCGCATTGCACGGGGTTGCGCACCATTGGTATTGAAGGCCTGCCGGGGCGTCAGATGTCCGCGCTTCCAGTTCACCAACCCTTCGCCCGACTGTACATCGAACGACGTCAGGTGGTTGGTAAAAAACATGGTATTACTTAAATCGCGGAAGTCGGCACTCACATCCACGGCTTGGTTCATTAAATAGGGGGTTACGTCGTTTACCTGGGGTTGCGCCCATAGAGTAGAACCCCAGGCCGACAGAATTACTGCAATACTTAAAATCTTTTTCATCATAATATCGGATTTAAAATCTTTTTCGTAAAGTTATCCCTGTATATTGAAACCATGTACCCCATAAAATTCTTAAAAGGGGTAAATATGTGTTCACCCGCCCGGAGGAAACAAAAGATACACCTTTTTTCATCAAATGGTGTACCTCTTTAGGTTGCTTATTCAGGGGATTATTGCTAAGTTTACAAATCTAATTTACAGCTAAACTATGCCATGAGAACACAATGCACAATCATTCTTCTGAACCTGTTATTCGTATCTCTTTCATATGCAAATCCGGGCGAAACTCCGGCAGTTATGTTTAAGCAACTATCTACTTCGGATGGATTATCAAATAACAGTGTCCGGGCTATATACAGGGATAGCCGGGGATTCCTGTGGGTCGGAACAGAATCGGGTTTGAATAAATACAACGGTTACTCTTTCCAGTATTATTACCAGAATAACTCTGATTTACCGAACGACGTTATCAACGATATATTCGAAGGACCGGCAGGAAATATATGGATTCGTATGTCCAACGGATACAGTATTTACGATTACCGGACAGGCAAATTCAATAACGATTATAAGGGTGAACTCGAAAAATTACGTATACCCGGAAAGAATATTATAAGGGTAGGACGGGCATCCGCCACTGAGTTCTGGGCTTGCGACGCGGCCAAACTTTATATACACAATTCGGTCAACAACTCAGTGAAAGTATTCTCACTCCATACCGGAAAAATAGCCAATATTTCTATTGGAACGCAGTATATATATATAATGTATACCGATGGAACATTATATAACATCAATAAGCAAACCTCAGAAACAGCCCCGGTTGCCGTGCCCGACACTTATTTGCCTTTACTTGCTAACCGGGAGCCCTACGTGTACGTTGATAAGAATGAAGGCATCTGGCTGTACACCTTTCAGAATAGTTTGTTGCTGCATCGCAACAGCAACACCCGGAAATGGGATAATATAAACCTACGTGGAGATAAAGATATCCAGTACAACAGGGTTCAGCAAATACTCGATGTCGGAAACGGCAAAATGTGGATTCTTACCAGCCATCTGGGGCTGTTCGTTTATAATATGTTGAATAAATCACTCTCCAACTTTCTTCATAGTCCACTCAGGGCGCATACCATTGCCAGTAACAACCTGAGCGCCATTCATCAGGATAAAGATGGCATCGTGTGGCTGGGAAATTTTAAACATGGTATATCTTACTACAGCCCCATGTCGCAAATGATTCTTAGTCATAAATCACTCGAATATGAAGACATACTCACTTTTGCGAAGGATGCCGACCCCGAATATATATATTATGGTACGGATGGAACCGGACTGATACGGCAATGCCTGAAAACCGATTATTACGAAAAGATTCCAACCCCGGCCAATGTAGTGGTCGATTTAGCCGTCGACAGTAAAAATCGTTTGTGGATGGGAACCTATCAGAAAGGGTTGCTATGTTACGCGGACGGCAAGGTGAAACAATATACCGTAGAGAACAGTGCCTTGCTCGAAAATAATGTTTATACGGTAAAGATTGATAAAGACGGATACGTGTGGATAGGTACCATGAAAGGCTACATTCAACGGCTAAACCCGCTAACCGGCGGTTTTGATACCATCTTGTACCGCCCGGGAGAATTCTTCGTACGCGATATGTATTACGACCGGGGGAAATACCTGTACGTAGCCACATCCGGTGGAATGATTGTTATCGATGCCGAAACACATTCATACCAGATATTATCCGGTAATGGTAAGTTCCTGGAAGACGAAATGCTTACCGTATATAAAGACAGCCGCGGACTGGTATGGATAGGCCATCCGCATGGATTAAGTATCTGGAACCAGGAACAAGATACGGTAAGTTTTATCGACCGTAAAAACGGACTGGCAGCCAATCTGGTTCGGGCAATTATTGAAGATGATAACCGGCATATGTGGATTGGTACTGGCAATGGCGTCTCCCGGATTCAGGTAAGCAATGAAGAAGACTATACCATAACCAACTTTACCGTCAATGATGGCCTGATATGCAATGATACCAACGTGCATGCTATTTACAAACTAAGTAACGGATACATCCTTATCGGTACACCTCAAGGCTATCAGACCATTATACCCCAGGAAATACTTACGCTGGATTATAATGCCGAAATTTACCTGACGGGCATTGAACTCAAATCGGGAAATCCATGTACCGACATCACCGACAAAAGCTCCCTCGAATATACCAACGAGTTGATACTCGACCGCGAAAACAGCTCATTTACTTTATCATTCTCCGCACTCGACTTCATTGAACCCGATAAAATAAGATACGCCTATAAAACAAACCAGAATAGTTCGAATTGGATATATGCCGAAAACAATAAAATAAATTTCCAGATGCTTCCGCCGGGAAATTATACCTTGACGGTAAAGGTATGTAATTCGCAAGGAATATGGAGCCCACATATAAAGACCCTGAAAATAAAAATACTACCGGCATGGTGGCATACCTGGTGGGCGCATACCATTTATACCTGTTTTATTCTGTCGGTTATATTACTACTGGTACGTTTCTTGCATATGCGGTATAAGCAGAAACAAGTATTGCAATCCATCGAACAGGAGAACGAAAGACAACAAAAGATAAGCAACCTTAAATTGCAGTTTTTTGCCAACATAAGCCATGATTTGCGCACACCATTATCTCTAATTATAAACCCGCTCGAAGAATTCTTCGAAGAGCATCCGCAGCACCGGCATGGCACACTGGATATTGTAAAAAACAATGCGAACTACCTGCTCGAACTTATTAACCAACTATTGGATTTCCGCAGGCTTGATGCCAACGCGGAAACCCTGAAATGCAAACACGATAATATACTGATAATACTGAACGAAATATTCCACTCGTTCGATGCAATCGCCCACAAACGCGACATAAATTATACTTTCCATTCATCGCAGCACTCCATATTTATGGATTTCGATTACGATAAAATACGTAAGATAACGACGAATGTACTTTCCAATGCGTTTAAATTTACTCCCAATGAAGGCAAGATATCCCTGAATGTGGAGGTCGAAGATTCGAAACTGATACTCCGGTTTGCCGATAGTGGCTGCGGTATTGAAGACGAAGCGAAGGAAAAAGTATTCGAACGGTTTTATCAATCCGGTCAGAGCCGGCCTGTTTCAGGAGGAAGTGGCATCGGCCTGCATATAGTATCCGAATATGTACGGCTACACCAGGGAAGTGTAACCGTAGAGAACAATTATCCCACCGGTACGGTATTTGTGATTACCCTTCCTTTGCATCAGGATGGTTGTGGCGATACGACCGCAACACTGCCTGAATGCCCGGAAGCGGTGAACGAAACCATTAACTTTACCATACTGTTGGCTGATGATAATTACGATTTTATGGACTTCCTTTCCAAAAGCTTGTCCAGGCATTACCGCATACTCAAAGCCATGAATGGAAAACAAGCCTTAAACATCCTGGAGCAAGAAGATACCGACCTGATAGTCAGCGATATTATGATGCCCGAAATGGATGGGCTTGAACTATGTACAACCATCAAAAATGATATCCGCTATTCTCATATCCCAGTTATACTGCTGACGGCAAAAGCCAGCGAAGAGCACCAGTTGGAGGGTCTTAATACCGGTGCCGATGATTACATAACCAAACCCTTCAATATGGAACTGCTTAAACTACGTATTAAAAAAATAATCGAAATGAATGCCAGACGGCAAGAATTATTCAACCAGCAGATTAAAATCGAACCCAGCCGGATAACCATTACTCCACTGGATCAACAATTGGTTGAGAAGGCTATTCAGATTGTGGAAGACAATATGGACGAAAGTGAATTTTCAGTCGAGGAACTTGCCGGCAGTTTAAATATATCCCGTAGTTATTTCTATAAGAAAATGATTAAGATAACCGGCAAAACACCCATCGAATTTATCCGCACCATCCGTATGAAAAGAGCTCAGCAACTACTCTCCGAAAGTCAGATGCAAGTAGCCGAGATAGCTTATATGCTAGGTTACAACTCGCCCAAAGTGTTTTCCAAACATTTTAAAGAAGAATTCCATATCAGTCCCTCAGAATTTATGAAGACGAACCAGGTGGTGTCATAATAAATATTGCTGTATATTTGATATGCCGATAAATACAGTTTCCGTTAGTTCTATATGAAGGGCAAAAAAGAAAGAAGCCATTTCTTTCTGAAACGGCTCCTTAGGATGTTTTTCATGTTGGGGATAGACAAAAAAATAGTTAATTCAGGCGGATGTTGAGTTTTCAATTGCTGCGAAACGTTTATAATCAAGAGCTTCAAGATAAGGATAAAGTAGGTTTGCACTTTCCTTTAGCGAGTAATAAATACTTAATATTACCAGAAAGTCATATTGTGTTATAAGATGCGTTGGCCTTTCCATATGAAAATATTCCTTGATTTCATTGGCGAAATTTATCATAGCTTCGCCCATGCGTAATGTCTCGAAACAGAAGTCTGTTTTCCGGTGATAGCATATAAGTTTTTCTATATACGATTTGCATATAGGATGTTTTAATTCAGAAAACCTGAATATAGAGACTTCACATTCTTCATCCGTCTTTACTCCGTACGAACAATGAGGAGGTAGAAGTATTAACTGGTGTGGACCAATACGGATACTTCCGTAACTGGAAGTGCATATTATAGCATTTCCCTGTATGAATAGGATGACATTAAATTTCTCTCCGGTATTTCTGACCTTGAAATCGGTATTGTCAAAAACAACGTATGACAATTCAATCGGTTTTATGGAACTATACTTTTTCATATCTTTGTTTGTGTTATACAAGTGCTTTGATATAATATTTTTTCAAAATACTCTTCCAAATCTCTGTTTTATTTGTCGCATTTCCTTATTTATACATAGATTAACCGTTTTGTGACGGTAATCAGGATGGTGTCATTTATTTTTATATTATCTTGCAATACAAAGATAAAGGTAAGCTTGCAATAAGATGTAGTAATATTTGTTGTTTTCTGTTTTATTTGTGACAAAAATTACTTTGCTATATTCTTTGTCAGGCAATACTTGTCTTTTTTATGTTTAAAATATTATCTAAATGGATAACCTTAATTTGTCTCATCGGTTTGTGGATATGCTTGCTGAAAGGATTCCCCATAAAAGTGTTTTGGCTAATCAGTTAGCTGATTTGCTGGATATCGAAAAAGAATCTGTTTACCGGCGGTTGCGTAAGGAAATTCCTTTTACCTTCACCGAAGTCGGTACTATTGCTGCCCGTTTGGGCATTTCACTGGATAGGCTTGTGAATGTCAGCCATGCGGAAGAGTCACTTAATTATATCTGGGAATCTTACGAGGAATATTATCTGTTTCAGCCCGAAAAGCTTGTAAATTTCAATCGCTTTCTTCCTCATATTCTGGAGGACAGCCAAAATGAAGCCGGATTTATTATGAATACATTCGATCCGTTTTTCTTTTCGAATTATAACAACCTCTCACGCTTTATACTATTTAAATGGATGTACAAATACCGCAAGGAACTTTATACGCATTATGAAGAGGTAGAGCCGGATGAAGAATACCAGAAATTAAGAAAAGAATGTATCAAAAACCTGCTGCAATTGGAGTATCGTAGTTATATTTTTGATCCGAATATCCTTGTTAGTTTCATTAACGATATCCGGTATTTTCAAAGTATCCATCTTATTGATGATAAAAGTATTGATTCGATAAAGAATGATTTGTTCGGTGTACTTTCCGATTTGCAACAATCGGCTTTGCGGGGTACTTATTTGGATACGGATAAAGTATTCGAATTGTATATTGCCGATATCAGTATCGGACAATGTTGTTCTTATATCGGTTCGGACAAACGCTATATGAGTATCCTTATTGCCTTTGAGATGCTTACCTGTATGTCCTTTCAACAACGAAACTACGAAGCGGTTAAGAACTGGTACCATCGGGTGAAGGGACTTTCGACCCAGATATCTATTTCGGGCGAAAAGAGCCGGTTACTTTTCTTCGACGAACAACGGATTTTGTTGGATGGATTATAGTTGTAGCTTGCTCTATTTCATATTTTCTTCGTACCTTTGTTCTTCGTCACCCCGAGCGTAGCCGAGGGGCCTACTATGGTTTATTAAAGGTTTGTAGGCCCCTCGGCTATGCTCGGGGTGACGGATGGATTGTAATCGTTATATTTATTAACCAATTAATTACAGGTATTATGTTCTCAGGTATTGTCGAAGAATACGCAGAAGTCGTAAAACTGGTAAAGGAACAGGAAAACGTTCATCTTACCTTGAAATGTTCTTTTGTAAACGAACTTAAAATAGACCAGAGTATATCTCATAACGGTGTATGTCTGACGGTTGTTGAACTAACGGACGAAACTTATACCGTAACGGCTATGAAGGAAACGCTCGACCGCTCGAACCTCGGTTTGTTACAAGTGGGCGACAAAGTAAACGTAGAGCGTAGTATGATGATGAACGGACGGTTGGACGGACATATTGTTCAGGGACATGTAGACCAAACGGCTACTTGTGTTGAAATTCGCGATGCCGAAGGAAGCTGGTATTATAAATTCCAATATGCTTTTGATAAGGAGATGGCTAAACGTGGTTATTTTGCAGTAGATAAAGGCTCGGTAACGGTGAACGGTGTAAGCCTGACGGTGATTTCTCCAACAGAAGATACATTTGAAGTTGCCATCATACCTTATACTTATGAATATACCAATTTCCATACCTTTAAGGTAGGTAGTGTAGTAAATCTGGAGTTTGATATTATCGGCAAATACATCAGCCGTTTAGTGACTCTTCAAGATAAATAATGAAATGAAAGACGAACAGTATTATCATTTTCTGGAACTGGTTACTTCCCGGCAAAGCGACCGGGTTTATGATAAAAGTAAGGAAGTAGAACCCGAGAAGTTAGAACGTATTCTGGAAGCGGCCCGCCTGGCGCCGTCGGCATGTAATGCTCAACCGTGGCGGTTTGTCGTTATTACCGATAAAGAACTTTCCGTAAAAGTGGGGAAGGCAACAGCAGGACTTGGTATGAATAAATTTGCCAAGGACGCCCCTGTACATATTCTGGTTGTCGAAGAATCGGCTAATATAAGTTCCAAGTTGGGTGGTAAGGTGAAAGGAAAACACTTCCCGCTTATCGATTTGGGTATTGCTACAGCACACATCTCGTTGGCGGCCGAGAGTGAAGGGCTTGGCTCCTGCATACTGGGTTGGTTCGATGAGAAAGAAATAAAGCAATTAACGGGTATTCCTCCCGGCAAGCGTTTATTACTGGATATTGTAATAGGCTATCCGGCGAAAGACAAACGAAAGAAAATCCGGAAAGCGACGGAGAAGGTTATTTCATATAATAAATACTGAGGATAAGTAGTCCCCCCCGAGTCCACATCACTTTAAAAAGTGACGCAATCCGATAATGACATATTCTTTTTCACCACAGATTACACAGATTACTCAGATTTTAAAATTATGTTTATTTATTTAATCTGAGTAATCTGTGGTGAAAAAGAATATGTCATTGGTAGCGAAGCCGAGGGGTGATAATGGTATTTACAAATCCTTCAACAAAATCTTACTGGCATTGTTGTAATAATCCTGCCTTATATTAATCAGGGCTTTCCATTCATCTTTAAACTCATTATCCCTGTCAATCTTGAAATCTTCCGAGCCACATGTATCCATTCTTTCAAGCAATACCGCTACATTCAGTTGGTCGGTATCCATAGAGGGCTGATACGTAAGGTCGTCACTTTTTTCATCCGTCATTACTTCATGAATCAGGTTGACATCCTGCAATTGAAACAAAACCTGCTTGGTGAGATTAATCGGAATCTGATACTGTTCCGAAAGCTGTTCGGCAGAATAGGGTGGCTCATTTCTGGCAAAGCGCTTGGTAATAAGAGACATGATGAGAATAGATATAAAATCCCTGTATCTGCGACTGATCGTTCGTGTATCCTGATCGAAACTAAAACTGTGGATATTTTGAGAACAATATGTCAATTCGACCCCAATTAAACAGATAGTCCACGACATTTGCAACCACAAAAGGAGTAGGGGAATGGCAGCAAAACTACCATAAATGGCATTATACCGGGTTACCCATATCTGCCCGCTGATGTATAGGAACTGGAATATCTGGAAAACAGTACCGGCAATAACTCCCGAAATAAAAGCGTACTTAAATTTCACCTTTGTATTGGGCATAAAGATATACAAACCGGTAAACATGAACCATACCAATACATAAGGTACCAATTTAACAAGAAACTTCATGGTCGACCCTAATAACAGAAACCCTTCCATTTCTTGAAGAATAGTAGAGGTGAAAATAGAAACCCCGCCCGAAAGAACCAGTAAAACAGGCAATAAAAGGAACATAGAGAAGTAATCGGTAACCTTGCGGTACATACTCCTTTGTTTTTTTACCTGCCAGATGTGGTTAAATGAAATTTCGATATTGCTTGTCAGGTTGAGCACCGTCCATAATAACAATACAAGGCCCACGCCAATAAATATACCGCCCTGACTTTGTTTTAGGTAATCGTCGACAAACTGAAGAATAGTCGATGTTGTTTCGTTCACTCCTCCAAACAAACCGTTCAATTGATTTTGAACCAGGTTTTCGAATCCAAATCCACGTGCAATAGCAAAAAGAACTGCCAGTATCGGTACAATAGCCAACAGGGTGCTGTATGTAAGTGCTGATGCTCGTTGCCCGATTCTATCAGTAGTAAACCTGTCGGCAGTGAGGTAGATAACTTTGATAATTGTATACAGTGAAAAGCGTTTCTTACTTACTTCATCTTCCGTTACCCGCCAGATGTCTTCCGTAAGAAATTTCCAGTATCGGCTTATCTTTTCTTTCATGACTTAAGTTTTAAGTTTATAGTTGGGAGTTTATAGTTTATAGTTTAGTCTGAAAATATTAGCCATAATTTAAAAACTCCAAACTATAAACTTAAAACTATAAACTTAAGTAAAATAAAACAGTTGGCCTATAAGCCGGGTTCTGTTCCTTAATATAAATTAAGGTGTTTGTCATTTATCTGAGTAATATGTTGCCACATTACTTTAGCGGTCTACCCTCCGGCATCGGGCGAGCAGCCCTTATAACGCCGGTATACATAACCTTACAACTCCTGAGACGTACAGCCCCGCATGTCGCCATGCAGGCTGGTGGGCTCTTACCCCACCTTCTCGCCCTTACCTGCCACGGATGGCAGGCGGTTATTTTCTTCTACGTTACTCTACCCTCGCGAATAGCTTTCCGTTAAAAAGCAGGATGCTCTGTGTTGCCCGGACTTTCCTCCTGTACCGATGTACAAGCGACAAACCGGCCTACTGTTTCAACTGCAAAAGTACGGAAAAATAATGAAAAAGAATTATCTTTGCCTGCGTAAGTAACTACGCATGGAAAGTGTGTATAGAATAACGATATGAAAAAAAGCGTTCTGGATATTGAAGATTTACAGGAAATGATTCCTTTCTTCCGAAGTTCCTTCGGAACATTTCTTGGGAAAAAAGCAATCAAGTGGTTGTCGGTAGATAAAGTAAATAAGGTATATGCCAATTCCTTTCATCTTCGGGGCGCCGATTTTACTTCCGGTCTTTTGCATGATCCGCTGATAGATATAACATACACTATACACAACGAAGAAATACTGGATTCCCTGCCCGAGGGAGCATTTATCACAGTATCCAATCATCCGATAGGTTCTCTGGACGGAATTATACTGATTGATATATTCGCACGCCGTCGCCCGGACTATAAGGTGATGGTGAACGGCGTGTTGACACGAATTAAGGTAATGGGCGATAATTTCATATCCGTTGAACCAGATTCAAATCATAAAGGAGCGAATCCGAAAAATATGAATGGTGTGCGTGCTTCGCTTACCCGGATAAAAGAGGGACATCCCATGGGTTTCTTTCCGGCAGGTGGAATATCATCTTACGATAAGGAAAAGAAACTGATATGTGATATTCCGTGGGCACCCAGCATTGTAAGGCTTATACGCAAAACAAAAGTACCTGTTTATCCTGTATATTTTGATTTCTATAATTCCCGTTTCTTTTATTGGCTTGGTAAGATTAGCTGGAAGATACGTACCGTAAGGATTCCCGCCGAGGTGTTTAATAAGAAAGGAAAAAATGCGAATATATACATTGGAGCACCGATATCTGCTGAAGAAATACAGAGCATAACTGATGACCGTAAACTGGCTGATTTCCTATATAATAAAACCTACCAGGCTAAAAGATAAGCTCAAATTAGCAATCCAAAAGTTTCACAGTATGAAACCAAAAGTTTCACAGTATGAAACAAAGAGTTTCACGGTATGAAACAAAGAGTTTCACAGTATGAAACTAATCCTGAAACACAAACAAAATCTCCGGACTTCTTTTTTGAACATTTGTTAAACAAATAACCTTATTAACGGTTATATATAGGATATTTGTTATTAAACCTGAATGTATGAGAAAAGTTATATGCTTCGTACTGGTTATTATGTACACACTTTCCGGATTTGCTCAGGAACGAAAGAAAGTAGGCCTGGTACTTAGTGGCGGCGGTGCCAAAGGAATAGCCCATGTGGGAGCCCTGAAAGTGATTGAAGAAGCCGGAATCCCGATAGATTATATTGCCGGAACCAGTATGGGAGCAATTATTGGCGGATTGTACTCGATAGGCTATACTGCACACCAACTGGATAGTATAGTAAAGAGCGAAGATTGGAGCTTTTTACTCAGCGATGCCGCCCGCCGCAATACAAAAACCTTTGTAGAAAAAGAAGAAGATGCACGGTATGTATTAACAGTTCCTTTCAACCGTACTCCCAAAGAAGCGATTCCTGATGGATTGATTAAAGGAAAAAACCTCGAATCATTGTTTAACAAGTTGACAATCGGGTATCATGATTCGTTAACCTACCAAGAGTTTCCTATTCCTTATGCTTGTGTGGCAGTAGACTTAGTAAAAGGAGAAGAAGTTATATTCCATAGTGGACACCTGGCTCCAACCATGCGGGCCAGCATGGCAATTCCCGCGGTATTTACTCCCATGCGATTGGATAGTATGGTGCTGGTCGATGGTGGACTTGTCAATAATTTCCCTGTAGACGTTGCCAGGCAGATGGGTGCTGATTTAATTGTAGGTGTGGATGTGCAGAACGATAAAGATGAAGACGATAAGGTATCTACTGTTGCAGATGTTGTTGGTAGAATGGCCGAGATGTTAAGCCGCGACAAATATGCACAAAACCTTAAAAACGTAGATGTATATATTAAGGTAGATGTCGAAGGATTTACTGCCGGAAGTTTTACAATGGATGCACTCGATACACTAAATGTCCGGGGAGAGTTTGCTGCAAGAAAAGAGTGGAATGAATTAATAGATTTAAGAAGGAAAATAGGAATCGGTGACGATTTTGTACCCGATGCTCACGGACCATATAAATTCCTGTCGGATACAAATCCGGTACATATAATCAATATATCTTTTGGTAACATGGAGGAAGCAGACAGGTTACGGTTGATCGAAAAATGTAATTTAACCGAAAATTCCGAGATGACCATGAATCAACTTCGCCGGGCGGTGGATGAATTATATGCAACTCAGATATATACCAACGTAAGTTATACACTGAACGAAGTTCCGCAAGGATATAACCTGGTATTCACAATGGATGATAACCGGGTAAATCTTTTCAGATTCGGATTGCGTTTCGACTGGGAGGAGGTTGCCTCTGTATTACTGAATGCTGAGTACCATTTTAATACCCGTATTCCTACCACCGGAGGTATTACGGCTCGTTTTGGAAAACGTTCCGGGGTACGGCTCGATTATCATATACTTCCCAACCCGTTGCGGTTCTTTAACCTGTCGTATTCATACCAGTACGACGATATAAATATATATAGAAAAGGATCGAGGGAATACAATACTACTTTCGACCGTCATCTGGCCGAAATAGGTTACTCTAATATATTCAATCAGGATATGAAACTCGGAGTTGGACTGCGTTTTGAACACTTTGATTATAAGAATTTCCTGTTCAACAACAGGGACGATGATATGAAAGTATCTCCGGAAGGCTTCTTCAGTTACTATGCTTTATTAAGATACGAAACAATGGATAAGAAGGTTTATCCTTCCCGGGGAACATCACTTCAGGCCGATGCATCTTTATATACGGATAATTTATTCAGTTATAAGGATCATTCTCCGTTTGCCGCACTCAGTTTATGGTGGAAAACCATCTATTCTGTATCCGAACGTTTTGCTATTATACCTTCAGGTTATGGCCGGGTACTGGTTGGTTCGGATTCGCCATATCCTTATCAGAATGCTATTGGTGGCGATATACCTGCCCGGTATGTACCTCATCAGATTCCGTTTGAAGGAATTACTTACATGGAAAAAGTCGATGATTCCGTATTTGTAGCCAGTATGAGATTACGGCAAAGATTCGGAAACAAACATTATGCTTTTCTGACAGCAAATTATGGGTTGACGAGTGATGATCTAAATGATATCTTTAAAGGAAGAGATCTTATTGGTGGTAGCCTTAGCTATGGTTACGATAGCCTTTTTGGCCCTCTGGAAGCTTCGATAAACTATTCGAACAGTACAAAGAAACTTGGGTTTTATCTGAATATAGGATATAAGTTTTGAGGTGTTAGAGGAGATAAAAGAGGAGGTAAAAGAGAAGTTATAGAGGAGTAGGTAGTGTAAATTAAACTGTGTCAGCGTTCTGCTTTCACTTTAAAATATCAGG
>DAMCMT010000038.1:0-24789 GCA_032108265.1 Bacteroides sp.
TCTCACCCCTGCGGGGTTGCGGCAAGGTGCCGCTACCAAATCCGTAAGCTGCGCTTCGCTTGCATACGGTTATGCATAATATTACCCCTGCGGGGTTTTGTGGCTTCCGTCATCTCTTTCCCGTTTTGATGTAAACAAGTATATAAGCGCTAAAATTTAAAATAACAGTTCGTTTTCAATTAGGTAGATTGGTGTTTTCCTGTTGCCCGTGAATTCCCTGTCCGGGCAACAGGAAACAAACACCCTGAAAAGCAAGAACAACATGATAACAACAAAACAATTAACCTTCCCACTACTTGCCCTGTTGCCCTTCGGCACAACGGTTGCCCAACAGCAAGCGCGGCAACAACCCAACATCCTCTTCATAATGAGCGACGACCATGCCCGCCAGGCAATGAGCATCTACGGGCACCCCGTAGGACAGGTAGCACCCACACCCAATATAGACCGCATCGGGCACGAAGGTGCCATGTTTATGAACAATTACTGCTGTAACTCCATTTCGGGACCCAGCCGCGCAGCCATCCTTACGGGCAAGCACAGCCATAAAAACGGATTTATGCGCAACGGCAACCAGGGCTTCGATGGCTCGCAGATCACCTTGCCCAAG
This sequence comes from Bacteroides sp., assembly GCA_032108265.1. Classification (GTDB taxonomy): domain Bacteria; phylum Bacteroidota; class Bacteroidia; order Bacteroidales; family Bacteroidaceae; genus Bacteroides. The sequence continues at coordinate 611 of DAMCMT010000038.1, forward strand.
ATACTGCGCGACAATGGCTACCAGACCGCACTCATCGGCAAATGGCACCTCATATCCAAACCCACCGGCTTTGACCACTGGATGATACTGAACGACCAGGGCGACTACTGCAACCCCGAGTTCATTACCGAACAGGATACCACCCGGCATACAGGGTATGTAACCGACCTGATTACCGAATATACCAAAGACTGGCTCGATAACCGCGACCCCGGCAAGCCTTTCTTTCTGATGATGCACCACAAAGCCGTACACCGCAACTGGGTACCTGCCGAACGGCACTATCGGATGTATGAGCATACGGTATTTCCTCAGCCCGATACTTACTTCGACCAGTACGAGGGGCGGTGGGCAGCTTCTAAACAGGCTATGAACATCTACCGCGATATGTACCAGGGACACGACCTGAAGATGGTGAGCGGCGTTAACAGCCGCCAACTGCTTTTCGACCCTTGGCCTCATGCTTTTATGGACACTATGACACCCGAAGAGCAAGACCGCTTTTTTGAAGCCTACCGCGAGCGCAATAACGATTTTTACCTCACACCCCGCACTCCGCGCCAGATAGCTGAGTGGAAATATCAGCGCTATATGCAGGATTATATGGCTACCGTTGCCAGTCTGGACGAGAGTGTGGGCGAAATACTGGAATATCTCCGGCAAAACGGCCTGGACCAGAATACTATCGTTGTGTATACAACCGACCAGGGTTTTTATCTGGGCGAGCATGGGTGGTTCGACAAACGTTTTATGTATGAGGAATCATTCCAGATGCCTATGGTGATGCGCTGGCCGGGGCACATCGCGCCCGGAACCCGGGTCGAGGGACTGACGCAGAATATCGACTTTGCTCCCACTTTTCTTGATATGTGTGGAATCGAATCGGGTGGCGATATGCAGGGCTTATCATTCAAACGCCTGGTAGAGACTGGTAAAGTGCCTGCCGGCTGGAGGCAGTCACTCTATTATCATTACTATGAATTTCCCGGCTTCCACAGCGTTCGCGCCCATTATGGCGTAAAGATGGGACAATACAAGCTGATGAACTTTTACAAAGAAAACATTTGGGAGTTGTACGACCTGGAGACCGATCCGCACGAGGTTAATAATATATATGGTGTGCCGGGAATGGAACAGATAACCAACCGGTTACAACAAGAACTTGTATCTTTGCAGAAGAAGTATGAGGTACCTGAGGAATATTTGCATTAATTTTGTTATTAACAGATGAATAAAGTTGTTTTATACCTGCTTACCTTTTTTATGGTAGCGAAAATCCATGCCCAGGATATGCGCATGGAAACCTACTGTAATCCGCTTAATGTGGACTACACGTACATGATATATAATGCCCATCGCGATGTTTCGTACCGCTCGGGTGCCGACCCGGCCGTGGTAGAGTTTCGCGGCGAATACTATATGTTTGTTACCCGCTCGCTGGGCTACTGGCACTCTACCGACTTGCTGAGCTGGGATTTCATTACGCCCGAGAAGTGGTATTTCCAGGGAAGCAATGCCCCGGCTGCCCATAATTACAAAGATTCGGTACTCTATGTTTGCGGAGACCCCTCGGGCTCTATGAGCATACTCTATACCGATAACCCCAAAAAGGGTGATTGGAAAGCTATACCCACCATACTGAACAATCTGCAAGACCCCGACCTGTTTATCGACGACGACGGGCGGGCATACATGTTCTGGGGTTCGTCGAACGTTTATCCTATCCGCGGGAAAGAACTCGACCGGAACCACCGGTTCATTGCCGGCGATACGAAAGAACTCTTTAATCTCGACATGGACAAGCATGGTTGGGAACGGTTCGGCGAAAACCACTCGGACACCGTACTGGGCGGATATATCGAGGGGCCGTGGCTCACTAAGCATAACGGCAAGTATTATATGCAATATGCCGCACCCGGAACGCAATTCAACGTATATGCCGATGGTGTGTACATTGCCGACCATCCTATGGGGCCTTATACTTACCAGAAACACAACCCCATATCTTATAAACCGGGGGGATATATGAACGGGGCAGGCCACGGCAGCACTGTGCTGGGACCCGGCAATCAATACTGGCACTTCGGTTCTATGGCATTTCCCGTCAACATGCATTGGGAGCGTCGCTTGTGTATGTTCCCCACCTTCTTCGATAAAGATGGCATAATGTATTGCGATACGCGCTTCGGAGATTATCCCCGGTATGCACCGGGTATCCCCGGCCGCCAGGGAGAGTTCAGGGGCTGGATGCTGCTGTCGTACAACAAGCCCGTCACATCGTCTTCGCAGGTCGATACACATACGGCTTCTGCAATAACCGACGAGAACAGCACTTCCTTCTGGCTGGCCTCAGCCAATGACGATAGCCAATGGATACAAATCGACCTTCAATCGCCGGGAATGGTTTATGCTATCCAGGTGAACTACAACGACTACCAAAGCGATTTGTACGGCCGCTATCCGGATGCGCACCACCGGTATACCATCGAAGGCTCTGCCGACGGGATTACCTGGACAACACTTGTCGACCGCAGCAATAGCTACAAGGATACTCCGAATGATTATGTCGAGGTTTCGCCGTCGCGTGTACGTTACATCAGGTATAATAATATACATGTTCCCACGCCTCATCTGTCGCTCTCGGCTATCCGTGTATTCGGCCTGGGAGAGGGCAAAGCTCCGCAGAGAGTGAAGTCGTTCAATGCCGGCCGCCATGCCGATCGGCGCGATATTACCCTCAGTTGGGAACCGGTAAAGGGTGCCCAGGGGTATAATGTGCTTTGGGGAATTGCCCCCGACAAGCTTTACAGCTCGTGGATGGTTTATGGAGATACCGGGTTGCTGATGAAAAGTCTCACTACCGACCAGGATTATTATTTTGCCATAGAGGCTTTTAATGAAAATGGTGTATCTTCGCTTTCTGAACTAAAGTATGTGAAATGAGAAAGGCAGCGTTTTTTTTATTTTTTGCATTAATTGCTTTTACAGTTTATTCGCAAACTGATGGTAAAGCGTGCTTCATAATACTCCCGGATACGCAGACATATCTTGAACAGTGTCCGGAAGTATTGGAAACCCAATTCGACTGGATAATTGAAAATAGCCGGGATATAACAGCAGTGCTGCATGTAGGTGATTTAACGCAAGAGAATTATCCTGCTGAGTGGTGGGTGATAAAGAAACAGTTCAATAAACTGGATGCTGCCGGTATACCTTATACCTTTGCTTTGGGAAATCATGATATCGGAAGCCGCCCGGGAAAATATTCGGATGTATATAATACGAAAACAGCCAATAAATATTTTCCGCTTGAAGATTTCAAAAAGAAGAGGTATTTTGGGAAGAGTGAAGATAATGTCACTGTTGATAACCACTATATTACTGTTAATGCCGGTAGGATGGATTTTCTTATTATCAGTCTTGCTTTCGGACCATCAAATAAGACATTAGATTGGGCTAACAAAGTGATAAAGGAAAACTCTGACAAACTGGTAATTGTCAATACACATGCATATTTGTACAGCGACAGTACCTTATTGGGTACCGGTGATAACTGGCTGCCACAAAACTATGGGATAGGAAAAGAAGAGGGAAGAACGACAAATGACGGTGAAGGAATCTGGGACAAATTAGTTTCGCAGCATGCCAATATCTTAGCAGTATTTTGTGGTCATGTTCTTAATACCGGAGTAGGGACTTTAATATCCAAAGGCATTCATGATAATAAAGTTTATAAGATACTTGCTAACTATCAGCGTGGGGTAACCGGTTCGTATATGGGGGGCGAGGGATACTTACGTATTGTAAATATCGATATTAATGCAGGAATAATTGATGTAAAAACATATTCTACACTGAATAAGAAGTTTCATCCGTCAATGGAACATAACTTTACCTTCAGGAATATTGATTTTGAAAAGTATATTACCGAATAATTTGGACTATCCAGTAAATTACTTTTTATAAGTGGATTTGTTTTCTGGTATAGCAAATAATTAAACTTCCAGTTCTCCTTTTCCCTGCCTGGTAATTTCCGGTTCATCGCCTGTACAATCAACTATTGTCGAAAGTTCATCACTGCCTATACCTCCGTCAATAATCATATCTACCAGATCGCCAAACTTTTCGTCAATCAATTCCGGATTGGTAACATATTCAATGTCATCTTCCGTGTCGAATGGTAAGGTGGCTGTCATCATAGGCACTTCCAGCATAGACGCAATTTCAAGGGCAATATTATTATTGGGTATTCGTATCCCGACTTCTTTGCGGTTCTTGAGAATCTTAGGTAAATTGTTGTTCACAGGTAATATGAAAGTAAAAGCTCCCGGCAGATTCTTTTTCAGCAATTTGAAGTTGTTGTTATTCAACTTAGTGTAAACGGCAACCATACTCAGGCCCGAGCATACAATAGAGAGAGGATGTTTGCGTGGGTCGATATCCTTGATACGGCATATCCGTTCAATGGCACGTTCTTTCATCGCATTACATCCCAGGGCATACATGGTGTCGGTGGGGTAAATAATTATCCCGCCATCATTCAGAATATCTACAATTTCCTGTATATCCTGAGGGTTGTTGTTCTTTTCGTATAATCTTTTAATCATAGTTTATATATGTTTCTGCACATTATTAGATGCCGATTATTTCTTCTTAAACAAATCCTTCAGCGCATCCTTTGCCTTATCCTTTACCTTCTCCTTAACAGCCTGTTCCAGCGAATCTTTGTTTGCTACCGTTGCCGAATCCAATCCTAGCTGCTCCCCGATTTTCTGTCCCAACTTCTCCGTTGCCTGATCCTTTACAACATCAATAGCCTGTTTAGCCATACTCTCCATATCTACCGAAATACTGGGCGAATTAAATGTGCCGCCTATTTTCAGGTCTACCGTAGTTAATTGTGATACGGCACCTGTTGAGGCAGGTAACTTTATCTTTCCGGTATAATCAATCGTTTGATCAAACCCTGTAGTACCCGACAGGTTCATTGCATAATCTTTCCAGGTAATATCGAACGGTTCGGTTCCCAGCCTGCCGTCTTTAATTGTAAAATCCAGTGTAAGGTCTTTTACCGTGATATCTTTAAACTCCGGCTTTTTAATGGCATCGGCTATCTTATCAATGACTTCCACTTCGCTCAGGTTGAGGTCTTTGGTCGAAATTTGTCCTTCTCCCTGCATGCTTGCCAGTACAGGGCTCATTTCCTGGTCGAGTTTAGTATTCAAACTCATATTACCCGAGAAATTACCTTTCAACTTCTCAAATACAGGGGCCAGTTTCTTTACCATATCCAGTTCCTTGTAAGCCTGGGCAAAGCCCAATCCCGTCATCCGGAAACTGGCATTCAGTTCAGGACTTTCGGGCATGGCGGTCGAATAGTAGCCATTCATTACCACAGTACCACCCATAGTATTAAGAGACAGATTGCTCATATCGGCCTTTGCATCCTTAACAAGTAAGTTCCCGTTAATGTTCGTGAATGCCATGGTACCGAAAAGTACTTCCTTCATACCGGCATCCATATTGAAATGGATGTTCTTTGGTATTTCGATTACTGATGTGGCAACGGTTGCGGTATCTTGTTCTGTAGCCTGTTCTGTTTCGCCCATAAAGTCGTTCAGGTTGAAATGGTTGGAACGGATATTCAGATTACCTTTCAGGGTACTGTCTTTGAACACAAAACCCAGGTAGTTCTCGAACCGGCAATCAGCGGTAATATCATTTTTACCGATGTTTACAGTTGTTTCGCTCAGTTGCAGATATTGCGGGGTAAAAGTAAATGTAGATTGGCGGATATCCACATCAGGCATATCAGCGAGTTTTAGTTTCATGTCCGATAGTTTGATGCTTCCGGAAGCCTGGAAGTTATCGTATTGTTCTTTCTCGATGTACGACATTCGTCCGGCTATGCTCATATTGGCATTAATAGTTCCGTTCAGTTCCATATCCTCCAACGGATATACATCTTTGATCATACCCAGATTAAGAATACCATTGGCATTAGCCTTGAAGCTGGCATCGGATACCGGAGTCCGTACTTCGGCACTCATACTGAACGGATTACCACCCATCCGGAAATTGAATGGATTGATAACCACCTCCGTCAGGTCGGCGCTGCCGCCCGGGTTGGTTACTTTGGCTAGTATATTGATATTGTCGCCCCCTGCCGGCAGAGACGGGTACCTGAACATAGCATTCTTTACCTACATCGTGGCACTGAACTGTGGCAATGTTTCTCCCTGCATCACTCCTATGGCCTGAGCTGTGAGCGAAACCGTACCATCAGTCTTAAGGCTGGAGAATTCTTTGGAATAGATAGCAGGTATAAGCGAGAGGATTTCTTTAAATCCTACTTCACTGGTGTTAAGGCTCAAATCCATATCCATTGCCGTATCGTTTATTGCTAGCCAGCCATCAACTCCTGCTTTGATGGCATTAAGCATAAACTCGTTCTTTTCCAACGTAAATTTATTATTTACCAGGTCGGCATCCACATCCATTTTAGCAGAGAAACGTACCTTATTTAATAGGGGTAAGTTGCCCATTTTGTAAGTAACGGATTTAATGTCGGTATCAATTTTTAAAGTGGTTCGTTCCGATCCAAGGTCGCCCGATAGGGTACCGTCCAGTCTGCTTAATTCGGCAAACGTATTCCCCTGGCGGTCGTCGTAAATAACATTGAGGTTATTAATTGTAACATTTCGCAATTGAATACGAAATGGGGATGCTTCTTCATTAGTTTCCACGGTTTCAGTAGTGGTGGTGGATTCTTTCAGGATATCCCAGTTGGCTTTACCATCTTCCAATATAATGGCTTTGGCCCAGGTGTCGCGGGCAGATATCTTTCCAATATCATATCCGGCATCGCCAAAGAGCGACATAAGATCGATAGTAGCCGTCAACTGGCCGGACTTGATTAATGTGTCGTTTTCGAATTCGTTTATACCCTTCAGCCAGAAGTCATTGAGACTGACTGATGCTTTCGGGAAGTTTTTAAATAGGCTGATATTCAGACTCCGGAAGTCAAATTGTGCATTTAGCATCTTGTTGCCTTCACTTTTTACAATCCCCTCAATCTTACCTTTAAAGGCAAACGGTAGTACAATCATCAAAATAAGGATGATTCCAAGTACTATTCCCGTAATCTTTAAAATCTTCTTCATAATAGTCTGTATGTTAGTGTCTTATTTATTAATTGGTGCCCCTACAAGCAGGGCTGTTAAGTTCTCAATCCATCCCGTAGGGATAATTTAAAATAGCCCAGGATAGAGCGAAGCGGCATCCTGGGTTGGGAATTATCTTCTTTTCGGCATCCCATAGGGATAACTTAATGTTGCGTTAAGCTGTCCCTATGGGACGATTTCTCACTCGTACATTACTACCCCAGATGCCGCTTCGCTTATCTGGGGCTATTTTAAATTATCCCTACGGGATGGTTTGAGAATTTAACAACCCTGCCCCTACAAGTGGGTCATTTCTTCTTTTTCTTCTTCTTTATTTCCTCTGCCAATCGCCAGTGCAATGCGGCAAGGTCTTCTTTTCCATCACGCAATAGCGCATCACCAAATAATTCATGTGCCCCTGCATGGTCGGGGTTATAAGTGGTTGCCTTATCGAAATCAGCAATGGCACCCTCCACATCGTTCTTTTGAAGGCGCAGCTTGCCACGGTTATAATACGGCTTGAAATCTGCCGGGCGTAGCTTCACTGCAGTGTTGAAGCATATTTCGGCTTCTGCAAGCTGACCATCGTTCAGCAACGTTACCCCTTTGCGTATCCATGCATCCGGCATCTCGGGACAAAGTTCCAAAGCCTTATCATAATTGGCTAGTGCCGAACGTATATCGTGTGCTTCGGTAACAGAAAGATTACCCATCATTACATATTCCCGTGCAAACTTTTCCAGGCTTCGCTGTTGCTCTGCCATTTTCTCTTTCAGACGGGAGTTCTCATTACGCAGCTTATTGATAATACCCAGCTTACTGCGTATCAACCGCTTAATAATGGGCTTTTCAATGTCATACCGCGAGTGTATCGCAATAAAGAAATGTTCCAGGAACTTATCAAAATCTCCTTTATCGAATGCACGGGTTGCTTCGGCATATTGTACATCCGCCTGTGCCTGTTTCAGCGCCTTATCGATGGCCGGACGGTTATTGAACCGTTGTGCAAAATTCACAATCTCCTGCCGCACGAATATATCGCTGCGGCTGATAGGACGTTTCAACTGAATGCCATCAAGCGAAGTACAACGGCTGAGTGCCACATAAGCCTGTCCGCCGGCAAAAACACCACCGGTAAAGTCGATAACTACCCGGCTGAATGTAAGCCCCTGGCTTTTATGGATAGTTATGGCCCAGGCCAACCGGATGGGGTACTGCACGAATACGCCCAGTTCTTCCTCTTCGATTATTTTTTTCTTTTCGTTGTATTTATAGCGTATATTGCGCCAACTGTCTTTCTTAACATCGTACTCGTTGCCATCGTCGGTTACAACATACAATGTACCGTCGTCCTCGTCAATAGCGCTGACAATGCCGATAGTGCCATTCACCCACCTGCGGTCGTAATCGTTTTTAATGAAGATAATCTGCGCGCCCGGTTTTAATAACAGGTCTTTCTGGGTTGGTAGGCTGCTTTCGGGGAAATCGCCCGTAATTTCGCCTTTAAAAGTTACCGGGTCGCCCGGAAGTTCTTCCAGTTTCTTATCGTTCATGAAATCGACATTATCCCGGCGTGTGGCCAGGGTAATGTACATATCTTCCTCCGATTGGTCAATGTCAGTTCCGTAACGGGTGTTGAGCAACTGCAAATCTACTGCTCCGGCTGTATTATTGCGGATGCGGTCGAGGATTCCAACAAATACTTTATCCGACTGGCGGTATACTTTTCTCAGTTCAATCGAAACAAGATCAATCTCATGGAACACCCGTGCCGAAAAGAAGTACGGGGTAGGGTAGAAGCGGCTGATTATCTCGCGTTCATCACTTTTTACTACCGGTTCCAACTGAAAAACATCACCTACCAGCAATATCTGTTTGCCGCCGAAAGGCTGGCGCAGGTTGCGCGAATAGACGCGTAGAATGCGGTCGACAGCGTCGATAATATCTGCCCGCACCATGGAAATTTCGTCTATAATGATGAGTTCGGTTTTCTCGATCAGTTTGCGGTGCTGTTTATTGTATTTAAGGAACTCGTGTATCCTTCCTTTTTGCAGGCTCAGGTTCGGGTCATCGGGTAATAGTGGGTGGAAGGGGAGCTTAAAGAAACTATGCATTGTACTACCCCCTGCATTAATGGCGGCAATGCCGGTAGGAGCCAGTACTACGTGTTTCTTTTTTGTATGCTCGCAGATATAACGGAGAAATGTAGATTTCCCCGTACCAGCTTTCCCGGTAAGGAAAACAGACTGGTTGGTATATTGTATAAGATTGAGTGCGTCCTGAAACTCCTTGTTGTCAGTGTCAATCGTAGTTGTTGCGTTCACCTGGGTTTGCATACTACAAAGATATAATAATGAAATCGTAATATTTATAAACAGGTAGTGAAATAAGATGAAAATTAATGTAGCTGTTTTGGGAGTTATGCTTATAGGGCATCAGGTAAAGTTGTATTGCCGCTAAACGGTTTTTGTTATTGCTGCGATATGGTATGTTTTAGATGGGCATCTAACGCAGCATGAGATGCCCATCTAACGCAGTGTTAGATGCCCATCTAAAACATACCATATTGCGGCAAAATAAATACATGTGTAGCCCGGCTACCCGGATGCTTCCGGCCAGATTACTTAATAGTATGATTATGGAGGCTTAAAGTATCTCGAAGTGTTGCAATGCTTTCAATATACCGTCCTTATCAACGGAATCTGTTACATAATCTGCCGCCTGCTTAACGTTTTCTGTAGCATTGCCCATAGCTACGCCGATAGAGGCATGTTTCAGCATGCTGATGTCGTTTCCACCATCGCCAAATGCCATAGTTTCTTCCAGTTCAATACCGAAATGATTAATGATGGCATCGATACCATGATCTTTACCACCACCTTTGGCAACAATATCGGTAAATGACGGGTGCCAACGACCCGATTGGCAACCAGGCAGGTAAGGCATCATGCGATTTTCCTGGGCGGGAGTGATGAATGGGGACACCTGAAAGATTTCCTTTTGAGGTATATCTTCAATGTCTATTTGAGGTAAAGAGTGAACATTCAGGAGTGTAGAAAACTCATCCGACATCCAGTTTGGGTTCACAATATACATCTTCTTTTCTGTAACGAAGGTACTGGTGAGTGTCTTTTTCTTTACGTTATTTACCAGTGTCTGTACATCTTCTGCCGGAATACTGTTTTTGAAAATGATTTCAGATTTCCCTGCCAGGCAATAGGCGCCATTCATAGTTATGTAACCATCGAACTCCATTGTGCCCAGATTGTTTATTACAACCATAGGCCGCCCCGTAGCAATAAAGACTTTAATGCCTTTTTCTTTTGCCAGGTTTATGGCTTCAATTGTCGAGGAGGGAATCTTGTGCGTGTTAAAACTTACCAACGTACCATCAATATCAAAAAAGATAGCTTTTATCATACATTATTTGTTTTGCGGATGCAAAGGTACGCAAAAAAAACGTGAGTTATCTAAAACCCGATATTTACTTTTTATCACAACAAATTCGTCAATATTTCCATTTATAGCGTAAGAACACTACTTTTGCATTAAAATTTATGATTGGAATGATGAAATACAACTTCGATGAAATAATTGACCGGCACCATACCGATGCCGTGAAAGTAGAAGCTCTAGGCCCACGCTGGGGGCGTACAGACCTGATACCGATGTGGGTAGCCGATATGGATTTCCGTACAGCGCCGTTTGTTATTGATGCCATTCACAAACGATTGGAAAACGAAGTCCTGGGTTATACTGTAACGCCTGAGAGCTGGTATGTAGCCATAAAGAATTGGTTGAAATGCCGCTACGACTGGAATGTGAAGAGTGAAGAAATTCTCTTCTCGCCCGGTATTGTTACCGGACTAGCATTAGCTATCCAATGTTTTACCAAGCCTGGCGACCGGGTAATGGTGCAGCCACCGGTATATCATCCTTTTTTTCTGATGGCGGAGAAGAATCACCGCGAAGTTGTGTACAATCCGCTGGTATTGCGCGATGGGCAATACCATATGGATATGGAACGTTTCAAGGAAGATATAAAAGGTTGCCGGATGTTTATTCTATGCAATCCCCACAATCCAGGCGGACGGGTTTGGACACGGGAAGAACTTATAGAGGTAGCCCGCATCTGTTACGAAAACAATACTCTGGTGGTATCAGATGAAATTCATGCCGATCTTACTTTGCCTCCGCATGTACATACAGCGTTCGCAACTATATCCGAAGAGGCTCGATTAAATTCCATAGTGTTTATGTCGCCCAGTAAGGCATTTAATATGGCAGGGCTTTCCAGTTCGTATTGCATTATTGAAGATAATGAACTGCGTGAACGCTTTGCAGAACATATTCAGTCGAGCGAACTGGAACAAGGACACATTTTTGCATTCAATACAGTAGCCGCAGCATATAGCAACGGCACTGAATGGCTGGCACAATTGCTGGAATATATTCAGGGCAATATTGATTATACGGATGAATTTATGAAGGAACATATTCCGGCTATTAAAGTTATTCGTCCGCAAGCTTCATACCTTGTTTTTCTGGATTGTCGCCAACTCGGACTGCCGCAGGAAGAGTTAGTTAAGTTTTTTGTTGACGGTGCCCGACTTGCATTGAACGATGGCTCCATGTTTGGGCATGAAGGAACAGGGTTTATGCGGTTAAATATCGGATGCCCCCGGTCGGTACTTATACAAGCGTTGGAACAACTAAAAGAAGCTCAAAATGCATACACCTTACGATAAAAAGGATCCCTATAATTCCTTATCATTCCCCGTTTATAACTCGGTCGCTTATGAATTTGACAGCGCCGAGGCTATGGCAGATGCCTTCTGTGGCCGCACGGCTGAACATACATACTCGCGAATAACAAACCCCACAGTTCGTTATTTCGAAAAGAGAGTGGAGGATATTACCGGCGCAGAAAGCGTAACCGCACTAAATTCAGGAATGGCCGCCATAGCCAACACCTTTATAACCATTGCCCGTTGTGGCAGTAACATTGTTACTTCCAGCCACTTGTTTGGTAATACATATTCTTTATTCAATAGTACACTTCGGAAGTTTGGTGTCGAACCGCGCTTCTGCGACTTAACATCCCCGGATGCTGTTCGCGCGCAGGTTGATGAGAATACTTGTGGTATTTTCCTTGAAATACTAACAAACCCCCAACTCGAGATAGCCGATTTAAACGCTTTATCTGCCATTGCATCCGAAGCCGGAATACCCCTCGTAGCAGATACAACCGTGATACCCTTTCCTGCTTTCCATGCAAATGAATTCGGAATTGATATTGAAATTGTATCCAGCACCAAATATATATCCGGTGGAGCTACCGGTCTGGGTGGACTTATTATTGATTACCATACGGACAAGTCCTTTACTACCCAGCTAAGGAAAGAAATTCACCGGAATCTGGGCTCGTACATGACTCCGCAAACGGCATATATGCAAACCCTGGGTCTGGAAACGCTTGAAGTACGTTACGAACGCCAGTCGCACACTTGCATGCAACTGGCAGAGGGTCTTCAATCTATTTCCGGAATCGAAACGGTAAACTATACAGGGTTGAGAAATAACCGCTTCTACGATATCAGCACCCGGCAATTTGGTAAAAACCCTGGCGCCATGCTAACTTTCGATCTGGCATCACGCGAAGCTTGTTTTCGCTTTATGAACCGGTTAAGGTTAATACGTCGTGCAACAAACCTGTTCGATAACAAAACCCTGGCCATTCACCCTGCCAGCACCATATATGGCAATTTTACCGACGAACAACGACAGCAGATGGATATCAGCCAGAAAACCATTCGTATATCAGTTGGGCTTGAACCAATAAATGATTTACTAGGAGATATCAATCAGGCTCTTTTATAGGCAATACCTTTTGGGAATTCAAATGCGGACTTTTGCAGATTGTGATTAATCTACGAAAGGCTGCGTTTTTTTTTGTTGCTAATAAACGTTAATCTTCTGTCAATCATTTGGTCTCTTAATAATTGATGCTATATTTGTGATATCAAAATGATATTATAATAAATTGAATTATGGAAACGAAAGAAACTACTTTTAAAGGACTCAAGGTGAATGGGTTTGCGATGATTCTCATTCTCGTATTGTTGTTGGCGGGTTCAATCGCCATGTTTTGTGCTGCGCCTTATATTGGAACCGTTGCTCCCCTGACTGGAATTCTGGGTATTATTTTACTCTGTATAATGCCAATGGGTTTCATTTCTTTAGAACCAAACGAAGCCCGTGTTATGGTTTTCTTTGGTAAGTACAAGGGAACATTTAAGGAGACCGGATTCTTCTGGGTACATCCTTTCTTAAGTAAAAAGAAACTTTCTTTGCGTGCCCGTAATCTGGATGCCGAGCCAATTAAAGTAAATGACAAAACCGGGAATCCTGTTTTGATTGGACTTGTACTTGTATGGCGCCTGAAAGATACCTATAAAGCTATGTTTGAAATCGATTCGCAAACTATGGCGGCTGCCGGAACCATAGCTGGAACATCAGGAACACAAAGTGTAGTGAACCGCATGCAAGCCTTTGAGAATTTCGTTAAAGTGCAAAGCGATGCCGCCCTGCGTCAGGTAGCCGGACAATACGCCTATGACGATAGCGACCATGGTATAGAAGAACTCACCCTGCGTTCGGGTGGAGAAGAAATCAACGAGCAACTCGAAGAAAAACTGAATGAACGCCTTTCCATGGCCGGACTCGAAGTTATTGAAGCCCGTATCAACTATCTGGCTTACGCACCCGAGATTGCAGCGGTAATGCTTCGTCGTCAACAAGCATCCGCCATAATCACTGCCCGCGAAAAGATTGTAGAAGGTGCTGTATCTATGGTAAAAATGGCTTTAACCAAGCTTGCCGAAGAAGAAATCGTAGAACTCGATGAGGAAAGAAAAGCCGCTATGGTAAGCAACCTGCTTGTAGTATTATGTGCTGATGAGGCTGCGCAGCCGATAGTAAATGCAGGAACATTACACCACTAAAGAACAACCGGACCATGACTAAGAGAATAATCCTTTTAATTCTTCTTGCTATTCTTGTGTTCATAGCCCGGGCACAGAATAGCGATAATATGGAACGTGCCCGGCAGGTATTCGAATATATACAGTCCGGCGATGGAGAAAGTATAATTGCCATATCCGACGATAATATTCGTAACCATCTTACTGCCGAAACATTCGCTAATACTTTTGCACAAATAGAGGGGCAATTCGGACGTTTTCAGTCAACACATGAATGGAATACCCGGAATATCGGAAACTTAGTTTTCTATACAACTGATGTACAGTTCGAGAACGTTACATTGCGGTTTTCCGTAAGCTTCGATAACAATAATAAGATTAATTCCCTTACATTTACTCCTGTACAAAATGAGGCGAAATCTTCACAGCCAATAAAAACCAGTAAGTTCAGCGAAGAGTCAATAACAGTAATTACCGGTGATTATAAGTTATCCGGTATATTAACCCTTCCTACCGGAGTTCAGCAACCGCCCGTAGTTATTCTGGTACATGGTTCGGGACCTCACGATCGCGATGAATCTATTGGTCCCAATAAACCTTTCCGCGAACTTGCCTGGGGATTAGCCGAGAGCGGAGTAGCCGTTATCCGTTACGATAAACGCACACTGGTTTACGGTGCCGAATCAGCCCCTAATGGCATGATAGATATGGATCATGAAACGGTTAACGATGCCCTTTCAGCCATGAACATCGCCCGAGGCCACAAAGAACTAGCCGATAGTAAGGTGTATATTCTGGGTCATAGCCAGGGAGCGCTGCTTGCTCCACGTATGGCTGAACGCGAATCACAACTGGCCGGTATAATCATGGTAGCCGGGAATGCCCGTCCGCTCGAAGATGTCCTCGTAGACCAGTATGAATACCTATCGGGTTTCCCCGACAGCGGATTAACAGACAAAGACGTTGCTGATATTAAACTACAGGCTACCAACATAAAAAAGCTTGGTACAGCCGGATATGATGAATCTATTTCTCCCCCGATGATTGCATCAAAATCATACTGGCAATACCTGAATAACTATAACCAGACCGAAACTGCCCGTAAACTGGAACTACCTATATTCATTATACAGGGCGAAAGAGATTATCAGGTAACTATGGAAGATTTCAACCTCTGGGAAGCTGCTTTGCAGCACAAAGATAATGTTACCTTTAAATCTTATCCCCTACTTAACCATATGCTTCACGAGGGTATTGGTAAGGCAACACCTATGGAGTATGGAGTGGAAGCGAAAATACCGGAATATGTTATTAGTGACATAGCAAATTGGATAAAAAAGAATGAGTAAAAAAGAATCTTCAACCAAAAGTTTTGTATTGCGCATTGATGCGGAAACTATGGAAGCCCTCGAGAAGTGGGCGGCTGATGAATTTCGCAGTACGAACGGCCAGCTTCAGTGGATTATTGCTGAGGCTCTGAAAAAGAACGGCCGGATGAAGAAAACTAAGAATACAACCAAAAACGAAAGCAAGGAGGGCGAGACAAATGATTAATTCTCGTCGGAACAAAGCCAAAGGATTAAAAGAAGTACCTGTACCGCTATCCCTGCCAGCCAGGATACTTACTTTAATGTCGGTACTGGTTATGCTGGCAATTTGGGTGCTGATAATCTTTTACTATATCCGCAATCCCAATACTCAATCCCATGAAATAATATTTTGGGGAGGTGCAAGCACTCTTATAACCATCCTTCTTTTAATATCACTGCGTATGCCCATGAGTATGTTTAATTTCCCTTTCCGGGTGAACCAAAACAATATCGGCCGTCAGCTATATCTGGCTAAAAACTTTATCATTGTTGCTATGCTCGAACTTAACCTTATCATGTTTTGCCGTATGCTTGATAGCTTGGTATCCGCTCACGGTATAATTGATATAGTAAGTTTTATATTAATGGGCCTGCTTTTTATATCCTGTGTAATCTATTTTGTATGGGCATGGCGGTGGAGATAGGATAATATAAATTTATATGCAATCGTTCAAAAATACAGGAAACAATACTAATAAACTTTTTACTTATTTAGACCGGTCAAACGATGAAAATATTTTCTTAAATATGGAAGTATTGTATGATATAATTCTTCCCTCAAGGATAGTTCCTTCAGTTAATCTATCTGGAGGAATTTTGTTATTTAGTTCGATTGAAACGATTAAATTTTTGCTGTCTGATAAAGAATTCATTTGACTAACCGTACCTTCTATAATTTGATCTGTATTTATTGATATTAAAATCTTATCATGTATTTTTATTTTATTATAGTTTTCCTCTGTTATTTCTGTGGAACCATAACAAGAATTACCAGAATAAGAAACTTCCTCCGGATATAATTCTATTTTAACCAATACGGGTATTGTTTCCTTAAAAGGAAGAAACGTTGAGATTAAAAAAAGCATCAATAGCGAAAAACAAATAATAAGAATACCATGACGTAATAATACAGGAGGAACCTGCCCGATAATGTTTCTTACCTTCTCACTTCGTAGTTCAATCGGCTTATTTAACTTTTCCATTTAATAACCTAATTCAAGTTGGTTCTTTACAAGTTCATAATATGCGCCTTTTCTCATTGTTAGTTCCTTATGTGAACCTATTTCCACTATAGTACCATTATCAAGTACCACGATTTGGTCTGCATTCTTTACAGTGCTTAACCTATGCGCAATAACTATAACTGTCTTATTTTTATAAAATTCTTCAAGATTTTCGACAATAGCTTTTTCGTTTTTGGCATCCAATGCATTTGTTGATTCATCGAACATAACAAATGATGGATTTTTATAGACTACACGGGCAATCAAGATACGTTGCTTTTGACCTTGACTGACACCTTGTCCGTCCTGCCCAATCTTTGTATTGTATCCAAGTGGTAAGCTTTCAATGTAATCGGCTATATTAGCAATATTAGCTGCATAATTTAATCTTTCAACATCTATCTCATCATCAGAGATAGCAATATTACGTGCTATTGTATCAGAAAATATATATCCATCTTGCATGACTGCACCACAGTTCATGCGCCACCATTCAAGATTAATTAGTTCAAGATCGTGAACTCCTATATTAATAACTCCTTCATTAGGTGAATAATATCCAAGTAATAATTTCAAAAGAGTGGTTTTTCCACTTCCACTGGCACCTACTATTGCAGTAACCTTTTTCTGAGGAATTTTAAGGCTTATATTATTAAGTACATAAAATGGAAGAACTCCATCGTATTTAAAACACAAGTTATTAATATATATTGAACAATCTTCCGGTAAATGGCTGATAAAACGTTTTTTATTTTCTTCGTTGTCTTGTGTATGGATTTCACCCATTCTTTCCAGACTCATAATAACGTCCTGCCATTGGTATATAAAACCCATAATTTGTTCAACCGGAGAATTTAACTGGCCGATTATATATTGAATTGCAAGCATCATACCTAACGTAAGATTTCCATTAATGACTGCTGTTGCTGCAAGTACAGTAATGAGAATGTTTTTCAATTCGTTTATAAAAATCCCTCCAGCCTCTTGTGTTTGCTTTAGATTAAGTGATTGGATGTTCACGTCGAAGAGGTCTGCCTGTGTGTCTTCCCATTCCCAGCGTTTACGTTGTTGACAGCCTTGAAGCTTAATTTCCTGCATACCTGTTATTAACTGATATACCACATTCCGGTTTATTCCTTCCTGCTCGAAAATTTTATAATCCAGTATCCGTCTTTTTTTTAGGAATACACTTACCCATAACCCGTAAAAAATACTCCCACAAATGAAAATTATAAAAATAGGTATATTATATATGAACAATACGATGGAGAAAACAATAAAGGTGAAAGTTGAAAAAAGCACATTAATGGTTTGGTTTGTAAGGAAGTCTTCCACTCGTCTGTGGTCTTCAATACGTTGCAACAAATCCCCTGTAAGTTTTGTATCAAAAAACTTCATAGGTAGTTTCATTAGTTTTATAAAGAAATCCGATATGAGAGAGACATTTATCCGTACACTGATATGCAATAAAATCTTTCGCCTGATAAAATCAATAGCAGTACGGCTAAAAAGAAGCATTGTCTGAGCAATCAATACAAGCCATATAAAATTAATATCTTTATCTTGAATACCTGTATCAACTACTGCCTGCGTTAAAAAGGGAAAAATAAGCTGTAATATACTCCCTATTAGCAATCCTACTATTAATTGTGCAAAAAAACTTTTATATTTAAATAAGTATTTCACCAAAAATTTGAAACGGTTTTCAGAAAGGTTCTTATCTCCTTCTTTTTCGTGGAAGACGTGGGTCGTTTCTAAAACAAGAATTATTCCCTTTTCCTGACCGTTTGAACTCGTACTTGTCCAGTTTTCGCAAAATTCCTCTTTAGAATATGTCATTAAGCCCTTGGCGGGATCTGCAATATAGATTGTACTCTTTATTCTTTTATTTTTAATACGGTATAAAACCACAAAATGCTCTTGCTTCCAATGTATTATACAGGGAAGTGATACATTATGTGTGAGATTTTCAAATGTAGCCTTGCCGGCAATTGTATGAAATCCAATATCTTCGGCTGCTTTACTTATTCCTAACAGGGAAACGCCATCATGAGCTATAAAAGACTTATTACGAAGATAATCCAACGAATATTCTTTACCATAATGTTTTGCTATCATGTAAAGGCAAGCCGGACCACAGTCCATTGCATCGGATTGTTTAATAAAAGGGAAAGCCATGTTTCATCCATTAAAATCTAAAAAATATACTGGCTAAAAAATTTCTACCCCGTATCTTATATTCCTTATTCATACTTGTTAAACCATCGAACATGGTGTATTTGTATTCTTTTTCATTAAAAATATTTTTTACTGAAAGATTTATTTCCCATCCCTTTCCCAGACTATAAGTAAATTCAGCATCTGTCAGCAAAAGGTGTTTCGAGAAGCTACTCGCCATTTTATTATAATAATGCTCACCTACAAGTTGAATATACCATTTATCGCCCGAGGTTATATTAAGATTTAGTGTCTGTGAAAAGCTTGTTGTAACAGATTTGATACCGGTATCTTTTAACTTGATTCTTTCGCCTCCACAAGTAATTTCATAATTTAAATTACACCATTTGCTAATGTTCGAATTTATTTTGGATGTAATACTCCACATTTCCGATGAAAAAGGTGTTTTAATTTTATTCTGAAATATAGCACTATTGACTGTTATGTATGAGGATCGCAACGAAACCAGCCCGTTTATAAAATCAATACCCTTACTAATAGTACTATTCATAGTCCATAAGTCGGAAGAATTATTTTGTGGGATATATGTATTAAGTATAAACTTATCCAGAAACAACCGTTCTGAAATCTGCTTAGTATCATCCCAGGTTCGCATTATGCTTATATTAGCAAAAAGTGACTTCAATGGTTTTTTGTAAGATAAAAAAAAGCTTATAGATTTCTGATTTCCTGCTTCATAATTAATTAAACCACGAGAAAGATTCCGGTAATTTTGTAATAATAAACCTTCATAGAATTGCTGCTCTTCCACCGCATTTTGCGAAATGCTACCTGTAACCGAAGCGGAAAGACGAGATGTGAAGTGATAGCGCATAAATAGTTTGGGAGAGAGAAAAAAATTAAAGTTTGATTCTTTATTTTTTGTGAGTTTATTATGATAGTTATATGGTGCATATGAAACCGGTAAATCCAAAATAGCTTCAAATCCGCTATTCTTATATTCAATCTCTGGTGAAACGTAAAAATTCATATATTGCATCGACAGTTTATTGCTGAGTGGGCCAAGAGTATCCGAAACACCTGTTAATTCACTCTTCATCGAACGTATCACACCGATAATACCCATCTTCATTGAAATATTTACTGGTTTTAGGTGATATACCATGGAAGTGCTGGTATTAGTGAAATATGCAGTTGAGTTAATGCTTTGGTGCTGTTTTTCGTCTTCACGCGCTATAGTTAACTCTTGTGGTTTAACCTGATAAAAGTTGTAAGAGTTTAAAGTATAAATTTTGTTGCCGCTACGTTTAAGGATATCCAAGTCATTAGATACCTGACGATGTGGTACGGAGGCCGATTGATTGTTTGGAAAACTTCCTGTCATACTCATGTTGATATCATCCCAGAATATATCTGCATTTATTTTATTCTTTATATAATATTTGGATGTGTTGGCTGCTAAAACGACATCTGCTGTGAGATGGTTTTGTTTTGATAAAGAAGATTCGGCTATATCATTAATAATAATTGAATCTTTCAGGTAGTAACTTGTTTGTGTAATATTATCAGAATTCAGTCTGTTGCTTGTATATGAGATTTGTGAAGTTAAATCAACTTCTTTACTAAGTGCCCAAAGATTATTGGTGCTTACCAGATGTGATTTGTTAAAGCGGACTCTGTTTGCGTCAAGGTCTGTTAATTTATCGGGTCGTACATTAATATAATTTTTCAGGTCATATTTTTTGGAAAACTGACTCATTACATCATCAAAAGTAAACGATTGTGTTTCTTGTGTGATATCTGAACCTGTATTATTTGTCTTATAAGTATTAAGCGATTGGGTTTTCGATGTAAAACGCATCAAAAATAATTCTGAGTTCCATAAGAATGGTTCAACTCCCGCACCTATCTTGGCGGTTCCTACCCAACGGGCTTTAGCATCCTCTTTAAGGCGGATGTTAATTGCCGGATTTCGAGAAAACGATATATCTTCCAAGGCTTTTACCGGCTGGTGGTTTTCCATAACCACTACACTACCTACATCTTTTTGGTGTATATTATTTGTAGCCAGTTCATATCGGACCCCAAGCAAATCTTTCCCTTCTATATAGAATTTGTTAATTGTCATGCCATTGTATTTAATTTCTCCCGTTTTATCTACTTCGATGCCGGGCATTTTTTTTAAAACATCCGCTAATGAACGGTCTTGTGCATTGGAGAAGGCCGAAACCATATAAGTAATGGTGTCTCCTTTTTCATGAATTCCAGGAGCCTTTACTATAACTTCTTTCAGTTGGGTACTTTTTTCAGTTAGCTGAACATTATATTTTAATTTGCCTTTTAAAATTGTGCTGGTTTGAGGGGCATAACCCATCATTGAAAAATGTAAAACATGATTTTCGGGAAAGTTCGGGAGTTTTATCTGATACTCACCCTCTGATGAACTTTGAGCGAATTTAATTATCTTATTACTATCAGCCGGTCTTATCGTTACCAATACGTTTGATAATGGTGCGTCAGTAATCTTGTCTGTTATTTTACCAGTTATCATAATATCCTGCGCATATAACGAGTATCCTGCTAAAAAGTAAAATGCAATAAAAAACAGCCATTTAAGAAATTTACTCATAATACTTAAATTGTGGATTCCTGTAAACTCTCTATATCAGTCAGCAAGAAACGAATATCATCAAGTAAATACTCTGTGGGGAAAATTCGGTTATTAATCCAGATAGAAGGTACCTTATCAGTATTCAATATTAAATTGTTTCTTATATGAATGGAAAAATCGTTGTTAGTAACTTCTGTAATTTCCTTTAATGGATATTTTTTAGAAAATTTCCGCATAGATTTTAGCTTATACCATTCTTTGATAATTTTCAGTTGTATATGTGTATTTTCTTGCTGCCTTAAAAGTTCATATAAGTAGACGGGGTTTTCATTTATTATATTATTTTCAGTAGTCTGTAATCCATCAAACCGTAAATGCCATTTTATGAAAGATGGATAGTTTTCCAGTAATAATATTACATCATTAGCTGTTTGCACACATGAAGTACATGTAGTACTTAGAAGGGTAGTAATAACAATCGGTGCATCAACTTTTCCTATAATCAAACTGTCATTTAAGTGTTGTGGTATTTTTTTTTGATTACTAAATATAAGAGTAATAAATTCGGGCATTCTTTTAACCCTCAAAAAACTTATTGAATTAGTAAAAGCTATAACTTGATTTTCTAAACTTTTTTTTGTCAGGAATAGTATTAATGTGCTAATTAAAAGTGAAAACAAAAAGACTTCTGTTGTCGAAATAATATCGTTAAATAAAATCTTATATGGAAAAAACAAGAATAATATTATTTCTAAGGTAAGTACGGACATAACGCTTAAGCAGAGTAAACACCACTTTTTTATAACTAATCCCTGATATAGAATAGAGAAAGCTATAAATGGGCAGCTAATAACGGCCAGATAAAATAAAATTTGTAATACTGGTATTGTAAGACCTGTCAGTAAGCCCAAATACAATGCCACGATTCCAGTAGTGAAATAAATAAAACCAATATCGGCTAATGAAATTTTATTAAATAATTTAGATGCTTTCGATTTTAAAACGTCAGTGCAACTAAAGCTACTGCTTATTTTACAAAATTTGTCAAAAACTGAATAAGAACTATTATATTCTTGCTTAACCAATCCTATAGAAAACCATAGTCCGGATAATTTTAAGATAAATAGTCCGGAAAAAAAGAATAATAGGTACGATAATGAATTTGTAGCCAGGGTATAAACAATTAAAAAGGGAATTGCCAAATAAATGCTGTATTTTAAATAACTGTTCTCAGATTTATATCCTTTCTTATTTTCGTGCTTTTCTGTAGTAATAATAATTCCGGTCCATATTTCATTAAAGAAGTCTTTAGTAACCTCAAAATACTTGTTTTCAAAAGTATCGAAATAGATTACGTTTGTTTCGGAGAATTGATGAAGCATAACAAACCGGTCAAATTTTTCAGTCGCAATAAATACAATTGCCGGCATGCTGATATTTGACAAAGCCATATAATCTGCCTTGTAAGCAAATGCATCCAAACCAAAATAATTAAAAGTTTGTACAATGGAAAATACAGAGGGGAAAGATGGTGCCGATAGAAGAACTAATTCTAACTGTTTTACATCACAATTGATATTTAAAAGATTCATGTGACGAATCAGTAATGGGATAAGGTATTTATTCTCTTCCATTTTATACTCTGTTTCATCTTACGATTAATTGTAATCTCGTTCAATCAAATCATATTGCATAATTTTATGCAAAGAATTTGCACCTTTTAAGTCAATTCCGGTTTCCAATTCTATATAGCCGTTTATATCCATAAGATAACGTTTCTTGGCTTTCAGAAAGGCTTTTCGGTTTGTTTTTTCATATTTCTTATTCCCGACATAAGTTTTACTGAAAATAATAGGAGTACCTTCAATTTGTTCTAATCCGATGATAGTGAAATGGTAATGATTATTTTCATCATAGGCTTCCATAATTAATCCGGGTAGGCCACATAATTTCCAGGGACCATCAGCAACTGGTATTTCGGATGCAAACCAGGCTGTCCACTGTCTACCCCTGAAATCGCATTTTGCTTGTTGGCAAGTATAGTTCAAAACCGTTTTTATACTGTCCTCAATTTCCCACTCCTGCGAATTCAATTTATCTTCATAAATAAAATCCTGTAAAGAAAGTCCATCAGTAACGGTCATCTTGCCACTCGGGTAATTTTTGTAGATATAGGCCTTAGTCCGCTTATGCGGGTAATCGTTACTATTAATTTCCTGTTTTGAAAAAGCATAGTTTAATTTGCTTTTCATTATCTCATCGTAATTGGGTAATGCATAAATAGAATCTACTTGATTGCTGTAATAACTAAAACATTTGGAAGTGTTTTGACCTATTTGAAGAATTAGCAAATCATTATCCGCTTTCTGTGTCAAGGTATCATTTAAATGCAAGAATTGATATTGGCACTGAAAGCGTGTTTTATCAATAACTTTCTGCCCAAATAGAATATTTGAACTAAGAAATAATGTGGAAATTAAAAGTAAACATTTCATGTTTTTTACATATTATATATAACAGATGTCTATAATATCAATATATAGACATCTGTAATGCCGTTCTATCTACAATGTTTATTCCATCCGTAGCGTGCACCTTCCATAGCACCCTCATCCAGTTGGTTATTCATAACAATACTAATAAGAGTTTTG
>DAMCMT010000038.1:24799-39921 GCA_032108265.1 Bacteroides sp.
CATTCCCCCTTTAATTTTGCTCATTTGTTTGGGATCTAATTTTTCAAACATAATATTAATTTTTGAGTTTAACAATATAAATCATAGTTTTAAGTCATTAATTTGTTATCGGACTCGATTTGCAAATCTATATAAATCGCTTAATTTTACAATTGCGCCTAAAGTAAAATAAAGCAGAATTATTTTAAGGATATTAATAATTTATTGTAAACCAGCCACTTAGATATTTTGTCTCATGTAGAACCTCAATCATATACTCTGTTTCATCACTCATCTCGAAAGTAAAGGATACTGTTTCGCCAGCATTCACTGTAATTACATCCATATGTATAATATTCCCCGCTAAATCGGTAATTGTAATATCCATATCTACATAGGATGTTTCAGAGTAAATATATATTGTATTAAAATCATGAGATAATGCAGGGACAATCGACAATGTGCGTCGGTTTGAATGCCATTTTTTACAATTTACTTTAATTTCCTTATTTTCTGCCAATAATGAGGTTGTGCAGATAAAACAGAGTGAGATAATTAGTATAAACTTTGATTTCATTGTAAATGTGTTTAGTCGTTACTCTGGCAAAACTATAATAAACATTGAATGAAACCATAAGAAATAGTTCCCAAAGAGTTCACAATATCTATGTGAACTCTTTGGGAACTATCGTTTTTCCGGTGTTAAAGGCTTATAATGAACTTATCCCATTGTTCGGGCTTACCCGTCTCACCGTGGGTTTTCTCATAAAGTCTTTTGCGGATATTACTGATAGTGTTTTTTTCTTTATGAAGAAACATAGCTATATTTTTAAGTGGTATTTCAGCTTTTAATAGTAAACTAACCCTCAATTCTGTTTCACTCAGTTTAGGGTATATCACATATAATCTACTGGTAAAATTATTATAAGTATTGTCTATTTCCTCTTGTAATTCGCTCCAATGCTCTTTCATTTTAAATTCGGGATTATTATAGTTTTCATGTAATAATCTATATATGGAGGAAGCCCGGAAAGTATAATTTGATAATTGGTTCTGAACAATTAATTTATCATATTCCAAAAGAGCATTGTTTAGTTTCAATTGTAATGTTGTGAGCTCCTGATTTTTATCAATGGTAGCTTTTTTCAATTGTCGTCTTAATTGTGATATTTCCCGATCTTTAACTTCAATCTGAACTTGTGACTCTTGGTCTTTAAAATAAAGTGTACGTTTTTGTTGTTCCATTTGTCTTTCTTTTTTTCGTCTGTAGCTAAGAAATAACCAGTATCCGGAAACTATAAACAGTACGAATATTGATAATATAATATATGTGATATAGTTTTTTCTTTGATTTGCTAATAACAAACGAGTATTCTCACTTTCAATATGCTGATAATTGTAAAGAGATTGCACTCGCTTTATACCTTCTATGTCAGTGATTTTCTGTATTGAATCTTTGTATATAATATATTGTTCCAGATAGTATATAATTTGTTTATCATTTCCCCGTAATTTTTCTAAATTGTATAATTCTCGCCTGGACCCACTTTTAACATATACATTACCAATTTCAAATGCTTTTTGAAAATAATACTCTGCGGAATCCAGTTTGTCTTTTTTAAAATATAATTCTCCCCAATTCAAGAAGTCCTTGCCGTCTCTTTTAATATTAGGTAATAAGTCTTGTGCCATATCAAGTTCACCTAGCTGCAAATAAATATCCGCTAATTCCGATTTAAAACCTTCCGCCAATTCCTTTTTACCTGCTTTTTCCGCTAATTCAATTGCCTTGTTATAATAATATAGGGTACTATCCACATTGCTAATCGAAGTATGGATTCGTGCCATATCTATGTATGCATAAGACAATGTTGCTGAATCTCCCCATAACATTTCATGGTGAAACGATTTCCGGTAAGCATCTCCCCCTTCTTCTTCCAAACCCTGGTAAAAAAAGAGCGTTCCCATATGACCGTAAATTAGTCTCAATAAATCATGCTCTGTCTTTTCTTTCGAAGCCTCTGCCGCCTGTTGGTACCAGTTAATCGCCCGTGGAGCATCCCCCAAATCCCGATACACACTTCCCAGATAATACAGCGCTTCCATTTTCTGTCTCGTCGTTCCATGTTTCCGGTAATAATCGGCAACCTCAATCATAATAGAATCCGATGTATGCTCAATAAAACATTTGTCCTGCGCCTTCGTCAGTAATAAATAGTAATACATCCGGACCGGTTTTCTCTCACTATTAATACTGTCTATCCATTCATCGAGAATAGTCAATGCGGAATCAGGACGAGAATCCATCAGTCTATCGGCCAGCACTAATCGGGGAGGATATGAACGGTTGCATGAATAAAAACCAATGGTAATAAATGAAAGAAAAAAAAGAATGAAATACCTCATATATGCCTTTATCTATCCGTGTTTTGCCATTACAAGTGCAAGATACATTATTTTAAGAAATCCCGAAAGAAAAAAACAATCTTCCTGTATTTTATTCCCAAAATCCTTGTTCTTTATTTTCAAAAGCCAGTATTCTTATATATATTTGTACCAGTTCCTTTATCGTTTCATATTAGTGAGTAAGCTTACTCACAATTATGCGTAAGCTTACTCATTACTGTGCGTAAGCTTACTCACAGATATGAAACGATAAAAGAATATAGCTTTCATTAAATATAAACCCCGAGAACCGCAAATGGCAATACTATTTGATTACTATGAAACTCCCGATCCTTCGGGCGAAGAAGAGAAGACCCGTTACCACGCAAGAGTTGTAAACGTGCAAACGCTTCATACGAAAGAGG
Organism: Bacteroides sp.; assembly: GCA_032108265.1. Lineage (GTDB taxonomy): Bacteria > Bacteroidota > Bacteroidia > Bacteroidales > Bacteroidaceae > Bacteroides. The sequence goes on from DAMCMT010000038.1 coordinate 27,589, forward strand.
TTATAGACAGATTAACTTTTGCTACCACACTAACGCCCGGCGACATACGGGGCGTACTCGAATCATTGAGCGACCTTATAGCCCAGGCGTTGGAAGATAGCCAGCGAATAAACCTGGAAGGTATCGGTACTTTTCAGGCTGTACTGAAAACCGTCCGGGAAGTTAATCCCGAGACTACCCGGTCGCAGAGTGTATGGTTTAAAACAATACGCTATACACCCGACCAAAGGCTTAAGGATAAACTCAAAAATGCAGCAACTACCCGTAGCTCCCTGAAAAGACATTCGGCAAAATTAAGCCATGAAGATATAGACAAGTTACTTACAACGTATTTTGCCGAGAATGAAACACTTTCGCGACGTAAGTTCGAGATGTTTTGCCGGATGACCCGGGCTACGGCCTACCGCCATATTAGCCGGCTTATATCCGAGGGGAAAATACAGAATATAAACATGAAAAGACAACCCATTTATGTTCCGGTACCGGGATATTATGGAAAGTAAATACAATATATAGTTAACCCATAATTATTGAACCATGAAAAAGATAACAATCGTTTTTTTGCTAATCATTTATGCACTCGCAGGTAATGCACAGGATATTTCGAAAGCCGTAAATCTGGAAAAGTATAAGGAAGATAATGCGGCAATAAAGAAAACAGTTGTATTTATCGGTAATTCCATTACCCAGGGATGGGCCGATAGCCGTCCGGAATTCTTCGCCGACAACGGTTACATCGGACGGGGAATTGGCGGGCAAACCAGTCCGCAATTGTTGCTGCGCTTCCGGCATGATGTAATTAACCTCCATCCGGCGGCGGTAGTCATCAATATCGGAACCAACGATATAGCCCAGAATACAGGTGAGTATAATCCCGATTTTACAAAAGCCTGTATACAATCCATGGCCGAACTTGCCGATTATAATGGCATTAAAGTTATTCTATCTTCCGTAACACCTGCCGGAGAATATCCGTGGCGTAAAGAAATAACCTATGTTGCGCAAAAGATTGACGAACTGAATGATTGGATAAAGCGCTATGCCTGGTCAAAGGGATTTGAATACATTGATTACAACAAACCCATGCGCGATAGTAAAGGCGCCATGATTAAAGAATATACTACCGACGGAGTACATGTTACTGCCACAGGATATGCCATTATGGAAAAACTGGCTAAAGAAAAAATCGATGAAGTGCTGGCATATTGAAATTAGATATTTAAATGCCACATTTTCTAATACATAATCCAATTGAACACTAAATAATCTGATACATGAAAAACACATTCTTCCTTGTAGTAATTTTATGTACAGTTTTACTTTCAGTAAGCTGTAGCGATGATAAAGGTGAAGAAGAAAAGCTAGTAACGCCAGTTATAGAAGTAGGTAATGAATCGACGAATGTCACATTACCAGAGACGAGTACAGGAACTGCTACGGTATCCTTTACTTGTAATACTGCTTGGCAAATCATTACAGACGACGGTACCCGTGCTGCACCATCCTGGTTCGATGTATCTCCTAAAAAAGGGGGAGCAGGAACACATACACTAACTGTTACAATCAAGGAAGAAAACACTGAATATAGCGATAGGGGTGGCTTAATCAAAATAGTTAGCGGAGATGTGCAGAAATACATTACCGTTACTCAAAAAAAGAAAGAGGCGTTGCTTATTACCCAGTCACGTTACGAAGTAGATATAAATGGGGGAGAAATTGAAGTCGAGGTAAAAGCAAATGTTGAGTTTAAAGTCGATATAAAGAATCCTGAATGGATTCGCAGAGTTGAGGCACGTGCACTAACAATGTCAAAGCTGCGATTCACAGTCAGCGCCTTCGAAGAAACTGAACCTCGCGAAGGGCAAATCGTTTTCTCTTCGGGCAACCTATCCGAAACAGTAACAGTATATCAGGCCGGCGGTGAAATATTGGTTCTTACGCAGAACGAATACACCGTACCTGCTTCCGGCGAAACTATCCGGCTCGAAATCCGTAGCAATACGGAGTACACGGTCGAGATGCCTGATGTAAACTGGATTAAACAATCTACCACGCGTGCGGTATCGGTATATACGAAACATTGTGAAATTATTCCGAATCAAACTTATGGTAGCCGTACGGCTATAATTGTTGTCAGAACGGCAACCAAACGAGAGGAGGTAGTGGTTACACAATTACAGAAAGATGCGATTATCCTTGCCGAATCAGAATATGGATTTGATTTGAATGGAGGTACATTGGCGTTTGATGTGCAACACAACATTGATTTCGATGTTGCCATTGAAGAATCTGCTAAAAACTGGATTACGCAAATTACAACACGTAGCCTGCAAACAAAAACATTAAACTTCCAGATAGCAGAACATACCGGAGATGATGAACGCTCGGGACAAATCATCTTATCGAAAGGTGAGTTGAAACAGGTGGTGACAGTTATACAAACCGGAACAGCAGCAGAAGTAGATCCCAATTACACGTCGACCGACTATTCAGATGATGGGAAAGTGTTGACTTTACAGAGGGCTACTGAAGGAAATGGAATCGACATTGTGCTGATGGGTGATGCATTTACTGACAGGTTGATTGCTGATGGCACCTACGAACGTATGATGCGTAAAGGTATGGAAGCTTTCTTTAGCGAAGAACCTTACCGTTCCTATCGTAATATGTTTAATGTATACGCAGTATGTGCTGTTTCGGCAAACGAGATTTATGATGATTATAGTATCACAGCTCTTGAAGGCTATTTCGGAGAAGGGACATTGATTGTAGGGAACGACCAGAAATGTTTCGATTATGCCTTAAATGCTGTTTCGGATGATCGTATGGACGATGCGCTCATTATTGTAATAATGAATTCTGAGAATTATGGTGGAACATGCTATATGTACACTAAGTTGGATGGTGATTATGGTCGGGGCGCATCAATATCCTATTTCCCTATCGGTGAAGATGATGAAACGTTTGAGGGTTTAATTCTGCACGAAGCAGGGGGACATGGTTTTGCCAAACTGGCCGACGAATATTCCTACCAATCCCAGGGAGCGATGCCGGATAACGAGATTGCCGGACACAAAAGTTTAGGTGTTTACGGCTGGTGGAAAAACGGTGACTTCACGAATGATCCTACACAGGTGAAATGGGCTAAATTCCTAGAAGATGCTCGCTATGCCCAGGAAGGGCTAGGTATATACGAGGGCGCATTCACATATTGGACCAGAGCCTATCGCCCTACACAATATAGTATTATGCATTATAATTGGGGGGGATTCAATGCTCCATCGCGTGAAGCCATTTATTATCGTATAAATAAATTGGCCTACGGTGCAGAGTGGGCATACAGTTATGAAGACTTTGTATCTTATGATGCCAGGAACCGTACTGCTGCTGCTCTTGCTGCACGTCGTGAACAGGCAAACAAAGCCGCAACTAGAGCCGGGACACTTAAACGACAAGCACCACCTGTGGTTTATCGTTATTCGTGGCGCGAAGCGAAATAGGAATTTGTAAATGTGCCGAAAATCAAAGACTTTCGGCACATTTACAATTATTACTTATTTTATTACTGCACCCTATCATCATTACCTCAATCAAGTTGCGCGATTGTAGTATTAAATGCCCATGTCTAAGCCATACTTAAATAAATGAAACGTAACGCTCTCTTGAAAGATATTCCGGAAATTACGATAGAAAATTATCTTTAATAAATATATGCACGTACTTTACAAAGAGGATTCCCGAAAATTATATTGAATTACAAACCGTCAGGGGCGAAGGATTAAGACTGGTTATTGGATAATAAACCTGCACAAAAGGTAATACAAAAGTTTTTTTTTATCTTTGTGGGACTGTTTGTGTTCGCACACAGATGGATGTTTTGATTCACTTAACAATTATATTAACTAACATCACATGAACAAATTCTCTAATTTTTTTTTAATTTGCTGTTTAGCTTTATTCTGCACAGGTGCTTCTGCGCAAAAGAATAAAACCGGACGTAAAATTTACCAGAAAGGGTGGATTGATTTTAATAAGAATGGTGTAAAGGATGTATACGAAGACCCGAATGCCCCCATCGAAGACCGTATAGCCGACTTGCTTTCACAAATGACCCTGGAAGAAAAGACCTGTCAACTGGCAACTTTATATGGCTCGGGGCGTGTATTGAAAGATGCCGAACCTACCCCGGAATGGAAAAACGAGATTTGGAAAGACGGTATCGGGAATATAGACGAGCAGGCCAACGGATTAGGCTCGTTCCGCGATAAACTGTCTTTCCCATATACGACCAGTATCGACAACCGGCACACCATCCAACGCTGGTTTGTTGAGGAAACCCGCCTGGGTATACCGGTTGATTATACCAATGAAGGAATACGCGGTTTGTGTCACGACCGTGCCACGATGTTCCCCGCGCAAAGCGGACAGGGATCGACCTGGAACCGCGGGCTTATACGTAAAATAGCCGATGTAACAGCCCGTGAGGCTGTTGCATTGGGATATACCAATATTTACTCGCCCATTCTCGATGTATCGCGCGACCCGCGTTGGGGACGTGTAGTAGAATGTTATAGCGAAGACCCTTACCTGACGGGCGAATTGGGTAAACAGATGATTGAAGGGATTCAGTCTCACGGTCTTGTTTCTACTCCCAAACATTTTGCTGTTTACAGCATCCCTGTCGGTGGGCGCGACGAAGGTACACGTACCGACCCGCATATCTCTCCCCGCGAAATGAAAACTTTGTTGCTCGAACCTTTCCGTAAAGGTTTTGAAGACGCTGGTGCCCTGGGAGTTATGAGTTCGTATAACGATTACGATGGCGAACCGGTTACCGGTAGCCATTACTTTCTAACTGAGCTTCTTCGCAATCAGTGGGGCTTCCGTGGTTATGTAGTGTCAGACAGTGAAGCTGTTGAGTTTATACAAACCAAACACCGCGTAGCAGCTACCGAGGCAGATGCGGCTGCCGCAGCTATTAATGCGGGCATGAATGTACGCACACAGTTTACTCCACCTCAGGATTTTATTCTTCCGTTGCGTAGCGCCGTTGCCGATGGTAAGGTATCTATGGAAACTATCGACCAACGGGTGACTGATGTGCTTCGGGTAAAATTTATGCTTGGGTTGTTCGACGACCCGTATAAGGGTGATAAAAGCAATGTCGATAAGATTGTACATAGTGCCGAACATCAGGCTGTATCCTTACAGGCAGCATTGGAATCGATAGTTCTGTTGAAGAATCAGGATAATCTGTTGCCGCTGTCTAAAGAATTGAAGAATGTTGCCGTAATCGGCCCCAATGCTGAGGAAGTAAAGAATCTGATTTGCCGGTACGGGCCGGCACGGGCACCCATAAAGACTGTTTATCAGGGAATCAAAGATTATCTTCCGAATGCCAATGTTGAATATGCGATGGGTTGCGACATCATCGATAAATATTTCCCTGAAAGCGAGTTGTATGATGTTCCGTTGGATGCAGAGGAGCAACGTTTGATTGATGAAGCGGTAGAACTGGCTAAGAAGTCGGAAGTAGCTATTCTGGTATTGGGTGGAAATGAACGTACTGTTCGCGAGGGCAATTCGCGCTCGGAACTTAATCTGATTGGACGTCAGGAAAAACTGCTTCAGGCAGTATATGCTACAGGGGTTCCGGTTGTCCTGCTTTTAGTCGACGGACGTGCCGCTACTATTAACTGGGCTGAAAAGTATATTCCTGCAATCGTTCATGCTTGGTTTCCGGGTGAGTTTACAGGTCAGGCAGTTGCAAAAGTTTTGTTTGGCGATTATAATCCCGGTGGTAAGTTGGCAGTTACTTTCCCGAAATCTGTAGGACAGATACCGTATGCATTTCCTTTCAAACCAGGTGCCGATTCGAAAGGTGTGGTACGTGTAGATGGTGCTTTGTATCCTTTTGGTTATGGAATGAGTTATACTACTTATGATTACAGTGAGCTGAAAATGAGTAAGGCTCTTATCGGGGTAAATGACGAGGTTGAAATCAGTTGTATAGTTAAAAACACCGGTAGTAGGGCAGGAGATGAAGTAGTACAGTTGTATATCCGCGATGATGTAAGTTCATTGACTACTTATGAAAAAGTACTGCGCGGATTTGAACGTATTAACCTTCAGCCGGGCGAAGCAAAAACAGTTAAGTTTACTCTTACTCCCCGCGATTTAAGTTTGTGGAACAAGGATGGCAGATTCGTCGTTGAGCCGGGAACTTTTACGGTAATGGTAGGAGCATCTTCGGAAGATATTAAGCTGAAGGATTCGTTGGAGGTTAAATAATAGTCTGGAAAAAATATTCTGGATAATTAAGGGCTGATTGCATTCGCCCTTAATTAGTATATCCAAACACGTTCCTTTTATTCATATAACTTGGTGGTTGTAAAATATATATTCTGCAATGGTTTAAATATTCTTAACTTGGGAAATTAGTTTTATAACTATTAAATATAGTTATTTGTTTCCGGTAATTAAATCTTTGTTATTATAAATAAGTAGCTGTTCAAAATTAATTCATATTATGTTTATGACACCCGTCATCCCGAGCTTGTCGAGGGAACTACTAACTTAGAATACCTGTAGGCTCCTCGGCAAGTTCGGGGTGACGATGCCGGATAATATGAATTAATTATGAACACTTACTTATTTGATTTATTCATTGAAATAAATAATAACCATCTAAGAAATATATTATGAAACGAGCAGGAGCTTTTGTTTTTCTAATTGTGATTATTGCTTTTACTTCTGTCTCTGCCCAAAAAAAATCTAGAAGGGTAGTTGACAGGCCTTATTTTATATCTGCCAGAGGTAAATTGGAAATAACAAAGGTAGAACTAACTGCAGATACAACTTTTCTGGATATTATGATTTATGGTAGACCTGCCGAGGAGGTAAATATCGACACTGCTGCCGTTTTGCGGTGTGACGGAGATTTGTTTCCATTATGTGGTAAAGAGAATTTGGCTTCGCAGGGTAAATGGGTGAAGTTATCGGATACCGGCGAGAGGAGCGCCAGGATAAAATTTGCTCCTTTGCCGATTAATGCTCAAGAATTTGATTTTGTGGAGAATGCAGAAGGCGGTTGGTGTATATCAGGTATCAGGCTAAATAACGTGAAACCCGAAGTTAATGTGCCGGCAGACTTGAAAGGTCAACAATTCGTAGACGAGGATAATTTCCCCTCATCGGAACTTCGTTTCGGAAAAAGTATTATCCGGGGGCAATTGCTGGGCTACAGACCGGGGTCTGAGGTGACAATCAGCTCATCTAACACGAGTTGGTTTGTTGGCCGTGGAATACCTCCTTTTGTACCTGTTAAAGATGATGGCACTTTCCTGATAGAGAGTTATATAGTGGCACCTCTTCATACAACGTTGTACATTGGCGGTATAAGCACTCCAATTGATGTTTTTTCATTGCCGGGAAGCGAAGTGGAAATCATCATTGATTTGCCGGCTTGTTTTATGGCTCATTCCCACATTCGGGGGAAAGATTATAAGGGAGTTCCTTATGTGTGGTTCAGAGGTGACTATGCGCGGTTAAATACAGAAATTCTAAATAATAAAGTGTTGAACGGTATTATCGAGGGTGATTTCTTTTCGGATATTTGCGGTATGAATCCGCTTCAATACAAGAAGTATTGCTGGAAAGTACTTGAAAAGAAGAGAAATGCGATAGAAAAGAACAAAGGTCTTGGAGTTATGACTCGTCGCATATTGTTGCTGAATCTTGAAATGAGTACTTTTAATGCTTTATCCGAATATAAATCAAATTTGGGTTACGCGCCCATGATTTCGGGAAAGAAGGGAGTGAAGCGTGCGGATATGACTATTGAGGCTGATTATTATGACGATATATTGAAACTGGATTGCATTGGTAAACCTGATGTTATAATGGGTCGCTTATTTATGTCATACGTTCATCATGCGTCTGAGCTGTTTCCAGATAAAATACTCCCTCAACAGCCTCTATGGAACGATTTGAAGTTAACTCGTAAGGTTGCTTGGCAATTTGGCCGGTCGCTTCCGCTCAATGAGGAATTACGGGCTACTGCAGACAGTATTCAATCGACTGAAATACTTGAATGTGTTAACTTAATAAATAATGCATTGGCCGATAAACTGGCTGAATCGGAAAAGAAAACAGGTTTTACGGTGCTGGAATTGGAAGAGGACTTAGATAATGATCAATTACTGAAAGCTATAGTAGCCCCGTTTAAGGGCAAAGTGGTTTTAATAGATTTTTGGGCAACATGGTGTGGGCCGTGCCTGCGTGCGATGAAGTATATGGCTCCGTTAAAAGAGAAATATGAATCGGCAGGAGTCGTTTTCCTGTATGTAACAGGCGTAACTTCACCGGAGGGAAATTGGAAAAATACAATACCGGATATTAAAGGTAATCATTATCGTTTGACGGATAATCAATGGAATTTCCTTATGACAAAATATGAGATACCTGGAATACCGGCCTATTTTATCATGGATGGTAACGGAGATATTGCATATAAAAGTGTTGGTTTTCCCGGTACAGATGTTTTGGAGAACGAATTTGAAAATATATTGAATAAAAAATAGAGAAATGAAAAGATTAACAGCTAAAGAAGAAGAATTGATGAATTTCTTTTGGAATAAAGGTCCTCTTTTTGTGAAAGAAATACTTGCTTTCTACGATGAACCGAAGCCTCATTTCAATACCCTTTCGACTATTGTACGAGGCTTGGAAGAAAAAGGATATCTGGCTCATCATACTTATGGGAATACTTATCAGTATTATGCAGCGGTCAGCGAAGACGAATTTAGAAAAGGTACACTGAAAAATGTAATCAGTAAATACTTTAATAATTCATATCTTAGCGTGGTATCTTCGCTTGTACAGGAAGAGGATATTTCACTGGACGAATTAAAGAAACTGATTGATGAAGTAGAAAAGGCTCACAAATAAACCTCATTAGTATGGGCGAATTCTTTGTTTATATCCTTAAATCGTCTGTTTGCTTGTCGGTTCTGTATTTGTTTTACAGATTATTGCTGAGTAAAGAGACATTTTATAATTTCAACCGGATTGCCATTCTTGGAATATTGGTTGTCTCATTAGCACTTCCGTTTTGCGAAATAACTATAAAGCAGCAAACGGAGGTTCAACAAACAGTATTAACATTGGAACAACTACTGATGCTGGCTGATAAGATTTCGTCGGAAGATACGGCCACCCTACCTGCTCAGGAAATTACTACTGCCTTATGGATACGTGTGTTATTGTTTATATATATGGTAGGTGTAGTGTTCTTTTTGTGTAGGAATGTCTATTCTTTATTACGGTTGTTAAAGTTGATTCGCTCATCAATCAGGTGTAAAATACATAAAGGGATCTGGTTGATTTCGCACTCGGAGCCTAAGTATTCTCCATTCAGTTGGATGAATTTTATTGTACTGCCATATAATGATGTGGAGGAAGATAGCAATGCAATATTAATACATGAAATGGCTCACATTCGGAAACGGCATTCGATAGACTTACTTATTACGGATGTTTGTATCATTTTCCAGTGGTTTAATCCTGCTGCATGGCTATTTAAACAGGAATTGCAGAATATACACGAGTATCAGGCCGACGAAGCGGTACTCGATAAAGGCATCAATGCTAAACAATATCAATTATTATTGATAAAAAAAGCTGCCGGCACAAGGCTCTACTCTATGGCCAACAGCTTTAATCACAGTAAACTTAAAAAACGTATCACTATGATGTTAAAAGAAAAATCAAATCCGTGGGTCAGACTCAAGTATTTGTATGTACTTCCCGTAGCAGCAATTGCGATTACTGCTTTTGCCCGTCCGGAGATTTCAAATGAATTGAAAGAAATCTCTGCCGTCAAAGTTAATGATTTGGCTGGAATTGTGGAAAAAAAGAATGTAGAAATTAAACCTGAAGTTGAGGATACGATTGTTATTACCGCCGATGAGTTAATTACAACAGGTGAAACTGATAAAGGAATCAGTAAGATTACACTGAAAGGATATCGGACTACTGGGTTAATGACAGATAGTGTAATTGAATTGACTACATCAATTTCAGAAGACGAAGGAAAGGAAATCAGATTGGCTTTTGAGAAGAGCGACACCTTCATTAAAATAACTGAAATGCCCAAAATTGGTGGTATAAACAGTCCTTTATATGTGGTTGACGGAAAGGTAGAGAAGTCGCTGCCGGGTAATCCTGAATCCATTCATTCCATTTCTGTACTAAAGGATGACAGGGCTATAGAAATTTATGGTATGAATGCCAGAAATGGAGTCATAATTGTTCATACGAAAGATTATCATAAGTCTAAACTTGTTGGTGGCCCTGTTATAGTAGTAGATGGTAAACGGGTTGATACAGATATCTCGGAGTTAGACCCATCTGATATAGAATCCATTAGCGTTGTTAAATTTGATAAAATGGATGATGATAAAAGATCATTAGCTTTATTATACGATGCTATTGATGCAGAGGGGCTTGTGCTGATGACAACAAAAAAAACAGCACAGGAAAATACTATTCAAGTGAAAGGAACTGTAAAAGATAATGACGGTAGACCTGTAGTCGGAGCCAGCGTTCAGGTTAAGGGAACTACTACGGGAACGATTTCAGATTTAGATGGTAATTTTATTCTTAATTCTCCGGCAGGTAGTGAAATTGTAATAATGTATATTGATATGAAAACGGTAGTAGCAAAGGCTCAACCCGAAATAAATATTGTATTGAAACCGGAATAAAAATACTCCTGACATTTACCGAATATGGCCCAGATAGAAGAGGATTTCCTCTATTTTTTCTGGATGAAACCACCGGATATCCGGGTCGCGACGGAACCATGTCATTTGTTTCCGTGAATAGATCCGGGTATTCTGTTTTATTTTCTCTACCGCAAAATCCAAATCCCACTCGCCATCCAGATAGCTGAATATTTCTTTATAGCCCACCGTGTTTAGGGAGTTAAGATGGCGCTGTGGATATACCGATTTGGCTTCTTCCAGTAATCCTTCTTTCATCATTTCGTCTACTCGCAGGTTGATCCGGGCGTAAAGTTCTTCCCTGTTGCGGGTTAATCCGATTTTAGTTATATCAAAAGGCCGTTGTTTGCGTGTTCGGGTACGGAAAGAACTATAGGTCTTCCCGGTCATGTAGCATATCTCGAGCGCATGAATAACCCGCTTGGGGTTTTTGAGATCTACTATCTTGTAGTATTCCGGGTCGAGTATACGGAGTTCGGCACAGAGGGTTTCCAAACCTTCGGCTTCATAGCGGCGAAGAAGTAATTCACGGGTATCTTTATCAACAGTGGGGATATCGTCGATTCCTTTGCACACGGCATCAATGTACATCATGGAACCGCCTGTTAGAACGACTGTATCTTTTTCGCGGAATAGTTCTTCAAGAAGGGTAAGTACATCTGCTTCATATTGGGCGGCACTGTAATAATCGGTTAGTTCAAGGGTACCAATGAAGTGGTGGGGTACCCGGTTTAATTGTGTAGGGGTTGGTGCAGCAGTACCTATTTTCAGATCCTTGTAAAGTTGCCGGGAGTCGGCTGAGATAATGCAAGTATTAAAAGCCTCCGCAATGCGGAGGCTGAGTTCTGTTTTACCTACTGCTGTAGGCCCGGAAAGTACAATGAGACTTTTCTTCATTTAGAAACTATCATCTCCCAGGTTCACGTCCGCTGCCGTGTCTACATCGAATCCTTCAGCATCAAAATCGTCTATATCAAAATCCTGGTCGCCATAAAAGTTCTCGTCCAGATCCAGTGAACCCGAAGCAGCTACCATTTCTTCGATGTCAACGGATTGTTTGGGTGGTTGTCCCTCTGTTCGAGTACATAGAGGAGTTTTAATATCTTTTCCGGTAATGATTTCGGATAATTCAATAAAGAAACAACGTTCCATCAGATAATCATAGACATATAGAAGTTTCTGTTTTTCGTCTTCGATCAACTCATTCAGCCGCGTATCTTTCATAACCCAACTATCAATCTCGGGGTTATCATTCATTTCTTCAAGCGTTATCTCTTTTTCTTTTTCCCAATCATCATCGCATATGAAAAAGGAAGTCATCTGGTCGTTCGAATAACCTACGCATTTTAGTATAGTTTCGTGAAAATCATAAAAAGTAGCTTCCGGGTCAATTTGTATTTCCCTTACGAAGTCATCCGCTTCATCTGATATAATTATAAACCTGTAAATCATATTCCTTTGTTTATTTATTGCCGTAAAAGTAATAAAAAACAAAAAGAATACAAAATAGTTTAGGGTAATGAGTAATCTCAGAAATTATTTAGTGAAT
>DAMCMT010000039.1:0-25573 GCA_032108265.1 Bacteroides sp.
AGGTGCTTCATTGGCTCCCAGACGGTGGGCATTGGTTGCGCTGGAGATGCTTGCTTTCAGTAATCCGTTGTGTTTGTAAACGGCCATCAGGGTATTTACTACGAAAGTAATGAAGCGTAGGTTTTCTTCTTTGGTTTTTCCCGGTGCCATAAGCAAGATGCCGGTATCTGTTCCGAGCGACCAGTTGTTGTGCTTTCCCGAACCGTTTACACCTTTGAATGGTTTTTCGTGCAGCAATACACGGAAACCATGACGGCGGGATACTTTTTTCATGAGCGACATGATGAGCATATTGTGGTCTACTGCCAGGTTACATTCTTCGAATATAGGGGCAAGTTCGAACTGGTTCGGGGCTACTTCGTTGTGGCGGGTTTTTACGGGTATACCTAGTTTAAGTGCTTCGATTTCCAGGTCTTTCATAAACGAAGCAACGCGGGTGGGGATGGCGCCGAAATAGTGGTCTTCCAATTGCTGGTTTTTGGCGCTGTCGTGACCCATAAGTGTACGGCCTGTCATTAAAAGGTCGGGGCGGGCGGCATACAGACCTTCATCTACGAGGAAGTATTCTTGTTCCCAACCCAGGTACGAGATTACTTTTTTTACATCGGGATTGAAATACCGGCATACATCTACTGCGGCTTTATTTACTGCGCGAAGCGCTTTAAGCAGGGGAGCTTTATAATCGAGTGATTCGCCGGTATAGGAGATGAAGATGGTAGGAATACACAAAGTGTCGTCAATAATGAAAGCCGGTGATGAGGGGTCCCATGCGGTATAGCCGCGAGCTTCGAACGTGTTGCGGATACCTCCGCTGGGGAAACTGGATGCATCCGGTTCTTGCTGAACAAGGAGTTTGCCGGAGAAATCTTCTAATACTCCGCCTTTTCCGTCGTGTTCGATAAACGCATCATGCTTTTCGGCTGTTCCCTCGGTTAGCGGGTGGAACCAGTGTGTATAGTGGGTAACGCCCATTTCCATGGCCCATTGTTTCATTCCTGATGCAACTTTGTCGGCGATGCTACTATCGAGAGCAGAACCGTTATCCATTACATCAACAAGTTTTTCGTATACGCTGCTGGGCAGGTATTTGAACATTTTCGCACGGTTGAATACGTATTTTGCGTAATATTCCGATGGACGTTCGGCCGGGGTCGGCACTTCAACTGCTTTTTTCTTGAAAGCTGTTTCTACTACTCTGAATCTAAGTTTTGACATAAGAATGAAGTTTTAAGTTATGAGTTATGAGTTTTGAGTTATTTTCTTTTTATTGGTTTTTAAGTTTGGGTTTTGAGTTTATAAGTTTGGGTTTTAAATATTTGTCCTTGTTAGAGTAAAGTTGAGTTTGGACATCTATCTAAAACTCAAAACTCATAACTCAAAACTCACAACTTAATTGTACGCTGATTCACCGTGTTCATATACATCCAGACCTTCTTCTTCGACACGTGCCGGTACACGCAGTCCGCAAATTTTGTCCAGTGTTTTGAAAATGATGAATCCCATACCAGCGGCCCAGGCTCCTACGACTAATGCTCCCATGGCTTGAGCTCCGAGTAATCCGAAACCGCCGCCGTAGAAGAGTCCTTCTTCGGTTGCCAACAGTCCGGTCATGAGGGTACCTAATGCTCCACAAACTCCATGAACGGATGAGGCACCGACAGGGTCGTCAATTTTCAGTACTTTATCAATGAAGTCGATGGAGAATATTAATATAATTCCGCATACCGACCCAATGATAGCAGCCCCGAGAGGTGATACAAGGTCGCATCCGGCAGTGATGCCAACAAGTCCGGCCAATACGCCGTTGAGTGTAAGTGAGAGTGAGGGTTTGCCATATTTGAACCAACTGATTAACAGGGCAAAGAATCCACCCGCACATGCTGAAAGGTTTGTGGTTAAAAGAACATGGGAGATAGCGAAACGGTCTTCTTCGCCTGCGGCTGCCAATTGGGAACCGGGGTTGAATCCGAACCAGCCGAACCAAAGAATAAATACTCCCAGACAAGCCAGGGTAAGGTTGTGACCGGGAATCGCCCGTGATTTGCCGTCTTTTCCGTATTTACCGATGCGGGGGCCTACTATGGCTGCACCGACCAGTGCTATCCATCCGCCGACTGAGTGTACAACGGTTGAACCGGCAAAATCGTGGAATGCTGTTCCAAAGGTGTTCATCATGAAGCTGCCTTCTTCGCCATTCATCAGCCAGCCGCCTCCCCAAGTCCAGTGACCGGAAACCGGGTAGATTAGTACACTTATAAATATGGTATAAATGAGATACATGGAGAATTTGGTTCGTTCGGCCATAGCACCCGAAACGATGGTTGCTGCCGTGGCGCAAAATACGGTTTGGAACATCAGGAAACCCTCGGTGGGTAATTCGCTATCGAAGAATGACAGGTCGAAGAAGTGGGGCATACCCACGAAACTACCTACGCCAAACATTAATCCGAAACCGACGGCCCAGTAAAGCAAGGAGCCAAAAGTAAAGTCAACGAGGTTTTTCATCAGTATGTTCGCGGTGCTTTTTACCCGGGTGAAACCTGCTTCGACCAAAGCAAAACCGGGCTGCATAAAAAACACTAACATGGCTGCAAGCAGCATCCATACCGTATTTAATCCCAGTACTAAATCGCCTACTGTATCTACGGCTGCCAAGGCTTGTGCAATGGGTGCTTCTTCGGTGGTAGTAACTGTTTCCTGAGCAGTTACGGTGACGGGAAAAGTGAACAAAATGAGCATGGCTATCGCCAGACACAACCTCGCAGTGTTGCGTTTCATATATTTTTCCATAATGTTTTTACGGTTATTTATTTAAATATTCTCGGTAAGTTATTTCGATATTAGTCTTCCTGTTCCGCGTTATACAGAGCAATGTCTCCACGTTCTCCGGTACGTATCCGGATGGCATCTGCAATAGGAATGATGAATATACGGCCGTCGCCGATTTCGCCAGTTTGTGCAGCGTTTATAATTGCTTGTACGGTTTTCTCTGTATTTTTATCCCTGACTACAATCGAAACCAGTATTCGCTCGATAGAACTTGTATCGTAAACTACTCCACGGTAGATGCGTCCTTGCCGGGATTTCCCGATGCCTCGTACTTCGTAATACGAAAACCATTCGATACCCGCTTCCAGAAGTGCTTCTTTCACTTCTTCGAACTTTGTTTTACGGATGATAGCTTCAATCTTTTTCATATCCTGAGTATTTGTTTTTTTGTTTAAAGAGGGTATAGGAAGCCCAGGACAGCCATTAAGTGATTGTCTGATGTTATTCTAAATCTGTAAATAAGAGTTTACTTTTGGCTTTACAAGTTTCCTATACCTGAATTATATTGATACCTATTAAAAACTGAGTCCAAATGAGAAGTAAGCTTTATCCTGGTTGGGATTAAATGTAAGCTTAGCAAATAAGGGTATATTAAACGATTCTGTTACTTTGATGTCTTTTGTTGCCCCGAGGGAGATATTGACTACGTTTAAACTTTGGGCGTAATCGCCCTCCCACGGTGTCATGCCTAGTTCGGCTGCGAAGTCGAATCCGCCTAAACGAAAGGGTACAATGGCTTCGGCATAGCTGGAATAAGCCCGTTTACCGTTTTCTTTGTAATCGTCGCCACCGAAATAAGTATTCCAGTTCAGTGCGAAAAATCCGAAATCATATCCCACTGTTGCCTCGAAAATGTGTGAGGTTGAGTGTGCGCCATATTCGAAATAGCGTGTACCATTGTCGTAATCGAACCAATAATCGGTTAGTGCAATACTGAACCCTCCGGTTTCGTAACCCAATGTAAGGTCGAGTTCGAGAATGTCCTTGCTTTGAAATCCGACAGAGCCCCATGCGGTAAGGGAGAAACCATACTTTGCCAGTGAGATAGAGGGCTGAACACTGGCTCCGCCACAATCCTGGCCGCGCCAGATGTATTTGCTTATAATATCGGCACCTACTGAAACGTCGAGCTGATTATTATTATCCTGCGCCTGTATGGTGTTTGTTCCAACTGTTATTAATAACACTAAAGTCGTTATCTTCCAATTAATACCTAAATTACTTCTTTTCATTGTCTTTTTACCTTTTAAAGTTTAACAAACATATATATAAGCGCGCTATATTCTTATATTATTTCAGCCATTTCCTGATTCGTTTCATGGCTTCAATGCAGTCTTTTTGTTCGCCGAAAGCAGTGAGCCGGATGTATCCTTCGCCGCTTGGGCCGAATCCAACTCCGGGTGTTCCCAGTACGTGGGCTTCATATAATAACCGGTCGAAGAACTTCCAGGAGCCGATACCGTTCGGGGTTTTCACCCATAGGTAAGGAGCATTTACTCCGCCGTACACTTGCAGCCCGGCGGCTTCGAGTCCCTCTTTCATGATTCCGGCGTTCTTCATATAGTAGTTTACTGTTTCTTTTATCTGTTCTTTGCCGTCGGGGGTATAGGTTGCTTCGGCTGCCCGTTGGGTGATATAAGATGTTCCATTGAACTTGGTCGTTTGGCGGCGGTTCCACATGGGGTTTAGGGGGATGCGTTCGCCGTCGAGCCTTGCCGCTGTTAATTCTTTCGGTACCACGGTGTATCCGCAGCGCATTCCGGTAAATCCGGCTGTTTTGGAGAAACTGCGGAATTCGATGGCGCACCTTTTGGCTCCTCTGATTTCGTATATGGAGTGGGGGATACCCGGCTCCGTTATATAGGCTTCATAGGCTGCATCAAAGAGAATCAATGTGTCATTCACCAGTGCGTAATCCACCCATTCTTTGAGTTGTTCTTTGGTAAGGGTAGTACCTGTCGGGTTGTTTGGGTAACACAAGTACAATATATCGATACGTTTATCGGGAATTTGCGGAATGAAGTTGTTTTCGCTGGTGCAAGGTATGTAAACTACATTGCTCCATCTACCGTTTTCTGCCAATTCTCCGGCGCGGCCGTTCATTACATTGCTGTCGATATAAACCGGATAGATAGGGTCGGTAACACCTACCGAATTGTCATGCCGCAATATATCGCCAATGTTTCCTGTATCGCTTTTGGCGCCGTCGCTTACGAATACTTCGCTGGCAGTGAGTTGTATTCCACGCGAAGCATAATCGTTTTTTATAATGGCTTCAATCAGAAAGTCATATCCTTGTTCGGGGCCGTAACCGCGAAAGGTATCTTTGTGAGTCATTTCATCAACTGCCTTGTGCATCGCTTCGATAACTGCCGGTGCAAGTGGCTGGGTCACATCTCCGATTCCAAGTCGTATCAGGTCTGCTTTCGGGTGGGTAACTTTGAAAGTATTTACCTTTTTTGTAATATCCGAAAACAGGTAACTGGCGGGTAATTTCAAAAAATGTTCGTTAACTAATGCCATGGTGTTTTAAGTTTTAAGTTATGAGTAATGAGTTCTGAGTTTTTAATGAATCTTGAATAATAGAGTTTCCGCATGGTACTCATAACTCAAAACTCATAACTCACTACTCCATTATATACTGTTGTAGCGGGCCCCGTCATCATTACATGATTGGTATCTTCCTGCCATTCGATAGTGAGTGTTCCTCCGTCCATAATAACGTCGGTCTTCCTATCGGTTTTACCGGCCGAAATGGCTGCTACTGCGGTGGCGCAGGCTCCGGTTCCACAAGCCAGGGTTATTCCCGAGCCTCTTTCCCATACCCGCATCCTTATTTGATGGTTATTGATTATTTGTGCAAATTCTACGTTTACCCGTCCCGGGAAAAGCGGATGGCTTTCGAGTTCCGGGCCAATGGCGGGTAAATCTATCTGGGTTATATCATCTACGAAAATAACCAGATGAGGGTTTCCCATGTTTACGGTAGTACCGGTGAAGCTGAAATCAGCGCCTAAATCTACCGTTCTGATATCACTGGGCTGGTTCATGTCGACCGTTACGGATACTACTTCTTTATCGCGGATATCCAGTTTTAACGTTTTGATACCTGAAAGGGTTTCCAGTGAAAATTCATCTTCTGCAATATCACCATTATCATAAAGATACTTTGCAACGCAACGCGATGCATTTCCGCACATCATTGCTTCGGAACCGTCGGCGTTGAATATACGCATACTATAATCTGCTATATCCGAAGTGCCAATAAGAACAAGCCCGTCACCACCAATACCCTTATTGCGGTCGCTCCAAGCAATTGAAGCTTTCTCCGGGTCGGGGATGCTATGTTTGCGTACATCTACATATATGTAGTCGTTTCCGCATCCATGCATTTTGGTGAACTTGATCTGGTTTGTCATTTTGTTTAATATTTATTTAATAAGGTATCTTTTTGTTTTAAATATGATGCAAATATAGTTCTTTTTGATTTTGTGTAGTGTTGTGGAGTCTCAATTATATAAATAAATTTTAGCGGGATAACAGTTTAGTGTGTTCCGGTACTGTTTTGTGATAATCTAAAAGGTAAAGGCAGACTGAACTTTAAAACTATTATCGGCTAACTTTTCATTGAGTGTTCAGTGTGGGTGTTTTTTAGGGGTGGTCGTGAGGAATTATATGTAATATTTAGAAATACCCCCTATTTAAAGAGGGGGTATTCTTAAAAAATATGTTTTTTATTTAGAAGTTACCCCGTTTTTGTTGAGGGTGTTTTGGAGAAGTGTAGGTTTGTCGGTTGTAATAAAGTCGACCTTACGCTCAATGAGCCATTCCATATCTTTTTCTTTATTTACCGTCCAGCAATTAACTTTCATCCCTAAGTCATGGCATTGTTGTATCCATTCAGGATTACGCTTAAATACATTCAGATGATAATCAGGACCCGAACATCCCATTTCTTTGAGTTGGACGGGGGATAAATCACCATCGAGATAATATACCGGTGTTCCCTGGGGAGCAACCAGTATCAGTTCTTTGACGGCGTGTTTGGAGAAAGAGATATATTCAACGCGGCTCTGGAGTCCGAGTTCTTTAACCATCTCTACTATTTTCCGGACGGCCAACGTTTCCCGTTCATCATTCTTGTGTGGCTTAAGTTCAAGGATAAGTTGAGTTTTCAATTCTTTACCACGCAAGAGGTATTCACGGAGTGTAGGCATCTTTTCCCCGTTTTTCAACTCTAAGGTGATAAGGTCTGTCGACGGGGTATTCATGATTTCCTGATTCTTATAATGGGCATCGTGGTTAACGACAAGTTCATTGTCAGCCGCAATCCACACATCGAACTCGCTACCATAACAACCTATAGAATCGGCCTTTTCCAATGCTGCAATGCTGTTTTGGGCGGAACCGTCCGTATCCCAAAATCCACGGTGAGCTATGACACGGGTTTGTGCCGGAAGTAAGGCAGCCATAGTTGTTGTAATAAACAGTGTAAGGATTATCTTTTTCATAATTATTCTTTGGTTCCGTAATATCTTAAGAATTGTGTTCTCTCGAAAGTATTAATGCCCGGCACATCTTTTACATTTAATTGGCCTTTGAACTGTGAAATGTACTCGAAACCATTATCATTCATCCATGCGCTGATAAAACTAAGCATCGGACGGATGCACTGGCTACCGTTCAGATAAATAGTACTGCAAATTTCTACAGTGGAGGCGCCAGCAAGTATAGCTTTAATTATATCCTCTGGTTTATGCACGCCACCCGATGCGGCATAATCAATCTGGCAAACTTCCGAGGAGGCAATTCCTATCCAGCGTAATGCATTGGCTATTTCGGAACCGTTACTGAGTACCGGGCCTGCACTATGGGTTACTTTCCGTATATCAATATCAGGCTGGTAGAAACGGTTGAAAAGAACAACCGCAGCCGCACCGTTTGCATATAGTTGGTTGATAAGGGCAACGGGGTTTGTGAGGTTATTACCCAGTTTCATAATAACGGGGATGTTTACAACCTCTTTTATGTGTTTGAGGATGCTGATATGGCGCATTTCGAATGCTCCCCATACATATTCGGGCTCGGTTTGCAGGGATAATATATTGATTTCCAGAGCATCGGCTCCGGCTTTCTCAATTTCTTTGGCAAATGTTATCCATTCGGAATCCGAATAGCAGTTAATACTGGCGATGATAGGTATGCGGCATTGTTTTTTGCTTTCCGAAATTAACAATAGGTATTCGGATAATTTGTGTTGCCGAAGTGCTGCTACCAGATAATCGCCGCCCTCCGGATAGTAGATGGAGTCCTGCATCTGGTCGGCTTCCAGCATAATCTGTTCTTCGAACAATGATTTCAGGACAATGGCACCGGCACCGGCCTCTTCGAGTTTCTTATTTTTTTCCGGGCTGTTGGTCAGTCCCGAACTACTGATTATTACCGGGTTCTTGAGTTGTAAACCCGCGAAAGTGGTTTTTAAATCGGCCATGGTATTGAGTTTTTATGTTTGAAACGCAGATTAACGCAGATTTTCGCAGATTAAAATAACTTATAACTTAATTAATCTGCGTTAATCTGCGTTTCAACAATTGATATTATCATTATATTAGTATCTGTTGCCAAAAATCTTACTCCCGATACGTACCAGCGTACTTCCGTATTCAATGGCTATCGGATAGTCATCAGACATTCCCATTGATAGTTCGCGGAAAGTAAGGGTATCGGCAAAATATTCCTGTTTTACTTCCTTAAAGAAGTCGCTTAATGAACGGAATTCTTTAGTAATTTGTTCCTGCGAATCGGTAAAAGTAGCCATTCCCATCAGTCCGCATATCCGGATGTTAGTGAGTGATTTCCATTCGCCCTGCGCGAGCATTTCGCGGCATTCGTCGAATGTAAATCCCGCCTTGGTTTCTTCCTGCGCTATGTGCAGTTGAAGCAGACAATCAACCGTACGCCCGGCTTTGGCTGCATATTTGTTTACTTCGGACAACAGGTAGTACGAATCGATACCGTGAATAAGCGAAACAAAAGGAATGATGTATTTAATTTTATTGGTTTGTAGCTGACCAATAAAATGCCATTCAATATCTTTGGGCAGGGTTTCGTGTTTGGCTTTGAGTTCTTGCGCGCGGCTTTCGCCGAAAATCCGCTGTCCTGCCCGGTAAGCCTCTTCGATGGCTTTGTTGGGATGGAATTTGGAAACTGCCACTAACCGTACACCGGTCAGCAGTTCCGAAAGAACCTTTTGCAAATTACCCGAAATGCTCATAGGTACTTAAACTTCGGGTTTATCGTTGGATTCGCCGTAAGGATATACATCCATAATAGGAGTTTCGGCAACTGAACCAATTTGGTAGTCGGCCATGGTACCTTTCATTCCCTCGTCGAGCTTCTTTACAGCATCGCGCAGGTCAGCGGCTTGTACAAGCATTTGGGTAGAGGTTTTCTTCTCGGCTCCGCTTTTCTCATCTAAAGTAATGAACATTACTTTGCATTTGAACCAACGGTCGGCAGATTCTTCATCGCTGAAAAATAATTCACTGTAATTGGCTCTCTTAATATCTGCTATGGTGAATTCGCCTGAAATGAAATAACTCATTTCTTCGGTAATTCTCTTTTCGGCTTCGGTAAAACTAAGTGCATCTACCAGATATGGCTCGTTTACTTTCTTGGCCATACCGTTTTCCATCATTTTCTCGTAACGTATCTTGCACTCGAACCAGCTATGCATTGACATAATATTGTTTTTGTTTTGTTTGTAAATTGGTTAATAGATAGGCAAAGATACGTATTAAATTGAAAATGGAGAATTGAAAATTGAAAATTGCCGTGCGGAACTCAAACCTATATATGTCAAGAGCAGAACCGCACGGCAATTTTCCATTTTTAATTCTCCATTTTCAATTTAATCGCGAATCCGCCGCCTGGTGCCAGATGCACCGTGTAGTTCTTTTTGCCGGCCAGGTTCACTGTTTCTTTTTTATAATCCCGCCCGATACGATAAGCATTCGCACCATCTTTAAAAATTTCGGCCGAATAATTCTTTCCGTTCAGGAATGATAAATCGATGGTTACATCGCGTTCGTCCCAGTTTGTCATTCCGCCGATATACCATGTATCGGCGTGGCGACGGGCTGTTACTACATATTCGCCCAATTTACCATCCAGTGTAATGGTTTCGTCCCATACGGTAGGGATATTGGCAATGAATTCCAGTGATTCCGGTTCGCGGGTATAGCTTGTCGGAGCATCGCAAAGCATATTGAATGACGATTCGAATACCACGTACATAGCCAACTGGCGGCAACGGGTTCCCTGACTCATAGGTTCCGAATTAACCGGGAAATAATTTCCTTTTGAAGCATTGCGCATAGCGCCTTGCGTATAATCTATCGGGCCGGCTACCTGACGGATAAAGGGAATCATCACATCATACGTTACCTGGTCAACACTCGGAGCCGACCATTTCATTTGCTCCAGTCCGTGTACACCCTCGAAATTCAAAACATTCGGGTAGGTACGGTTAAATCCGCCGGGTTTGTACATGCCGTGCAGGTCGAGGAATAATTTGTAGCGTGCGCAGGTTTCGGCGGCACGGTGGTTAAATTCCACCATCTCCTGGTCGTCGCGGTCCATGAAGTCAACTTTGAAACCTTTGATACCCATATCAGCGTAATGTTTGCAAATGTTTTCCAAATCACGGTTAAACGCATGGTACCCTGCCCAAAGCACAATTCCTACATTTTTCTTCTTACCGTAGTTAACCAGTTCGCGAAGATTGATTTCGGGTACTATTTTCATGAGGTCGGCTTCGAGATTTACTGCCCAACCCTCGTCCAGAATAACATACTCGATACCATTCTGGGCGGCGAAATCAATGTAATATTTATAGGTATCGTTGTTTATGCCCGATTTGAAATCAATCCCGTCGATGTTCCATGCATTCCACCAATCCCACGCTACTTTGCCGGGTTTAATCCACGAAATATCATCAACGCGCGATGGAGAACCCAGTTTGTACGACATATCGCTATCTGCCAGGTCGGTATCCCTGGTAGAAATAACGACGGCACGCCAGGGGAAAGTACGGGGTTTATCCACTTTGGCTATGTAATCTTCGCGCTCGGTAACATAGAACTGTAGGTTATTGTGACCGCCTTGTTCCGAATTTTTGGGATATTTGGCGAAAACACCGCTTAACGTGTTCTTGTTTTGCGCATTGGTTAGATATAATCCCGGATAACTTTCCAAATCAGCTTCGGTGATTAATAGCTTTTTGCCGTTTCCAACATCGGCAACCAGAGGCAGGAACATCAACCGTTCTTTGTTGAGGGCCGAAACAGGCGCGGTAGTATAGGTATTCTCGAAAGAATTAAAGAATTGTCTTTCGTAATCCCCATCATCGCCCACGGCCACGTATGGTACGGTAGCTGTAACATCTTTCCCGAAATTGTAGGCTACTTCTTCTCCGGCAATGGTAAACGCATTCCGGCGGTTATGAACGAAACGGTAGGCAACGCCATCATTGTAAACACGGAACTCGATTCCCCAGCGTCCGCGGAAGTTCAGTACCAGTTCATTATACTCGTCTTTGATTTCGCTCTTCCGGTAGAAAGGAGAGGTTATGGTTTCCGAAACACTTCTTTTCTTGTTTCCTGAGAGGCGGGGATTATCGCCCCAGACTTCGCCGTCGGTCAACGTTAACGATATAGGCGAAGCATCCAGCACCAACTGGCCGTCGTGCGTAATGGTGTACGTAAGCTTGTCGTACAGGCTGATGGTGGTGTTGATGTGCCCATCGGGAGATGTAACTACAAATTGCTTTTGCGCATAAGAAGCCACTACAAACAGGCAACACACGAAAGAAAGAATCAATCTCATTTGTTTCATATTATTATTTTATAGGTTGATAGTATAAATACGATATGCAAAATTAAGATTATTATTCTTTTCCTGATAATTCTTTCCTTATTATCTGTCCCCATTCTTTCAGGTCTTTATTTTCCCACGGCCCCTCTGATGTAGCGGAAGTGAGCATCATGGAACAGGTTTCGTCTTTGTCGGCTATTGACCATGCCGCCCAGCTAATGGTATATTTGTTCATCCAATCGAGCCATGCTTTCCATTCCTGGTGATTTATCGGGCCGTCGCCAGTTGCTTCCATGCCCGCACATTCGGATACAAAAAGAGGTAAGCCTTTGCTGACAGCATAATCGCCCCTGTCTCTGAGTTGCTGATGATGCGTAGCGGCATAAAAATGAAGCGTGTACATCAGGTTATCGTAACCCTTGATGGGGTCGTCGGCTGCCAGGTGAATATCCTGGTCCCAATGGGGTGTACCCACCAGGATAATGCTTCGGGGCGCGTGTTCACGGATAGCTTTTATAACTTCTATTGAATATGCTTTAACATCAGCCCATGAATCATCGACCGGTTCGTTGAATATTTCGTAAATTACATTCGGAGCATCTTTATATTTAGATGCCATCCGGCTGAAAAACTTCTTAGCATCGTCGGTAACAATGCCGTGGCTATGCCAGTCGATAATCACATAAATGCCGTTGGCAATGGCGGCATCAACTACATTCGTTACACATTGTAAAGCCAAATCAGGATTACTTAAGTAGGCGCCATCCGGTTCCACACCCATGGCGGCACGTACAACAGTTGCTTTCCAGTCGTCGGTAAATACTTTAACGGTCGATGCAATGTAAAACCTGGGCCACCAATTGTGCCAGCCGTAACTGACTCCTTTCAGGGCTAACTTTTCTCCTTTTTCATTTACAAGCGAAGTACCTTTGACGGAAAGCCAGCCGTTTTCTTCGACAAATGTTTTCGGATTCTCGTTCTCGTTCGTGTTTGAACTACTGCCGCACGAACTGATAAGAACAGTAAACAGTGCGAGCATCAGGATGTTGAACAGGTGCTTTTTCATGATTATAATGGTTATTAAAAAGTTTCCTACTTTGAAACCAAAAGTTTCATACTGTGAAACTCGGAGTTTCATACTTTGAAACTTTTAGTTTCACACTATGAAACAAAGAGTTTCACGGTATGAAACAAACATGAATATGGTATTATAATTCCGGTTATCCACATCAAATATAAATCAAAAACAATAATACCGGAACTAACAAAAACCAAAGTACCACAATTAATCAATATAGTATCAGTTCTTTGTCTTTTTCCTTTTGATAAAACCGGAATTTTTACGAAGTTTGCAAGGAATAAAATCTTAATCTACTAATGAACACCGACATTCTACGCCGCATATTTTTCGTACTTCTTATTCTTGGCACCTGGAAAAGTACAGTTACTGCCCAGGAACAATATATGTTTAAGCGTCTCGAAACCCGCGACGGATTATCCCATAGTCAGGTAAACGATATTTTTAAAGACAGCCGCGGATTTATGTGGTTTGCCACTGCCGGAGGTTTGAACCGTTACGATGGCTACGATTTCAAAGTATTGCGTTATAATGAGGAAGACCCTTTCTCTCTTTCCGATAATTTTGTTGACGGCATACAGGAAGATGCTGCAGGAAATCTATGGATACATACCGCATCGGGCTATTTAATGTACGATGTGCAGAAAGAGGCATTCCGCAGCGATATGGATGAAGTTCTTAAAGAGTATGGCCTGTCGGGCACTATCAGCCACCTATATATAGATAAGAAAAAAAACCTCTGGTTCTATATGACTGACGAGGGAATGTTTTATTATTCGCCCGAGTCCAAAGAGTTAAAGCCTTGCCTGTATCATTCGGGCGAAAAACTTAAAAACGGCGCCGTTACCGATATATCCGAAGATGGAAACCGCATACTTATACTTTATTCGAATGGTACGGTCGAAACCTTTGACTGGGTATCCGGTTATATAACAGGAACTTTCGATTACATTTCCCGTCATTCCGGTGTTATATCCGGTAAGTATTCCATATTCGTCGATTCGGATGGCGATTGGTGGATATATCCGAAAGACAATACAGGCGTATGGCATTGGAAAATCAAAAATGATACCTGGTATTATATGAATACTACCCGGCAAGAAACACATTCCATCCGGTTGACCAGTAATGTAGTGCAAAGCATCGCAGAAGATAATCATAAGAAAATATGGCTGGCAACCGACCATGGTGGCATCGACATTATTGATAAGAATACCCAAACTGTAACCAACCTGCAACACCGGGTAACTGATGAACGAAGTCTTTCGCAGAACAGTATCAACAGCGTATACCGTGATGATATGGATATTATGTGGGTAGGTACATATAAAAAAGGTGTATCCTATTACAGCGAAAGTCTTTTTAAGTTCGAGGTCAACCATCTGACAGCTTTCAGCCGTCAAATGAACTTCGAAAACGATATAACAATTGTCGAAACAGATTTAGCCGATAATTTGTGGATAGGAACAAACGGCAGCGGCCTGATACATACGAACCGGCAAACCGGAGCCATGAAATTATTCGAGCATCAACCGGGTTCGCTTACAAGTGATGTGATAGTGAGTCTTTGCCAGGCACGAGACGGCAAGCTATGGATTGGTACTTACCTGGGCGGACTGGATTGTTACGATGGTAAACAATTTATCCATTACCGCCACGACCCGGATAATCCCAATTCACTGGCATCGCCGAATGTATGGTCGCTGGTCGAAGATGAAGACGGCTATATCTGGATAGGAACGCTTGGCGGCGGGTTGCAGTGCTTAAATCCCGCAACGGGCAAATTTACCACTTACCGGGGAACACAATATTTATCGTCAGACTTTGTTTCATCCCTGTATGCATCCCGTTCCGAAAAGCTGCTTTTTATCGGAACAGCAGTAGGAGTAACCATATTAGATAAATCTACCGGTACTTTCACCCAGTTTCAGGGCAACCGTGCCGGAACACAACAACTGTCGAACCAAAACGTACAACAGGTTTATCTCGATACCCGTAACCTGTTATGGATAGCTACCCGCGACGGATTGAATGTTTACGACCGTAAAACGGATAGTCTGCATATCATCCGGCGAGGGCAGGGGCTGGCCGATGATTTTGTTTGTGCCATAGCCGAAGATAGTGACCGGAATATGTGGGTAACTACCGCCAATGGGTTGACTAATATTGTAGTTAGTGCCAATCCCCGTACCAGTGAGTACACATATTTGTGCTACAACTACGACGAACTCGACGGTTTGCAGGGGCGTGAGTTTAATATCCGTTCCATTACCCGTACACAAAGCGGTGAGATTGTGATGGGTGGAATAAACGGATTCAATATATTCAATCCGGCCAATATACGTTACAATGAATCATTGCCCCGGGTGGTATTTACCGATTTCCAATTGTTCAATCAGGAAGTTCAGGTCGATTCCGTATATAACGGAAACCGGATACTTTCCCGGGCACTTCCGCTTACTGACAGAATCGAGCTGGAATACCGTCAGAATGTTTTCTCGGTAGGCTTTTCGGGAATGGACTACATACTACCCGAGAAAGCCCGCTATCTGTATAAACTCGATGGATTCAATACCGACTGGCTTTCTGTCGAGGGGTACGCCCACCGGGTAACGTATACAAACCTGTCGCCCGGTACTTACGTACTCAAAGTAATGGCTGCCAACAGCGACGGCTACTGGAATGAAGTACCTGGAGAACTCACCATTGTAATACGCCCGCCTTTCTGGTTGTCGACATGGGCATATATTATCTATTTCTTTCTGGCGATGGGCATATTGTGGATGGTAAGGTATATTATACTACGCAACGAACGTAGCAAGTTCCGTATGCAACAGGTAGAACTGGAAGCCCAGCGCAAGCACGAACTGGATGATATGAAGCTGAGGTTCTTTACCAATGTAAGCCATGAACTCCGTACGCCGCTTACACTTATTATATCGCCTCTTGAGAACCTGATGAGAACAATGGAAAACAGCGAATACCGCGACAAGCTGACACTGATACACCGCAATGCTACCCGTTTACTGAATATCGTTAACCAGTTGCTCGACTTCCGGAAAAGCGATGTACAAGGGCATAAGCTGAATGTTTCGACGGGCGATATAATACCGGTATTGAGGAATGCCGGCCAATCGTTTGCAGCATTATCTGATAAAAAGAATATACGGCTAACATTCAGTTCGTCCGAAGAAGCAGTGATGATGGACTTTGATGAAGATAAAATCAACAAAATCATGATGAACCTATTATCCAATGCATTTAAGTTTACTCCCGATGGCGGTTCGGTGGATATTTCCGTTCAAGCCGGTTCAACCCTGCAAGTCCGCGTAACCGATACCGGGCAGGGAGTACTCAATGAAGATAAGCAACGGATATTCGAACGTTTCTACCAGTCGCAGGATAGTACCCACCATGTTTCGGGCGGAAGTGGAATCGGTTTGCATCTGGTGAAAGAATTTGTCGAACTGCATGGTGGAACCATCCATGTCGAAGATAATCCGGGGGGAGGTAGTATCTTTATTCTTTGTATTCCTATACATATAACTAGTCCCCATGCTGCCGCGATGGTAACATTACCCGAAGTAACAGTCATACAGGAACCCGAAGAAACCGCATCGGCAGCAGTAGCACTGCCCGATGGTGAAACCACCGACTCACGCCCCCTTATACTTATTGTAGACGATAACGATGATTTCCGAAGCTTCATGAAATCAACCCTCGAAAGTGAGTATAACATACACGAAGCCGCCGACGGCCTTGCCGCCTGGGAAATGATACCCGAACTTCAACCCGATTTCATTATCAGTGATGTGATGATGCCCGTTATGGATGGCATCGAACTAACCCGTCGGGTAAAAAACGACGTTCGCACGTCGCACATCCCTCTTATATTGCTCACCGCCCGTACCGCCGAAGAACATAAAATCGAGGGACTCGAAACGGGTGCCGATGATTACCTGACTAAGCCTTTCAATATCGAAATACTCTCCCTGCGCATACGCAAACTTCTGGAACTCCGTAGCTCCAAACAAGAAAAGTTCAGAAGCCAGATAGACCCTGTTCCCAGTGAAATAACCATTACCTCACTGGACGAAAAGCTGATAAGCAAAGCCATTAAGTACGTCGAGGAAAATATGTCGCGCAGCGAACTATCCGTCGAAGAACTGAGCCGCGAATTAGGAATGAGCCGTGTGCATCTGTACAAGAAGCTCACTGCTATCACCGGACGCTCGCCGGTAGAATTTATCCGTACCATTCGCCTGAAACGTGCCGCCCAATTCTTACGGCAAAGCCAGATGAACGTATCCGAAATAGCCTACGAAGTAGGGTTCAATAACCCCAAATATTTCAGTCGCTATTTCAAGGAAGAATTCGGTATGTTGCCCTCAGAATACAAGGCAAAAACAGAGAATAACGATTGATATACCCTGAATGCAACATTTTATATCCCTCATAAACACAAAATGTACCGCTCGACGAAACAAAACCATGCCGCCGCATAAGTAGGAATAAAGTATTTTTGTCAGTGTGAAAAATAATAATAATACACTAACAATAATAACAAAGAAATGAAAAACATTTTCCTTTTCCTACTGGCAACCTTGCCGCTCCTTTCGTGTGGCGGTGCAAGATACGAGAAGACCCCATCCGGTGTTATCGTAAAGCTTAACAAACAAACTTCCGACGGTACCCGGCTGATACGGTTGGATGTGGTAAACGATAAAATTATCCGCGTTACCGCCACTCCGGACAACCGTTTTGTTGATAATGAGAGCCTCATTATTGTACCATATAACGACCGACCGGATTTTACAGTGACGGATAACGATTCCATCGTTTCACTGTCAACCGCAGAAGTCACTGCCAACGTTCTTTTGTCAACCGGTGAAGTAACGTTTACCGATAAATCCGGTAACCCGATACTGGCCGAGAACAGGGGAGGAGGGAAGTCTTTCCGTTCCATCGAGGTAGAAGGCACACCCGGTTACGAACTGCGTCAGGTGTTCCAATCATCCGACGATGAATCTTTTTATGGCCTCGGACAGCATCAGGCCGACGAATTCAACTACAAAGGCCGCAACGAAGAACTCTTTCAATATAACACCAAAGTATCCGTACCGTTTGTATTATCCACCAAAAACTACGGTTTACTATGGGATAACTACTCACTGAGCCGTTTCGGAGATAGTCGCGGTTATGCCAACCTCGACGAGGCTTTCACCCTGTACGATAAAAATAAGCAGAAAGGCGGACTTACCGGAACCTATGTTCCGGCTCCCCGCACGAACCTGCAAACAGTGGTACGGATGGAACCAAACATCTATTTCGAAGACCTCAAAACCATTAAAAACCTGCCCGCAGACTTTCCTTTATTCGGCTCGAATGTAACTTACGAGGGAGAGTTCGAACCCCGCGAAAGCGGTTTATTCCATTTCTACCTCTATTATGCAGGTTATGTCAAAGTATATATGAACAATGAACTCGTAGTTCCCGAACGCTGGCGTACCGCATGGAACCCCAACGGTTATAAATTCGCCCTCAACCTGGAAGCCGGAAAACGCATTCCACTACGCATTGAATGGCAACCCGATGGCGGCGAATCATATTGCGGTCTGCGCGTACTCACTCCCGTACCTGCCGAAGAACAGAATAAACTAGCTATCTTCAGCGAAATGGGCAACGAAATAGATTATTATTTCATTGCCGGCGATAATATGGACGAGGTAATAAGCGGTTACCGCCACCTTACCGGCAAAGCCCCCATCATGCCCAAATGGGCTATGGGTTACTGGCAAAGCCGCGAACGCTATAAAACGCAAGACGAAATTGTAGGTACGCTTCGCGACTTCCGTCAGAAGAAATTCCCCATCGACAACATTGTACTCGACTGGAGTTACTGGCCCGAAGATGCCTGGGGTAGCCATGAGTTTGACCTTGCACGTTTCCCCAACCCGAAAGGAATGGTAGACTCCATCCACGCCATGAATGCCCAAATGATGATTTCCGTATGGCCCAAATTCTACGCCACTACCGAGCATTTCAAGGAATTCGACGAACGCGGCTGGATGTACCGCCGTGCCGTACAGGATAGCATCCGCGACTGGATAGGACAGGGTTACGTAGGCTCGTTCTACGACGCATACAGCGAGGGAGCGCAGAAACTTTTCTGGCAACAGATGAAAGACCATCTTTACCCCCTCGGTATCGATGCCTGGTGGATGGATGCCAGCGAACCCAACGTACGCGACTGTACCGATATGGACTACCGCAAAGCCCTTTGTGGCCCTACTGCCCTCGGCCCGTCGACTCAGTTCTTCAACGCTTACGCACTGATGAACGCCAAAGCCATTTACGAGGGATTGCGCCAGGAAGACCCTGATACCCGCGTATTCCAACTTACCCGTTCGGGTTTTGCCGGATTGCAACGCTATGCCACCGCTACCTGGAGTGGCGACATCGCCACCCGTTGGGAAGATATGAAAGCCCAAATCTCTGCCGGACTGAACTTTGCCATGAGTGGCATTCCTTACTGGACAATGGATATTGGTGGTTTCTGCGTAGAACGCCGTTATGAAAACGGTCAGCGTGAATACGACCGTACCGGCCGCGAGAATGAGGATTACAAAGAATGGCGCGAACTCAATACCCGTTGGTTCCAGTTCGGTGCGTTTGCTCCTTTGTTCCGTTCGCATGGGCAATATCCGTACCGCGAGCCTTGGCATATAGCGCCGCAAGGGCATCCGGCTTATGAGTCTATGTTATTTTACACGGAATTAAGGTATAAACTCATGCCTTATATATACTCGCTGGCAGGTCGTACTCATTTCGATGACTATACCATTATGCGGGCTTTGGTTATGGACTTCGGTTACGATAAGAAAACGCATGATATTGGCGACCAGTTTCTGCTTGGCCCCTCGCTGATGGCTTGTCCGGTATATGAATATGGTGCCCGTAGCCGCGAAGTTTATTTTCCGGCTGGTTCGGTGTGGTACGATTTCTATGATGGTAAAATGATTCAGGGCGGTCAAACCATAAAAGTGGATGCACCTTACGAGCGCATACCGTTGTATGTTCGCGGCGGTTCCATTATTCCAATGGGTGAAGCCATGCAATATACCAATGAAAAGCCCGACGACCATATAAACCTTTTTGTCTTTGCCGGTGGAAATGCAGAATTTACGTTGTACGAAGATGAATCCGTAAACTACAATTATGAAAAGGGTGCATACTCAACCATACCATTTATCTGGGATGATGCCACACGTACATTTACTCTTGGAGAACGGAAAGGTGAATTCCCGGGAATGTTGCAACAACGTACCTTTGATGTTATATTAATTGACGGAAATAATCAATTAAAAGTAGAAACCATTGATTACGATGGAAATAAGCAGGAAATAAAGCTTTAAAATGCAGAAACGTATGAAAGCAAACCATTTATTTTTTATTCCGGTCTTTTTATTTCTGGCAATATACTGCCGTGCCGGGGAATCACCCCGCCAGCATTCGTCTTTCAATGCCGAATGGACATTCCACCTCGGAGATATTCCGCAGGCATCGGCACCCGGTTTCGATGATTCATCCTGGCGTACCCTCAATCTTCCGCACGATTGGGCTATTGAGGGAGAGTTCAGTCGTGAAAACCCCTCCGGTGCCGGAGGGGGTGCTTTACCCGGTGGCATCGGTTGGTACCGGAAAACTTTCACCGTTGACCCCGAACTGAAAGATAAAAAAGTATTTATAGACTTCGACGGTATTTACATGAACGGTGAAGTGTTTATCAATGGAACTTCGCTGGGTACACGTCCGTACGGATACATTTCTTTCCGGCACGACCTCACTCCGTATTTGCGATTTGGAGAAGAAAATGTGATCGCCGTGCGTGTCGATAACAGCGAACAACCCAATTCGCGCTGGTATAGCGGTTGCGGTATTTATCGCAATGTATGGCTCACGGTTACCAATCCTGTTTATGTCGATTTATGGGGTACCTATATAACCACCCCGCAAATTACGGACAAACAAGCTACTTTAACCGTACAAACCACTCTCCGGAACGATTTGCCGCGGGAAGCAAATGTGGAAATAACCTCCATCATCCGCAATGACAGCGGCAGCGAACTGTCTCGTCAGACAACAAAAGGCGTACGTTTACAGCACCATCAGCCAGCCGAAGTAGAACAGAAGATTCTTCTTGATAACCCTGCATTCTGGACGCTGGACAATCCATACTTGTACACCCTGCGTACCGAAGTCCGTGTCGACGGCATACTAACCGACACCTACGAAACACCTTTCGGCGTGCGTACCTTTGCTTTCGATGCCGAAAAAGGTTTTTTCCTGAACGGCGAACCCGTCAAGATAAAAGGCGTATGCCAACATCACGACCTGGGAAGCCTGGGTGCTGCCATCAACACCCGTGCCATCGAACGCCAACTCGAAATACTCAAAGAAATGGGTTGTAACGCCATCCGAACGGCTCATAACCCGCCTGCACCCGAGTTATTAGACCTTTGCGACCGCATGGGCTTCATTGTACAGGACGAAACATTCGATATGTGGCGCAAGAAGAAAACCCGCCACGACTATTCCCGCTACTTCAACGAGTGGCACGAGCGCGACCTGACCGACCATATCCTACGCGACCGCAATCACCCGTCTATATTTATGTGGAGCATCGGCAACGAAGTCCTCGAACAATGGACTCATGCCGATGCCGATACCCTCGACATACAAAGCGCCAATCTATTACTCAACTTCAAACGCGACCCGAATACCCTGGCCGCCGAGGGAAGCGAGATGAGCGTAAACTCCCTACTCACCCTCAAACTTGCCGATATGGTACGCGAACTCGACCCGACACGACCCATCACCGCCGGAAATAACGAACCAAATCCCAATAACCACCTGTTCCGGGCTAATACACTCGATATTATAGGTTTCAATTACCACGATGCCGATTTTAAAGAAGTGCCGCGCAACTTCCCCGGCAAACCTTTCATCGTTACCGAATCCACTTCCGGCCTTATGACCCGTGGCTATTACCGTATGCCGAGCGACTCCATGTACATCTGGCCTGTCCGTTGGGATATACCGTTCAGCGACCCTAGTTACGCTTGTTCGTCATACGACAACTGTCATGTGCCCTGGGGAAGCACTCACGAACATACATGGCGTGCCGTAAAGAACAACGATTTCATCAGTGGAATGTACATATGGACAGGTTTCGATTACATCGGCGAACCTACCCCGTTCTGGTATCCCGCCCGCAGCTCGTACTTTGGAATAATCGACCTCGCCGGTTTCCCCAAAGACGTATATTATATGTATCAAAGCGAGTGGACGGATAAAGACGTCCTCCATCTCTTCCCGCACTGGAACTGGGAGGATGGACAAACCATCGACCTATGGGCTTATTATAACAATGCCGATGAAGTGGAACTCTTTATCAACGGCCAATCACAAGGCATCCGCAAAAAAGGAGAGGATGATTTCCATGTATCCTGGCGAGTAACTTACCAACCCGGAACAGTGAAAGCCGTTTCGCGCCGCAACGGACAAACCGTACTCACCCGCGAAATCCATACCGCCGGAGAACCCGCCCGCATACGTCTGACTGCCGACCGCACCGGAATAAATTCCGATGGCACCGACCTGAGTTTTGTAACCATCGAAATACTGGATAAAGACGGAAATCTTTGCCCCAACGCCGATAACCTTGTGAAATTCGACATTGATGGCGCCGGATTCATAGCCGGAGTAGATAATGGTAGCCAGACATCGCTCGAAAGTTTCAAAGCCCCGCAACGCCATGCCTTTTATGGTAAGTGTCTGGTAATAATCCAGAATAACGGTCGGACAGGGGATATCCGTTTGAAAGCGAGTGCTGATTTGAATGGGGAGATGGTGACGGAAGAATTGCTTATTCGGGCTCACTAAATTATCTTACTTATTATAATTTTACGTCATTGCGAGGAACGAAGCAATCCAGAATTACATATAAGATAAACTGGATTGCTTCGTTCCTCGCAATGACGTTTTATCCATTCTTTTAAGATTCATAATTAAGAAATATGTGTTTAGAAACTGCCATAAAATATAACCGAATCACTACATTTGTATTCTAAACAGAACCTAAACATTACAATGAATATCAAAGACCAAAGACCTGCTGTTTTTACCAAAACCGCCTGCAATATATGGACCGACCCATATATACAGAAACAAATGCTCACCGAGCATCTTAACCCTACATCCGACGGAGCAACCCGCCGGCAGGAATCGGTACTCAAAATAACCGACTTTATCCTTGCCCATGCTAAACCCGGAGGCAGTTTACTCGACCTGGGATGTGGTCCGGGAATATATACTTCGCTTTTTCACCAGAAAGGATTTCAGGTAACCGGAATAGACTTCAACAAAGCCTCCATAGAATATGCTACCCGTAAACATACATATATCAATTACATTTGCGGAGATTATATCCGGAATTATCCCAACGGCTCATTCGATACAGTAATTCTGATTTACTGTGATATGGGTACCCATTCGGATAATGACCGCGATATTTTATTAAAAAACATCCATCAATCCCTCCATGAAGACGGTGTATTAATATTCGATGTCTTTACAGAAGAATTAATCAAAGATAAAACCGAAAGCCGTAATTGGGAATATGCATCCGAAGGTGGTTTCTGGAATAATGAACCATACCTCCTGCTCAGCCAGACATTTCATTATCCCATCGAAAAAGCTTTTGCTTATCAGTATAATCTCCTGACCCGGAATGATAATAAACATTTCATTGTTTGGGACAGATATTACACACAGAAAGAAATTACCGAAGTATTGAAACGTGCCGGTTTTAGCAAAGTCACCATTCATACCGATATTTTAGAAGGTAATAACTTTACGTCATCCAACGAGATGTTTATCGTAGCAGAAAAATAAAAAAGCCGGTTCTACCGGCTTTACCCAAGATGGTATACATTTCAGAATCAAAACTAAATAATACCGAAACCAATCTGTAACCGGAATATTCCCAGAACGATAACCACCAGGCTGATGATTGTACCCGTGCGGGAACGTCCAACAAGTGAAAACAAAAGGGCTACTATTGCTACAGGTATATTGAGCCAGTTTAGCCATCCCAGAAGGGGAAGCATACTCAGAAGCATGATGAACAATGAAAAAAGACTTACCAGAACGCCGGGGATTGCAATTATTGTACGCATAGCTGTAATGTTTTTATGGATTAATACTCTTTTTTAATTCGCTCTCTAATGATATCAATCATCTTTATAAACTTTAGACGGATGTAGATCATAATAAGTTGCAGATAAATAAAAAAAGTTTGATCAAGTAAGGAAAAAAATACCCTACAACAATATGAACTCTATAAAAATGTTAAGCACAAAAGCAAATTCTAAAAACATGTTATAAAACACTGGTTTTTGACTGAAATATTTGGAGGTATCTGGAAAGTCCGTATCTTTGCAATGTGTTTTTCATAGTATTAGATTTAAGGTTAACAAAGGTTGGAGTCAGGCGTGACTCCTTTTTTTATTTATATACTTTTCCTACTCACTTTATCAACCCGGCCTACTCGTACATACCAACCTAGCCTAGTCGTACATCACGACCTA
Organism: Bacteroides sp.; assembly: GCA_032108265.1. Lineage (GTDB taxonomy): Bacteria > Bacteroidota > Bacteroidia > Bacteroidales > Bacteroidaceae > Bacteroides. The sequence continues at coordinate 24,433 of DAMCMT010000039.1, forward strand.
GCCTACTCGTACATACCGAATAAGCCTACTTGTACATGCCAATCAAGCCTACACAACATTATGACTTACCATACTTTACGAAAACAACCTAGACAACATTACAAAACTTTTAGGACTACATTATACCTTCATTTAGGACTACATGAGATATGGACCTAGACTAGACAATGTGTCGTTTAGCCTAGGTTTATATGTTGTTTAGCCTAAGTCTGCATGCAGTCTTGTCTAGGTTTATATGCAATCTTGTCTAGGTTGATATGAACCCGTTTTACCATACCCATGAGGCTCCAATCTGAAAGTTAAATGTAGGTGCTGCATTGTAATACCTGCCACCGAAAGCATTCAGGTCATTTCCTAAACTGTACTTTTCATTTAATATATTATCAGCAGCCAGAAATAGTTGTGTGGGTACAAAACCTTTGGCATGAGGATGCACACTTAACCGTGCCGATAATAAATGATAAGAATCAGCAAACTCACTGTTTCCATCATTTAGCGGAATCCGGCTGGTATAATTATGTTGTACGAATAGCCGGAATGTAGCCGGTAAATCCATCTCCAGACTATTTATCCACACATTGCGCGGCACGCCTGCTACCCGGTTACCCGAATAATCTGTTTCATTGTTCGCATAACTGTCATATTTGAAATAGGAATAGGTGTAACTGCTATTCCATTGCAGCCGTTTGAAAATGTTGCGTGCCGGATTCAATGGTAAAATAACCCAGGAGCCATTTCCCTCTATACCCAGTTGACGGATTTTACCCGAATTGATAAAAAAAGTGTTTCCATCTTCTTTCGTTTGCGAAATGATACCGTCTTTCAACAAGTAATGAAAACCCGAAGCATCCAGACGTAACTTCCCGTCGATGAGGTTAAGACGTACACCCGCTTCTGTATTCCATCCCTGTTCGGCTGCAAGATCTTTATATATTTTGTTATCAGATGGGCGTACCTCGGCAGTGGTCGGCATGGAGTATCCTTTACTTAGGGTGAAGCGAAGTGCCACAGGCTCGGCAATATGATAGTTTACAGCAAAATGAGGCATCCACACTGTGGGAAAGTTATTTTTGATATTCGTTGTATCCCTGAAATGATACCCGTTAAAATTGAGCGAAACAGCAGCTTCGACAACCAACTT
>DAMCMT010000039.1:25611-38435 GCA_032108265.1 Bacteroides sp.
ATCCTCCCAGTTTACTCTTCCACGGATGAGCCCAAACGCCTGGTGATTCAATATATTATTGTAGGCCTGTATATCCCCCTTTTTTCCTTGATGATTATCGTAATTGTAGGCATCAGTTACAAGCCGTTGACCTTCGAAACCAATATCCAGCGAGGGATTCCAAGCCGCAAATCCGTTCTGCAAATTGTCTGGTGTACCTGATAAAGTAAAATAGGTACGTATCCCCAAATTATTTTCCTTTCGTATTTCGTAATTAGTAATAAACGGATAAACAAAATCGACATGGTTGTACCACACCGATATAGTATGTTTTAACCAAGGGTTAAACGTGGCTTTATGACGCAAACCGGCAAAGTACATCCGGGTAGAAATCCGTGTTTTCTGTTCGGCCGAACCGGGCATTGTTTTAGTAGCCGGCCGGGATTGCCGAGGGTCTTCATCATATTGTTCTTTTGTTAAACCACCGGGGGTACGGTAATCAAGGTCGGAATAAAATGCATAAGCCTCCATAAAATTCTCCGGGCGGTATTGCCAACGGTCGGATACCTGAAAGAACAAACGGTAATTAGCCGAATTATGCCGGTATCCGTCCGAACGCTGATATGATTGCCGGATAGTCCAGAAATGATTACCCGTATTGCGGCTTAGATAAAATGAATTTCCGGCAAGCCCGAATGAACCTCCATAAACGTTGAAATTAATAGCATCGGCTTTTCCTACATTCGACTTCAGCAAAACAACTCCTCCGGAGTTTGCACCGAATAAACTACCATCGGGACCTTTCAGCACTTCGATGCCTTGCAGGTCGTTTACATTCAATACATTTAAGTATGTATTTCCACCAGCATCTGTAAGGGCAAAATCATTATAGTAAATCTTTACATTGCGTACTCCGTAAGGAGATCTTACAAGGCTTCCGCGTATGGATAACCGATAGCTTCCGGGCGACCGTTCTTCCATGCGTACACCCGGAACGGTATTCATGGCAGATACCATGGACTCGACCGAGTGAAATTCCAAATGTTGTTTGTTAATAATGCCTACTGATGCCGGTGTTTCCCATCGCAAACGGGGTTGCAGGTAACCGGTTACTTCGATTTCGGGCAGTTCGCTTTCCGAAGGTTCAATGTACAGGGAGTCCGTATTTGCAGCCTGTATAATTGAAAGAGTAAAGAAATAAATAGCAAAAAGAAGTGTAAATCTGTAATGTTTCATCTTAATTATTTGAACACAATAACGGCGATTTTGTTCAAAAAAAGGAATTAATTCCAAGAGTAACTGTAATTAAAAAGAATAGGATTATGAAGAAAATATTCATACCAACCGTATTTGTAACAACTTTGTTAGTAACAGGATGTTTCAGCTCTATGGCTTTAGCCCAGACGGATACACTAAACCTGGCAGTACCTTATGCTACACCTGTTGTAAATAATTTTGGTAAAGTAATCGACTGGCCCGCAGGAAAAACCCCTGTAGCACCCGATGGGTTTACCGTATCCTTGTTTGCCGACGGTTTTAATAATCCCCGGTGGATATACATTGCACCCAACGGAGATATATTTGTAGCCGAGGCTGCCACAGAAAAGCCCGATCAGGACGAATTTGATAATCACGGCACAGCCAAAAGCGAATCGCAGAATTTCGGAAGCCTGAATACTATAATTATGTTCCGCGATAGTAACGGTGATGGTGAATACGAAAACCGCTACACTTATAAAACCGATTTGAAACAACCATTCGGAATGTTGGTTATCGGTGAAAATTTTTATGTTGCTAATACAGATGGTCTACTACGTTTTCCATATGATCCGCAAGCCACTACCTTATCAGGCCAGGGCGAGAAACTTGTCGACTTGCCAGCCGGTGGTTATAACAATCACTGGACACGGAACATAATTACTAACTCCGACCAGAATAAGATACTGATTTCGGTGGGATCGGCCAGTAATAATGGTGAGTATGGTATGCACAACGAAGAACGGCGTGCATGTATCCTTGAGGTAAACCTGGATGGAAGCGACGAACAAATTTACGCATCGGGATTGCGTAATCCTGTACCGATGGATTGGGAACCTGTAACCGGCAATTTATGGACTGCTGTAAATGAACGCGATGAATTGGGTGATGATCTGGTACCCGATTATGCTACCCATGTTCAGCGTGGCGGGTTTTATGGATGGCCTTATGCTTACTTCGGTCCTAACGAGGACCCACGTATGAAAGGATTACAACCCGATTTGGTAGCGCGTACCATTGTTCCGGACGTTCCTTTGGGATCGCATACATCTTCTTTGGGATTGGTATTCTATACAGCCAACCAATTTCCTCAGAAATACCGTAATGGTATGTTTATTGGTCAACATGGTTCCTGGAACCGTTCCGAATTATCAGGATATAAAGTCTTGTTTGTTCCTTTCGAAAACGGTCGTCCTGCATCTCCTGCCGAAGATTTCCTGACTGGTTTTATCGTCGACCCGGTGAAAGGCGAAGTATATGGACGTCCGGTTTGTGTTGCGGTTGCTCCTGATGGCTCACTGTTGGTTAGTGATGATGCTTCGAGGAAAATATGGCGGGTTAGTTATAAATGATCATCCACTATCTTATGCTGACGGGCGAAGAATAGGCGGCGGTCTAATTCTCCGCTCTCAGTAATGAGGGTAGATACTTTAGTCATATTCCTGAACCAATCCTGAACCTTCTTTACCGTTACATAGTCGTTGGAAATGGACGACTGTATAAAGTTAGATTTGAAAAAGCAAAAGCCACTGCCTTCTGATATATGATAAGAATAATACATGCCTATATGCGTATTTGGAATGTATAATGCTACGTTTCCATCTCTCATTCTTTTTTTGTTGTCGCACACCCCCCTGGCTACCGATTCAACGTAATACAACATTTGATGAATATCTTCTTTAATCAGCAGAGTATCTTCGTCCGATATTACATGAAGCCTTTTATAGTAGGCCAAATCATTTATCAGGTTCCATATCACTGCTTTATCCCATATATAATATACCATTGTATATTTCCGGTATATTTTCTCCAGTTCGGCATGATAACGGATAATATCGGCCGGTAATTCCCACGATGAGAAGTCATAGAACTCATTGGAACGGGTGAACTGATGTCCCCACTTAAAATACATGAACTTATTAAGGATAGGATATTTCATGTAAAATTCAACAGGAAAGCTATCAAATACCGTTCCCAGTTCCAAAATATCCCCGTCGAGAGTCGACTGATTATTTAAGAACTTGGTTAGTTGGTTGATAACCGGTTCGAAAGAATCAGCTTTCAATGGTACATTCATTTCAAAATGTATTGCATTAAAGCGGTCGTTCAATAAATTGTCCAGTGAAATACCGAAGTGCGAAGCCAGTATTCCTATTTCCTGTACAGTGAATTGAACTTTTCCACTTAATCTGCGTGATGCCGATTCTCTTTCAATCTTCAGTAAATCAGCTACTTCTGCTACCAATTCATACCGTTTAGGTAATTGCTGTAAAAGTATGTTTGTGAACTTTTCAAGCAAATTAATCTTTTGCATAGTATTTTAGATAAAATTTGTCTGTTTTAAGACCTTTGTAAAGTTACTTAATCTGAATTTAAACTCTACAACTATTATTCCGTAAAAAAAGTTCCTCTGTTCGGAAAATATCGCAAATATGTCTGTTTACTTTTATTGAGGGGGCAAAACTTGTCTTTACCGATAACAATAATACACATACCTTTGCCGTATATAAGGTAATAAATATCTATAGCTAAAGTAGATTATACAATCAGAAAGATTTGAATTAATAGAGAAAATAGATGAATTTATATATAACTAAAAACTGAAAAAAAACGAGAATATAATAAGAATATGTAAAGTATAAATTATCGATACAGTGGTAAAGATAAAATATAGAAAAATCTGCGAATATTTTTAATAGTAATGGATTGGCAGAATATGAAATTCGGGTTTATCCCGGATAATAAGGTATAACCAAACCAAAGAGAAAACACCTAATGGAAAGAAAGAAAATAATGTCGTCAAACAAGTATGCAATAATTAGTATTATTGCTCTTGGCGTATCGCTGGTTGTACTGGCAGGGAGCATTCTCTTCTGGACCCGGACTCCTCGATCAGGTATATATCCTGGCGGTTCAAATCTGACGGAAATTACTGTAAAAACCCCCGAAGCAACCCGCGAAAAGATAATTCCGGATGATTTTACAACCGTTTGGATCAACTCCAACGCTACCCTCGAGTACGATGCTGCATATAAGCGCAATCGCAATATGCAATTGGCTGGCGAGGCATGTTTCCGCATCAGGAACACCGAAGATCTTTTCAAAGTAAAATCCGATAATATTACTGTCGAGGCTATAAATGCTACTTTCCGGGTCGAATCAATCTCCGGTAAAGAGCACGCCCGTATTACATTGTATGATGGCGAAGCTACTTTAAAAGCTTCAGGCCTGAAAGGGGATTTGGTAATGACTCCGGGTACAGACATTATACTTAATCCGGCAACCGGCCGTATGGAAATTCACCGGATTCGACCTGGTATAAGGGGCCCCGAGTGGATAATCAATAAATACGAATATACTGCACTGAATTCCATCTTGTATTCCGTAGCCGATTATTATGATGTTTCACTGGTTAACAATCATCCCGGATTGAGCCAGGAACTTTATTCATTTGTTTTTGAAGGCGATAAAACGCTTGAGGAAGTAATGAATGTTATAAAAACAATAAGCGGCAAGATAGATTATAAGGTGCAAGGCCGTCAGCTAGTAATATATTAACGAATGGAGGCAAATAACATGACTGAAAACCTTAACATCAACTACCGGATTCGGATTGTTTCATACGGAAAGATAATGTTCTGCATGGTGTTGCTTCTATGTACCGTAACATTAGTTGCTCAGGAGCAGAACATAGGTTTTCCCCGGCAGACGCTTTCCCGGCGCGAAGCTATGGTCGAAATACAGAAGCAAACCGGATATCATTTTGCAGTCAACCACAACACATTCGACGACATAGGTAAGGTAACTTTTACCCGCCAGACATTGCCGCTCAGTGTGGCATTAAACCAGTTACTGGTAGCTACCGGGCATACATATGTTATAAACGGACGTCAGATACTTATTACTCCGCTTGAAGAAGTGGAAGATGATTGTTTGCCGAAAAAGAAAAAGCCGGCACCGTGTCCTCAGGCACCAGCTCCCATACAGTCGCGTACACCGGTATATACACCTGTTCCGTATCGCGATAACGAATTCGAACAGCAATTGCGGCAGTTTAATGAAGCTGGAAAACCATCTAAAGAGAATGAAAAAGTAATAACGACTCAAGCAACAACAATCAGCAAACGGGAGGGAACACCTAATCAAGGCCTTGTTTATAACTCCGGTGTTGTGAAACACCCTCCAATGGTAATTGAACTGGTTAATACGAAAAATCAACTATCCCTTGATAGCCTTGATTACGGTCGTGTTCCTTCCCGTTTTGCTGTAAAAACTAACCTTCTGTATGGTATAGCGGCACTAACACCTAATCTGGCAATTGAAACTGCGCTGTCGCGCAAAACAACCCTCGAACTGTCGGTCGCCTGGAATCCGTTCAATAAAGATGGGAAGGGCGACAACAATCGCAAGCTGGTGCATTTTGCCGTGAAGCCCGAGTTCAGATATTGGTTGTGCGAACGTTTCAACGGACATTTCTTTGGAATCCATCCTTTTTACATACACTATAATGTAAGCGACAGGAAGGTTCCGTTATTGTTTGAAAAAGAATTCCGTTACGAAGGTACCGGATTCGGTGCAGGTATATCTTATGGATACCACTGGATGCTGGGCAAACACTGGGGATTGGAATTTACAGCCGGTTTCGGCGGAGCATTCCTTAAATATGATAAGTATCCACGAGCTAAATGTTCGGATCCTATAGGAAAATTTGATAAGAAATACTTTGGCCCTACAAGCCTGGGTATTAAACTGGTATATATAATAAAATAAACCCGCCATGACACACCTTCGCACGACAATACAGACTATTTTTTTACTGGCTGCACTGAGTGTTGCGGCACAGGCGCCTATGCGTTCGGTTCTCGTTGATGATGTACGGTTTAGGAGAGAGGGAGAGAATCTAACGGTGATGTTTTCTTTTTATGCAGGAGACAAGGCCGTCTCTGCCAATTACAACCTCATTGTGCAGCCAGTTATACAAAACGGAAGTAACCATGTGGAACTTCCGGCTATCACAATCCGCGGGAGCAAGGCCGAAACGATTGACCAGCGACATCTTCGGGCAACAGGCCGTATGCCCGGACAAACGCCATTCATTGTTGCAAACGGACAATCAGTAGCCTATACAACTACAGTGCCTTGTTACCCGTGGATTCCCGGTAGTCAACTGATGCTCTACGGTACTCGTGTTGGGTGTTGTTCGGCTAATGAGGTAAAAATGGGTGTTGCAGTCAATAATATAAACTTGAACGACGATAAGCCACAGGAATATGTGGCAGAGGAAATCATAGTCAATACCGCTCCTATAATAACTACCGGCGATAGGTTGGCGCAGAAATATCCGTTCCTGTCCGAAGCCATTCCTGGTGAAATGCGCGATTTCGATGGTTCGGTAGAGATGCGTCGTGGTGCTATTACAATCTATTTCCGCCAGGCTGAACGTGTTATCGACCGTAAATATAAAGAAAACAACCATTCCCTGTTACAACTCATTACTGCAGTTCGTGCTATCAGGGAATCTGAAGATAGTCGTATCGACCACATCCTTATTGCCGGTTTTGCTTCGCCCGAGGGTAATCTTGCCTTTAACCAGCGACTGGCTGGCGATAGGGGAGAGGCACTTAAGAATTTTGTTGTAGCCTATGCACCCATTGCTCCCGAACAGGTACGCGTGTACAACGGCGCGGTTGATTGGAATGGGCTAAGGCAATTGGTTGAACAATCAGGTATGTACGAAAAGGCTCAGATAAATGAAATTATCAATCAGTCTCCCGTATGGGATGCCGACCCGCAGCTTGGCCGTCTGGCACGGCTCAAAAAGTTCAATGGTGGCGCACCGTACCGGTATATGCTCGATAATTTCTTCCCCTTGTTGCGCAATGCTGCTTATATAAAAGTGTATTATAAAAATATAGAACCGGGAAAATGAAGATGGTGATATAACAAGCACAGAATATGGCGACAGAATTAAATTCGAATGCCGCTTCCCCGAAAATATTATCAACAGATAATAAAGGAAAAACGAATAATTGAACTAAAAAGAAAACAGAATGAAAACAGAAAGAATTTATTTAGGATTACTCTTGCTATTCGTGGTATTATTTGCCGGATGTAGTGAAGAGACATTAGGTCCAAATACCGGGTCTGGTGGAGGAGATGAACAGGAAGTAAGACTGCAAATCAGGGTATTTGATGAGAAAGGTTTAAAGCCTCGTGCGGATGAAACTCAGGGTTTGCAGGGTAACGAAGGCACAATTAATGGCAATAGGGTATGGATATATGTATATGATGTCGATGGAAAACTCGAAACCAGTATTCCAAATGTGGAATTGGTTGAAGATACTAATAATAAAAAAATGGTAACTTTCAAATTGAAAACAGGTGATAAGTTCTTGTATGTTTTTGCCAATCCCATTTCCGGTCAACCTATTAATGCACCATCTACACGTGCTGAATTTGAAAGACAAATTATAAATGTAAGTTTCAATGAGACACCAAATCCTCCGATACATCCGAATCTTACTGGTGATTCGTATCTGATGGGTACTCTATGGCCGCATAAAATTACAGTTAAAAAGCGGGTTGACCCGGATGTAGATAACCAATTCATTGCAAATATCGGACGGTTAGCAGCCAAGGTGAAACTTTGGAAAGTAAACGGTAATAACCCTACATATTCAAACATGAAAGGTGTATTTACTAATCCAAGGTATAGTATTGGCTCAATACAGAAAGAGACATTTTTGGTAGGACAACTCCAAAACCCGGATGGGATTCAGCCACCCGATCCAAAACATGATGTAGTGATAAGTGCCGTTCATGACGAACCCGGATCTGGTGGAGTAAATACACCCCAGAATCCTGTATTTACTAATTATTATGATGATGCAAGCAAATTTATTGGAATTGATGCTAATACAAATATAACGGATTTAACCAATTTCTTTTATATAGTTGAAAATACAACTGCTTACGATGATAATGATTATCAGTATTATGGTAATACGACATATATTCGGTTAGAAACTGTATACGAACCGCATGCTGATGAAGTACATAATCCAGCCGATTTATCTCCGAAGGGTTCAAAATTGGCTGGTACAACATTTTGGACTTGTATGTTCGATGGTAAGAGATATATAACTGATGGCGAGCCTACTCGTGCAGGGGTAACAAATCTGGTTGAATACGTGGATGGTAAAAATTACCATTTCTTCCCAATAATGGATGAAAGAGACGAGGATACTCCAAACGACCTTATAATATATAGTGTGTTGCGCAATCATTATTACGAAATCGAGGTTACTGGCATCAAAGATCTGGGAGTAGGTAAAAATAAAGAGGACCCCTGGATTCCTATTCCTAAAGTATTTGATGTGGATGTTGAAGTCAAAGTAGTAGACTGGTCAAAAATATCTCAGTCAACAGGCATCTGATAAATAACCCGGAAAATAAGCCATCCACTATGAAACAGAAATATATATATATGCTACTTATAATCACCCTTGTTTATACAAGTTGTTACAAGGAAGATTTCAGCGATTGCCCCATTTTGTTGCATGTGTATTTCGAATCTGTTATGGAGAAATACCGGTACGAAGATATAGTGGATGAAATGGACTTGTATCTGTATGATGAAAATCATCGTTTGGTGCAACAACAACACTTTACAGTCGATCAGCTCCGGGAAACGGATTATAATGCAATACTATCGGTTGAGAGGTTTGGTAAATATACGTTGTCGTCTGTCCTCAATGTAGGACAGTCGTACATCGTATTCGGTACCGATAATCTTGATAATTTGAATATAAATATCAAGGCACAGAAAGGAGATACCGTCAACCGGCAACCTTCCGATGTGTACTATAGCTTTAAAGATATACGCGTGCAAGATGTTGGTAGCTGTGTTCAATATGATACGCTAGCTCTTTACAAAAACACCAACCATATCAACGTGGATATATCTTTCGAAGGCGGCTGGCCGGACAACATCAAACTACATGGCTACCTGAAAGGTAATAATGGTGGGTTTGATTATAAAAATAGAACTTTGGTAAGTAGCTTACGGGTTTATTTGCCATACAAACGGCAAACAACCGGACAGTATCACGAACTGATGAATTTCACCACCATGCAAATACTCCGAGGTAGTGATTTGACTTTGTATATAGATGCCGAATACAATGGTACCCGGGAACAGAAATACGAACTGGATATATATCAGTATCTGGCCAAAATATACACCGATGAGGAATTGGAACAAGAGGATGAATTCGACATAAAAATAGTTCTTAGCTCTGATTATACGATATTCGAGTTGGTAATTAATGACTGGTACCTCATCAGGCAAGGCACAGAAGTTTAAAAGTGAAGATGAAAAGGAAAAATAACATATGGATGATTCTTCTTTTTATACCTGTACTGGTAACATCCTGTCAGGAAGAAAGAATTATACCTCCTGGTCCACCCGTCGGAGATGAGGTCAATTTGGTTTTTAGTATTTCTTCCGGTGGTGGAGGTATGCGTTCTCTTACAACAATAGAAGAGAATAAGATTGAGGATATTGATGTTCTCGTATTTAAAGAGGGATATTTTGTAGAAAGGGCTACCGGTGATATAATAACAGATAATTCTTCTACCAAAGAATTTAAGGTAACTCTAACCAAAAACAATGCAGAAAACAACTATCTTGTTATAATAGCCAATGCCAGCCAGGACATCAATAAGGCAGGACTGAATGGCACGAAAAATGAAGTGTTATCAAGAATTACCTTTGAATTAGATAGTAATGAAGGTGATAAACGTTGGCCTGCAAAACTCGATGGTAGTGATAAATTCCGCTGCATACCCATGTTTGGAGAATACGGTCCACTTGAAATTAATGAAACCTTGCAAGAGAAACTCACTGATATATCTATACCTCTGTATCGTGCACTAGCACGGGTAGATGTAACGAATAAAGCAGCCAACTTCCAGCTAACAAGCGTGCATTTTTATAAATACAATACCATAGGATGTGTAACGCCGGGGTCCAATGCTGAATGGGGCGATTATCCCTATAATACCGATATGCGTCGGGTTACAAATGTTACGGTTCCTTCTACAGCTAGGTCAACCACTGATTTTTTGGAATATAATGTCGAAAAAGACGAATCTGTTACCTCCTCAATATATGTCATGGAAATCGACCGTACCGAAAAAAGAGATGACTATTCTAATGCCACTTGCCTTGTAGTAGGAGGTAAATTTGGAGGAGAAAGTGCCACCGTTACGTATTACCGTATTGATTTCGAAATAATATGGTATATCTGGGATGAAGAAAAGGAAGTGTTTAAGGAGGTTATTATCGAAGCAGGTATCGGAGATCCTCTACTCGGCCGTTCGTTTGCCCGTATGCTTCGCAACCATGTCTACGAAATTACTATAACAAGTGCATCCGGGCCAGGGGCTGAATCTCCTGAAGAAGCCCGGAACAAAGATAAAAAGAGCGAAATCGAAGTGAAAGCTGCTGTATGGTATAACCATACACTGAATGTCGAATTAAACGATTGAAATAAGTGGAAGTTATTTACAAGAAAATGAAACGAAGCATAATAACATATTATTGGGTAATTCTTCTCCTTGTATTAGCAGCCTGTTCCGACGAAACAATCCGGAATGTGGTGCCACAAACTTCTTTCGTCATCCAGGTATCAGGTGCAAAGAGTGCAGAATCACCCGGAAGCAGAACAATTGCAGAACCCGAAAATAATATTGCCGAGCTGGATGTAATTCTTTTTCGCCGCGATGGTAGGACAGATTTTTACTACCAGCATATAAGCCTACCCGAAAGTAGTATCAAAGACGTTGGAACCAATACTGGTGAAGTCAAACAATTCGAACTTGAAATACCGAAAGAGATTACAACTTCCGACAAGGGTGCCCGTATAATGGTACTGGCCAATTGCCGCGATGCCATCAATGAATTCCGTATTAAGGAAAATATACCCGAAGATGCTGGAACATCCGGCCAAATACAACGACAGCATTTCCATGATCACCTGGATATAAATTATGATTGGACAAATTTTTCAACTAATCACTTACCCATGTGTGGTATACACACTTCATATATTATGGTGGATGGCGAAAACGAAATGCCGCTCATTGCTATTGACTTGTTACGAATGTATGCCCGGGTTGATGTCGGAATCGATATGTATAACCCCAAAGGTAGCATGAACTCTGACTTGAGGAAAAAATTCATAATCCAGAAAGTATATGTAGTCGGTTATCATCCCGAAGGAAGAATTATACGGAGTTTCGGTGAAAAATTATCGGATATACATTCTTCTGTACCCAATGTCAATGATTATAGAACACGTATTGTTAACGATAGTCATTTTTTTAATTATTCTCTAGAATTTCCTGATGGAAATATGAGGAAACTCATATATGTACCCGAATCCCAAAAACTACAGGTTGAACCTTACTATCTTAAAATGTATGATGAAGACAATAGCGAAGTTTTTAACGGAGAATGCGATGATTCTGTCAATAAACAATATAACGGAATTTTTCTAATTCTCGAAGCTACTTACGAAGGTAAATCTGAATGCTTCTACCGGATTGACTTTAAATCACGCAATGGAGATTTTCTTCCTGTACTGCGCAACCATAAATACGAGATTAATATTACCGCCGTAAATAGTAAAGGTTATAACAGTTTGGAAGAGGCAAAAAAAGCCAAACCTATAGATGTGAATGTCCGAGCACTTACCGGATTAGAATATGAAATCAAAACCTATTAAAACCTCTATATTCATGAAACCAGCCAGCTTACTCAGATTATTTCTGTCTTTATCGGTTTTTCTATGCTTATTGCCAATCCATGCGCAAACATCTGTTGCCAATCCTGCTATGTACGTGGCGGGTAAAATGTATGTTGCTCCTATATCACAATGGGAACCTGTTGTCATGCATATCGAAGGAAATCTTATTGCCGCAGGTAATCCTGAGATAAGACTGGAAGGAGGCATATTATTAACCCGTAATTTTATAAATAATATAAGCCAGGGAAATGTTTTTACTAATGAATCCTCGGGTATATTCGAGTTCAGTGGGATACATACACAATACATAATCGGTACGGCCCATAAAACAGATAACTACATAAACTTTCCTAATCTACTAATCAGGAACCAAGCGTTTGTAGAGAACATAGAAGAAGATACCGTAGCCGTTTTAATAGCTCCAAATATAAGTGTGGAAACCAACGATATTGATATTAAGCAGGGACGACTTATTCTCCAGTCCAGCTTCGATGATACAGGAAAAACCCAAACGGCCCATCTGTTTGTAAAAGGCGCAGTAACCATGCCTGGCAATAACCTTGAACTGGAATTACAGGAACGGGGTTTGTTCCAGGTCGATCTTCATCTTGACCCTCAGGCTGCAAATCAGCGCCGCATTATTGGGTTTACACCACCATTCCAAAAAATATATGCCGACTATTTCCTTTTTAACCTTGTATCTGCACCAAATGGTAATTCGCTCTTCGGCGTTCAACAGCCCTTGTTATCCCCCAAAAGCGGAATGGTTACCGGTAA
>DAMCMT010000039.1:38468-39714 GCA_032108265.1 Bacteroides sp.
GAAGCCTCCGACCGTATTATAGACAAAATAAGCCTTGTACGTGATTTTGCACCCACATCTCTATCTACTTTTGTAAACAACGACAGGTCTATAACCGATAATTACACCGCCGAAACTCCTAACACTACCGATGTACAAGTACAAATAACCGAAGGTTGGAATTACCTGGGTAATCCATATACTGTTCCTATAGATTTAATGGATATACTTAATGGCGACCTCACCGATTGGGGAATAAGCGAAAATGATATTGAACACAGTTTCGCCCTTGTTAAAGACGGCCGGGGCACATTCTCAAACGGTGGGATTATGGGTAATGCCGAATCGTATGTGTTTGAACTAACTACTGAAACAGTCAAAAAAGAGGGCGCTCCCGCGCCTGAACCGTCGTCCATCATAGCTCCCATGCAAATGTTTATCCTCAAAAAAGTGACCGAGGGAACAGCTACCCTCAACATTCCGGCATCCGCACGTAAACATAAACAGGTAAACTTTTCCCGCAGCATATTAAGTGATGAATATGTACCTGAGAACGAATTACTTCTGGAAGTTAAAGATAGCAAAAGCATAGCCTATGATAGGATAGCAATTGGATTCCGTCCAGAAGCTACAACTGAAGCTCGTAATTACGAAGATGCTTCTAAACTGTTCAACACCACCCGTGGAAACAGCCAGCTTTATACCAAATCGTCGGATGGAAATTCGTTGGCATCCAATATATTACCACTTGATATTAATGAAGTAAACGTATATATGCGTCCAGCCATCGAACCCTGCCAGGTAACCCTTACTGCATCGCGTTTGGAAAGTTTTGATCACTTGCAATCACTTATTCTTATTGATAATTTTACAACCAGGCAGATCGACCTGAAAGAAAATCCGGTGTACAGTTTCACCACACAACCTGACGACCATGAAGACCGTTTCATTCTCCGTTTCTCCGCAGACCACCAACCGGCAAATAAATCAGCCGGCATTACCGGATATTACTCCGACGGCCGGATTGAAATCAGCGGATTGACGGAAACCCACAAGAATGGTCAATTAATAATATACGATACTCAAGGACAGATCTTATATCAAAACAGGATACAAAATATTCCGACTGAAACAATTTATGTGAATTTGCATAAAGGTGTTTATATTGTGAATGTAGCCGGTGAAAGGCTTTCTTTGTCGGCTAATTAGTCGAAGATAATGATAATTATTCGCAAACTATAAGGGCATTTCCTAGTGAATGCCCTTA
>DAMCMT010000040.1:0-13034 GCA_032108265.1 Bacteroides sp.
AATGAACAAGGAGCGGTCTTTTCTGGGCAAAGGTTGGGCGTTTCCGCCTGAGTTTCACGACGGTATCAGCCCTACCCTGATGACTTCGGACGAAGAAGACATCAGGCAAAGCCTTATCATCCTGCTTTCAACCCGGAAAGGCGAGCGCGTAATGAACCCCGATTACGGCACAAACCTGCACAACCTTATTTTCCAGAATATGGACTTAACTGCCCGTACTCAGCTTATATCGGCTATACGCCGGGCAGTACTGTATTACGAACCACGCATAACGCTCGAAAATGTAATTATCGATGCCAGTGAGGAACGTGAGGGTATTATTAAAGTGATGCTCGAATATACCATCAGGCTTACCAATACCCGTAGCAACCTGGTATACCCGTATTATTATGAAGAACATTTATGAAACAGACGGACTGAGCAGGGAAAACCGTGCCGAACGGGTCGCCATGGATTTCCCTTTGCATATACTGGAAGAACACCTGCCGGTACTGCTCAACCGCGTGTTGCGTAAATCAAAAGAATTTGCACGCCTGTATCACTACCAGCCCATTGTGGTACTTTCCGAGATCGAGCATATCGACACCGATGCCATTCAGGAAGTGTTTTATTTTCTACAGGACGAAGAAGAAAAAGTATATTACATCCGCACCCTCCTGTTGCTTATGGAAGGTTGGCGTAAACGCCTCGAAGCCTTTTCGTTGTATAGTGGCTCGCTGGAATTGCTGCGCGACCTCGAAGGCCAGATTGAGGCTAACCTTGCCCCGTGGTTCCCGCATTTTGTTTCATTGTATCAGGTAGAGTTTGAACCCGGCCAAATGGGTAGTATATGGAAACCCCTCATACCCCGGAGCAAGGACGATGTGCTGGTCGACGGTTTCTTCCGCCGTTTCTTCTATCTCTTCCTGGCATCTGTTACCGTATTGCATCGAAAAACAAGATTCTACAAGGAAGAAATTTATGCAACCGGTACCATGGATGCATCGTTGGGTGTACTTATTTCTTTCCTGAAAAATTACGGCGAAATTGTTTCCGGCTTCAATCTTAAATGGAAAGAATTACCCTTATTTTATTACCGGGAAATACTCCATATACAGCCTCGTCCGGAAATAAAAGGGAAAACCTGGCTGAGTTTCGAAAAAAAACCTGCAATATTAGATTTTATTATTCCATCTGGTAGCTATTTTCCTGTAAAAGAGAATGTTGAATTCTCTGGCTATCGGTTGATGGACAATTTGCGAATAAATAACCTACGGGTGGAAAATATATCATTCGTTATTACTGAGAGAAATAAGGAACGTTATCCCGAAGCTGCCCTGAACTACATTACATCCTTGTTGCGTACCGACTTTCCAGAGAATATACAAACCAGATTAGATATAGGAATTGTAATGAAATCGGATGTATTTCTGATGAGTGAAGGAACAAGGGAAGTTATTATTCATTGCTGTTTTACGGACGAATCGCTGGCCTACCTGAGGAGTATCGTCAGCGACATTGCCCGTGAGCAGCAAATTGGTACTGACGAAGCCCGGCTGAAGATGGTGGCCGATGCTTTTACGATAGATATAAGCACAGCCGAAGGCTGGAAGCCCGTTCAGCACCTGATAATTAATTGCAACCTTCAATCGGGCATGGTGTTTTGCTTTAAATTAGATAATACTTTCCCCGCAGTTATACCTTTTCAAAATGAAGAAAAGCCCTCAATCCGTCTATTGATGAATCCGGGTTCATGGTTGTTCGCCTATTCATGGGCACGGCGTATGCTGATACAAAAAATCCATATACAGGTGGATGTTAGCGGTATCCGTAGCATGAATATGTATAATGAACTGGGAGTTATCGATACTAACCAGCCTTTTTCTCCATTCGGGGTATTGGGGCAATGTGGTTCGTGGTTTGTTTTCGGCAACTATGAAATAATCTGCAAGCGGGCAGGTAAAATAGGATTAAGTTTCCACTGGCAGCATATTCCGGATGCCACAGGCGGATTGGAATATTATTACAAGGAATATAGAAAAGGAATCAACAACCGTTCGTTCCGGGTACGTACGCAGTATCTGCAAAACAACGAGTGGAAGTCCACCACCAGCGGCGAATTTCAATACATCTTTCGTACGCAGGGTGTGGATGACCCGATACCTGAGCCTGATGGAAAGCTATCGGATGAAGCGAGTTTATCGTTCAACCTTCCCGAAATAGATGATTTCGGTATTCGGCGGGCCGACGATTTTGTATTTGGTTATGCACATTCCGGCTTTTTCCGGGTAATGCTGGTTGCACCGGATATGGGCTTCGGCGAAAAAGAATATCGCCGTATTTTTACCGAAACAATGGTGTACAACAGTCGCCACCGCCGCAAACTTCAACTTCCCCAGGAACCGGTGGTGCCTGTTATGGATGCCCCGCGTTTAAGTTACTCGGCCGAAGAAATATGCTACTTTGCTATCGGCCAGCCGGCATCCATCGAAATAACATACATACGTCCTTTATCAGACAGGGTAGATATAACAGCCGATACTACGCGGCCTATACCCCTTGCCGAAGGACCCGACGATGAAGGTAATCTTTTAATCGGCTTCAGCGGTGCGGTAGGAGAGAATATATTTACCTTTTACATCGATACGCAACCTTTGCAAAAACAGCACATATGCACCACAGGTTGCTGCACAAGTTGGTATTTTAAAAATGTTTTGCGTTGGGAACGTATAAATCCGTCTTATGTTCTTACCGATAATACCGGCAACTTGCGGCATAGCGGGAAAGTACAGATACAACTTCCTATACCTGTATCGCAGCAAATGCTGGATGTTGAAGGCCTTTTCTGGATATGCCTGGCTGTAAACAGTGGACTGGAAAATTGCGCTACGGTGAAGAATATATATACCCAGGTAGCCGAAGCGGAAGTTGTAAACGAAGTACAAAAGGCAACAGTATTTCCCGGCTTAGAGGATTACAGCCAGATAAGTCAGGTAACAGATGCCCGTCCGCCCGAAACTCCGCGCGAAATGTCGATACGCCTGCGCGAACGCATTTCGCATCGAAACAGGGCATTGCTACCACGGGATTACGAGCAGCTTATTTTGCAGGAATTCCCGCAGATTCAGAAGGTAAAATGCCTGCCGGGGATAGATGCAGCAAATGATTTAAAGTATGCGGGTGCAGTAACGATTGCTTTAGTAAATGCGCGTATAGACAATGAATGGCCGCTTTGCGAAGATAAACTCTTGAATGAGGTGCAGGCCTTTATTGAATGTAAAGCTTCTCCTTTTGCCCGTTTACATATCGTTAATCCGCTTTACGAAGAGGTAACGGTCTTCTGTGGAATCAGCCTGAGAAGAGGTTGTTCTACCGGAACGACAGTAACGGAAATACGCCGGAGCATTCGCAGGTGTATTGCCCCGTGGGCAGATAGTGGCGAATTACCTGTATTCGGGCATTCGTTTTCGGTAAATGATTTGCAAAGCATGATTGTTGAGAACAGGGGAGTGGAACAGTTGCATGGAATTAAAGTAATACATCAGAAAGAGAACCGGACGGGAGATTTATTTACGAATGAATACATACCCGGACGGGATGATTCGTTCCGGATAATGCCTTCAGAGCCGTGGGGTATTTCGGTACCTGCTGATAACCAGTATATAATAGTTTGTACGCCGCAGGAGTGGAGAGAGACAGTAGAATATGGTGATTTGGAACTGGGGCGCACATTTGTGATTGAATAGGATGATATGAGACGAAGAGTGAGGTAAAGAGTGAGGTAAAGGAGGTAAAGGAGTTGAGTAGACGATGCCGCATGGATTCTACTTTACCTCACTCTTTTACTGCTTTACCTCACTCTTTACCTCACTCAAAAATATCAATAATTATGCCCAAAACCAACCGTAAAACACTCAAAGAATACTTCGGCAAAGGAAAGAAGCCCGATAGCTCCCAATTTGCCGACCTGGTGGATTCTATGCTGAATATCGTCGACGACGGTTTTAGCAAATCGCCTGAACGGGGAATGCTGCTTTCACCACTGAATAATGAAGGTTCGGTTATTGAAATCAGGCGCCATATCCTCGACGGTAATCCGGCATGGGTAGTATCCCTGGGCGAAGATGAACAGTTGCATATTCATCGTGGGTTGGAAGAAAAAGCTATGTTAACCCTGCAACAAGATGGTAATATAATCCTGGGCGAAAATGGAAAAGTAAACCTACAGGTAAACGGCAACATACAAGCCGACTCATTTACCGGTGCCATGCAAGGTAAAAAGCTGGCCAACGGCCAATGGCACACCATTATCGAGAAAGAATATGGCTGCAAAGCCTACCAGATAGTTGCCGCCTGCGGACTAAAAAGCAAAGGAAAGTATGCGGTAAGCCACATAACCGCTATGCATTGCTTTGGGCAGAACGGCAGGATAAAGGGTAGCCAGTCGTGGTATGGAGTCTCTTTCAATCGTATTCAATTCCGCTGGAAAAAGGACGATAATAAATGCTGCGAATTGCAGCTACGTACACGCAGAGACTACGGCGAGGGAGTGATGGTACACTACCAGATAACCCCGCTATTGACAATGGATTTTGTAACCAGAACAGGAATCGACGAACAATGAAAGAACATATATCCATACTTCGGAAAGACAAGCTGGATGACTTGTACACCCGGCTTCAGGAGAAGTCGATACAAACCGTGCAACGATTGTCGGGCGAAGTATGGACTGATTTCAACGAACACGACCCGGGGGTAACCACACTACAAGCTTTAAACTATGCATTAACAGAACTGGATTACCGGTTGCAATTCAATATTAGTGACTATCTGACCCCGTCCGATGGCAGCTTCGACCCTGTAAAGAATACGCTTTTCCTACCCGAAGAGGTTTTTCCGGTGAACCCGGTAACAGAGAGGGATTACCGCAAATTATTCTTATCGTCAATTGATAACCTGGTAAACATCTGGCCTTTGGTACGGCTGGAAGCGGGAATATACGATTTTATTGCCGATGTAGCACCCGGAACCTCTGAAAGCAGGCGGGGGGAGATTGAGAAGGAAATCCGTACCATCTATCACGCCCACCGCAATTTGTGCGAGAACATCGGTACAATCCGTTTCCTCGAACATAAAAATGTTTCTGTGCATATTGCACTGGATATTGCAAACGAACACGCCAATATCGAAGCGCTCATTGCCCGGGTGTACATAGAAATTCAGGAATTTCTGGCTTCCGGGGTGCGATTCAGGAAGTTGAGCGAACTCATTGAGAATGGTGCAAGTCTGGACGAAATACTGGACGGACCCTATCAGCGCAGAATGGTGATAGATGATGAATCGCTATTCAGGGAAGAAAAAGAATATAACTTCCTGCACCTGTACCACCAATTGCAGAAGATTCAGGGGGTGCATGATATCCTTTCGTTCTCTCTTCAAATTGACGGGATAGAATTGGAAGAGTTTATAAAATCTCGTATTAAAGACGAGTTGTTGATATCCTACATTGTTGAACTGCCAACCGGTGATAACGAACCGGAGGTTATACTTAAGAAAAGAAGGAAAACACTGTCGCCCGACTGGGTACTGGTATCGCGCCTGCACCATATTATGCACCTGCAAATGTATGGGGCACAAAATGATGCGACAGATAAGGAATTGCTTCGCCGGCATCCCGCCGGTATCTTCCGCAATCTTTTTACACACTATCCGGTAAAGAATGATTTTCCGGCTTGCTATGCCAAAGCCACTTCTCTGCACCGCTATCTGGAAATCTTCGATAACCTGATAACCGACGGATTACAGGAACTTAAAAGCCTGCCTACCATCATGCAACTGGACGAAAGTTCCCTAACAGACCGTAAAGAAGAATGGCTGGATATGCTCGATTATTTGTATGGCGAGTACAGCGATCTGGAATTTTTCAAAGACCCGGAAGGAATACGCGAAAACAGGTTGCGCCGAAACCGCTTTCTGCGTAATGTACCCCGGTGGGGATATGCACGCGGAATGGCTTCTAACTTACTCGACATCACCGGAAAAAGCAGTTCGGGAGTAGAGGAATATGTAAAAACAATCTTTTTTTCGGAAAGGCACGAACTGGAAATCTTCCTGTTGGAGCATTCTTTGTTTAACCAGCGGGAAGTCTTTGTAATTACTGCCGTATTCTCTGCCAATGACGATTGTATGGACGACAGCGAATTTACGAACAATTGCGAGCAGTTATTTCTCTCTCGTATACCTGCCCATATACAAACAACGATTTATTGGCTCCGCCGGGAAAAACTTGTATCATTCCGGAAAGATTATACCTTCTGGCGGTATTTATCGTGTACGGAAGAAAAAATAGGGTTAAGTGAATTATCGGATAAAATCATAGACAGTTTGGCTTATGGTAAATATTAACAAAGTCATATTCGAGTTTACTACCGGTAACGAAGAGTTTGCCCAACACGTAAACCAACGTTGGGAAAGCCTTTATCAACCTGTATTCGAAAAGGTTGCCGAAGAAGTAATGACTTGTTACAACCATGAAGATGAAACCTGTATTATCGAAAACCTGCCACTAGACCTGGGAACTATTCCCGAAGAAGATTTCGATACACTATACCCCAAGCGTTTAAGAGAAGCCTTGCACGAATGGTTCAAACAAATTAATACAGAATCTCCGGGCACAACCCGAACCGAAGGTGTCAGGCGGATAAGCAATCAACAGAACAAACTCGAAATACTTATATATTTCCTGCTTCACGGGTATTTACCGTCTACTGCGCAGAATGACAACATACAATTAGGTTCTTTATTAAATGAAGTTCTTTATTCGTCGGCCGGGTTATTCCGGGAGTTTCTGGAAAGATATGCGCACTATGATTTTCTGCACCGCCGACTCGCGCTACAATTTACCGATGAACAATTGGAAAACATCATCAACAGATGTCGTCCGTCCGAAAGTAAATTTGTAAACCTATACACTCGCGTTCAGATTAAGGCTTACAAAAACAAGCCGGTACAGGAAATTTCATTCCCCGAATATCGAAATGCCGTGTGGATACTGGTACTGGCTTATTTATTTACCGAAACCGGAAGCCGTTTTAACCGGAAGCAATTAGTGCTGTATACCTTGCGGGGACTGGCCGCCCGTTTCAATTTCACATTCGTAGGATTAACCCGAATGGTAACAGACAATATACCCGAACTGGAAAAAACGGTGGAACAATTACCCGAACTATTCGATATTCTGAAAGAAATACGTCAGGAGACACACGGTGATATGATGGCGGCTGACGCCGGTTACATGGATTATTCCCTGCGGGAAATTGTATTTTCTATACGTTTCGACCGCACTCATCATTCACATTTGTTTTCGTATGCGAATATGGGGCAGTTGTTATCCGTTCCATTAACCTGCCGCAAATTACTGGCGCAATTATCTGAAAAAGAAATTCACCGGCTGGTCGAAATTGTTCTTCCGGCCGAAAGTCCGTTTATCATATCCTATGCCCAGCTTTTGGATAGACATCATGAAAGGAACACATTTGCGGGTAAAGCAGGTAATGAATTCAGTTTGTTGAAATGGGAATTTATCTTTCAGGTTATATATGCTGCCCCGTTCGCGGCTTTCAGCAGGCAAATGTTTGTACTATCGGTTATACAGAAGCTTGGAGCGCACTACAACCTTTCCGTAGAAGATATTATCAGTTTTTTACTGCTTGATAAAGAGATGTTTACCATATATTCGTCTCTCAATGTATTACCTGTATTAACCGAACTTCATATTAAGTTAGCCCAATCAATAATCCCCGGGAATCCGGAAGAGATTCCTGCACTTTCCCGGGAAGATTTTATCTTGCTGTTGAGCGATTCCGTAAGATTCGGACATTTTATCCATACCTGTACCGAAGCGGTAATACATCAGCTTTTACACCAATTAAATCCGGAGCAAAGCGGGTTTATAATTACTTACGCGCAACTTTTAAGCCAGTATTCCAATAAAGGGAAGTTGGAAGGTAAATCAGGTTCAGATTTTCAGGCATTGAAGTGGAAAGTTATTTTCTCCTGGTTAATGACTGAGAATCAGGCCTTTTTCCAGCGCAAATATTTTATTTACAGCACACTCAGTCAGTTAGCTGCCCACTATAATCAAAGTATGATTGATTTGCTGGACTATCTTTCCACTGAAATTCGCACCCGGAATATCCCCGGTTTATATTCCGGGTTGAAAGATATATTGGCTTCATTGTATAATGAATTAGTACTTTCTTCTTCTGATTCATCTAAAAACATAAAGAAAATGAACCCGGAAACTGTTTCCGGTTGGATTATTTTCCTTTTCGGAGCACATTCATCCAAAAGTATCCGGGAATATGAAGTAAAGAATTGGCT
Organism: Bacteroides sp.; assembly: GCA_032108265.1. Classification (GTDB taxonomy): domain Bacteria; phylum Bacteroidota; class Bacteroidia; order Bacteroidales; family Bacteroidaceae; genus Bacteroides. The sequence continues at coordinate 8,362 of DAMCMT010000040.1, forward strand.
TGCTCTGTTACTCGAAAATCATCCGGAAACAATCTCCGCATTATGGAAAGCGGGTAAGCTTGATACCATGTATCTTCTGAAAATCATTAATAGCAAAACCGAATTACAAATTCTCTGGATAAAGAAAATAGGAGGAGCGCGATTGTACGATTTATGGTTGGAGTGGAAAAAGAAAACCGGTGAATTAAATTCAAAATCAATCCAACATTACATTGCCAACTGGATAGTTCAGTTGACACTCCGGGATTACCTCGGATTCTCCGAAAACGAAAAGGAACATTTCCTCACGGAACGTCTGGCAAAATCACTTCCTACGGGAATATCAGCTATATTAAAAGAAACAAATCACTCTAATGTTAAACAAATACTTGAAATTATGGAAACTAACAACAACAATGAACCTATCCGTATTGAAAATGCAGGGCTTATGCTTTTTTCACCTTTTTTTCACCGTTTACTTTTGATTTATTTAAATGATGACAAGCGGAGTTTTAAAGATGAAGAAAATCACAAACGCGCCATCTTCCTATTGCAATATGTAGTTATGGGACAAGAAAAGGAATATGATGAAAACGAACTGTTCCTGAATAAAGTTATTGTAGGATGGCCGCTCGAAAAACCTATACCGCGAGGTATGTTATTGCCCGAATCTGAAAGAAAAAGAGCAGATGAAATGCTGGAAGCTGGTAAAAATAATTGGCCAAAATTAAGGCAAACCAGCATCGTGACTATCCGGGAAGCTTTTTTAAAAAGGCCGGGAACAATTCAACTTGATGAAAAAGGAACGTGGGAAATTAAAGTAGAAGAAAAACCGTATGATATGTTGCTTGAGTCGTTGCCATGGAATTTTCGCATGTTGAAACATCCGTGGCATGAAAACTTAATAATGACTAAATGGAAATAGTAATGAATACCGAAAAAATAAATGCTGAACCTGCTGCTTCCCGGATACTTCAGCAGAAAACGACTGCCGGAAGTTTGCAACTGGAAGATGGACGCGGTTTAGCTTCTCAGCAGGCAGGATTGGCCGAAGCCATTCAGCGCATGGATGATGACGAGGATGAATTATTACAGGGAAAATTCGACCCGCTTCAGCAGAAAGAAGTACCCAACGAAACAGGAATACCCGACGAAGTAAAAACCAGTATGGAAACTTCTTTCGGAACAGATTTCTCGGGTGTGCGGGTTCATCCGGATTCGTCAAAAGCACCGGAAGTAGGTGCTGTGGCTTATACGCAGGGAACGGATATTCATTTTGCCCCGGGACAGTTTAAACCCGATACGGTAGCCGGACGTCAACTATTGGGTCATGAGTTGACCCATGTAGTACAACAAGCCGAAGGAAGGGTGCAACCTACTACTGAAATCAATGGAATGCCCGTAAACGACGATGTTTCGCTGGAAACCGAAGCCGACGAACGGGGATACCAGGCAGCAGTACGCTAAATAAAAGATGAAGATACTTATCAACTGGTTCAATGAAGTATTGACGGCGTCTATCCAGCTCTATTTCAGGCAGGAAACACAATATCATTCAATCTATGATATTCAGGTTCCGGCCGAGGCAGGGAAAACACTGGATAGATTGCCGTTGGTACCGACCTTTGACGAAACGGTGGTACTGATGCTGGCATTTATGCCGCATGTGGCTCCGCAGATACTGGATATTTTCTTTGTCCATAACAAGAACTTCGACCGTCCCTATACCGAGTTCGGCGGTTGGAAAGGTATTTCTCATGGTGGGTTTCTGCCTACGGGAGAAACTGCCGCGTTTATATTGGCGGGTGAAAACCCCGATAAACGGACTGAGGTAATGAAATTCTTCTCCCCGTCGCACTGGTTCCATACCGAAAACATCCTGCGCCTGGAAGGGCAGGGGGAGGGGGAACCTTTCCTGAGTGGACAGATACGGTTGTCGGCAGAAGTTTTTCACCGCCTCTGCATGGACGAAGATTATAAACCCGACTACAGCATTAACTTCCCGGCCAAAAGAGTAACAACCTCTCTCGACTGGGACGATATGAAGCTGGATTACAGTTCGGCCACCCAACTGGAAGAAATAAATAACTGGATTATCCACAACCGCCTGCTTATGGAGGATTGGGGATTGAAACGTATCATCAAACCCGGATACAGGGCCTTGTTCTATGGACCGCCCGGTACGGGAAAAACCCTGGCAGCCACTTTGCTGGGCAAAAGAAATCAAATGGATGTGTACCGCATCGACTTGTCGATGATAGTTTCCAAATACATCGGCGAAACCGAGAAGAACCTGGCGCGTATATTCGACCTGGCCGAGAATCGCCGCTGGATATTGTTCTTTGATGAAGCCGACGCGCTGTTTGGAAAACGTACCAGTACGCAAACCTCTAACGACAGGCACGCCAATCAGGAAGTGGCATATCTATTGCAACGCATCGAAGATTTTCCGGGAACCATTATACTGGCTACCAACCTGCGTACAAACATCGACGAAGCTTTTTCCCGTAGATTCCAGTCGGTTATCTATTTTCCTATGCCTACGGAGGATATCCGCAAAGAGTTGTGGGAGAATATGATTCCGCCCGAATGGACACCGGATATGCGGGAACAGGTGATTGAACAGGCTGCCACGTACGAGTTATCGGGTGGAGCAATGACCAACGTAATACGTAGTTGTGCTTTGTGGATGATTGCGTCTTCCTGGAAGACGATAGATTTAGATATACTCACTAGCTGTATTAAGAAAGAAGCCCTGAAAAATTCATATTAGCGTATGAAAAAAAATTATCTTACCGTCTTATTTATCTTTCTTCCTGTGTTATTAATGGCACAAGAGTCATTTACTGCTGCATACCGGCAATACCGCCCGTATCATTACCAAACTCCGCAAGCCTGGAATCGTATTCGCCGTGAAGTAGCCAGTCCGGGAAAAGTAATATGGTCTCTTATGGAACGGGATACCCGATTTATGTACCTTACCGGTACGTGGAAAGAACTCGTTCCCGCACCCACAAAGGATAATACATACTTTTTTAAAGGCGAAGAAGATATAGGCCGTATGTACAACCTTATTATTCAGCCCGATGCATTCGGGTACATTGTGTACCCGTACTGGATGGAACAGAAAATCAAATTCTCGGAAGATGACAATGTAAACCGGAATATCATTCTGCGCGGATTCATGAATACCATTGTTAGTGATATACCCGATGATATTGAAGAATTCCTCGAACTGGTGGTTTATAACACCGATTCGATAAACGAAAAGACACTGGAGCCTGTAATGTACGGCGACGAAAAGGTTATCCAATGGCAATTAAGCCCCAATAATCAGAATCTTTGCAACATTAAAAACTTTTATTGTTATTTCGATAACCGTCCGGATTCTCTGCAACGAAAAGTAAGATACACTACCGAAGTAACCAAAGACTTCAATATGGAAGTAAATGACTTAAGCTCGGCGCTGGACGCGGCCGACTTATCTTATGTCATGATACCTTATTGGATGACAGATGTTTACCTTTCGCTCCCCGAACACCAAAGCCGCCAAATACATCGTTATGGATACCCGGGTTACATTATTAATCCCATTAGCGGAGGAGTTGAACTGAATAATAACTGGAGTTCCCTTAATATGATGGATTTCGGTCCATACTCAGCCATCCGCTATGATTTGGTTGCTTTCTGCGGCGATTCTCTTTCAACCGATTATTTCCTGGGCAACCGGGATGCGTGGGAATTATTTATATACAACATTTTCGACCCCGAAAAGGGAATGATAAACCGAAAAGATTCAGCATTTCATCAACCTTCGGGGTTAAATATTTATTTTCCGGAATTCAATTTCAGGAAAAAGCGGGCTATGAAACAGTTCGTCAAGTCATTGAGTTTAGTGATTGACAGTCTTACTATTGATTCAAAGAAAAAATATAGCAAACTGGATTTATCGTTAACCTTTTCCCGGCAGGCTGCCGTACGCGAGTCCGACTATTTATCAGGCCTGACGTGTTTCGTAGATACCATTTATTTCGCCGATTTTGATGCCAATGGTCTGACGGATAAGTTAAGATTCAGCGACGGAACAATAGATACCTCATCGGTATGGGCAAAGATTATCAATCCGTTCTATCTGTTTCGAATACCCTACAAAACCATTCAGCCGGGTATTAACGATGGGGATTTAATGTCGGTAGCGCATTCGGATTATTCGTCGGGTAGGTGGGGCATTTATTTTATTATAACCATCCTATCGGTTATTGCCTTATTAGCACTTCTGATATTCCGGTATTTCTCGCCACTTATCAACCGGTACATGGAAAGTCATCATACCGCTATGGTATTGCTTATGATAACGTTGGTTATGGAAATTTTTGTATTTTTCTTCTTCACTATCGAAGCGCTTTCTCCACAACGCATTATTTTCGATATGGCAAAGGATGATAGCCTGCATTTGTTATTAATAGCTCTGCCGCTTATACCTATTGCTTTGTATCTGGCTTTTATCAACCTGCGTAGGGATAATATATTACCGTAGTGGGAATTTTTCTATTATAAATAATACATAAACCATATATATTACATATATGATACAGTATGTTTCAGCCGGAACGGCTGTTAATCTTGGTAGCTTGGTGGCTTTAGCCCCAGGATATGAAATTAAAGCAGATGCGTGCCAAAGGTACGCGATACTG
>DAMCMT010000040.1:13044-38954 GCA_032108265.1 Bacteroides sp.
TGTTTATAAACATATAACTAAAAGATTGCATACCGTCGGCATGCATTGGGTAATCAATATATACGTCCCGGGGCTAAAGCCACCGGGCTACCAAGATTAACAGCCGTTCCGGCTGAATCGTGTGGCATTACTAGAAATATACGCCATCTTCTAAAAACTTAGAAAATATTTTTCCTTTCAGTGAAACAAAAAAACAATCAGTTACGTCTCTTTAAAGAACAATAGTTTTATTTCATATCTTTGTCACCCTGAAAGAGTACAAAATATGGTATTATTATTAACTAAATTTGAACGACATGAAAACTTTTAACTATGTAAATTTAATGCTGCTTTTTGTTGTAACATTCGCACTTACATCTTGTGGAGATGATAATTATTACACGGATGATTTTCTGAAGAATAGTGATGAAAAGCTTTGCAGCAAAGCAGAGTGGGTTGATGAATATATGAATGAAGATGAAACAATGTTATATCAGCGAACTTTAACATTCAAAATAGATGGGCGTGGAGTAGATACAGACAAAACTTTTAGTAGACTTCCTAATGGAAATTGGAATCCTGTATTTTCGGAGTCGGCACATTTTGAATGGTCCTGGGCTGATAAGGACATGGAAAGGCTTATATTAGATTATTGGAATAAAAAGCTTTATTTCGATAATGTATGGATTCGTGAGCATTATCTTACTGGCAAATTGAACGGGGTAACCGTTGCATTCAGAGATAGTAGGTATCCGGGTAATTAAAATACGGTTTCTTGATATAATCACTTTACGGGTTAAGTATTCTATTTATAGGTATTTAACCCGTTTCTCTTTATTAGATACAACCATCTTGTCAATTCTTTACAATTTATAATACCTATATACCACATTCATGGTATTTGAATAACCAATGATAATTTCGACCTTTGCCCCAAAATACAAACCAGATACTAAACTTATGAATATTGCTGTTTTATTATCGGGTGGGGTAGACAGTTCTGTGGTGGTTCACCAATTATGTGAACAAGGATTTACTCCCGATTTATTTTATATCCGCATCGGTATGGACAATACCGATGGACTTGATTGTTCGGCCGAAGAAGATATTGAACTCTCCACAGCTATCGCAAGGCGGTACGGGCTTAATTTCAATGTTATCGACTTACATAAACAATACTGGGAACGGGTAATTACATATGCATTAGATAAGATTAAATACGGACTTACCCCTAATCCGGATGTGATGTGCAACAAACTTATCAAGTTTGGATGTTTCGAAGAAGAAGCCGGATACCTGTACGATAAGACAGCCACCGGACACTATGCTACCATACGGGAGATTGATGGTAAAACATGGCTGGGCACTGCTAAAGATAAATTGAAAGACCAAACCGATTTTCTGGCACAAATCAATTACCTGCAGGTTTCCAAATTGCTTTTCCCTATAGGAAACTTATTAAAATCCGAAGTAAGGGATATTGCATTAAAATCCCGTCTACCAAGCGCGTATAGAAGAGACAGCCAGGGAATTTGTTTTCTGGGGAAAATCAATTTTACTGATTTTCTGGATAGATTCCTGGGACATAAAAAAGGAAGAATCGTTGAACTGGAAACAGGACGGATATTAGGCACACACAAAGGTTATTGGTTTCATACCATCGGGCAGCGCAAAGGACTCGGATTGAGTGGTGGCCCGTGGTATGTGGTCGATAAAGATATTCATGAAAACGTGGTGTATATATCGCGTAGGTATGATGCCGGAAAACAGTTCTCTGATAACTTCCGGTTAAATGGTTTTCATTTCATATCCGGTAATCCCTGGGCGGATACTGTAAATGAAATTGATGTTGCTGTAAAGATAAGGCATAGCATTGAGTTTATTCCGGCAAAGATTTACTTAGATCAGGACGATAATTATCTGATACGGAGCACGGAAATGATACGGGGTATATGTCCGGGGCAATTCGGTGTAGTGTACGATAAGGACTCGCAAATATGTATCGGTAGCGGAGAGATACGTTTGTGATAAAAATACCACGAATATGGGATTTTTTTACATTGAATAACCACCTATCTTTGCATAAACAAAGTATTTAACCATTAAAACATACATTATTATGGCACGGATCGCTAACAAATTAACCGAACTGGTAGGTAATACACCTCTGTTGAAACTAAACACTTTCGGTAAATCACATCAAGCAGAAGCTAACCTGATTGCTAAGTTGGAATATTTTAATCCACTGGGTAGTGTAAAAGACCGTATATCCCTGGCAATGATTGATGATGCCGAGTCGAAAGGATTACTCCATGAAGGTGTTACCATTATTGAACCTACCAGCGGAAACACGGGTGTAGGACTTGCTTTTGTGGCAGCGACCAAAGGATACAAACTTATACTTACCATGCCCGAAACAATGAGTCTGGAACGCCGGAACCTGCTTAAGGCACTGGGCGCAGAGTTAGTACTTACTCCGGGAGCCGAAGGTATGAAAGGTGCAATTGCCAAGGCCGAGGAATTGAATAAAACCATTGAAGATTCCATTATACTTCAGCAATTTTCGAACGATGCAAACCCACATATACATTATAACACTACTGCCGAAGAAATATGGAAAGATACGGATGGTAAAATAGATATCTTTGTTGCCGGTGTAGGTACGGGTGGTACAGTAAGCGGTAACGGAAAGAGACTGAAAGAATTAAATCCGGATGTTAAGGTGATAGCAGTAGAACCTGCCGATTCTCCGGTATTAAGTGGCGGAAAATCCGGCCCGCATAAAATACAGGATATCGGAGCGGGATTTGTTCCGGGTAATTACGATGCCTCAGTAATTGATGAAGTTTTAACTGTATCCAACAATGATGCCATAAGAACCAGCAGGGAACTTGCCCGTCAGGAAGGTTTGCTGGTAGGAATATCATCGGGAGCTGCCGCTTTTGCTGCTTTACAATTGGCTAAAGAACCTGCAAATAAAGGCAAAAATATTGTGGTGATTTTACCTGATACGGGAGAGAGGTATTTATCGACGGTATTGTATGCGTTTGACGAGTATCCGCTTTGATATAATAACTTTATGCATATGAGGCTGTCTATTGTTATGAGGATAGTCTCTTTTTTTGGCACAGATTACGCGGATTACTCGGTTTCTATGCAGCATTGAACCGCGTAATCCGCGTAATCCGTGCCAAAAAAATAACTATATGTTATACAATTTTAATTTTGAGACACCTCATTTGCTGTTTCATTATCATCTGCTTAAAGACACGGTAGTCTTACCGTTTGCCTTTGTTATAAATACTTTTGTATCATATTCATCATCATCTGAGTATATATGTACCCCATTATATTTCCAGGATATAATTTTGCCCCAGTATTTTCCCCCGATGACATCTTTATCTGTATATCTGTAATGAATTTCCATTTTATCAATTTCTCCATTTATATACAGGGGATAAGAATATATACTTTGTCTGGAATCTCCATAGGCTGTAAATGAACCATAATATAATCCCTCTTCCTCATCATAACGTACGCAACTATTATTGCCATTATAATATCCGTATTCTGAGTTATAATCCTGAGTTCTTTCAATCGGATTTTCCAATTCCTCATCACACGCTACAGGAAGAGTACTTAAGTCATCGGGATTGATGAGACTGTTTCCGTTTTCATCGATATAATAAAATCGTACGGAATTGGCTCTGGCAAAGAAATTTCCATCCGGTATGGAATCATACCAACCATCATTGTATTCTTCTTTACAACCGGTAAAGCTGATAATAAACAGAACCAGTAATGTGCTAAGTATAGTTTTTGCTTTCATAGGCTTCATTATTAGCAATTATGCAAATATACTAATTATCTGATAATCAACGAAAAATTAACCTTTAAAAACATTAATCTTTGTTGTTATTACTTTCAATATTCAGCTTCATCATTATATCGGTCTGTTCATCTTCGCCTAATTTGAAAATATGTTTGTCGAATTCAACAAAGCCATTTTTTCTGTAGAAAGCCAGTGCCCTTTGATTATCTTCCCACACACCTAACCAAACATAACTTGCTTTGACTTGTCGGGCAATTTGTATGGCTGTGTCGTATAATAGTTGCCCGACTTTCTTTCCGTGAAATGCTTTCAAAACATATATCCGTTCAATTTCAAGGGCATTACTATCTTTTAATTCGGTTTGTGATGAACCGAGGTTTACTTTCAGATAGCCAATTATATGGTTGTCATGCATGGCAAAATAAATCTCTGAATTCGGGTCGTTAAGTTCGGAAGTTAGTTTTTCCAAAGAAAAGCTTTCTTTTAGATATTGGTTCATATTTTCTTCCGTATTCATCTCTGCAAAAGTTTCGGAAAAAGTTTGCCTGCCTATCCGGGATAAACTTTCAATATCTGTTATATTGGCTCTTTTTATTACTATATCATTCATGAATAGATTGCTTTTAGATGCAAAGAAAGTAAATAAATAAAAAATAGAATATCTGATTATTCTTTAATTTTTCCAAAAGAAATTTCATATCATGTAATAAATTACTTTTTTTGTTCCCGATTCATTAACCGATTATGATAAATAAGCTGGATATACAAACGTTGGAAGCACTGCGGGATGGAGAGCATAAAGCTTTCGAGACCGTTTTTACCACTTATTACAATAAAACCAGAACTTTTATTTACGGATATATCAAATCAGAATCGGATGCCGAAGAACTGGCCGAAGACTTATTCGTTAACCTTTGGGAAAACCGACAGACAATTGATACCACAAAATCATTCAATTCTTATCTGCATACCATTGCCCGCAACACGGCTATCAACTTCCTGAAACGTAAATTTGTTCATGAATCCTATCTTGCCTCCATCGAAGGAGAGGAGCGAAGCGCAACTACAGAAGAAGACCTGATTGCCAAAGAACTCGGCTTAATGATAGATGATGTCATTGAAAAAATGCCCGAACAACGGAAGCAAATCTACAAACTAAGCCGGAATGAAGGTTTGACTAATGCCGAAATAGCAGAACAGTTACAAACTACCAAACGGAATGTAGAAAGCCAGTTGAGCCTTGCACTGAAAGAAATAAGAAAGGCAATATCAATATTTTTTATTTATTTGTTTTGAGTTTGTTTTAGTGCTTTCAGGAAAGCAATTCGGACTACTCAGGAGAACTTATAAGTTCTCTGAGGAAAAGTCATAACTTCTCTTCGGAAAACTTATAAGTTTTATATAGGGAAAAGTTATAAGTTCTGTTTAGAAAACTTATAAGTTCTCTTCAGAGAAGTTACTACTTTTGTTGAGAGAACTTATATAAACAGAAAATAGAAAAGAATGATATGGTTTGAAAAAACATCTTTTTGTCAATAAAATTGTACTTTATTAAAAAGTAATATATTTCTTGTGTAAAAAATAACAGGTTTAGCAATTTTAAAAAAGGTAATTATATATTGGCTTACACCAAAACTGAAAAGAAATGATGGAAACGGGATTGACCCGCACGGTGTAGGGGCAGGCCTTGTGTCTGCCCTATGAAAATGGTTTGCAATGCATACACCTTGCGGAATACCATGCGGTATGTGGGGCGGACACAAGACCCGCCCCTACACCATGCGGATCAAAACCCTCAAAACACAAAAGTTTTACATTTAGTGTAAACTTGTATATAGTCACCTTAAAAAAATCCACTTTTTCACTGAGTTTTCTTCCCTTTACTTGTATATAATATAAAAGCACCCGAATGGAAAAAAGTTATATCATAAATATACTCCGCAAATATCTGCCGTTCAGGTTTCCCCGTGAAACTGAAGAGAGAGTCCAGAAATGGATTATCCGTGACGAACATACAGAGGAAAAAGAAAAAGCGTCCATCAATTATTGGAATGAACTTCCCATAGAAACCAATACTGATACTTATGCTGCACTGCAAAGAGTAAACAGTCGTATTGGATATACGGCACAACCGGTAAAAAGTATCTCGTTTTACAGGAAATTTATACCATACGCTGCCATATTTATTTTTTGTATGTTCCTTGCCGGTGGATACTTATACTATAACCGGAATGCTATACAAATGATTGAAGTATCTGTAGCATACGGCGAAAGCAAACAAATTGTTTTACCCGATAGTTCCCAGGTTTGGCTAAATGCAGGAACACGTTTGAAATACCCCGGAACATTTAAAGGTAATAACCGGAATGTAATACTGGATGGCGAAGCATATTTTTCGGTAACCCGGAAAGAATCGAATCCATTCATTGTACAAGCCGGTGATGTAATGGTAAAAGTTCTCGGCACGCAATTTAATGTCAAAGCGTACTCAACGGATTCGCGTATAATAACTACACTAAGCAGCGGTAAGGTCGAGATAACCACTCCGCAAAATAGTCCCTGCCTTTTACAACCCAACGAACAACTTATTTACGACACCCGTACAGCCAGTTTAACATTAAGCGAAACACTACTCGGGCAAGGCGATAGCTGGGTTAACGGGCAACTGGTGTTTTCCAATAACTCCGTCAACGAAATACTTAATACATTGGAAAGACGGTTTAATGTTTCATTCAAGGATACTACTTTACAACAAATCCCCGGATTGTACACCATTAAGTTCCTTAAGAATGAGAATCTTGACGAGATTCTGAATATCCTCAAAGATATGTTGAATGTTAATATAAAATACAATGCCTATGAATAAAAAAGAACCGGAAAGCAGCTTGAGACCCTCTATCCGGTTCTGAAATCTACATTTTGAACAGTGAGTATAAAATATAGTATTTACAATACAAATATATAAAAATGAACCGAATAAATAAATATAACCAACCTTACAGATTTATATTTTTCTTGTTTTTTTTGATTCTTTCAACCGGCTCGGTTTTGGCTCAGGACAGTGAAAAGCGAATTACCATACAGAATAAAGATATATCACTGAAAGAAGTTTTTAAGCAGATAGAACAGCAAACCGGATACAGCATTGCTTATGAACAATCGGCCATAGATACGAGTAAAGAAATATCCCTTTCATTAAAGAACGCAACCATAGACCAGGCCTTAACTCAAATAGTAAAAGATAGCCGGCTAACTTATAAGATTACAGGTTATCATATTATAATTTCTTTGAAGAGCGAAAAGAGTATGAATTCACAGCCAACGACGGAGAAACCTGTACAAAACATCCGGGGTGTGGTGATAGACTCTAAAACAAATGCTCCCGTAGAATATGCAACGGTAACAGTTGCGAACCATCCGTCATTGGGTGCAGTAACGGATGGTCAGGGGCGCTTCACTATTAAAAATGTGCCCGTAGGTCGATATAGTATCGAAACTACTTTTATGGGTTACAATCCGTCTCTCACCAGTGAGGTGCTTGTATCATCATCCAAAGAAGTTAATTTACAAATAACCCTGACCGAGAATGTACATTATCTGAATGAAGTGGTAGTACTACCTGAGGTAAAAAAGGACGAAACGCTGAACCCTATGGCTATTACCGGCGGTCGGATGATTAGCATGGAAGAAGCCAGCCGCTTTGCGAATGGATTCGACGACCCTGCCCGCCTTACATCAGCATTTGCAGGTGTAGCGGGCGATGTAGGTACCAATGCCATTGCTGTACGTGGTAATTCTCCAATGTTCACTCAGTGGCGGTTGGAAGGTGTTGAAATTCCAAATCCTACCCATTATGCTGACCTTGCCGGGCTGGGAGGGGGCTTCCTATCCGCGCTGAGTACACAAGTTATCGGGAATTCCGATTTTTATAACGGTGCTTTCCCGGCCGAGTATAGTAATGCCCTGTCGGGCATATTTGATATGCATCTTCGCAATGGAAACAATCAACAGTTCGAACATACCTTTCAGGCAGGTCTGATGGGTATTGATTTAGCCTCGGAAGGTCCATTCAGCCGGAAACAAGGAAGTTCGTATATTTTCAATTACCGCTTTTCCACTTCAACATTGGCTACCGGAGGCGATTACAAAATGGAGTATCAGGATTTGTCATTCAAACTGAATTTTCCTACAAAATATGCAGGAACATTTTCGTTTTGGGGATTGGCATTGAGAGACAGGAATAAATTTGATGCGGAAGATTCTTCGGATTGGGAAACTTTGGAAGACCGTCAGTCCGGCGATAACCAGATGGATAAAGTGGTAGGCGGACTGAATCATAAATATATGATAAACGAAAGTACGTATATTCGTTCTTCATTAACAGGAACTTATTCGCGAGATTATGTGTACGTAGACCAGCATTCGGATAGACCGGTTGCTATCAGGGTAGCAGATATAAAGAACAGTAAATGGAACATGGTTTTCAATTCTTATCTGAATAAAAAGTTCAGTTCCAGGCATATAAACCGTACAGGAATTACCGTAACCGGACTTAAATATGATTTGAATTACAGGGTTAGTCCTAACTTCGGCCTGGATGTTCCGATGGAACAAATATCCAAAGGAGATGGACAAAGTATGGTTGTTTCGGCATTTAGTAATTCTGTAATAGATTTAACTAAAAACCTGACGGCGAGCATTGGTATTGCAACCCAGTATTTCAAACTTAATGATAACTGGTCTGTAGAACCCCGTGCGGCGTTGAAGTGGCAATTTAATCCCCGACATTCAATAGCTGCGGCCTACGGACTTAACAGCAGAAGAGAAAATCTGGATTACTATTATGTAGAGCAGAATATGAACGGGAAGAAAGAATCAAACAGATTCCTTGACTTTTCCAAATCCCATCATTTCGGACTTAGCTATGACTGGCGTATCAGTTCCAATCTACACCTTAAAGTTGAGCCTTATTATCAATACCTTTATGATATTCCGGTGGAAAAGAATTCATCATTTTCAATCATTAATCATGGCGATTTTTATATGGATCGGTTGTTGGTTAACGACGGTTTAGGAAAGAATTACGGGATAGATATAACACTGGAAAGCTATATGAAGAATGGGTTCTACTATATGCTTACCGGTTCTATATTCAAATCAAAATACCGGGGTGGCGACGATATATGGCGTAATACACGTATGGATAAAGGATTTTTAGTTAATGCAGTAGCCGGAAAAGAATGGATGGTTGGAAAGCGAAAACAAAATGTGTTCAGCATTAACGGCCGGGTAGTTCTGCATGGTGGCGAACGTTACACCCCGGTAGACATAGAGAAATCCAACGAATTACATGAAATATTTTTTGATGAAACCCGGGCATACAGCAAGAAATTCAGCCCTGCTGTAAATGGCGATATTTCGATAAACTACCGCATTAACCGGAAAAAGATTTCTCATGAGTTTTCAGTGAAAATACTGAATGTAGGTGTAAATACCGGAATGCATTATTATCATTATAATGAGAAAAAGCATGAGATTGAAAAGATAAAAGGGATGGGGTTGATACCTAATATTAGTTATAAGATTTATTTTTAGGAATGAACCATATACTGCTGACATATACAATATTAAGATGTATATGTCAGTTCTTTTGCCTTTCGTTATTCCAGATTATAAAATTCCAAAGTGTTTCAATGCAGAGGTTATTCCATCTTCATCAACGGATGCAGTTATATAATCTGCTGCTGCTTTAACGTCTTCACTTGCATTTCCCATAGCTACGCCCAGGGCTACATGGTTGAGCATAGGAATATCGTTACCGCCATCGCCAAATGCCATTGTATCTTTCAAATTGATGTCGTAGTATTTTAAAATCCGGTCGATGCCATTCTTTTTATTATTGCCGCCGGCGATGATATCTGTAAAATACGGGCACCAGCGCATACTTTCGCAATTGGGCATTATCTCTTTCATAAATATTTTTTCCTTTTCAGGACTCAGGTATCCCATAACCTGGAGAATGTCTTTGCCGAGTGCTTCATGTGCCGGCCTTACGGATGGAACACCGACTTCAACTATCCGGGCTACTTCTTCTACTGTTTCGTTAATGCGGGTAATAAAAGTATCGTTATCCGTTACGAAAACAAAAGGTGTTGTATCCGTTTGAAGCCATTCAACCAGTCGGTTGATATCCTCTTTCGGAACAGTTTCTTTGTGTATATCCTTACCATCAGCAGTAAGGCAATGGCTACCGTTCATAACAATGTAACCGTCGAATTCAATTCCGTCGACAGCCGTCAGTTCATCGCGCGAACGTCCGGTAGCGATAAAAACTTTAATGCCTTTATCCCGCAATTGCTGGATTGATTGGCGGGTTGATTCGGAAACTTTGTGAGTATTGAATGATACCAGTGTACCGTCGATATCGAAAAATACAGCTTTCACCATATCCTGATTTTGTTATTGATTTGATGATACAAAGGTACAAATAAGTTAAGAGATATTTGCTGATTTTTATCAATCGAACAAGGAAAACTGATTATCTCTCAGGCTTTTCATTTCTCTTTCTTTGATTGTATCACCTTCGATGACATTACCTATCATCATGGGAGAATCCTTATCGTGTTTCCGACTGTTGAATTCGGCGGTATTATAATTGCCTTTAATGGCATAACAATAAATACACCCGTTCAAACAACTTTCGTATGTGCCTATATCAATGCTTTCGATGCAATTACATATATTTCGCTGGTTTTTATCTTTTTTTGCTGAAATGGGATAACCTACAATCCGTTCGATTAATGCTTTATCCACGCAAAGCCCGGAAGGTATTTCCAAATGTCTTAAATCAACTTTTACCGTACATGTATCCAGTAGAATAGGGTAGTGGGATATAGATTCTTTAAAAGAAACTGCCATTTCTTCAATATCTTCCATTTTCAACGGATGGATGTTAAACTTGCCGACTGTCTTCCGGATATGCTGGTAATGGTCTATAAATCCAAGCATACATTTTTCGGTATGATCCTTTAAGCTTTCGGCTATTTCTGCAAATGCATCTTTGTGGAATTGAACATTGTAGGTTTCATTTGTCAATACCGGGTCGTACCGCCATACAACTTTCTCTTTGCCGATACGGTCGGATAATCGTTTGAATATATCAATACGTTTTTCGATGGAAGGAAGATTATTCTCTATATCCGGGCCATAGGGATTCAACGTAAATTGAAAGTAATATTTATAATCCTGCAACTTATCAAGTTTAGGAATCATGGGTAGAGGGTTCTTTGTCCAGAAAACAATACAATCTACCACGGCAGGGTCAAGGCTGACCTTGCTTATCATTTTGGGATTAAACGGATTAGGAACTAAAACATACCTTTCCTTTATTCTGTTGAAAAACCATTGAGAATAAAAAGCAGGAATGTCTGTTCGTCTGCTGGCACTAATTATCATAATAATATATTTACAAATTACGTGCCTGAAATGCTAAAAGAAGGATTATTTATATTTTGAAAAATCTTTTTTCAACTAAATAGTCAAGCAAGATTTGTTGTAATTTAAAATATCAGTTCAGCCGGAAGTTTATACGTCGAAACCCCTTCTGAATTTTTATCTTCCAGTTGATTAAGTAATAAACGGGATGCCATATTCGCCATATCCTGTATCGGCTGTTGTATATAGGGCATGGGGTGGGGCATGAATTCGAACACATCGCTTTTATCGAAACATACAACGCTGATATCTTCCGGAATTCGGATTTGTGATTTATTCATTTGTTTGAGTCCGTTCAAAGCAATTGTATTCGAAGCAAGAACAAGTCCGTCTATTTGTGGCTTTTCAGCCAGTAATGATTCAATAGCTTTTTCAACAGTTTCGGACATGGTAGTATGTTCCACTTCTCTGATTAAATTTTCATTAAGCATTCCGGCTTGTTCCAATGCCTGTATATACCCTGATTTGCGACCCGCCATATGCGGCAATTTATTGTCGTATATAATAAGGCCTATGTTTTTGCATTGCTTCTCAATCAGATACCTGGTTGCCTGGAATGATGCATCGACATTATCTAACAACACATTGTTAGTGGCAATTTGCGGATAATAGCGGTCGACCAATACCAGCGGTACCTTATTCTCAAGTAATTGCATAATGCTGTTTTCACCGTGTTCGGCCGGTACGATAATAAATCCATCAACCTGATGACCCACCATAAGATTCATCATTTTCTCCATTTGCTCACTGCTTTCATCGGTATTCATGATTACAACAGTGTACCCGGATTTACTCATTTCTTTTTGTATGTAGTAAGCCAGTGCGCTGAAGAACGGGTTCATTATATCGGCTACCAGTAACCCGATGGTTTGTGTGCGTCCGCTTTGTAGATTACGGGCAAGTCGGTTGGGTTGATAATTCATTTCTTTCGCCACCCGGGTAATTTTATCAACCATTTCTTTGCTTACTCTTCCTTCTTTGGCTTTGCCGGATAAAACTAGAGAGATGGTAGCAGTAGAAACACCTACCGCGTGGGCTATATCTTTGATGGATGTTCTTTTCATGTAGTTATTTTGATGCAAATTTAATAAAAATAACATTTAAAAATCATATCCAATCTTTATCCTTTTATCGGTTTTTACGCTAATATTTCCCATGAAGCTGGAATACGGATAAAGATATCCGTCTAATCCCAGCAAATACGACTTATTCTGGTACATCACCTTACAGTATTTACTCGTTGGGTCGAGTCCTTTTTTATTATAAGTTTTAAATTCGGACTCTATTTGAGTTAGTATCGGCGGACATATCACCCGCTCCCGGGTAATAAAACCCCAGAACGAGGCATGGGATGAAAAATATCTTCCAGTGGTGTGTTCTCCATGCTGATATACTTTCTTTACACCAGGTAACTCGGTATCCTGAATACTTTTATACTCAGCGGGGATAATAAGATTTCCATTCGTATCAATATATCCCATTAATTCCTCAGCTTCCTCATTCTCCTTTTTTTCTATTACTATGCGGTAGCCGTCCATGCCCTTATCGTAATAGTCAATATGATCATAATCATATCCGGTAATTCTGTTATTGCTTTTATCCAATAATGCCCATTTATTACTGAGAATACTTTTCGAATTTCCCTGAGAATCCGGGGTAGTAATAAACTCATATTGTCCGTTGGAAGGTTTATGCTCCAACCGTTCGTAATAGCTTTTGTATTCGGCATTATAACCGCCCATAAGTAAAAAGATACCACCTGTATTATCGTGCCAGTAATGAGTAATAAGATGATTGTCGTCGGTTAATCCAAGTCTGAGACGGTCTCGTTGATAATCTACAAAAAAAGGGAAGAAAATAAGATTTTTCCATTTAAGTTTTATTTCGAAGAAGTTATCTTTTATTTCTCCTTTATAACGGCTTTCTTTCAATAAAGTATCCTGATTGAACCAAAGGAAAGCTATGCTGTCTTTTCCATTGAAACGTATTTCGACATTGTCTATTTCAAAAGGTCGCAGGGTAGATTCTTTCATAGTCCAGTCGATAACTCCAGGTATGGTCATAGCTAAACTTCCGTCTTTCTGGAGATAAGTGCCATTAAGTTCAGCTAATGGATGATAAGCCTTGAAATCGGTAACAGGAAGTGTACTGTTACATGATGTCAGTACAACAATAATAAGTAAGAAGCAGATATTCTTCATATAAGGAGGTTTGGATAAGTGAACGGATGACAAATATAGTAAATTTTGTTATTGCGAGTTGTTCTAGGGAATAATTTTAGAGCCTGTTTAAATATTCCAGTGGAAATTTAAACAGGCCCTTACATATTCGGAATAATGATGTTTCTATGTAATAGTTCCTATACTCAAAACCAATTTATTTTTCTAATATTTCATAAGCATAGCGTGCATAATGACCTTGCAGACCATTGGCATATTGCAGAAGTACCTCTTTCCCAATACCGTCCTGATCGCCACAAAGGTAAAGCGCTCTTGCCAGATGCAACTCTTTCAGTGCGAGGTTACGGGTCGATGTATCGTTCCAGTCGGGTACGGTGCGATTGCCTGCATCCGCATATGATTGGATAGAATGCCCTCTTACCCCCGGTTTAGTTAGCATCCCGGCCAGTACGGAGATGGCTTGACGGCTGCCTATTGCTTCTGTTGCCATGGAGATAGCACGGAAGTGAGACAGGTAATCTTCCGGTTCCAGTATCTTTGCCTTATCCAATACTACAGGCAAGGTTGAGGTTTCGCGGGCATTTCCTAATGCGGTAATCAGAGCATCTAAACGACTGAGACACATACCAAACTGTCCCATACCGGTGTAATCCCAACCTTCATCCCATTCTTTGTACTGGCGGATGGCTTCAGCCAGTATCGAAGCGTGCTTCCCTTCCCCAAGTATACAAAGTATACTGGCGAGGATAACTTTCTCTTCCGGCACAGTTATATGCATGATTTGTTTGTTGACGAGCTGAATGCAACGTTCATGGTCGGTCAACAATACTTCAAGCCCTTTATAGTTATCTGTTACACTGGCAAGGGCTTTCTTCATTTCCGAGTTACTGAAGCCTTTAAACTCTTTATCCGTCAGTACCCGTTCGGGCAGATTGCCAATCTTGACCAGATGGCGCTGTATCTTCTTAATATCTATCTTCCGGGGAGATTTCTTTTCCTTTATACACAGGGCGGAAAGGTAACCAACTGCATATCCCTGACTTTGCAGGCAAGGCTGCATACGAATCACCGGCATGGCATCCCGGTGCGCACTTGCTCCTAATCCGGTTACCAGAATACCTTCCAGACCCTTGGGTAGCAGACTGCGAAGCGGAACATCCGCATCATAAATCGTATGCCGCTTTTCAGGCGGGTTCAGGATGAAGAACGGATCAATAATCATACCATGTGTATCAAACGAGCTCTTGTGATATGATATCGTATCGGGATAACGACGATGATTGATTACATCGTAAACCGAGACAGTGTACTCACCGATGATTCGGCGTCGTTCACGCGTCTGAGGAATTTTTACTATATCGTACTGTCCTTGTAATTTAGTTTTTGCCTGTATAAATGCGCGTGAAACGTCCCGTATATCCGTATCGTCTACGAACAGCCAGTCGTTGTTGTTGTAATAATCTCCCGGTTGCCATTTCCCGGTTCCGGCTCCCTGTACGGCAACCGTCTTTTTACCTGTATAATCGAACGATGCACCTGCTGCAATGGCTATATCTGCGCTTCCTGTACTATCAATCAACATTTGGGAGAGAATTACCCCTCTACCGAAAGGAGTAGTGACAATGATTCCTTTCACCCGCCCATTTTCTGTCAAGGCTCCGCATCCCATTACACCGAACCATAATGTACCGCCGGCAGCGAGTAGTTCTTTTCGTAGCCACTCCATTTTCCAATCGGCAAGAAAATGACCTTCTTTGTTGGTTTGTCTCGGATGGTCTTTGGGTGCCATTTCCCGAACTCCTTTGTCAACTTCTTCCGTATAGCCGCCTCTGAATCCGTCCCAGTAAACACCAATCATACCTAATGTACTCAGGCCACCGAGTCCATGCAGGTATTCCAATACCAATGTTTTGGCACCTTGCCTGGCAGCCGATATACCGGCCGATGCTCCGGCTGTACCACCTCCCATAACCACAACATCATAGTGGCCTAAAACGGGAAGGGCTCCGGCAGGAGATTCTACATATTCTTTTTGTATCAACGGACGCAGGGGATTCAGTAATTCCCCGACTTTTCCATAATTAGATGCTTTTACCGGGTATTGCTTTACCGATACGGGAGCATTCAGACTGATTTTTTTAGCCTTTTGAGAAACTATTTCGCCCAACATTTCACCTAAGAACAAACTTTGAGCCGGTCGCATAACGTATGCTGCCAGTTCCCGGGATAAATCGGCACAAGGCCCCAATACCCACAAATTTGTTACATTTTTCGGAGAGAACGCATCGTAAGGAATATCACGGAGTGAAACAGGATTGCCTTCGTATCGCTGTTTGCAAACAACCCTCTGGCTAGGAATATACCAAAGTAAATCCGAACTGTCTACCTGGTCGGCATCCCATGTCTGGTTACGGATTTCCTGTTCTATTCCGGCTATCGTAGCAAATGAATTATCGTTCAGGGGGAACCGGAAAGTATAACGCGTTACCGGATAACTTTTACCATTCACTTGAATGGGTTGTTCCCATTTTACTGCTTGTATGATTTCTTTTGAATTCTTCGGTGTATTTCCAACTACTGTATAGTCGAACTCTTGCGGGCCTGCTTCGAATGTAGTGCGTTCAGCCCTCAAACAGGCTGCAACAGAGGCTTCGTGTGTGGCATCAATAATGGCTTTGCAACGAATAGCCTCTCGTCCCGACCGGTTTGCAATTACTACTCCAGCCGGATTACCGGCTGCATCAGTTAGTGCGTTGGTTACGAAACTGCTGTACAGAAAATCCACTCCATTATCGATTAGTTCATCTTCCAGGGTTTTCTTTACCGATAAGGGAGTCGGTATATTTTTGGATGAAAACAGTTTCCGTGCCAATGCAGTTTGTAATTTTTCATCCTTTTTGCGCTCATAGAGATGCGATCCGCAAATATCATCTCCCAAATAAGGCATTGGGCAAACTAAAAATACCCGGCTTCCGTTTTTTGCAGCCGCAACTGCAGCGGCAACTGCCCGCGAGCTACCTCCGGCAACCAGTATATCTGCGTCTGCCAATACTGGAATTTTACGTTCGCTTTCATAGCAGAATCCTTCATCCGGAACAGCGGTCTGCAGCGTTGCTTTTGCCTGGTTTATATTACCAACGAAAGTTAAAACACCTCCTGCGGCTGTAATCTTTAAAAAATCACGACGTGTAATCATGGCATATTATTTATTGGGTCTATAGCGTTAAATAAGGACAATGGTTTAGTTTCACGGTATGAAACTCCTTGTTTCACGGTATGAAACACTTAGTTTCACAGTATGAAACTTTTAGTTTCACAGTATGAAACTTTTAGTTTCACGGTATGAAACTTTATTGAAACTAACCGGATAAATCCTAAAACAACATTATCCATATTAAACGCTATAGAGCTTAGTTATATTGTACTCTTAATCGCAAACCAAAGTTTGCAACTGATTCCGTTTAGTAACCCGTGTTTTGTGTCAGGTTATCGTTAACCAAAATGTCATTGGCCGGGATGGGCCACAAATAGTTCTTCTTCGCATCGAAAGACATTTTATAGAATGTAGTGATATACCCCGCCGTTTCCATCGGAGAAAGATTAGGCAGACCGTCCTCGTCAATCGTTGGTACACCTCCAATTGGGAAGTTACCTTCGTCCCAATTATTCAGTAATACTTTGAAATCTGCCGGAAGTTCCTGGTTCGATTCACTACCGGTAAGTCCATTCCAATCAGCAGAGCCCGACCAGGCGCGTGGTAAGTAATACATTGACTTGTTGTGCGACTTCTCGGCAATACCCCAACGCAACAGGTCGCGGTAACGAAGCCCTTCAAATGCAAATTCCGAACGGCGTTCCATACGAATGACTTTTCGTAATTCCTCTTGCGATGCAACCATTACACGCGGATAAGTTTGTCCCGAACCTTTGTAAGCGCGTTCGCGTACCAGATTGATACTTTTGTCCAGATCATCCTGCGTACATTGTCCCATTTCATTTTTGGCTTCAATGTAGGTCATTAGCACTTCAGCATATCGAAGGTAAGGATAACAGTTGTCCGAAACACCACCGTTACTGTCATAGTCTTTCCAGTTATCTTTCACAAATTTGCGAAGCATCAACCCGTTGTAAGCAGAGTGCTGGTTAGAAGCTTTTCCATCGTTATTGAGTACCATCTTGCCGGTAGATACCTCATATACTTTATTTGCATAAGGGTTGGGGTTGTATTCATAGCCGAGTGTAATGTACTCCGGATATTTTTCGGGAAAAGTTCCGTCTAACTTCGACTGTTCATACTCGGCAAAGTCGGCAGAATATTTCGTCTTGAAAGGTTGAATTGTCATCGAAAGGCGCGGGTCGCGGTTGGCAAAGGGATCCTTCGGGTTGTAAAGCGGCGAATTATCGATGGGCAAACCGTCGGTACAAGGAAAGGAACAGAGTAACTCCAACGAAGGACCTTGATTTGCATAACCGCCTAATTTACGAATGACAAAGTTTTTAATGCCTCCGAACAAGCCAAAACCTTTCTTTAAGGTCAAATCACCTTTGAAGTAAAACATTAATTCGGACGAACTATCTGTCTTGAAAAGTTCAGCATAGTTATCGTGCAACATATAGACGCCTGAATTCATACATTCTTCTGCTGCCTGAGCCGCAATCTGCCAGTCGCCCTGAAAGAGTGCGAAACGGGCTTTGAAGCCAAGAGCGGCCCCTTTGGTCGGTCTCTGCTGGGTTGCATAGGAGGGAGGCAGATATTCTGCAGCTTTATCCAGACATTCGTATGCATAGGCCATTACTTCGCTTTTTGGTGAACGAACAGCTTCGTAAGCTTCTTCCAGAGTCATGCTTTTATTCAAAACGCAGTCTCCCCAATAAGCAGCCAATTGACTATAGGCAAATCCGATCATGAAATAGGCCTCACCTTTATACTGGTTGATTTTAGTATCACTTAATCCGCTTGCTGTCCCGTTATCAAGGGATACGATAACTTTCGTAGCGCGTGCAATAGCCTTGTAAAGCGATTGCCAGCGGGTTGAAGAAGTTCCCCATTGAGCAGTTATCGTGCCTAAAGTTACTTCGTTGGAACCGTTGCGGTTCAACAGGTCGTCATCCCAGTCTAAACCATCAATATGGAAAAAGTCCGGTCGCCACAAATCGTTTAGCGACATTTCGATTTCAGTTTCATTATGATACCAGTTCTCGCTCGCACCTTCCGAAAGTGGATTCAGGTTGAGGTCGGCACAGGCAGTCATGCCTAATACTATGATTCCGGTAAATAGATATTTGCTTATTTTGTTCATAATGGTATTCTCTGATTAAAATGAAACATTCAGGCCAAAAATATAAGAAGACATGAGTAGATCACTGCTACGATCCCATTCCGGATCGTATCCTTTAGGATAATTCGAGAAAGCAGGCAGGTCGTTCGCACTGAAATATACTCTCACTTTATTAGCGAAAAACTTCTTGGTTATTTTCGACGGGATGGTATAGCCCAGCGTGATATTCTTTATACGCATATAGGCACCGTTAAAAAGGTAAAAATCGCTGTCGGCATATATGTTTGCCTCGTTCGTTGTCAGTTTGGGGTATTTCGCCTTTGCGTTTTCGGCATCTGTAGCGGTTGGGCTCCAATGGCTCTCAATCAGATTCAACGGACTGGCGTATGCTTGAAACTCAAACGGTTTAACGGGCCACGACCAGTATTGTAGCTGGCGGCCAATGCCCTGAAATGACAGATTGAAGTCGAAGTTTTTCCACTCAGCCCAAAGTGCTCCGCCGTATTGCATTTCTGGTAGGGAATTACCCAAACGCACGCGGTCCTTGGAAGCGGTGATGCTACCATCACCATCGATATCTTTGTAGCGAATATTCCCCGCTTTATCGTTGCTGGTCAATACAGCAATTGGGTTGCCGTTCTCGTCGAACATGGCCGCATCGTTCAGGATAATTCCCAGGTTTTTGTAGCCATACCATTCATTATAGTATGAACCTTGTTCGGTAATCTTACGATTCTCGATGTTTTGACGGTCGGCCATATAACCCATTCTCGAGCGGTAGTCGGATATGTTAAAGCTGGCACCGTAGCGGAAGTCGTTGATTTGGTCGCTCCAGGAGATTTCGAAATCCCAACCTTTGGTGTTCATATCCGCTGCATTATTCTGCGGCGAATTATAGCCGAAATAGGATGGAAAGCCCACTTGCATCAACATGTCGGTAGTTTTCTTATAATAGTAGTCGGCCGTAGCACGTAGTTTGTTGTTTAATAGGCTTATATCAACACCAACGCCATAAGTAGTGGTAGTTTCCCAGGTGATGTTTTTGAATGCATAATCCATTTGATAAGCGGTTTGTACTATGTCTGCCATTCCGGTGGAGGCATTGGGCAGATAGCCAGTGCCAAAGCTCAACTTGGCCTGATAGGGGAATTCCATTTTGAGACGTTCATTGCCTAATTGTCCAATTGACCCGCGTAGTTTCAGGTAGTCAATCACATTCTTATTGAACCAGGATTCTTCAGAAATAATCCAACCGGCGCTTACCGAGGGGAACGTTCCCCAGCGATGTCCTTTGGCAAAACGTGACGAGCCGTCGGAACGGATATTACCCTGAAGCATATAACGGTCGGCCCAGGAATACATAACACGGCCGAAGAAAGAACGATAGGCATTGTGTCCGGCTTTTCCGTTATTGTACTGGTAATCTTCCGGACCCAGATTCAGATAGGGATAATCCACTAAACTATAGTTAGTACGGGATGCTCCTAACTCTTCCCACTTATAAGTAAAATCCTCATAACCGGCCATAAGCCCGATGGAGTGGCGTTGCAGTTGCAACCTGTAGTTGGCATAGAACTGCATGGTCAGGCTATTTGTATCGTTGCGCTTTTCGTTCAGGCTGGTCGAAGAATAACCTGTTCCTGAGATGGCATCACCACTGATACGATATACCTCGTATTTCTTTTTATGATCTTTTTCTTTATAAAAAGTAAATTGAGGTGCGGCTATGGCCGTCAGGGTTAATCCTTCTACCGGGGTAAGGTCTAACTGTATCTTACCACCTATACGATAGTTCTTTCCATTAACTGTTCCACCAAGGTCCCTTAGCGCGAAAGGATTGTCGCCATCCTTACCGTCAGCATACCGACCGTCTGACCAGTACGCATTGTAAAGAGGAGAACGGAACATAAGGTCTTTCATAGACCTCTCCGTATCGTTATCTTTTTCTAAGGCGTGTGGTCTGTTAGAATTGTCGTACAGTAAGTTCACATCTACATTCGCATGTATCCAATTGTTGATTTTGTAGTCGTTGTTTGTACGTACGTTAAAACGCTCATAATCTTTGTGCTTATAAAGAGCCTCGCTACTGTAGTAATTGAAACTGAAGTTTGTACTCAGTTTTTCGGTGCCTCCACTGAGTGACAGGGAATGCCGCTGATGGTGCGTAGAACTTTTCAGACCTAACCCCATAAAGTCGGTATCCGGATAGCGATCGGGATCTTCGGCTCTCAATTGCGCATAGTTGTTAATTAAATCTTCCGAGTATGCCGAAAACAGTGAAGAAGCACCATCATTATATGCCAATTCATTGTATCCTTTCATCCATTGTACAGCGTTGGCGAATTTGGGCTTTGTTGTCGCCGTGTTGACACCATATTCAAAATTGTATGAAAGGTGGAATTCGTTACTCCTGGCACGTTTTGTTGTAATCAGGATAACACCTGCTGCTGCGCGCGAACCGTAGATAGCTGCTGAAGCCGCATCTTTCAATACCTGGATATCTTTTACATCTTCGGGCGCAACATCGTTAATACTTCCCGGTACACCATCTACAATCACCAACGGGTCGTTCGTTGATAATGTGGTTACACCACGTATGCGGATGGTAGCTCCGGTAGTGGGATCACCGCTCGAACGGGTAATCTGTACACCGGGCATTTGTCCTTGTAACTGACTGGAAAGCTGCGGCGAGTTTTTCATTTGCAGTTTGTCACCACTCAGTGAGGATGTCGAACCAGTCAGGTCGATTTTACGGGCTGTACCGTAACCGATTATCACTACCTCATCCAAAGCTTCCGAATCTTCCTGAAGTGTGATATTGTAAGAACCGCGTGTATCTACTTTTATTTCGGTTGATTTGAATCCGATATAAGTAACTGAAAGAGTAGCATCCAAAGCTACACTCATAGTGAATGCACCTTCAACATCCGTGATAGTACCGTTAGATGTGCCTTTTTCCATTATATTTGCACCAATAATCGGGTCGCCATAGTTATCAATGACTTTGCCCGTAATCTGCTTCGTTTGCCTTTGTTGGAATGCATAGTCTTTACGGATGATATTGATATTCCGGTCGTTAATGGTATAAGTCAGATTCGTACCTGCTAAAGCCTGCGTCAGGACATCATCTATCTGCCTGTTGGTAGCATTTACATTGACTTTGATATGTTTAACTTCTTCATCGATATAGAAGAATAAGAACTTGCTCTGTTTTTCTATCTGGGAGAACAAGTAGGTGAGAGGAGTTCGCTCTGCTTTAACTGATACGGTAACAGATTGGGAATAAGATGATTCTACCGCTACAGCCTGAAACAGAACCACGAATAGTAATATAACCGTGTTTCTCATAACTGTGAAAGGTTTTTTAAGGTCTTTAGGAAATAAAGACTTGTAATATGAAATATTTTCCATATTTTTGTACAGATTTAAAGATTAATATTTCGCTTTATCCACAATGTTTGGTCGCGGAGCGGACAAAGCGGGGAATTAAATTTTAAGACTTAAAGCCGGTTATACTCCTGAGTATAGCCGGTTTTTTAGGTTAACATTGGTACTATTTCATAGGCATTATCTTTTTTTAAATGTTATATGTTGGATATAATAAACGCCGTCGCTGTAATTCCAACTGATAGGAATGGTACGCGATATTGTATTCAAAATACCTCCGATACCCTGTTCGTCGCTGAATGTACCCGTCACTGTTACAGTCAGGTTCGTTAGTTCTTCGTCGTCGATCCGGATATCTACCTTATATGTTTTTTTCAAATCCTCAATCAGTTCGATAAACGGAATTGATTTATATTTCATCAGTCCGTCTTTCCAGGAGGTGAATATATCTGTATCGACCTGTTTCACAACGATTTTATTGTCCAGCCGGTTGAATATCAGTTGTTGGTTGGGAGCCATTATGATATCCTGTTTAGCTCCATTAAAAAGAATGGAGCCTTCTATAAGGGTTGCTGCAATATGGTCTGAACCAAC
Organism: Bacteroides sp.; assembly: GCA_032108265.1. Taxonomy (GTDB): domain Bacteria; phylum Bacteroidota; class Bacteroidia; order Bacteroidales; family Bacteroidaceae; genus Bacteroides. The sequence continues at coordinate 35,790 of DAMCMT010000040.1, forward strand.
ATCTGCTTTGACATTGAAGTTTGTACCTAATACAACGATGGAAGCATCGTCCATCTCAACTTTAAACGGTTTATCCGGATCTTTGGCTACCTCGAAAAAGGCTTCACCTTGAAGCTTGATTTCCCGTTTACTCTTTCCATATTTATCGGAATAGGTTAAACGACTGTTTTTATTCAATGTAATAACAGTGCCGTCTTCCATTGTGAAGTCGGATTTATGTTCATCTGTCATCAGGGTATAATATTCTGAGGCATGATTGTTGGTATAATAAAATAAAAAGACTGTAGAAAAAACAAATAGCAATCCTACTGCGGCAATAAGAGGGATAGCGTTTTTCCACAAATGTATCTTTCTGATTCGTTTTTCTTGTTTATTGATTTGCTGTTGTAATTTCTCTGCCGATAGGGTAGGGATAACTGAATGCTTAAAAGTAACATCCGCATCCCAATAAGTTTTGAGGTGGCGAAATTCTTCCCGGTTACTTTCTTTTGCGTTCAGCCATTCGCTTAGGGAAAAGATATCATCCGAAGAACTTTCTCCGCTCAATACCCGTGCGATTATATTGTTTATTCTATCTTCCATTTTATGTGGTTCTATATATATAATCGCAGGTAAAGTGAAATACCCTTAGTCGATAATAAAGAAATTGAAAAAAAATCTCGAATAATGAAGACTAAATGTTTTTATTATCAGCAAGTGCCTCCCGCAGTTTGCGGATCGCATTAGTCAGATGGGCTTCCAATGTTTTGACGGAAATATCGAGAATGGAAGCTGCTTCTTTGTATTTGAGTTTGTCTTCGCGGACGAGTTTGAATGCCATTTTACATTTAGCAGGTAGAGAATCGATTGCTATATTTAGTCGTTTTATTTCTTCCTGGCTTATAAAATCTTCTTCTGGTGTCGTTTCGGTGGAAGTAAATAGATCAATATGCACATCGTCCAGGGATATTTGTCCCATATGTTGTTTGCGATAGCTACTGATTGCTTTATAGCGGGCTATGGTATATATATATGAATCGAAATTAGCAATACCGGGAAGTTGCTTACGGTTGTTCCAGATAGCCAAAAAAATATCAGAAACAATTTCCTCTGCTTCTGCCTGTGAAGATACATATAATGATATAAAACGCATTAGCCGGCTGAAATAAGCCATGTAAAGCGATTTTAGAGCCGCTTGTGAATCGGAGAGTGCCATTTCACAAACCCACTGCGTAATATCATTCTGATTCTCTCTCAAAAATGACTAAGATTAACAAACTTATTATAAATATGCGAATATACAGAGAATCTTGAAATATTAGGTAAATTTTGTAGGTTTATAAACCAGTCATTCTATTTATTATTTTGTAACCAACCGCTAAAAAAATAGTGTACAGCGTAAGCCTCGTTTAAACACTCTTCTAATTCGGAACTCATTTCTCCTAATCTGAACCGTCTGGCCTGATTTACATCAAATGGAGTTACATATTTATCCGGAATAAGGTATATTAAATCTTTCTCCTGAGGCGTGGCTTGTTCATAGAGTTCTATCAGTTTCCATGGTCCGGTAGTTTGCCAAACGCAAATATCTTTCCTTTCATTTCTATAATACACAACTTCGTCAGAAAAGACGTGTTCTACAATTCTTTTCATAAAGAAATGTCCCGGTACAGAAGCCATCATCGCGTTATTAAACATGATTTCTTTATGGAATATCTGGCAATGAGATTGAGGTTCCATGGCAAAGCAACATGTTTTATCAACGAGCAGATTATCCAAGGGTTGTATACTTTCATAATCAAAATCGACATACATTCCTCCCATCTTCTCTAATATCAGGTACCTGATTGCATCCCAACGCTGAACGTTATATTGGAAATCATTATATTTTATCCAATACTCTGGGTAGTGCTCCTGGATAAAAGAATTCATCATCTCATCGTTCCACACTTTATACTCCCATGATGGATAATGCTCTTTCCAGGTATCACCTAATAGTTTGAAGTGTTCGGGTAATGGCTCGTCAATGCCGGACCATATCTGATGAATTATTTGAGGAATTTGGTTCATTTCTTATTTCTCGTTTTGTAACTGATTAAATCATAATTATGTTTTTAACCGGTTCATTATTATAACTGGATTCCCTTCTCCATCTATACTTTCTGCGATGGATTTAGCTTTTGGGTTGTCCGAATCTAAAAATACCTTTATTAGGTCTTCTGGCAAGCATTTGTAAATAAGATATTCATGCTCTCCTAATTGCACAAAATCATCAATATAGCCAAAAGATATTCCTCCATCTAAATCATTTCTTATACATTTTTCTACTTCAATGAATGAGTTTTCTTTCTTGAAATAAATACATAAATGTGATTCATAAAAACCTCCCGTAACCCAATTGAAAAATAAATAATTTTTGGAATCAATTAAATTTTCCGGTATTATACATTTGTTTCTTTCTTCACTGTTGAACCGTTCGGGAGTCATACAGTATTTATTTTGAGCCCATATATATGGATGAGTAATGGTATCACTGCTAATACGGAAAATAGTATCGTTGTAAAGATTCCAATATAATACAGAATTATTTGTTGAACGGCTTGAAATATGGTTATTATACATAGGACCTTCGGAAATAGAACTGAGTTTAATATCTTTTTTGTACGATATAACATTTCCTGTAGTATCAATAACGGCCCACATAATATGTTCTTTCTGGCTAGGACTAATGTCTCTAAAAATGTAATATGTATTGTTTAAATAATAAAAATTCTTTGCAGAGAATGAAGCAGGGAAATTTTTAATCTTTAATCGGGAAACGAACGCACCCTCAAGCGTATAAGTTAGTATGGTAGATTCAAATACATTATATACAAATAATTTGTTTTGGAGTTCGTTGATGGCAATTAATCTATATTGACTATACTCCATTGGTCCTTGCCCTACTCCTCCTATTTTTTTGATGAACTTACCCGAATAATCATATTTCAAAATACCAGGCATTGTATTTATAAATATGGCATCCCGGGTAATTATTTGCTCATGAAAGCCAGCTATCATTTCTATGGTATCCAGTTGAATGTATGTTATTTCATCTACTATATCTGATAAATATATTTCCCGGTTATTAATGGATCAACCCGTATTTTTGTGGGTTTGTTTTTTCACGCATAAATTTTGGTTAGT
>DAMCMT010000041.1:0-37326 GCA_032108265.1 Bacteroides sp.
TAGCCTATATTGGGATATGCGACAAGGCTTATCAACCGCGAAAATCCGCTGACCCCTCTTAACTTCATGTGATTTACAAATCTGATTTTCAATAATACTGAAATCTCTGTAAGTCGTTGTAAATCATTCAATTGCGAATAAAAAACCCATTAAAATGAAATTTCAAATTAATGGGTTGTGCGGCTGAAGGGACTCGAACCCCCACGCCTCTCGGCACCAGATCCTAAGTCTGGCGTGGCTACCAATTACACCACAGCCGCAAGTGGATTTTGGTTTAGCGAGTGCAAAGATAAATCCTTTTTCCGGTTTGCCAAATTATTTGAGTCAGAAAGTTTGTTTCAACAGTAAATCCATAGCGGAATTAATGATGAAATCTATTCCTTTACGTTCATCATCGCTTCCCATATCTACTTTGTAGTCGGGAGAAATACCGAATTCAATGTGTTGCATATTCGAATTGAACATAGGGCTGGTAGAGAAGCGGACAGCCCAACCGTTGGGCAATTCAGAATAAAAAGGGAGACCGGAACCTCCCCCGGTTACGTCGCCCACGGTGATAACCTTCGGCAGGTTGCCCATAATGTTAACAAACTCATTGGCAGCACTGTACGTTTGCCGGTTGGTAAGCACCGCTACCGGTTTAGTCCAACGTAAATTGCCTGAGGGTTGGAGATATATGGATTGTGGCGCAGAGAAATCATTGTGCCCTTTACCCGTTTTGTGGCTAATGTAACCTGTGAGAACTTTTTCTTCGGTAAAACGGGAAGCAAAGCGGTTGGCATTGGTAATACTTCCGCCGCCGTTGTTGCGTACATCGATAATCAAGGCATCGCAATCTTCGAAGAATTGCAGGATGAAGTTCATATCCCGGGTAGCGATATCGTCGGCAAAGGTTTCGACATACATATAACCGATATTGTTGTCCAGTATCTGGTAACGGATACCGCCCGTTAACCGGTAGTTATGCTTTAAATAGTTGGTCTCGACAACGGAATAAATGAAGTTTAGCGGACTATCGTCGTACCAGATATAATAAGAAGCAGCCGTTTGATTGGAATTCATCAGGTTTACATGCCCGTCGCGCAATGTATTAAGCATATCGCCCAGCGTAACGAAAAGTGTGACTTCGTCCATGCCCGGGTAAATCTTATCTTTATATTCGCGGTAAACCGCATCCCAGTCAATGTCTTTGTATTCAAAGAAACAGTATTTTTCGTCGATAATCTTCCACAAGGCTTCGAAATTTCCCATAGGGGTATCCTTTAAGTTATCCTCCTGAACGCATCCCGTAATCATAGGGATAAGGAGAAGAAAGAGATACCGCGTTATGTTCAGGAAACCTTTCATATTAGTAAGCCTTTAGTGCACCGGGCAATGGATCGCCCTTTTTGTTTTTTATACGATACAAGTCCTTTACCAGACCGAGCATGAATACATATCCGTACGTGTGGGTTTTAATCATGTTGACTTTGGATTGCTGAATATCCCAGAGAAACATCCCCCTGAGTTTAACGTTGCCAACAGGAAAGTCGGCAGAGAACATCTGGCGGATAGATGGTTGATTGTGCAGCGATGTCATGCGGATAACCCCGTCTTTATTGCCCAACGTAAATATCTCGTAATAAGATTGTCCGTAATTGGGAGAGAACATTACTCCCAGAACGGGTAAATTGGCCTGATAACGCAGTGTCATCGGGTAATCGCGGACGCGTATTTGCCAGATAGCCATTCCCGAAGCAGCGAGGTTGATATAAGCACGGGCAGATGCCGGATTGTTGGAGTTGCGAAGGTTATACACAAATCCACCGTTGAAATCGCCCAGCGCACCAGCCAGCAGTTTAAAATTAGAGGCAAGGCGGAACTGGTAGTGCAAACCATAGTTCCAGTTGACCAGTCCGGAGAAGGTATTGTTATTATCGGGTTTGTTATGCGTATAAGCCACATTGGCCTGAAAGAAGTTTTGAAGGGAGACGTTGCCGTCGAGTAATTTAGTCATGCGGATGCTTTCGCGGGCGATGCGGAAGTCCATACCGCTGTATTCCTGAGGGGAAAGGTACGTATCATACACACTGGCATAGCCAATGCCGTACATCGTGGCGCGGGTGATGTAGCGGTGTGCTTGTAAAGGGTCTGTCTGGGCGCAAAGAAGTGCCGGAAACAGGAACAAGAAGATGAGTAATGAGTAGTGAGTTATGAGTTTTGAGTTTTCCATGCGGCTGTAAAAGTTGTGATTTCTAAGTTTTGAGTAATGAGTTGTGAGAAATGAATTCTAATGCCGCATGGTAACTCAAAACTCATAACTCACTACTCAAAACTCTCCTAAAACAGTTTCATCTGCCCCGTAATCTCGTCAATAATATCCCCGTCGCTCTTTCCATCGTCCGGGTCTAATATTTCAGGTTCCTCCGGTTCTTCTTGATTTTCCGGTTCAGGTTCCGGAGTACGGGTAGGTTCCAGTTCATTAATGGTTTTTATCGTGAATGTGGCAATACGTTTTCCTTTGGCTTTATAGCTTTTCACACCAATGAATTCGTCGGCATCGATAATAAGCGGTTCGCGGAAACTGTCATTACCGCCGAATACTACTTCCAGGCGGGGATAATATTCGTCCGAGAGCAGGATAAGCTGGTTATCTTTGTTCTCTCCCAGGTAATTAAGTTTTTTGGAAGATGCCTCGAACGTGAACCGTTTCAGGTACGGATAATTCTGTTGGTCGGCATCGTAAAGAGCTGCCGTCCATATTTTCGAAGAATCAAACTTCTCTACGATACTAACATTGCTTTCGTAATGATTACTCAAGTCGAAGTTCGTTGTATAGAATTCCCCGTTATTCAGCACAATCAGGATGGTATCGTTGCTTTGGAATTCTCCCAGATACTCGCCACGGGCATCATAGTTGAGGCGGAGAATATCGCGGTCGAACCAAACCTTACGTCCGCCGAGGGTAGAACCACCCCGCTGCTTAAGTGCAATCTTGTGTACATCGTATTTGGTCAGTATCACACCGCGCGCCTGACGTCCTTTGATATCCACCTCGCTAAAATCCTTTTCAAAGATAATCTTGCGGATACGCGGATTGGGTTTGAGAGTAACTTTAATCACTTCGGCTTCCCCGTTCGGGTTGGCGCTGAAATAAGTTACACGCGAGTCTTTTGTACCCTGCGTCAGGTCGTACTCCCTGTCGCGGGTAACGGAAGTTACGGCAAAACGCTTGATATACTGGTTGCCGGCCGCTCCGTCGCGGTAGGTAGCATTGTATATGGTACGGCTGTCGTTCTTCTTGAATATATTGATATAGAGAATGTTTTTGCCCACAAACTTCTTTTCTGCCACCGGGGTAACGATGTATTTACCGTTACGGTAGAAGATAATCACATCGTCCAGGTCTGAACAGTTGGCAATGAATTCGTCTTTCTTCAAACTTGTTCCGATAAAGCCCTCTTCGCGGTTGATATACAGCTTTTCGTTCGCTTCGACCACTTTAGCAGCCTCGATGGTATCGAAGTTACGCAGTTCGGTTTTGCGCGGAAAGCCTTCGCCGTATTTCTTCTTGATCGAGCGGAACCATTCGATGGTATATTTAACAATATTGGCAAGGTGGTTATCGATGACCTCAATCTCTTTCTTCATTTTGGCAATAGCCTCTTCGGCTTTGTCCGAGTTGAATTTCAAGATACGCCCCATCTTTATCTCCATCAGTTTCAGGATATCATCCTTGGTAACCTCGCGGATAAACTGCGGATAGTAGGGAGTGAGCCGTTCATCGATATGTTCGCAGGCGGCATCCATGTTTTTGGCCTCCTCGAACTCCTTGTCTTTATAAATCCGTTCTTCAATAAATATCTTTTCGAGCGATGCGAAATGCAACGTTTCCTGTAACTCGCCTTTGTGTATTTCGAGTTCCTGCCGCAACAAATCCAGTGTGTTATCGGCAGACTTTTTCAACACATGGCTTACGGTAAGGAAATGCGGTTTGTTATCATCGATAACGCAGCAATTGGGCGAGATGCTCACTTCGCAATCTGTAAATGCATACAGGGCATCAATGGTTTTGTCCGACGATACGCCCGGAGCCAGATGAACCAGGATTTCCACTCCGGCAGATGTATTATCATCTACTTTCTTTACTTTGATTTTTCCCTTTTCAACAGCTTTGAGAATTGATTCAATAACCGAAGAAGTAGTTCTTCCGTAAGGTATTTCGCGGATAACGAGTGTTTTGTTGTCCAGCTTATCGATCTTTGCACGAACTTTTACGCTTCCCCCGCGCTCGCCATCGTTGTATTTGGCTACGTCGATTGAACCTCCGGTCTGGAAGTCGGGATAAATCTGGAACTCTTCCCCTTTCAGGTAGCTGATGGATGCCTCACAGAGTTCATTAAAGTTATGCGGCAGAATTTTGGACGAAAGACCTACGGCAATACCTTCTACCCCTTGCGCAAGCAGTAAGGGGAATTTAACCGGCAGCGTTTCGGGTTCTTTATTACGGCCATCGTACGAAGATTTCCACAGGGTTGTTTTCGGATTGAAAACTACATCCAAAGCAAATTTCGAAAGGCGTGCTTCAATATATCGTGGTGCAGCCGCACCGTCGCCGGTAAGGATGTTACCCCAGTTACCCTGGCAGTCGATAAGCAAGTCTTTTTGCCCCAACTGTACCAGTGCATCGCCAATAGACGCATCGCCATGCGGGTGAAATTGCATGGTATGTCCCACGATGTTGGCTACTTTGTTATAGCGCCCATCGTCCATACGCTTCATGGAATGCAAAATACGTCGTTGCACAGGCTTCAACCCGTCGCCGATATGCGGCACGGCACGTTCCAGAATAACATACGAAGCATAGTCCAGAAACCAGTTCTGGTACATACCACTCAGTTGATGTTTGGGAGTTTCTTCGGGTAAACCCGCCGGTCTGTAATTTTTGCTCTCTTCGGTTACATCGTTAATATCATCGCTCATAGGTATCAGACACTCGTTTTTGTATTATGTTATTTTTAACAACAAATCATGTTTTTTTCAGGTATATTGTAAAGATGGACAGGCAAAAATACGAATTAAATTGAAAAAAAGCGTTTACTTTGCAGGGATTTAAGTTTTTAAGTTTTTAAGCATTTAAGTTTTTAAGATTTACGAACCAGATTTTGTTCTATCTTATAGACTTAAGACTTATATCTTAAAAGCTTAAATGCTTATAAACTCAAAAACTTAAGAACTCAAAATGGCACAGGAAGACGTTTTCAAGAAACTGATATCACACAGCAAAGAGTATGGTTTTGTATTCCCTTCGAGCGACATATACGATGGACTGGGGGCTGTATACGATTACGGCCAGATGGGAGTAGAACTGAAAAACAATATAAAGAAATACTGGTGGGACAGCATGGTGTTGTTGCACGAAAACATCGTCGGGATCGATTCGGCCATCTTTATGCATCCTACCATCTGGAAAGCTTCCGGACACGTAGATGCTTTCAACGATCCTTTGATTGATAACAAAGACTCAAAGAAACGCTACCGCGCCGATGTTTTGATTGAAGATCAATTGGCAAAGTACGACGACAAGATAAATAAAGAAGTGGCTAAAGCTGCCAAAAGGTTTGGCGATAGCTTCGACGAAGCCCAGTTCCGTTCGACCAACGGTCGCGTACTGGAAAACCAGGCTAAACGCGATGCCCTGCATACCCGCTTTGCAACGGCATTGAACGACTCGAACCTGGACGAACTTCGCCAGATTATTATCGACGAAGAAATCGTTTGCCCCATATCAGGCACCAAGAACTGGACGGAAGTACGACAGTTCAACCTGATGTTCTCAACCGAAATGGGCTCGACAGCCGATGGCGCGATGAAAGTTTACCTGCGCCCCGAAACTGCACAAGGTATTTTCGTAAACTACCTCAACGTACAGAAAACCGGCCGCATGAAGATTCCTTTCGGTATCGCCCAGATCGGTAAGGCTTTCCGCAACGAGATTGTAGCACGCCAGTTCATCTTCCGTATGCGCGAGTTCGAACAAATGGAAATGCAATTCTTCGTACGCCCCGGCACCGAACTCGAATGGTTCGCTAAATGGAAAGAAATGCGCCTGAAATGGCATAAAGCTCTTGGTTTCGGCGATGCTAATTACCGTTACCACGACCATGATAAGCTGGCTCACTACGCCAACGCTGCTACCGATATTGAATTCCAGATGCCTTTCGGCTTCAAGGAAGTAGAGGGTATTCACTCGCGTACCGATTTCGACCTCAGCCAGCATGAGAAGTTCTCCGGAAAGAGTATCAAATACTTCGACCCCGAACTGAACGAATCGTACACTCCGTTTGTGGTTGAAACCAGTATTGGTGTCGACCGTATGTTCCTCAGCGTTCTATCAGCATCTTACAACGAGGAGAAACTGGAGAACGGCGAAACCCGCGTAGTACTTAAACTTCCTGCACCGCTGGCACCCGTTAAACTAGCCGTAATGCCACTGGTAAAGAAAGATGGTCTGCCCGAAAAAGCCCGCGAAATTATCGACTCACTGAAATTCCAGTTCCACTGCCAGTACGACGAGAAAGACAGCATCGGCAAGCGCTACCGCCGTCAGGATGCCATTGGTACTCCGTACTGCGTAACGGTTGACCACCAGACACTGGAAGATAATTGTGTAACCTTACGCAACCGCGATACCATGGAACAGGAACGTGTTGCTATTGCTGATTTGAATAGCATCATTGCCGACCGCGTAAGTATTACCAGCATTTTAAAGACTTTAATGTAAAAACCTGATTATGAAAAGAAAGATTTATTTGTTGTTGCCTTTTTTGCTGCTAGCTGTTGTATTTACAGCTTGCGATGAAACTAAAGAGGCAGGTAAATATGATAACTGGAGGTCACGAAACGATGCGTTTATAGACTCTTTACAACATGTAGTTGATGCAAAATCCGACCCGGAGCTATTTACCATCATTGATGAAACGACCCAAAAGAATATATACTATAAAATACTGGAAAAAGGAGATGCTACCAAGGACTCCCCTCTCTTCACTAGTAAGGTTGAATTATATTATCGCGGAATGTATATCAATGAAGCTATATTCGCTGCACATCCGAACGAAAAATACTACACGCGCCTCTACAAAGAGTTGGATGTTTTCAACGATATGATGGCAGGTGATGACCCCAACCCGGAATTAGATGAATTATTTAGCTGGAATGTTGATGAGCAAGTTTCTGGATTTTCAACAGCGTTGATGCATATGCACCCAGGCGACAGATGGGAACTGTATATACCAAATTATAGTGCTTATCTTAATTCAAATAAAACCGGCTTAACAGATATTATAAAAAAAGCCACTCTTATCTTCGATGTTAATTTAGTAAATGTAACATTATATCCCGAAATTGATAAGTAATATAAAACTAAAAGCCTCGGTTCTGCTTGATATAAACCAGAACCGAGGTTTTTTTATGCCTTTTACTCTTATACCGTTGCTCCATACTCAAATAAATATCCTTGATGGATCAACAGTCTCATAATATAGTTAATTCTCAAGGCACATCAAAGTGGGGGGTAATATTTCCCAATACTTACTGATGAAATTTGATTATTCCAACTCTTTTTTCCAATTCCAATAAATCCACTTTTCATTGTATATGCACTAAGTTTAGGTATCCAAAGATGACTATAAACTATAAGATGGTCGGTTGGAGGAGCGACTTTAAATGTTAATGTTTTTCCTGAGCAATTTATCTTTTGATAGAAAGTGACCTGCACAGTACCGCTACCATTATATACAAATATTTTGGCTGAACTTGTTATATTGTCAAAATTCACACTTGACAGGTCGTAATACCAAGGTATAACTATAATTGGTGGTACATTATCAATAGTTAATTTTTTGCCAGTATATATTTCTCCATCATAAAGTTCAATTTTAAAATTAATATAATCTGATCGTGTTTGCACGCTATTATTACCCATCATTTCTACTAATGTAGCATAATCAGTAAAGTAAGAAATAGATCCATCCGAATCAACATAAGTAGCCAATTCCGGTTCATTATCAATCTTTTCAATAAGTTCTTTCATTGAAGGATCTTCGAAAACAACTGTCGAATCAGCTGCAAAGTAATATTTCACTGAATACTTCTCCTTATTATATTCAAAGTTATACACTTCGAATTCTTTTTCTGGAGTCTGTGTAAGTTCATTTATCTCATTACTACACGAGAAAATTAACAACGGTAAAATAAGTAATAAAATCTTCTTCATAATACATAATTGTTAAGTGATTTAATAAATACTGTCAAACAAATCTATGTATTATTTTTCAATTATAGTATCCGAATGTGTTATACACTGTCTATCCAAAATACTGCATTAAAACCATAAATCGCTGAATATCTGTTTCAATACATTTTTGTATTTGTCCTAAAAATAATTTACTTACATACTTAAACTTTCACATACACCGGATTCTTCTTCGTATAGATATTCCTGAATGTTCCCTCATTCACTATATGTTCCCGATTCACATAGTTGGTAAATAGCTTCTTTACGTCGCAGACGTTCCATTATTGTAGTGATATAGATTGAATTATTTTCCTCTCAACATCGTAGATGTTGCATTACGACAGGTACATAATGGAACCCCTACAAGGTACCAGAGAAATAGAAACATTATTACTACAATAACGGAACGCCTACGGCGTAGATTGAAACCGCATGTACGCTCGAGAGAGACATCCAACGACGCGCCAAACGCCACAGTACTGTATAGTCTACAACACAATACCGTACAGCCTACAGCACAATACCGTACAGCCTACAGCACAATACTGTACTCTCAACAGCACAATATTGTCTTGCCGACTACACAGCATTATACTATCAGAAAAACAACAACACCCACCACAAAGCTTTTAAATAACTACCAAATCAGCAATTTGCAAAAACAAGAAAGTTTATTAAACGCTTATTTGAAGCTGAATTAATTTTTTTCTTTATTTTAATTGCATTTTATTTGCGTATTTAATTTTTAATATTTATCTTTGCAACAGACAAAAAGGAAACATTGGGCGATTGCGCATAAACCCAAAAGAATCCCGATTGTTTTTTTGAGACAACTGAAAATAATATTAATTTAAAACACAACAGCTATGCCTTTGAAATACAAAGCAGCACAGAATGCATTGCCATCCAAAGATGGCAAGAAGAAATGGGTACCAAGATTGGTAAAATACCCAAAGTCAATAACCACAGAACGGTTGGCCGAAGAAATGTCGTATGCCACGATGCTTCCTCCGGGAGCCATCCATCATGTACTTCGCAGTTTAGGACATTACATGTTTCCGCACCTTCTGAACAGCCGTTCAGTACACCTAGATGGTGTGGGAACTTTTACCGTCATTGCCAACTGCGTGGGCAATTCGGTCGAGACTCCCGAAGAAGTAAGTCCCAAACAGATAAAATACTTGCGGGTTCGTTTTACTCCCGAGTACGTGGTTCCGGTGGGCGAAGGAAAAACGCGTACGCAATTCCTTAATGTGGAGTACGAACGTGTAGACGGTATTGCCAGCTCCGCAGGCAGCGGTAGCGGCGAAGACGATGATGACGGAGGCGGTGGCTTCATACCCGACCCGAATGCGTAAGTATTGCGCTTAATTATTTCCCGGTACACAATGAGCAGGTTGTATACCGGGATTTTTCTTTGTACTCCACTCATAATAACACTTTTGGTGTAGTATTGGATAAAATACAGGAAATCCCTTCACCATTATCTGATTATATTTGCACCAAACATATACTACCATAATATTATGAAAAAGATTCTTCTACTGACAGCCATTTGTCTGTCATTATTCAGTTGTAACCAAAAGACTATGACAAACCAAACTGATTTTATTACTGTAGAGAACGGACGGTTCCACGCGAATGGGCAACCTTATTACTTCATCGGCACGAACTATTGGTACGGAGCCATACTGGGTTCTACCGGACAGGGTGGCAACCGGGAACGCCTCCTGAAAGAACTCGATTTTATGAAAGAGAATGGTATAAACAACCTGCGTGTACTGGTTGGTGCCGACGGGCCTGCCGGACAGGCAGTGAAGGTGATGCCTACCTTGCAAATAGCCCCGGGAGTGTATAACGACACAATTTTCGACGGTCTTGATTTCTTTATGTCCGAACTGGGCAAACGCGATATGTACGCCGTACTCTTCATCAATAACAGTTGGGAGTGGAGCGGAGGATACGGTCAATATCTTAACTGGGCCGGAAAAGGTGATGTTCCCGAGAAAGGCGTACACGACTGGCCGGTGTTTGTAAAACACGTTTCCCAATATGCAGAATGCGACAGTTGTCACCAGTTGTTCAATAATCATGTAAAGCATGTTATTTCGCGCACCAACCGTTATACCGGAAAGAAATATACCGAAGACCCGGCACTGATGTCGTGGCAAGTAGGTAATGAACCACGTGCATTCAGTAATGAAGGCAAACCTGCGTTCGCCGCATGGCTCAAAGAGACGACCAGCCTTATCCGTTCACTCGATAGCAATCACCTGATTTCTTTAGGAAATGAAGGCTTTATGGGTAGTGAAGAAGACATGGAGTTATATACTGACATACACAAAGATCCGAATGTGGATTATATGACTATACACATCTGGCCGAAAAACTGGAGTTGGATTGATATAACCAGGATACCCGAATCACTGGATATAGCTATTGAAAAGACAAATACTTATATTGATGAGCATATACGTATTGCCACTCAACTTAACAAACCGATGGTTATCGAGGAATTTGGTTTTCCGCGCGACAATCACCTGTATACGCTGGACGATCCGGTAAAGACTCGCGATGCCTATTATGCCAATATCTTTAGCCACATACAACAATCAAAAGAAGATAATGGACTACTTGCCGGATGTAATTTCTGGACATGGGGAGGGTTCGGACGCCCGTCTCACGAATTCTGGCAGCCGTGGGATGATTATGTAGGCGATCCCTCGCAGGAAGAACAAGGGTTGAATTCTGTTTTCGATACAGATACAACCATTAAGGTGATAAAAGAGTATGCGGTTAAATTAACTGCCACCAATAATTAATGTGATTCCGATATAAACGAAGTTCAAGGAATTGACAAAATGTTTCCTCGAACTTCATTTATATCGGAATCACATTAATTTATATTTCTTTGGATTTTTGCGACAAGACCAAATAGCAGCAATAACAACTTTGTCTGGCTGTACAAAGTAAACAATTTTAAACAATCCGTCATCAGTTACCAGCGAACGAAACCTATATTTAAACTTTCGACTTTCTAATAACTTTTCATACGAACCTATTTCCGACCATTGTGCCAGCCTTTCTATTTCATCCAGTATTGAATCATGAATCTTTGCGGCAACTTCCGGACTTTTTGGAAAATAAAAGTCAAAGATCTCTTCTAGATCTCTTTGAGCACGTTTATAAAACGCTATTTCTCTCACGAGATTTTCCGCTTAATTTCAGAAAGCGGAATTAATTTCCCTGCTTCATAATCCTGTACTGCACCCTCACAAGCTTGAGCAATTTCTTCTATAGTATAGTCACAGGGAAACTGTTTTTTAGTCAGTTTGGTATATAACTTAGACAGTTGGTTTATTATTTCCTCATTATCAGAGGTTAATATTTGGCTTGCCAACTCTACCTTTTTATTCTGTAATTCTAATGTAGTCATAATTAACTCATTTTTAAGTAGTACAAATGTACACAATTACAGCCACTTTTAAAAGAAATTGTTGTTAAACATCATTTTCACGAATTACCCCAATCAGATACCGGGCAGCACCGGCTTAAACATCGGTACCGCAAACCATTTCTTAAACATTTTAGTTACCAGTACATACAATGGGAATGCTGATACGAAACCTACGATGGAATCTATCAGGTAATGAGCCTGTATGTATACAGTAGCCAGGCAAAGGAATATGTAGAAAGGAACTAAGGCAAAGAATAATTTGCGGCTTCCGCGCCAGGCCATTATCATCAGAATGGTAGACATAGCTACATGAGAACTGGGGAAAGCTGCCGTAGGACGTTCTCCGACTTTCTGGGTCAATTTAACCAGATTGTGAAAGAATCCCTGCTCGTAATCAGGGGGAGGAATAAGTTCTGTGATGTTGTTGTTATAGTGGTCGAAATAATCGCCGATAGGTGGAAATATACCTTGGGCTACACTGTCGTAGCCAATAACAGGGAAGTAGAATTGCGGCCCGGCACAGGGAACAAATATAAAGATAAAGTAAAATACAAAGAAGCAGGTGACGAGCACGAACGATAGTTTCTCGAAAAGTTCGAACCGATAGATAAAATAAAACATTGCCACCCCGACAATCATGGGATAATAAAAGAAATAGCCCATGTTCAGCGGTTCGCTAATCCATATTTGAGGAAAGTTTTTAGCGAAAAGTATGGCGGGCTGGCAACCGAAAATCCATTGTTCGGCAGAGGCAAATACATGGTCGAGGTTGGGAAGTACACGGTTCAGTTCGAAGGTATCTGGATACCAGTAGGAAAGCAGACTCATTTGCACCACAATGCGGACAAAAGCCGAAAACTTACACGGGGCAAGCCGGTAAAGGTACATCAACAGGAAAGTCATGCAAGCAATTGCAGCGCGGTCGCGCAACATCATAAACGGATGATCCATCCGCTGAAACAGAAATAAGATTAATATCGAAGTAAGTAAGTTGTATATCAGTGATACCTTTTCTACAGCAAATAACCCTTTTCGTGTGTCTACCTTTTTAAATAAGTCTAAAGCCATCCTTCATTTTTATACCAGGCAATCGTTTCCCGTACTCCGGCCTCCAGGTCGTACTGCGGTGTATATCCCAGTTCTTCTGTCAGTGGTGTCGTGTCGCATTGCCAGTTCCGTTGTTTCATTATTTTGTATTTGTCCGAGTTCAGCGTACTGCTTTTGCCCGACAATCCTGAAATAAATTCAGCCAGCAAAGATATAGCTTTTAAAACGAATAAAGGACACTTTATGTGAAATACAAACGGATTTCCGAGCTCTTTTTTTATCAGGTCGGAAAAAGAACGGCTGCTATATACCTTCCCATCGGCCAGGAAATAGGCTTTGCGCGATAAATCCTTCTGCAATCCGTGGAATACAGCATTCACTAAATCTTTCACATAAATGAAGGTAATATCCTGCCGTTTAAACCCGACAGAAAAATCGAAATGGTTCTTTATCGTGCGGGCAAGCATATAGTAATCTTTCTCGCGTGGGCCATACACGCCGGTAGGGCGGTAGAAAACATATGGGAAACCCGGAATACTTTCGATGTATAACTCGGCTTTAAGTTTACTCATTCCGTAATCGGTATTCGGAGCCGGGGTATCGGCATTTCTCAGGGGCTGGTAGTTTTTTTCGTGCAACGGGCCAAATACACTAAGCGTGCTGATAAAGATAAATTGTTTGGGAATCATATTGAGTTCTTCCAGTGTATCCACAAAGTATTTGGTTTGCAGATAATTCACCCTGTCGAATTGCTTTTTGTTGCGCGCCTGTGTAATTCCGGCACAATGTATGATGTAATCAAATTTATTATACGTACCTTTGTGCCCGGATAGTTGTGCCCGAAGTTCATTAGGGTGGGCAAAATCGAGTTCCAGAAAATGTATCTTCCTCGCCTTCAGATATTTTTTGCTGCTTCCGGCGCGTATTCCCGCCCAAACATTGTATTTCCGTTTTAATGCCTCTTCAACAAGAAAACTTCCTATGAACCCGCTTGCTCCGGTTATTAAAATGCTCTGCGCCATGCGAAAGTGAGTAAAAATAGATTTATAAATGCAAATATAGGACATATTATTTATTAACCACGCAACATGAAAACTAATTTTAGAACCATGAACTAAAGATTTATTCCAAACAGAACATTTATTAGTAGATAATATTTACTTTTGTAATAAGGCATAAGCAATTGAGAGTATGTCATAAACTCAAGCGTTCTTTGAACCTGTTACAAATTGTAAGCAATTACCCCGAAAGGGGTAAAATATGCATAACCCCGGGTGAGCAAAGCGTAACCCGGGGTAAAGATAACTCCTACAAGCCTGAACCCCGAAGTGGGTTCAACCCCTTCAGGGTTGATGTGAGTGAAGGCCTACTACCCCCGGGTTACACTTTGCTCACCCGGGGTTATGCATAATTAAAGCCCTTTCGGGCTTTCCTCTTACAAATAAAACTAAAAGCGTAATAACTAAAAACTAAATACATTATGGCAAAAAATAAAGAAAAGAAAGCCGGTAAGAAAAGACTAACCAAGAAACAACTGGCCGAGAAGATTATGCAGCTCTTTGCTGACAAAGCGAACGAAACAATCAACCTTAAACATATATTCTCCGAACTTAAACTAACTACACATCCGCTTAAAATGCTGGCTATGGATGTGTTACATGAAATGAAAGCGGATGATTATATTACAGAAGTCGATAAAAACAAATTTCGTTACAATAACCATGGATTGGAGTTGACGGGAATATTCCACCGTAAAAGCAACGGCAAAAACTTCTTCATTCCTGAAGAGGGTGGCGACCCGATATTTATTGCCGAACGCAATTCGGCACACGCAATGAATAATGACAAAGTACGTATAGTATTCATGGCTAAACGCAAGCACCGCGAAGCAGAAGGCGAAGTAGTCGAAGTACTGGAACGTGCCAACGATACATTTGTCGGTACGCTCGAGGTAACTAAATCATATGCTTTCCTGGTTACGGAAAACCGTACACTGGCTAATGACATATTCATCCCGAAAGAAAAACTTAAAGGTGGAAAAACGGGAGACAAAGCCATTGTCAAGGTAGTAGAATGGCCTGATAAAGCTAAGAACCCCATCGGACAGGTAATTGATATTCTGGGTAAAGCGGGTGATAACACAACCGAAATGCACGCCATCCTTGCCGAATACGGTTTACCGTATGTTTATCCGGCAGCCGTAGAAAAAGCAGCAGATAAAATATCCGAAGTTATTACGGAAGAAGAGATTGCACTGCGCGAAGATTTCAGGGAAGTAACAACCTTTACCATCGACCCGAAGGATGCCAAAGACTTTGACGATGCGCTTTCAATAAAACAGTTGAAAGACGGGCTTTGGGAAGTGGGTGTACACATAGCCGATGTAACACATTATGTAAAAGAAGGCGGTATTATTGACCGCGAGGGTGAGAAGCGTGCCACATCCGTATATCTGGTCGACCGTACCATTCCGATGTTGCCCGAACGGCTTTCGAATTTCATCTGCTCCCTGCGGCCTAACGAAGAGAAACTAACTTACTCGGTAATCTTCGATATTACTGAAAAAGGAGAAGTGAAAAAGTACCGGATTGCCCATACAGTCATTAAATCCGACCGCAGATTCACATACGAAGAAGCTCAGGAGATAATTGAAAGAGGAACCGGAGATTTCAGCGAAAAGGTATTAATGCTTAACACTATTGCAAAAGCTTTGCGGCAGAAACGTTTTAGTAATGGTGCTATAAACTTCGACCGGTACGAAGTAAAGTTCGAAATCGACGAAAAGGGAAAGCCTTTGAGTGTGTACTTCAAAGAGGCCAAAGACGCCAATAAACTTATTGAAGAGTTTATGCTACTGGCAAATCAAACCGTGGCCGAGAAGATAGGTAAAGTACCCAAGAACAAGAAACCGAAAGTATTCCCTTACCGTATCCACGACCTGCCCGACCCGGAAAAGCTTGATAACCTGGCTCAGTTCATTGCCCGCTTTGGCTACCGGCTTCGTACATCGGGTTCCAAAACTGATGTATCGAAGTCCATAAATCACCTGTTGGATGATATACAGGGAAAGAAAGAGGAGAATCTGATTGAAACAGTATCTATACGTGCCATGCAAAAAGCTCGTTATTCTACCCATAATATCGGCCACTATGGACTGGCTTTTGAGTATTATACTCATTTTACTTCGCCTATCCGCCGTTACCCGGATATGATGGTGCATCGCTTATTGACTAAATATCTGGATGGCGGACGCAGTGTTTCGGCTGTGAAGTACGAGGAACTTTGCGACCATTGTTCGGAAATGGAACAAATATCTGCCAATGCCGAACGTGCTTCCATCAAGTATAAGCAGGTTGAGTTTATGCAGGACAAAATTGGACAGATATTTGATGGCGTAATCTCAGGTGTTACCGAATGGGGCATTTACGTTGAATTGAACGAAAATAAATGCGAAGGTATGATACCACTCCGCGATCTGGACGATGACTATTATGAGTTCGACGAGAAGAACTATTGCCTGCGCGGACGTAGAAAGAACCGTACTTATAGCCTGGGAGATGCGATTACCATTAAGGTAGCACGGGCCAACCTGGAAAAGAAGCAACTGGACTTTGCGCTGGCTGAATAAATAAAGCTACAATCCTAGCTCTACCGGATTCTTCCGGCAATCCCAAATGCGGGCAATATGTATATTTTCCGGCTCTACAAAATAAATGATTTTGTGTAACCCTCGCCGGGTGGTGAGGGTTCGGTAATCAAATCGCCGCCCGGCAAATAGAGGTTCTCGCGGTCCTAAGTAGGGAAAACTGGCTAAGATCTCAGCTTCGCGGATAATTTCATCATACAGTCGCTGTGCAGCATTTTCGTTGAGGGCTGTGTAAAAGTCATACATATCCTGTAAGTCACGGGCTGCTCGCGGCGACCAAGTGATTGCTCTCATTGCGCGAAACGCTTTAAAATTTCTTCATGGGATATACTTTCTTGTGCCAGATAGAGAGCCTCTACTTCGTCAAGACTATCTATTAGTTCTTTTGTACTATAGCACAGAGGACGATCTTCGTCAAGTATCTTTATATCGTCTGCGGGTATGTCTTTGAGACTACGTATATAATTCATGACACGCCGGCCTGCCGGGCTCTTTTCGTCTATTATAATGGTTGTCATGGTTTGTCCTTTCATTTTAGTTCCTATACAAAGGTAGCAATTTTATAATACATTGCTACACCTGATACATTATAATAACTTAAACTCGTACCCCTGCTCTTTCAACCATTCGATGGAACGGGGAAGCGCAAACTTCATGTTCTTTTCGGATTTAAGTGAATCGTGGAAAGTAATTATCGACCCGTTCCGGGTGTATTTCTTTAAAATGCGGAGTACCTGCCGTCCATTCACTTTATTGCTGTAATCGCGGGTAACGACATCCCACATGATTATTTTATAATACTTCTTTAGTGTAAAATACTGCGCCCACCTCATGTGTCCATGGGGTGGGCGAAATAATTCTGTTTGGAGTACTTCATTGGCCTTGTCGGCATTCTTAAGATAGTTATCCGATAGGTACTCAAATCCGCGTATGTGGTTGAAAGTATGGTTACCGATACGGTGTCCACGGTCGACTACCATTTTAAACTCTTCGGGATGCTTGCGCACATTATCGCCTACCATAAAGAAGGTAGCCTTCACATCATACTTGTCCAGTAAATCCAGTACCCAGGGAGTAATATCGGGAATAGGGCCATCGTCAAAAGTCAGGTATACTGCCCTTTCGTTGGGATCCATTCGCCATACGGCACCCGGGTACAATGCCCGTATTAACCTGGGTGGCTGCTCGATAAACATATCTGTTTACTGTTGTGGTGCTTTACTATCGAATCGTGAAACAAACTCATTATATAATGTATCAAGGGTGGCTCCATAACCGGCAGCCAGGCTCGATTCATATTGCTCCATAGTGCGAATTTCTTCGTCGAGCAAGGTTACATGATATCCTACTTCCCTGTAGCTTACCATAAGCTGACCATCATTCATGCTCAGGTACCAGGTGATAAATTCTACGGCTTTATTTGCCAGATAATCCATAATGGCATCGGCTTTTTCTGTTTCGCCCAACTTATAGAAAGCGCGTGCTATATTGATAGCTCCGTTCTGGTAATCGTAAGGAACGTTCTTAGCAGGAATAACCTGTTCGCAATAATTCAGGGCATTGAGTGCCATCTCGTCCTTACCTTCCTCCAACAGACGGTCGATAAGCTGAGCAAAGATACGACGGTGGGTAAAGCACATACGCAATACATTCTCGTCAATGTAAATGCCATCTTTATCAATACCACCGTACTTGAACTTGTTCATCATGTTATCGTACATCTTTTCACTGTCGATAGTGGCATCCAGCGCCTTTGTATCGAACGGGGTAAACCGGTATGCCAGACCTTCCTGAACAAAATGGTTAGCCATGTTCAACTGATTCTCCGTACCAACGGTTATAGCCATATATATCGGGCGTTCCCAATTGGCATGAGCCAGCATTTCGAGCATCATAAGTTCGCTCTTATACAATGCGCGTTTGCCTTTCAACGAGATGTGCATATAATCGGGTATCGAATCGCCAAGGGCAGCAGGTATAGTCATTCCCGAACGGCGTACAGCTTCTTTATCAATCCGCAGTACGATACTGTCGGTTGGTATAACATTCAGGTCGCTTAGTACCCATTTTTCAAGGATGTTCTTTAGTTCGTACGGGTTCTCTCCGAATTCCTCACGTACATCGAATTGTACGTTCGAACTATCTCCCTGTGCATATAGCGGCTCGATGCTTTCTTTGAGGAAGTTCGGACGGATAGATACATATTCGTTTGTCCCTTCAACGTATTTCACACGATCCCATGTAATAGGCAGTGAAGGCGAGTCGTAGGCAGGACGCTTCATCTGGTCGATGTACCAGTCGGTTTGCAGATAACTCAAGTTACAGGTACGGGCATCGGTGCGGAATCCTTCGGTTTCCTGGTTGTACCACAACGGGAATGTATCGTTATCTCCATTTGTATAAATAATGGGCTTTCCTTCTTCCTGTAAAGACGACAGGTAATTCTGTCCGAAGTCGCGGCATACATATCGTCCGCTACGATCGTGGTCATCCCAGGTTTGCGTACCCATCTGGATAGGTACCAGTAGACACAAAGCAGATGCAAGGGTAGCAGCCGGTACTTCTTTCATCTTCAACTTTTCCTGTAATATCCGGATGATACCTGCTACGCCCATACCTATCCAGATGGCAAAGGCATAGAATGAACCGGCATAGGCATAATCTCGTTCGCGCGGCTGACTCGGTGTCTGGTTAAGGTAAAGGATAATGGCGAGTCCAGTCATAAAGAACAGGAAGAACACTACCCAAAATTGCTGAACACCTTTCTTGCCACGGTATGCCTGCCACAAGAGACCGATAATACCAAGTATCAACGGTAACCCATAGAATACATTCCGTCCTTTATTTTCTTTTAGTTCGGTAGGTAGCAAATCCTGATTGCCAACCAATATATTGTCGATGAACTTTATTCCTGTAATCCAGTTACCGTGTTCTATTTCTCCGTGTCCTTGAATATCATTCTGACGGCCTACGAAATTCCACATAAAATACCGCCAGTACATGAAGTTAACCTGGTAAGTGAAAAAGAACTTGATGTTTTCCCACTGGGTGGGTATATTTACCATGATGGTTTGCCCACATTGGTCGTAGGGAATATCTCTTCCTTTTATATCCATCCATGCCTTATACTGCTCGGTTTGCAAGCTTCCGTACATACGGGGAAAAAGCATATTTTGGGCATATTTATATTCGGTGCGACCGGGTATTTGGATATATACATCTTTTTCGTCGGGAGAAGTTTTTTCTTTACGCACCCATTTCATTGCTTCAGTGGCTTTCTCGGGTACACAATACTGTCCTTCTACTTTAAGTGCAATCTGGGAAGAATAGGCTGGTCCATAGAATAACGGACGACTACCATATTGTTCACGTCCCAGGTATTCTCCCAAAGTAAATATATCTTCCGGAGAGTTCTGGTCCATCGGGGTATTGGCAACGGAACGGATAACAATAAGTGCATAAGAAGAGTAGCCTATCATTATCATCATGATACTGAGTAAGGCAGTATTCATGGTACGGACACTAATCTGGAATTTCTTATCTATTTTCTTAGCGAACAGATACATAGCCAATACTGCCAGAACAATTATTCCAATGATAACACTGGCAGTTCCTTTTCCATAAAACGGTATGCCTAACAAGGCAATGGTGGCAAGGAAAGAAACATTCATGCGTTTCCAGTTTTTTTCCTGGTAACTTTCGTAAACTCCCCAGATAATAGCCGCGGCCAGGAAAATTATATATACGATAACACCCGAGTTAAAGGGCATTCCTAATGTATTGACAAACAGCAACTCGAACCAACCGCCTACTTTTACTGCGCCGGGTACGATACCGTAAAGCACAACTGCCACCAATACAGCCGAGCCGAGAAGTGCCAGAAGGCTGCCTTTGAGGTTTGCATCGGGGTTTTTCTTGTAATAATAAACCAACACAATGGCCGGAAGACATAATAAATTAAGGAGGTGAACTCCGATACTAAGCCCGGTACAATAAGCAATGAGTATTATCCAGCGATCGGAATGTGGTTCGTCGGCAACGTCTTCCCATTTCAGGATAAGCCAAAAAACCAAGGCAGTAAACAGGGATGAATACGCATAAACTTCGCCTTCGACTGCACTGAACCAAAAGGTATCACTAAATGTGTAAGCCAGTGCGCCTACAAGCCCTGAGCCCATGATGGTAATCATTTGTCCGGTTGTAATCTTCTCACCATTCTTAACAAGGAGTTTTCTTACCAGGTGGGTAATTGTCCAGAACAGGAAAAGGATACAGGCGGCACTCATGAGTGCACTCATGTAATTCACCATGCGTGCTACCAGTGCGGGATCGCTGGTAAACTGGGTGAAGAAGTTTGCCGTAAGCATAAAGAACGGCGCTCCGGGCGGATGCCCTACTTCAAGTTTATAAGATGATAAAATGAATTCTCCACAATCCCAGAAGCTTGCTGTTGGCTCTACTGTCAGGCAATATACGACGGCAGCGATCAGAAATGCAAACCATCCGGTGATGTTGTTTATTCTTTTATACTCTTTCATCCGATATATATGTTTATTTGTTAACAAGTTACGCGGGGACAAAGATACAATTTTAATTATTATATGGTATAAGAATCAAAGTGAAATCCCGCTGGCTGCAATGCCTGGATGAAATTTTATAAGCCGCCGCCCTAAAACTTTTTCAGTTTATAAAATACCAATACCGGATTGTCTTCGGAATCAAGGCTCCGGACAAATTCTTTTTTCTGGCTTAACCACTTATTTTCGAAAAGTGTGTTTTCTGCTCTTTCTCTCCATGAAATTAATTCCGAAGCGCTAAACTCAGCTATAAGCCACGACTCGTAAGCTGCCTTTGGAAAAAGATTAAATTGTTCTTTATCAATAAAATAGTTCCACGAGCATAATATATTACCGCTTTCTTTGGAATAATACCCTTGAACATATATAGGAAAATCTGCCATATTTAATCTGAAAGAAAGTATTTCATCCGTTTCCTGTGCCAGTGAAATCGTACTAAAATTGTCTTCCATCAAGGTTTTGAATTCTTCTCCTGTTTTTGCCAGATTTAGGTCATAGGATTTAGGTCCAAAATCAAATGTATATTTCAATACCAGATTATCTTTATCAATCCGGTATATATTGTTCCCATGTATAGTAAAGAAATAGAAATGCCCATTATATGGATAGAATACATATTCTTCGGACGAGATTATCTTTTTATTTATATTTGAAGAGTTATAAGGCATAAAAGCTTTTCGCATATTCATTAGCGAATCCAAATACACCAGATTGTATTCCTGATCCAATTTATCCCTGTTGTCACTGAAACTGGCAAAAACAACCAATCCTTTGTCATAACCAGGCGCCACTCCATAATTCCAGATAGGAATCTTTCTTCGGTTGATGAAATTGCCATCCATATCATACCTGTACACCCAATTGTCCATTAAATCGGTTAATAATATCTGCTCATTGTCATAATCGATGTCAAAGAAATCCAGGTAAGTATATTCGCCCGGACCCTGACCAAGCTTTGAAATCTTTGATTGATACTTCCCGTTAATATCGAACACAAATAATGTCGATACTTTATCATCCATAATATAAATGCGGTCTTTATATACTGATAATTTCCGTATTTTACCAATCATAGATTCATCCGTAAGTTCAAGCTTTACATACTTTACCGAATCCAAAAATGGTGAAATATCTATATGCTCCATATTGTCAGGATTATCAATAACAATCCTTTGTACATCATCGGGTATTAATATTTCGGTTTCCGCTGTTTTAGGTTTACCATTACAATTAGTAAAGAAGATAATAGCTATAACAGCACTTAGAAGATTTTGTAAATTTTGTTTATTCATCTGTGTTTCAATTTTAGTATAGTACAGATACGCACAAAGAACCACTTTTGCCCCATGATGAAAGTTAAAAAATATCTATAAATATAATAAATGTTATCCTAACGGGACAACGTATGTTATCCTACCGGGACAACGTATGTTATCCTACCGGGATAACGGTTCTATCCTACCGGGATAAGGGGTGTTATCCTAACGGGATAAGGGTGCTATCCTACCGGGATAACAGGGGTTATCCTAACGGGATAAGACCGTTGTCCTACCGGGATAAAACAAAGGGTTGCCCGATGTCGGACAACCCTTCTGCTGATATTAATCAAACTAAAATAATCTAGTCTTTCAGTTTTGCTTTGATAAAGTGACGGTTCAAGCGTGCGATGTGGCTTATAGAGATGTTCTTAGGACACTCGGCCTCGCAGGCACGCGTATTGGTACAGTTACCGAAACCAAGCTCGTCCATTTTGGAAAGCATGGCTTTGGCGCGACGGTCGGCTTCGATTTTTCCTTGAGGAAGTATATTAAGCTGACTTACCTTAGCTGATACGAACAACATGGCCGAACCATTCTTACATGCTGCCACACAAGCGCCACAACCGATGCAGGCTGCTGCATCCATCGCTTCTTCGGCAACCGGCTTCGGTATAAGAATAGCATTCGCATCTTGCGGAGCACCTGTATTTACATTTACGTATCCACCGGCTTGCATGATTTTGTCGAAAGCGGCACGGTCTACCATCAGGTCGCGGATAACCGGGAAACCGGCCGAACGCCACGGTTCGATAGTAATTGTATCGCCATCGTTGAAGCGACGCATATACATCTGACAGGTTGTTGCACCTGTTGCAGGTCCATGCGGGTGTCCATTGATATAGAGCGAGCACATACCGCAGATTCCTTCGCGGCAGTCGTGGTCGAATACAATGGGTTCTTCGCCTTGGTTGATAAGGTCTTCGTTCAGGATATCCAGCATCTCCAGTAAAGAAGTATCGCCTGGAATATCTTTCATTTTATATTCTTTGAATTGTCCTTTTGCTTTCGGATTTCTCTGACGCCAAACCCTCAGCGTGAATGATATTATTTTTTCCATGTTATTATGCTTTGTAATTACGGGTTTGTACTTTGGTGAATTCGTAGTTCAACGGTTCTTTAATCAGTTCCGGTTTTGAATCTTGGCCGGTGTATTTCCAGCAAGCTACATAAGAATAGTTTTCATCGTCGCGAAGAGCTTCGCCTTCGGGAGTCTGGTATTCTACGCGGAAGTGACCACCACAAGATTCGTTACGGTTCAATCCGTCGAGAGCCATAAGCATACCTACTTCGATAAAGTCGTCCAAACGGAGAGCCTTTTCGAGTTCGATGTTCAGTTCATTGATTTCGCCCGGTATACGAACGTCGCTCCAGAATTCTTTTTTCACTTTCTGTATATCAGTAAGAGCTTTTTCGAGCGATTCCTTTGTACGAGCCATCCCTACAAACTCCCACATGATATGGCCTAGCTTTTTGTGGATTGAATCGACAGAATGCTTACCGTTAATGGATTTAAGTTTTTCCATCTTTTCATAGATAGCATTCTCGGCAGCGATGAATTCAGGAAGATCGGTTGAGAAACGTGGAACCTGAATCTGGTCGGCCAGGTAGTTCTGGATAGTGTAAGGAAGAACGAAGTATCCATCGGCCAATCCCTGCATCAAAGCAGATGCACCGAGGCGGTTTGCACCGTGATCGGAGAAGTTGGCTTCGCCGATAGCAAAGAGACCCGGGATAGAAGTCATCAATTCATAGTCGACCCAGATACCACCCATTGTATAGTGGATAGCGGGGAATATCATCATCGGGGTTTTGTATGGGTTATCGTCGCTGATTTCTTCGTACATATCGAATAGGTTACCATAACGTTCGCGTACAACATCTTCGCCCAGACGGTCGATAGCGTATTTAAAGTCGAGGAATACAGCCAGTCCGGTATTGTTAACACCATATCCGGCATCGCAACGTTCTTTGGCAGCGCGTGAAGCTACGTCGCGCGGAACAAGGTTACCGAAAGCAGGATAGCGGCGTTCCAGGTAGAAGTCGCGGTCTTCGTCGGGGATATCGTTGGGCTTCATTGTTCCTGCCTGCAATGCTTTGGCATCTTCAATTTTCTTGGGTACCCAGATACGACCGTCATTACGAAGCGACTCGGACATCAGTGTCAGCTTAGACTGTTTATCACCGTGAACTGGTACGCAGGTAGGGTGAATCTGAGCGAAGCACGGATTTGCAAAGTAAGCGCCTTTCTTGTAGCACTGGATAGCAGCAGAACCGTTAGAGCCCATTGCATTGGTTGATAGGAAGAATGCATTACCATATCCGCCTGTACCGATAACTACTGCGTGTGCAGCGAAACGTTCGATTTGTCCAGTTACCAGGTTACGTGCAATGATACCACGGGCACGACCGTCGATTATAACAAGGTCGAGCATTTCATAGCGGGTGTACAGCTTTACGTTTCCTTTGTGTACCTGACGACTAAGTGCCGAATAGGCTCCCAACAAAAGCTGCTGACCCGTTTGGCCGCGGGCATAGAACGTACGTGATACCTGTGCACCACCGAATGAACGGTTGTCGAGTGTACCACCGTAATCGCGTGCAAAAGGTACTCCCTGGGCTACACACTGGTCGATAATAGCATTGGAAACTTCGGCAAGGCGGTAAACATTGGATTCGCGTGCGCGATAGTCGCCCCCCTTAATAGTATCGTAGAATAAACGGTAAACGGAGTCACCGTCGTTCTGGTAATTTTTTGCAGCATTGATACCACCTTGTGCAGCGATAGAGTGTGCACGGCGGGGTGAATCCTGAATACAGAAGTTAAACACCCGGAATCCCATTTCGCCGAGTGAGGCTGCGGCTGATGCTCCGGCCAATCCGGTACCAACTACAATAATATCGAGACGGCGTTTGTTGGCGGGGTTCACCAGTTTCTGATGAGCTTTATAGTTGCTCCATTTTTCGGCCAATTGACCTTCTGGAATCTTTGAATCTATCTTAGTCATGTTATTTACAATTTTACGATTTACGATTTACGATTACCATTGGAAAGCAATCTGACCATTTATCAATGCACATACAAAGTACACAATTACTACAGCAGCAAATCCTAAGATAAGGATTGTAGTGTAAATGTTCGAAGTTACCCTCCAACGGTTGAACCATACTTTGCTGTTCCAGCCCATTGTTTGGAGTGCACTCCAGAAACCATGTGTAAGGTGGAACCAAAGGCCAACCAACCACAGGAGGTATACTACCACATAAACAGGGTTGCTGAATGTGTAGGCTATAAATCCGGCTCCATCGGTAGGAGCAATTCCTCCGTTCTGAATGGCAGTATGGATACCGAGTAATTCGGAGAACTGCATCTTGAACCAAAAGTTAAAAAGGTGCAATAATAAACCTACCACAACCACAAATCCAAGTACGAGCATATTCTGAGAAGCCCATTCTACCTTCTTGGGTTTGTCGGTTACGGCATAACGCTGATTACCACGTGCCCTGAGATTCTGAAGGGTAAGCCAGATTGCATAGATGAAGTGTATTGCAACCAGACCTGCCAGTGCTACAGTGGCAATGAGTGCATACCAATTGGCCCCCAGCATCTCACAAATCCAGTTATATGCCTCCGGACTAATGATTGAAACCAGGTTCATCGCCATGTGAAATGTAAGGAACAGGATAAGGGCAATACCCGTGATGCTCATCACCACTTTCCTTCCTACAGATGAATTAAGTAACCACATAAATGATTGATTTTTAAATTATTGAATTATTAGTTTTATTTTATCATTCTCATGCGTATATTCTCAAGCGCAAAAGTACAGGAAATACCTCTATTAAGCAAAGGATTAAAGAAAAATTTCTCTAATCGGATAAAGGTAATAATAAAAGAAGAAGATTGACTTATTTTTGTGGGAAAATGGCTTCGCCTTTAGCAGTACGGTTGCGCAATGCACGGGGTGAATCGCCGAAAGAGGCTTTACAGAAGTGGGCAAAATGTGATAATGAGTCGAATCCATAACGCTGGCTGATTTCAGTTATCTTCATTTTGGTGTGTTGCAAATCGTTGAGTATTCCTTCGCGCTTTTTGCTTAGAATCCACTCATATACAGGCTCGCCATACATATTCTTGAATAACCGGCGGAAAGTTGTTGTGGTATATCCGCCCAGGTGTGCAAAGTCTTCGACATTCTTTACCTTGTCGTAATTCTGCATCACAAAATAATGAAAGCTTTCGGTATATTTACTGATAGGATAGAAGAAAATGCTCAACTGTGGCAACGGGTAATAAGTAGTTAGTACATAAACCAGTTCCTGACATTTAAGATTTATGAATTTGCTGCACGGCAAAGTTTGTTCCTCAAGATACTCGGTGATGTTTCTTAAAAGGTCGGACAAACGGGGTATGGTAACCAGCGGAGTATATGTTAATGGCTGCTCGGCAAACTCGATTATCTTCTGATAGCGAGGTTCGCAGAGTAATGGCAATTCGGTAAACCAGTATATAAGATATTCCACGTCGGTTAATGCAAGTACTTCTAACTTTGAACCAATAGCTTGAAGAATAAATTTGCCTCGACGCAAAACGGTCCCGGGATATTCATTACTATTGACAAGTATTTCTCCCTTTAATACGAAAATCATGCAGTTTTGAACGCATTTATCCAATGGTACATGGTCGCTTTTAGAGCGCTTTATATGAACTAAAACTCCTTCCGAAGCCAGGGGACATTGCGAACAATCCGTCAATATTTTGCACTTTTCGTCTCTTGCCATTAACCTATGGTAATTGTGTTATTTAGAACAAATATACGTGTTTTTTGCTAAATGCCCTCACTTTTATTGTATCTTTGTGTAAATAAACATATTCAGGACAATAGCTATGAAAAGATTTGTATTTATTTTGTGCTTTTCACCTATTCTCATGCTTCAGGCACAAAACTGGGATATCAATACATTGAAGAAAATAAACCGGTGGGATGGTAGCTTTATCCGCAATTCAAGTAAAATAATTTCAGAATCAACACCCTATATTGTAGTAGGTGGACCGATTGCTTTAGCTATCTATGCCGGCATCAGTAAAAATGAGCCTCTACTTAAAGATGCTGTCTATATTGGCAGTAGCGTTGTCGAGGCTTTTGTCATGGTATATGGAGTAAAACATATTGTCGACCGGCAACGACCTTATGATAAATATCCCGATGATATCTATATACGGAAAAAGGAGGGTAGTCCTTCTTTTCCATCAACACATACGGCTACCGCATTTGCACTGGCAACTTCTTTAAGTATTAAATATCCAAAATGGTATGTTATTGCTCCATCGGCTCTTTGGGCAACCTCAGTAGCTTTTGCCCGGATGAATGAGGGGGTACATTATCCTTCGGATGTTTTTGCAGGGACATTGATCGGTTCGGGTTGCGCTGTGGCTAATATATATGTAAATAAATGGCTGCAAGGTTTTCTGTTCCCGGAGAATAAGAAGGCGGAGGTGAATAATAATCTGGCGTGGTATTAACCGTCATCCCGAGCTTGCCGAGGGATCTACAGTAGATAATTATCATGGCCGGCAGTAGACCCCTCGGCAAGCTCGGGGTGACGATGCCAGCGATTCAATATTTCTTTTCTTCCCATAGAACGTTGAAACTCTTTTTCAACACCGGATGTATCACATCCGGAGCAATCTCAATAAGCGGTTCCATAACAAAAGCGCGTTCAGTCATAAATGGATGAGGCAGGGTAAGTTCGGGTGTATTCAAAATTAAATCATCGTAAAGAAGCAGATCGATATCAATAATACGGTCGGTATATACGCCGTTTTCTGTCTTCTGCAGCCTGCCCATTTCCTTTTCAATTGCTTTTGCTTCGGCAAGAACAGCTAAAGGTTCAAGGGTGGTCTCAATTCCGGTGGCTGCATTCAGAAAAGAATTATCTGAAGCAAATCCCCACGGTGCAGTTTCATAAAAAGCGGATAGGGACATCACATTCCCTACCCGCTCGCCTATAAGTTGAATGGCTTTGCGAAGATTTTCTTCCTTATCTCCCAGGTTAGTTCCGAGACTGAGATAAACTATAGACATCTCCGCACTACCTTATTATTTATTCAAAATCAGCATTGCATCGCCGTAAGTACCAAAGCGGTAATCTTCTTTCAGAGCTACCTGGTATGCATTCATTATCATGTCGTACCCGCCGAATGCAGCAGTAAGCATTAACAGAGTCGATAGCGGCATATGGAAATTAGCAATCATACTGTTGGCAACCGTAAACTCGTAGGGCGGGAAAATAAACTTATTGGTCCAGCCTTCGTAGGGTTTCAGGTGGCCGTCTGTACTTACGGTACTTTCAATAGCACGCATTACAGTGGTTCCTACAGCGCAAACATTTTTATTCAAATCTTTGGCGTTGTTTATGATATTCACTGTTTCGGGAGTAACAACCATTTGCTCGGAATCCATTTTATGCTTGGTAAGGTCTTCCACATCAATATCGCGGAAGTTTCCCAATCCGGCATGCAGGGTAACATATGCAAAGTTAATTCCTTTGATCTCCAGACGTTTCAGCAATTCGCGACTGAAGTGCAGGCTGGCTGTGGGTGCAGTAACAGCTCCTTCGTTGCGGGCAAAGATGGATTGAAAACGTTCGGCATCATCCGGTTCGACCGGACGGCTGATGATACTACGCGGCAGTGGGGTTTCGCCAAGTGCATAAAGCGCCTTCTTAAATTCGTCGTGCGGCCCATCATAGAGGAAACGCAGTGTACGCCCACGGGAAGTAGTATTGTCAATGACTTCGGCTACCATTGAATCGTCTTCGCCGAAATATAGTTTATTTCCTATTCTGATTTTGCGAGCCGGGTCAACCAGTACATCCCACAAACGAAGGTCTTCATTCAATTCGCGCAAAAGGAATACTTCAATACGGGCACCGGTTTTTTCTTTGTTTCCATACAAGCGGGCAGGGAATACCTTTGTATCGTTGAAGATAAAAACATCCTGATCGTCAAAATACTCAAGTACATCCTTGAAAACTTTGTGTTCTATTTCACCTGTACTTTTATGTACAACCATCAATCGCGATTCATCACGGTACTTCGTCGGATGCATTGCAATCTTTTCCTCAGGTAGTTTAAATTTAAATTGTGATAGTTTCATATCTATTCTTTTTTAATTATTTTCTTCTATTTCCTGTTGCTGTAACCATTCGCTGAATCCATCGAATTCCATACAGTCTTTAAGTTCAATATCGCCTATACGTGTACGTATCAGGCCGGTCAGATGAGCTCCGCTATCCAATGCTTCGCCAATGTCTCTTGCTAATGCCCGTATATATGTACCTTTGCTGCATACAACACGTATTTTTATCTCAGGCAGGTTACATTCGAGCAGCTCTATTTCGTCTATAACAAGCACTTTAGGCTTTAGTTCGACTTCTTTTCCTTTCCTTGCCAGGTCGTATGCACGAGTACCATCGACCTTACAAGCTGAGAATGCAGGTGGAATCTGTTGTATCTCGCCTACAAACTTTGTCAGTACTTGCTGCACCATTTCGCAGGTGATGTGTTCGGTAGGGTATGTAGCATCAATTTCTTTTTCCAGATCATACGATGGGGTGGTGGCTCCCAGCTTTATCGTAGCGATATATTCTTTTGTACGATACTGAAACTCCTCTATCCTTTTAGTAGCTTTGCCTGTACAAATTATCATCACTCCAGTTGCCAGCGGGTCTAGTGTACCTGCATGGCCTACTTTCAACTTCTTTACGTTCAACTTCCGGCTCAATTGGTATCTTACCTTATTAACTAGATTGAACGATGTCCACTTCAATGGCTTGTTAAAATAAAGCACCTCTCCTGCTTTAAAATCCATCAGCATTATTATTGTATATACGTAAGAACCAGTGTTACGGCCCCGGCTATGGCACAATAAACGGCAAAGTAAATGAGTTTGCCTTTCTTCACTATATTAATCATCCACTTGCATGCAAAACATCCGGATACGAATGCAGCTAAAAATCCGATAACCAGAGATAGAGTGGGTATACCCGACTCGACAGCACTAAAATCTCCTTTTACTAAATCAAGGAATGTTTCGCCCAGGATGGGTACCAATACCATCAGGAAAGAGAATTGTGCCATGTTTTCTTTTTTATTACCCAGCAACAGCCCTGTAGCAATAGTTGTACCCGAGCGCGAAAGTCCCGGGAATATGGCAAATGCCTGCGAAACACCGATAATAAAGGCATCGCGCATGGATATTTTTTCCTTTTGGCGGGGACGTGCGTAATAAGAGAATGCAAGCAAGGCTGCTGTAACAAACAGCATAATTCCGACAATCACAAGTCCCTCGCCGAAAATAGCTTCTACTTCGTCCTTAAAGAATACTCCTACAATTCCAACAGGTATCATCGAGATAATAATATTGGCAACGTAGCGGGTCTCATCGTTCCATTGAAATTTGAACAGCCCCTTAAACAGCCATTCTATCTCTTTCCAGAGTATCACAATTGTGCTTAGTACCGTTGCTGCATGTACGGCAATGGTGAATGTTAGAACACCTTTTCCATCGTCCAGGCCAAACAAAGCCGAAGCAATGGCTAAATGTCCACTGCTGCTGACGGGCAGATATTCGGTTAATCCCTGGATGAGTCCAAGGATAAGCGCCTCAATCCAACTCATGTTTATTCTTTGGTCTTAGGTTTGCGCAGGATAGCGTATATCATTGAAATGAAGCCCAGGAAACATACTACGGGGGCAACTTTAATTCTTCTTACACTAAAGATATCGGGTTCGAAAGCAGCTTCGGTAGAAGCGGGTCCGGTCATTAAAACAAATCCCAGAATAACTACAGCCATCCCGATAGCTAACAAAATAAAGTTTGTTTTGTCGAAGGCGAATTTTTCCTTTTCCATATGTTAGTTTTTAAGTTTTTAAGCTTTTGAGTTTTTAAGGTTTTAAGATTTTAAGTATTTAAATTCCGCATGGCAACTTAAATGCTCAAAAACTTAAAAACTAAAAAGCCTATATATAATATAATGTATTTGCTTTCATCCTTAAATATTTATTTACGGAGAACCAAGAACATAAGAATGTTATCAGTATTCCGAAAACTAGTACGGCAACCATAACAACCAGCATAATATCGGGGGTGATTACCCTGAGCAACTGTGGTTCATACTGTACTAGCCACCAGGCGGTACCCATCAGAATTACATTTGCCAGCAATGCTGCCAGTACACCACTCCACACATTCTTTTTAATGAAAGGTTTACGAATAAATCCCCAACTGGCTCCTACCAGCTTCATGGTATGTATCAGGAAACGTTTCGAGTAAATAGCCAGCTTTATGGTGTTGTTGATAAGCGCGAATGATATCATGGTAAGGATAACAGCCAGTACCAGCAACCAGATACTAATACGCCGGATGTTTTCGTTGACCGCATCAATTAGTTCGCGCCGATAGGTAACTTCCTGTATGTTTGTATTGGCTTTAATATATTTTTCTATTTTGGCAATGCTGTCCGAGTTAGCATAATCAGAATTCAATCTGATTTCCAGAGATGCTTTAAACGGATTATAACCCAGGAATTCCTGTGGGTCGGTTCCCATAGACTCGGTATGTTCTTTAAGTGCATCGCTTTTGGAGATATAAACTGATTCCTTAACAAAGGGTTGCTGATTGTATTGCTTTTGAAGGGTAAGAATATCGGCTTCCTTCATATTGTCGTTGATTAGGAGGGAAAATACCAGATTCTCTTTTACATATACCGAGAGATTACCCGCAGCTAGAACAAAGAAAACCACCATACCCAACAACAGTAACACCAGCATGGTACTGATGCTGGATGTAATAAATTGCAGATCGAAGAAGGACGGTGCGTTATTTTTCTGTTTCTTTCCCATTCCGTTTTTTCCTAAAGATATAAATCATTGAACTGCTATTGTCTTTTTTGCTAAGTGTTTGTAAACCCGACCATAAACCGACTCCTATGCCTTTAATAAAAGCATATTTGTTTTTCAGATTCTTTTCGCTTAACATAGAAATGTAAAAAGCATCAAACATCATAGGCTGCCGGTCGGCCAAAACAAATCCGTATTTCGATCCCCACATCTGCATGGTTGCCGGTGTAAAGTGCCATAAATGGCGCGGTACATCATAGGCCGCCCAATTAGCCCCATAAAGCCGGGCATCAAATGATGCACTATTAGGTACAGCAACAATGAGTATGCCGGTATCCGTAAGCATATCGTAAAACCGCATCCACATTTCGTCCAGGTTTTCTATATGCTCAAGCACATGCCACAAAGTAATAACATCAAATGTGCCGGGAACATAACCCATCAGCGCGTCATTTCTCTTTACATCGATTCCAAACTTTGTACGGGCAAATTCACGAGCCTGGGGATTCTTCTCCACAGCATTCACTTGCCATCCTTTGCGTTGCATGGCTGCCGGGAAATAACCTGTTCCTGTACCGATATCGAGCAACCTGCCTGTTTTCTGGTGCGATTCTTTAATAACCAACCTCACTTTCCGGCCAAGCATATAATTGCGTACCCAGTGATAAAGGCGGTTTGTTAAACCTTTCTTGGTGTCGGTATGGGAAATGTATTCGGAAGATTCGTAATAGCGATCAATGGCCGCACCCTGCGGATAATTTCGCGTAAACATAAAGCCGCAATGCAAGCAGCGGAATAACTCAAATTGTTCGCCCGAAGCATAAAAATCCGTACAATTGAATATATGTTCGTGACGCGTGTCACCGCAAAGCGGACAGCTTTTTGTATCGAGTTTATTCATTCTCTTCTAAGTACACTATTGAATCTTGCCGAAAAAACAGGAAACTTTTTACCCAAATTTGGTGCAAAGAAACAAATAAATTGCTATACAAAAGATATCCTTTAAGGTCTTTTAATAATATAATAAGGTGATGCTATCGGATTATCTGTTATTTTTGTTCATTAACGATTAAATTTAAATGATATGTCAGAAAAGAAATTAACTAAATCAAATAATAAGATTATTGCAGGTGTATGTGGCGGACTGGCGGAATATTTTGGATTCGACCCTACGGTAACGCGCCTTATCTATGCGCTTCTCACTATTTTCACCGCTTTTGCAGGTTTAATTATCTACATTATACTGTGGATTGTGATGCCGAAAAGTTGAAATTCTTTTTTCTCATTTTGAAAGTATCAAACGTTCGGTTTGGTACTGGCAAACGATTGGTTTGATACTAGCAAACAGTCAGTTTGGTACTGGCAAACGATTGGTTTGATAGTATCAAACTGCCGGTTTAACACCTTTATCTTACCACAACCCCTTTTAATGTAGCGGAACTGGCCTCTGTAACCCGAACATTTACGTAATCCCCAACCCTATGCCCGGCACGGTCGAAAATAACCACTTTGTTCTGTTCCGTCCGTCCGAAAAGTTGTTCGCGCGAGCGTTTCGATACCCCTTCCACCAATACCTGGAATGTCTTTCCGATATCCTGTGCATTAGACTCGGCCGACAAACGATTTTGTAACCCAATGATTTCATTCAACCGGGCTACTTTTACCTCTTCGGGAACATCATCAGCCAGATGTTTGGATGCATAGGTACCCGGACGTTCGGAATATTTAAACATGAAAGCCGAGTCGAACCCACATTCTTCCATCAGCGAGAGGGATTGCTGATGATCTTCTTCTGTTTCGGAGTGGAAACCGGAAAAAATATCGGTGCTCAATCCACAATCGGGGATAATACGTTTAATGGCGGCCACACGATCCAGATACCACTCGCGCGTATATCGCCGGTTCATTAATTTCAGGATACGGGATGAACCACTCTGTACAGGCAGGTGTATGTGTTTACATACGTTGGGAACTTCGGCAATAACATGGAGTGTTTCGTCGGTCATATCTTTGGGATGTGAAGTAGAGAAACGTACTCTCATCTCAGGTACGGAATTGGCAACTATACGAAGAAGCATAGGGAATGTAACAATCTCGCCATCCTTTTCAAACCGGTATGAGTTTACATTCTGTCCCAGAAGGGTAATTTCCTTATAACCTTTCTGCTGCAAATCGCGTACTTCATTCAGTATACTTTCTACATCGCGGCTGCGTTCCCGTCCGCGTGTGTATGGTACAATGCAATAGGTACAAAAATTGTTACAGCCACGCATAATAGACACAAATCCGGAAATATGGTTTCCGCAAATACGGGTCGGAATAACTTCGCGATACGTTTCGGTAGTCGAAAGTTCCACATTAATGGCCTTTTCGCCGGCTTCGACCGAAGCAATTAATTCAGGCAAAGTAAGGTATGCGTCAGGTCCAACAACCAGGTCGACGTGGTGATTATCGATTAAATCGTCCTTCACACGCTCGGCCATACAGCCTAGTACACCTACAATGAAATTTTTCTTTTTCTTCCTTAGCGAATGGAAAAACTCCAACCGGTTTAATATCTTCTGTTCGGCATTGTCTCTAATGGAACAGGTATTCAGGAATACGGCATCCGCTTCCTCCAAAGAGTCTACAGCAGTGTAACCTGCCATTTTCATTACCGACGCTATCACTTCGCTATCGGCTACATTCATTTGACAACCGTATGTTTCTATAAATAATTTTCGGTCGTTGGGTACAGTTGCAGATTTAAAGTCTGCTTCCGTTTGTCTAGTCATATGTTAATTTTTAATTTATTGCACAAAGATACTGTTAAGACGAGAATATAGCTTCAAAAATTACCAGAATTAACTCTTGATAGCGTTTTCGTACACGGGAAATTATAATTAATGTTAACGGCGTGAACATTTACAAGTCATCGTTTTGCACAATTAGAATTATTTCACATATTTGTGCAATGAAAGAAACATTAGATTTTTTCATAGTTAAGGTTTAGGTTAAAAAAAACAAGGGGAGCTGTGAAGCTGCCCTTTTTTCTTGTTAAAAATTTACCTGAAAATCAATTGGTTGATTATTAATTAGCTATCTTTGCGGTAGAATAGAGGAGGTGTCTCCTCAATTACAAAAACGGTACACCATGGGAGGAGATATTATACAGGTTCTGATTATTCTGGGTATCATAGGTTTTGGTATCATCAGGCAAGTCATGAAGGCGAATGCACAAAACGCTGAAAACCAAGCACCACCGGTTTATATGCCCGATGAACAGGAGGAAGAAATTACTGTTCAACAGTTTAAAGCCCGGCAAAAAGACACCCTCCATACACCCAAGCCAAGAGAGGCTTTGAAATCTCACTTACAGGAAACAGAAGATGTTACTCAAGAGTTTGATATCCATTCAGCCGAAGAGATTCGACGGGGTATTATCTGGTCGGAAATACTAAACAGGAAATATTAATCAATTAACACGAAAAATATATTTAATACACTATGTCATTCAAAATTCTGACTGCGGCCGAAGCCGCAAGTTTTATTAAGCATGGCTATACTGTTGGAGTCAGCGGGTTTACCCCTGCAGGTTCTCCAAAAGCCGTACTCGTAGAAGTGGCAAAAAATGCCGAGGAAGAACATGCAAAAGGTAATCCTTTTCAAATTAGTATATTGAGCGGTGCCTCTACGGGCGACTCGTGCGACGGCGTTCTTTCGCGTGCAAAGGCCATGCGTTACCGTGCACCTTATACTACAAATGGCGATTTCCGTAAAGCTGTTAACAACGGCGAAATAGCATACAACGATATCCACTTGTCGCAAATGGCACAGGAAGTTCGCTTCGGATTCCTCGGTGATGTTCATGTAGCTATTATCGAAGCATGCGAAGTAACTTCGGATGGTAAGATTTACCTCACCGCCGGTGGTGGTATCAGCCCGACAATTTGTGATAAAGCTGATCATATCATCATTGAATTGAATAGCGCACAGAGTAAAAACATGATGGGTATGCACGATGTATACCAGCCACTTAATCCACCTCTGCGTCGCGAGATTCCAATTTACAAACCCAGCGATCGTATCGGTGTGCCTTACGTACAGGCCGATCCGCGCAAAATTGTGTGCATTGTTGAAACTAACAAGAAAGACGAAGCCCGCGATTTTACAGAACCAGATCCTATTACTGACCAGATTGGTGTGAATGTAGCCAATTTCCTGGTTTCAGATATGAAACGCGGTATAATCCCGGCTTCTTTCCTTCCGCTGCAATCGGGCGTAGGTAATATAGCGAATGCCGTACTGGGTGCATTAGGACGCGATAAAACTATTCCTAACTTCGAAATGTACACCGAGGTTATCCAGGATTCGGTTATCGACCTGATGAAACAAGGCCGTATAAAGTTCGGAAGTACTTGTTCATTATCTGTAACGAATGGCTGTCTGGACGAAATTTATGCAAACATGGATTTCTACCGCGACAAGTTAGTACTACGCCCATCAGAGATTTCGAATAACCCCGAAGTGGTTCGTCGTCTGGGTATTATCGCCATGAATACAGCTATCGAAGCAGATATTTATGGTAATATCAACTCAACCCACATCACCGGAACCCGTATGATGAATGGTATCGGTGGTTCGGGCGACTTTACCCGTAATGCTTTCATTTCTATCTTCTCTTGTCCTTCTACTGCTAAGGGAGGTAAGATTAGTTCTATTGTACCGATGGTATCGCACCACGACCACAACGAACACTCTGTGAATGTGGTTATTACCGAACAGGGAGTAGCTGATTTACGTGGAAAGAGTCCGGTAGAGAGAGCCCGCACCATTATTGAAAATTGTGCGCACCCGGATTATAAAGAAATCCTTTGGGATTATGTAAAGCTGGCCGGAAAAGGACAGACCCCACATTGCCTTCAGGCTGCATTGGGTATGCATGCAGAACTTAATGAGTCGGGAGATATGAAGAATATCGACTGGGGTAAGTATTCGAAATAAAGGACTAAGAATATTAGGGGGGCGGCATCCTTTGAATGTGACTAGTCGTCACCCCGAGCAAAGCCGAGGGGCCAACTAACTTTCAAAAATGTAGAAAGTGTGTTGGCCCCTCGGCTTT
>DAMCMT010000042.1:0-5080 GCA_032108265.1 Bacteroides sp.
GTCTCACAATGTATTGATACAGATTAAGACGCAAATATGCGTCTCTACATAATTACATCAAAACCATAAAGAAAAACCAGATAGGAAATGATGTAAGTGAGAGAATCCCGAAGGGGATTCAAATTTTACCCCTCACACGGTAATTGCTTATGAATCATTTACCTGAGCGCCGGCATTTACCTGGACACGGGTTCGAACCTGTATCCTCCCGCGGCCGAATCTTTTACCACCTTTCCCGGCTGCGCCACCGGAATGTGCATTCCTATCACGGCAATGTCTTTCCCGGCGAGGTATTCGAGAACTTTGATGCGTGTTTCCCGCGCCATATCCGGGTCGGTGTCATAGATGACCGATATTTCGGGGTGCGGCATCTGTATAGGCAGCGCGTGGGTGATGTCGCCCCACACCAACAGCTTTTCGCCACCGTCACTGATAAGGAACATGATGTGTCCCGGTGTGTGGCCGTACCCTTCGACCGGGAAGATGCCGTTGCCGGAATCACTGCCGAGGGGCAGGGCTTGCACATATTCAACCTTCGGGCCGTATGCAGCCAGAGCAACCTTTGCCATGTGGAAACCTTCGTGCAGGTCGGGCCGGAGCTTGTTCATTTCGGCATCGCTCATCCAGTAGGTAGCCTCCTTGTCGCCCACGGTTACCGTGGCGTTGGGGAAAAGAGGTTTCCCGTCGGCCAGCATACCGCCGATATGGTCGCCGTGCAGATGGGTGAGCAGGATATGGTCGACATCTGAGGGTTGGACGCCGATTTTCTTCATGTTCTCCACTACATTCCAGCCGTAGCCGGTGTCGATAAGCCATACTTTGTCTTTTCCTTTTACCAGTACGGCGTGGGTGGCGATGGGGAAAATGCCGTCGGGGGCGTATTGGTCGGTAACGGCGGACGGGGCATCTTTCAGGAAGCTGATTTCGGCATCGCCGCCGCCTTCGGTAAGCACGAAGACTTCATAACTGCCTACTTTATACCCGGCTGAGACGCTGCCGGCCGGGTGGGCGGCGCAGAGGGTAACGGTGGCAAAGAGTATGGCGCAAATGAGTGTTTTCTTTTTCATGATAATTACTGTTTTGTTTATAGTTTTTTATGTTAGTTGAAATCAAAGGCCGCCGTTGGCTGATTGATTTTTATCCTGTATAGTTGGCAATGTTTTGCCTTGAGTGTGACACGATATTGCCACCGGCGTGACACGGTATTGCCATCGGCGTGACAATGTAATGACACCGGGGTGGCACAACTGTGCCACAGGGGTGGCAATTTGATGGCACGGCGGCGGGGTTTTTGTCGGGTGGTGATGCTGCTGTAATCATCTGCTGATACTGCCGTAATCCCCCGCCGATGCCCTCGCGAGCGCATTACCACACATATTTTTCCGTATATCCGTCGAACTCATGCGGAGGTGGCACGCCGCAGTTTTCGAGTATATTGATTACTTGTTGTTGCTCGTAGGGGGAGATTAACCGCTCGCCCCTGCGCACCCGGTAATAGGTTCGGCGGCCGAAATATTTTGTAAGCTGTAATATAACCGTTTGCATCTGTGTATGAGGTAGTTTTTCGAGCAGCCGGAGGAATCCTTTGGCGTACCGTACCTTTGCCGATGAACGGTAATGCGGGCAGGTGCCTTGCAGCGAGGTGAGATGTCGGGGGCTGATGATGCGCCATTCTACAACGTCTGCGGGTACGGTTTGCTCGATGATTTGCCGTAAACAGGTGGGCGAGTGCGGGCATTCGCGGTTGAGGCAAATGGTGTAATTGTGGGGGGCCTGCGAGTAATTGATGGTTGTTTCCATAGCGGGAGTTGATTGGGAAACAAAAATAGTGAAATAAATCGGTTTGTAAACATTCAGGGGAAGATTGTCTTTATTTATTATCGCCCGGCAAGACTTAGAACTGTATCCTGTAACTGATATTCGGTATCATCCCGAAGTTTCTTACTTTCTTTATCGAGTTATTTTTCTCGTTGTACTGGTAAAAGTGTGTCCCCGTGTATCCGTTGACATTGAGCAACTTAATAGCAAACTCGTGCGACATCCGTGTCCTGTTTATCTTGTAGCTTGCCGAAAAGTCGCTCATGAAACACGGGTGGAAGCGGCGGGTGAAAGCCTTTGTTTCGTCCACTTCGATGCTGCGTACGGTGTGCGATTTTTCTTCATCCACGGGGGTATAGCGTTCGCCGCCTTGCAGGGAGAGGCGCATATTGATGTTGAGCATATTCTGTTTGCGTTTGCCTACCATCCATTCTTTGCCGCCGACGAGGTTGATGATGAAGTTGCGGTCCATGCGCGTAGGACGCCATATAAGGTCGCCCCCGCGGTAGGTGGATTTGAAGAGCGAGAGGGTGCCCATGTAGTAGTAACCCTGGCGCAGGTAACGTTCGAGTGTGAAGTCGATGCCGTAGTTGCGGGCCTTTCCCTGGTTGGTGAGGGTGCGGTCCATGAAGTAGTTGCGGTCGTTGATGATGGAGAAAGACGAGCCGGATTCGACAGGTATATTGAACAGGGATTGGTAGTAAGGCTCTACTTTGAGGTGAATATCGGGCGATATGTTCCAGTTGTAGCTCAGGCCGAAGTGGTGGGCTTTGGAGAAGCCGAGGTGTTTGTTGGGGCGGATGCGGTTCCCGTTTGGGGAGTATATGAAGTGGTTGGAGAGGCGTTCGCGCTTGCTGTGCAACCCGTAGGAGGCTGCGAGGGAGTGGTTGGCGTTGAACTTCCATTTGAGGGCGAGGCGGGGTTCGGCAACCATGCCCCGGTTCATGCTGTAAAACTGGCCGGATAGTCCGATGCTGGCCGACAGGCGCGGCGTGAGGTCGATAACCGAACTGGTGAAGGCCGAGAGTGTAAAGTTTTCGTCGGTTCCTCCGGCAATGGGCTGCATGGGTATGTTGAGGCCGGCGCGGGGGCTTTTGCGGTGGTCCAGCTCGTACGTCCATCCGGTAAGGGTGATGCCCGTGCGGTTGATGTGGCGCGGGCTGTATTGCTTGTTGAGGTAGCTGTTGAATACTACTTCGCTTTTCTTGTTTCGGGTGTAGTTTATGCCTATGGTTTCCATGTCGTGCGTCAGTTGGTCGGTGGCCGCTTTTTCGTTGGAGTGGGTGATGGCGAGGGTTGATTTGATGTAAGTGTTGTCGCCCAGCAGGTGCCTGTGGGTTAATCCGGCTACGTATTTGGTCATCTCGAGGCGGAAGCTCTGGCGGTCGTGCAGCGTTTCCCATTCGGTGGGCGGTT
Source organism: Bacteroides sp. (assembly GCA_032108265.1). Lineage (GTDB taxonomy): Bacteria > Bacteroidota > Bacteroidia > Bacteroidales > Bacteroidaceae > Bacteroides. The sequence goes on from DAMCMT010000042.1 coordinate 3,235, forward strand.
CGGGGCGTTCCCAGTGGCCGTCGATGAGCGCTAATCCCCAGAGGGAGAATGTGCCGAGGCGGCGGGTGGGGAAGTTGAGCTTGAAGGACAGGTCTTGATATTTGAGTTTGGTTTCGTCGGTGGTAGTGAGCCGTGTGTCCGAAAAGCGGTAGTTGAAGAGGTAGGAACTTCCGTGTTTTTTGCTCAGGGGGCCTTCGGAGGCGATGTCGATGCCTAGCTGGCCGATTTGCAGGGTGTGTTCGTGCTGGTGTTTGTTGCCGTTGCGGATATGCATATCGAACACGCCTGAGAGGGCGTTGTCGTACTCGGCAGGGAAAGCGCCGTTGAGGAAGTCGGAGTTGCCTATAACGTGTGTGCTGAGGGCTGAGAGGAATCCGCCGCCCAGCCCGGCGATGTCGGCAAAGTGGTTGGGGTTGGGTATTTCGACGCCTTCGAGCCGCCACTGGGTGAACAGGGGCGAGTTGCCGCGTATGATAAGGGCGTTGTTGCCCACGTCTCCGGCTACTCCGGCAAAGGCGTTGACGAGGCGGGCGGGGTCGTCGAACCCGTTGGCGAAGCGGGCGGCTTCTTCCATGTTTATCATGCGGCCGCCGGTGAGGGCCATGGGGTTGAGTGTCTTTTCCTTGTTGATGGGCGAGTAAACGACGACTTCGGCAAGCTGGTTGACGTTTTCGTCGAGTTGGATGCTGAGGTTTACTTCTTTGGAGGAGGTTATAAGTACTTCGGGTATGGTGTGAGGCTCGTATCCGATGCAGGATACTTTAAGGTTGTAGCGGCCTACGGGTACGTTGGGCAGGGTGAAGTTTCCGTCGTCGTCGGTGGTGGCTCCCAGGGTGGGGTAGTCGGTTATTCCGACGGTGGCGTATCCTACGGGGTTTCCGGTTTTGGCGTCGGCTATCCTGCCGCGTATGGTTTGTGTGGGCTTCTGGGGTGGCGTGGGGGCGATGGGGTGGTCGGCTGTGGCTTGCGGCAATACGATGATGTGGTAGCCTTTTATTTTGTAGGTCAGGTTGAGGCCCTTGGTGAGCCGGCCGAGGGCTTCGTCGATGGTGGCGTTGTCGAGGGCGAGCGACAGGCGGGTGTTGAGTTGCGGGTTGATGCGGCGGTAGGCTATGGTGTAGGCGGTTTGCTTTTCGATGATGTCGAATGCGTCTTTGAGTGTGATGTCTGCGGCGTGTATGGTGATGCCGCCGCTGGTTTGTGCGGCGGCGAGGGTGGTATGCAGTAGCAGGTATAGGTAGAGGGGCAGGCGGTTCATTATTTAGGGTTCTTGTAGTTGTATGGTATTGCCTTGTTTGTGGTAGGTAATGCCGCCGAGCAGTTCGGTGAGGATTCCCAGTACATCGTCGAGGTTGTCGTTGTTGATAAAGCTGACGGTTATATCCTGTTGTTTGTCGGGGTGTAGGTTGCCGGGGTCGATGGTGACGTTGAAGCGGCGTTCAATGGTGCTGAGTATTTCGCCCAGGGTGGCATTGCTGAAGGCGAGGGTGCCGTTCATCCAGTGGGTTGCATCGTCGTCGGGCAGGGTGGAAATGGTGGCTTCGTTCCGGGCAATGTTGTACCGTAGTTGCTCTTGCGGCTTTAGTTGGTAGGATTGGTTGCCGGGGGTGTTAACTTCTATCCGGCCTTTGTCGAGTATGGCAGTGGCAAATTGCTCTCCGCTATATGCTTTGATGTTGAAGCGGGTGCCGAGTACTTTGACGGATAGCTTGGCCGTGTGCACCACAAAGGGGCGGCCGGGGTTGGATTGCACGCTGAAATAGGCTTCGCCGTCGAGTTGTACGTTGCGCTGGTTGCTGTCCGGGGCATCGGTGTAACTGATGGTGGAGCCCGAGTTTATCCATAC
>DAMCMT010000042.1:5090-9463 GCA_032108265.1 Bacteroides sp.
GTGTGCCGTCGGGCAGGGTTACGGTCTGGGTTTCTCCGCGGGCTACGGTGTATTGTATGGTTTCGGGGCGGGTGTGGTTGTAGTAGTATATTCCGGCGCCGGATAGTATGAGTACAATGACTATGGCGGCTATCCGGCGTACGGTGAACAGGGGGCGGGGTTCCGGGGTTGTGTGCGGCAGGTTGCGGCGGGTGTTGAATCGCTGGAGGGCTTGGAATGATTCGTCGTCGGTTTCCATGTCGAGGGTGTCCCAGAAGTCGCGCGAGGCTTCTTTCTTGGTTTCGGCGTGGGTGTCTTCGATAATCCAGCGCTGTACTTCTTCTTCTGTCCGGCGGGTGAAACGGTTGGGCAGGAAGAAAGACATGATTCGTCTGATGCGTGTTTTGTTATCGGATTTCATGGTTTTTGTTATTTGATTAGTATTAGTAAAAGGTATATGGCGAGTGTGTTTCGTATTTCTTTGAGGGCCAGGCTTAACTGGCTTTCAACGTTGCGCTTGGTGGTTTGCAGCATTTCGGCAATTTCTTCGTTTTTAAGGCCTTTTGTTTTGCTGAGTTTGTATATTTCGCGGCGTTGTTTGGGCATACGTTCTACCACCATGTTGATAATGAGTGAGGTTTCGCGGGCAATAACTTCGTCTTCTGAGCTGTGGGCGTATTCTACGCTTGCCGAGTTGGTAATGAATGTGTAGTGTACCATCTTGTGCTTGAGGAAGTTAATGGCTGCGTTGTGTGCCATGGTGTGCAGGTAAGAGTTGAAGGATTTGCCGGGGTCTATGTTGGCATGGTTGTCCCACAGGTTGGCAAACAGCTCTTCGGTGAGGTCTTCGGCATCGGTCTGCGACTTTACAAAGCCGTCGATAAAATTCTTTATTTTATGATAGTAGGCCAGGAAGACGACTTCGAATGCTTTGTGGTCGCCCTTTTGTAATGAAGCCAGTAACTCGGGTGTGATGATGTACTTCATGGATAGCTTTTCACTGGTTGAAGCCATAAAAGAATGAATATTTATCTGATTGGTAAAGTGTTTTAGGATTGTTAATGGTTATTTAGGGTTTTGTAAGTACCAGCCGTATGGTGTTTGCAAGCCTCTCGTCGGCACTGGCTCCCCTTACGGGTACGTTGGGGGCGGTGCAGGCTTCCATGTTGATGCTGCCGTCGGGGTTAAACCCGGTGAGGGCGGGATAGCGCACGATGATGCCGCTGCCGGGTAATTGTATCAGTGCGGGGTCGCCGCCGATACCGCCGCCCGCGGAGGTTTCTCCGGCTACGGTGGCCCATCCGGTGGATTTGCAGAAGACGGCAAACTCGTCGGCTGCGGAGGAGGTTTGCCCGTCTATCAGCAAAATGATGCTTCCGCCGAAAGGTATGGGGTGGAAGGGGTATATCATGGTGGATTCGTGTATGTGCAGGTAGCTGCCGTCGAGGAATTCGGCGGGGATGCGGGGAAGCCGTTCGTTTTTGGTGAGCGTAGTACCCGCGTTGCAATACCAGGGGTAGAAACGGCGGTTGTGGCTGCCGTTTTTAATGGTCAGGTTGCGCTGGAAGTCGATGGGCAGTTGTATAAGGCGGTTGACGAGGTTTTTTATCCAGTATTGGGTGGTGCCGCCTTTGTTGCCTTGCAAATCTATGATGAGGTATTCGGCATCGGTTATGTGGTTGAGGAAGTTTTCGATGCGGTGGAAATCGGCTTCGAGGTGCCGGACTTCGAAGGATGCGATGCGCATAATACCGATGCGCCCGTCGGGGGTGATGCTGTCGCGGTAATGGGTGGCGGGCAGGGCGTACGGCGGTTCGTGGTAGGCGGCAGGTATGAGGTTGTTGTTTGCCAGCAGGCTGTTCCAGTAGGATGTTTTGCCGGCACACTGGTTCAGTATGTCCGCCCAGTGCCGGTAGCTGGGGTTGTAGCGGGATACCTCTGCGTACACATCGCGGAATTTGTTCCAGTGGCGGGTGGGAGAGAGGTCGATGTGCTTGCAGCCGAGTTCGGCCAGGATGGATTCCAGTTCGGCCAGGTAGGCTTGGTCGGTCGGGGTTTTCACCAGGCGGGCGGTGTACTGTTCTTTGTTGGATAGCCAGTCGGTGCCCGTCTGGCGTTGGCATACGCCGAAATAGGGGTAGTTGCCGGCAAGGATTTCGTACAGGTAGTCGAAATCGGCTTCTTTCTGCCCGGTTGTCAGTTGGTTTTGCCCGCAGGCGGGCAGGGAAAGGAGGCAGAGTAACAGGTGTAGGGTGTATAGTTTCATGTTCGGGTTTATTTGTGGTTAAAATTCCTGTCCTAAAACGAATTGAAGATGTGAGCCGCTGTTCTGTCGCGAGCCGTTGATGGGGTCGAAGCCGTATGTCCAGTCGAGCCCCATCAACCCGATCATCGGCAGCATAATACGCACACCTACTCCGGCGGAGCGTTTGAGGTCGAAGGGGTTGATGTCTTTGGGCTTGTCCCAGGCGTTGCCGCCTTCGACGAATCCCAGCACGTAAATGGTGGTGGTGGGTTCGAGCATAATGGGGTAGCGTATTTCCATGCCTATTTTGGTGTAGGCGTAGGCGTTGGTAGCTAGTGAGCCGCTGGCGTATCCACGCATGGGTATGCTTTCTACTCCGTAGGAATAAGCGCCGCCGGAAGACATATCGCCGCCTACATAATAGGTTTCGAATGGAGAGCGTTTATGTTTGTTGTACGAGCCGATAAGTCCATACTCTACACGGGTCATCAGTACGGGCATCCGCTTTATGGGTGCGGTGCTGAGGGGCGTATACATTTTGGTGCGGAACTTCCATTTGTGGTATTCTATGAAGCGGTATTTCTCGGGGTCGTTGGGCTTCATGGCGGCGTAGTCTTTTCCGTCGAACAGTGAGTAGGGCGGTGTAAGGCTGAGCGACAGGAGGAATTCGGAGCCCTGCCGGGGATAGATGGGGTTGTCTATGGAACTGCGTTGCAGGGATAGCTCGAGGTTGATGTTGTGGTTTACTCCGTTGTTGATGGAGTTGAGGTAATAGTCCCAATTCTTCATGCGGTATATCTGGTAGTTGAGGGTGGCGGTGAAGTTGAAGTAATCGTCGGGCCAACTGAGCCGCTTTCCGTAGCCGAGTGAGAAGCTGAAGTTCTGCATATATTTGTCGGTGTCGTAGGCATAATCGTAGTCGTAGTAGCCGGGGTAGTATTGGTTGTACAGGCTTTGGTTGTAGAAGCGGTTTTCTACCCGGGTCATCTTGGAGTAGTGGGCGCTGAACATAAAGGAGTTGGGGCGCTTTCCGCCGAACCAGGGGTCGTAAAAGGATATGCCGTAGGATTGGTAGTAGCGGGCGTTGGTTTGTCCGCTGAGGGTAACGGTTTGCCCGTCGCCCTGCGGGATAATTCCGCGGTAGGTGTCGGGTCGCAGGAGGTTGCCGAGGGAGAAGTTGGACAGCTTGAGGCTTATTTTGCCGATCAGCCCGGTTTGCCCCCATCCGGCGGAGAATTCCATCTGGTCGTTGGACTTGGAGGCGAGGTTGTAGCCTATATCTACGGTGCCGCTTTCGGGGTTGGGCTGTATGTCGGGCTGTATGTTTTCGGGGTCGAAATGGCCCATTTGCTGTATTTCGCGCATGGAGCGCATGAGTTCTTCTTTGCTGAACAGCATTCCGGGTCGGGTGCGGAGTTCGCGGCGTACGATGTCTTCGTACAGGCGGTCGTTGCCGTGTATCTTCACCTGGTTGATGGTTGCTTGCTGTCCTTCGAAGATGCGCATTTCGAGGTCGATGGAGTCGCCCACGATGTTTACTTCGACGGGGTCGAGGCTGTAGAAGAGGTACCCGTTGTTATAGTACAGGTTGCCGATGGCGTCTTCGTCGGTGGAGAGGCGTTCGGTGAGCAATTTCTGGTTGTATACGTCGCCGCTGTTCATGCGCAGGAGGTGGTTGAGTTGCTCGGTGGGGTAGAGGGTGTTTCCGACCCAGGTGATGTGGCGCAGGTAGTACTTGCTTCCTTCTTCGATCTGGATGAAAACGTCGACGGTGCGGTTGTCGTAGTTGGTTACGCTGTCGGCCACAATCTGTGCATCGCGGTAGCCGAGTTCGTTGTATCGTTCGATGATGCGTTCCTTGTCGGTTTCGTAGTTTTCGGGTATGAATTTCTTGGTGCGGAAAAGGTTGGCGAGCTTGCCTTTCTCGTTGGTCTTTTTCATCAATCTTTTCAGTTTGGAGGTTTTGATGACTTCGTTGCCGGCTATGCGTATGCTGTTTACCTTTACTTTTTCTTTTTTGTCAATATTAATGTCGACGATTTCCTGGTTGGGGTTGCTTAGGTCTTGTTTCCGTACAATGGAAACTTCGGCGTTCTTGAAGCCTTTTTCGTCGAAATAGCGTTTGGTAATGGTCTTGGCGCGGTCGATA
>DAMCMT010000042.1:9504-17212 GCA_032108265.1 Bacteroides sp.
TCTTTACGCCGTTATACTGGATTTGGGCTATGCGGGGGCGCTGCTGGAGTTGGATTTCGAGCCATACGCTGTCGCGCTCAATCCGGGTGGCGAGGATTTTCACATCGGAGAAGAGGCCGTGCTTCCAGAAGTTTTTCACGGCGGTGGTTATTTCACTGCCGGGGATGGTGACAAGATCGCCCTGGGACAGTCCGGAGAGTCCGATGAGGACGTAGTCTTCGTAATTGTCCATGCCGGTGACGGTGATATCGGCGATGGTCAGCTTCCGGGGCTGGCTGTAGTTGACACGGGGCGGTTGGTTGGAATTGCCTGTGCCGGCTTCCTGGGCTCGGGCGGTTGGGGCGAATAGGGTCAGGGTAAAGGTCAGGGCGAGGTACGATTTGAGTAGTTTCATATCTTTCTTGTTCTGATTGGTTGCTGTTTTTGTATTATGATTATGTTACAGCTAAGGGGGGGGATTCTCAGTAGTGAAAAAGATGGGGGATAAATAATTAAGCCTAATATACTGATGATATGGCTTATTTAAGTTTTACTTAATCAGCGATTCCTCTTTAAAAAAACGAATGTCAATAATTGCAGAGGGAGAAGTTGTTTTTGGCTCAAAAAAACATTTAAGTTCATAGTTAAAACATTTCACCTTGTTAGTCCTTTCAATTTGTACAAATTATATTTTGATATTTCTTGCATAGTTTCCCCAAATCCTCTACATTTGCCAAAATATTGGCTGTTATAGTGTGCATCCATTATCCATTTGGAGATATCGAATTTATATGAAGAGAATTTTAGTAAGTGGGGGAGCCGGTTTTATAGGTTCGCATTTGTGTACCAGACTCATAGAAGAAGGAAACGAAGTGATTTGTGTAGATAACTTCTTTACAGGGTCTAAAAGAAATGTAATGCATTTGCTGGATAATCATAATTTTGAGCTTGTCAGGCATGATGTGGTTAATCCATATTTTGCCGAAGTTGATGAAATATACAACTTAGCATGTCCTGCATCACCCATTAAATACCAGATTGATCCTATCCAAACCATAAAAACCTCTGTAATGGGGGCGATTAATATGCTTGGATTAGCACAGCGTTTAAAAGCTAAAATTCTACAAGCCTCTACCAGCGAGATATATGGAGACCCGGTAGTACATCCGCAACCCGAGAGTTATTGGGGAAATGTAAATCCCGTTGGATACCGTTCCTGTTATGATGAAGGGAAGAGATGTGCCGAAACCCTTTTCATGGATTATCACAGACAAAATAAAGTACGCATTAAATTAATACGTATTTTTAATACATACGGTCCTAAAATGTTGCCGCACGATGGTAGAGTTGTATCAAACTTTATAATACAAGCGTTGCACAACCAGGATATTACAGTATATGGAACCGGAAGCCAAACCCGAAGCTTTCAGTTTATCGATGATTTAATTGAAGGAATGATTCGGGTAATGAATACCGGAGATGATTTTACCGGGCCTGTTAATATTGGAAATCCGAAAGAGTTTTCCATACTTGAACTGGCAATGAAAGTAATTGAATTTACCGGATCTAAATCGAAAATTGTATATAGGCCCTTACCCTATGATGACCCAAAACAACGGAGGCCGGATATAACTTTGGCTAAAGAAACATTACACTGGGAACCGAAGATCGATTTGGATGAAGGCCTACGCAGAATGATTGAATATTTTAGGGAAACTGTTCTTTAATAACAAAATAAAGATAGAGAGAAGATATTATGGATATCATGGAAATAAATCCTTCGGAATATAAAATTCTCATTGTAGATGATGTTATGTCGAATGTTCTTCTTTTGAAAGTACTTTTGACTAATGAGAAGTTTAATATTGCGACGGCTAGTAACGGAACACAAGCGCTTGAACAGGTAAAAGCAGAAAATCCGGATTTAATATTGCTGGATGTGATGATGCCTGATATGGATGGTTTCGAAGTTGCACAACGGTTAAAAAAAGACCCGACAACAAACGATATACCTATCATATTTCTTACTGCACTCAACAGCACGGCAGATGTTGTAAAAGGGTTTCAGGTTGGTGCCAATGACTTCATTTCCAAACCTTTCAATAAGGAAGAATTAATTATCCGTGTAACCCATCAGATATCTTTGATTGCTGCTAAACGCATTATTCTGGCGCAAACCGAAGAACTGCGGAAAACCATTATGGGACGCGATAAACTTTATTCGGTTATTGCCCACGACTTACGCTCTCCCATGGGATCCATTAAAATGGTACTTAATATGTTGATACTGAATCTTCCCAGTGCAACTATCGGAGATGAAATGTATGAGTTACTAACAATGGCTAACCAAACCACCGAAGACGTTTTCGCCTTACTTGATAACCTGTTGAAATGGACAAAAAGCCAGATTGGCCGCCTGAACGTTGTATATCAGGATATCGACTTAGTAGAAGTCGTGGAAGGTGTTATTGAAATATTCACCATGGTTGCCGGATTGAAGAATATATCCATTAAGTTCGATTCACCATCTGAAGTAGGTGTGTGTGCGGATATTGATATGATTAAGACAGTTGTCCGCAATTTAATTAGCAATGCTATTAAGTTCAGTAACGAAGGAACTGAAATAGACGTGAAGATTGAGCAAAAAGATGGCATGGCTATTATAAATGTTACTGATCACGGTTGTGGTATTGATGAAGAAAATCAGAAAAAACTATTACATACAGACACCCATTACAGTACATTCGGTACTAATAATGAAGAAGGTTCCGGCCTTGGACTACTGTTGTGTAAAGATTTTGCTCAGAAAAACGGAGGAGAACTTTGGTTCGTTTCTCAAAAGGGCGAAGGATCAACGTTTAGTTTCTCTGTTCCATTAAAGAAGTAATTACTTTTATAATATAATATCGTCAAAACTCCTTATTGAGAGAATTCAGGCAATCCGGTTTATACGACTGGATTGCTTTTTTTATTATCTCCTAACGAATTGTCCTTATCTTCCACACAGCGACTTATAATCACAATATTCACACACTTTTCTATTCTCCGTCTGATTAAAAGGAACGTCCTTATCGAAAATTTCTTCTAGCAAATCGTGCAGCCTTTCCCGGAATTCATCTTCAAAGAAAGCAAAGTTATTCACCGGTATCCTGTTTCTCGCATCACCCATTTCGACCACTGGAGAATAATCTTCAGAAGCCGCACGGTGAATATACAATAGGGCAGGAGCAACCTTTAGATTTTGTATCCTGCTCATAATTGCGGCATACAGAAAGGTCTGGAAAATATATCCCGGACGGTTTTCCGACCGTGTAAACAGCTGTTCTATATTGTTCGGATTCTTAGGAATACCTCCTGTTTTATAATCAACAATCCGGATAGTATCGTTTTTGCAGTCAATACGGTCAATGTATCCTCCGATTCTTACGTCAATCAGTTTATCATCCGCTTTAATATGCAATGTCTCGTTTACATTACGTTCCATAGCAACCATTTCGAAGGGAGCATACTGTATATCATTTCTCAACAGTTGCTTTACGTAAGTTACAATAACCTTTGAGTTAATAAGTTGGGTACCATTATATTCCGGTTTCTCATCGGTTGGAACATGGAAAAAGAGTTCTTTAAAAGCAATATCCACATAATCCTGAATAATCCTGTCGGCACGGAGCAGCTTCTCAAGGTCTTCTTTTTGGATAAGATTACCTGTCTCCGTTAGTTTTCGGTATATAAGCTCTACCGAACGGTGAAATATATTTCCGAATGTCGAAGAATCTATTTCCGTATTTACTTCCTCCGGTTTCTGCAAGCGGGCAACGAATTGATAATAAAACCACAACCGGCAATCCAGATATCTGTTTAATGCAGAGGGAGAGAAACGACCTTTCGGATTGATACCTGCATTGTAGCTATTCTGCAAACACTGCATTACTTCATCCGTTTTTATAATCGTTATTTCTTCTGCTTTTCCGGGAGATTGCCCGGCTTCCAGAAACCGTTGCTCAACCGTATGCGGCCATTCTACCAGAAATTGTAACAGGAAACGAGACATTTCGCCTTGGTTAAGTCCGTCTGAAGTAGTATTGTATAATAAGGTAATATTCTCTGCCCGCTGAATCATCCGGTAGAAGTAATAAGCATAGATAGCATCCTTGTGCTCGATGGTAGTCATTCCAAAAGCCTTCCGCAGTGAATAGGGAATAAATGAAGAATCTGCAGATGAGCGCGGCAGTAACCCTTCATTAACCGACATAACTATGATATTCTTAAAATCAAGGTTACGCGTTTCAAGTATTCCCATTACCTGCATACCGATAGCCGGTTCGCCATGGAAAGGAATATTTGTCGACAACAGTACTTTGTATATCAGTCGTTTAAAAGTATCTTCGCGTACATTCAGTTCACCGTTCTCCAGCAAATTCAGCATCCTGTTCACTATTGTATAACACTTAAACAGTGATTCCCTGTATAATTGACTGAAAACATCCGTATATTCTCCCTCGACCCGGTATATAGCCGTTACTTCTCTGAGTAATACTATAATCGAACGGCATAAATCCATCAATGTACTTTGTGGTGTAAATACCTGTGTAAGAAACTCATCCCTTTGTAATTCCGAGGGGAGAGGGTAAAACCGGTTATTGCGGGTTAATTCATTCTCCAGCCGTTCGGCATTGGCCGAAAGGGTGCGGGTGTACGGATGCTTCAGAACTGCCTCGACAGTAGCAAAAGTATATCTGCCAGTTTTCGCATTGTACCCCGTAGTATGAAGTTCAATCAGGTTATTGACAAACGTATACGCCGGGGTTTGCGAAAGCGGGAACCCCATTGTAATATTCACATTCTGCACTTCCTCCGGAATGGAATGTAAAACCGGAAGCAGTAGTGATTCATTGCAAAGAACCACTGCATTCTCTTTTTCTTTTTGGTAATCAATAGACCGTATCCACTCGGGCAGATACCGTGCCTGGGCATTTTCTGTAGAGGCAGAAATAAATGTTACCGTTTTCGGCTTACGTAGATAATCGAACCATTCCCTGTCAAGCGACGAAGGAAAGTTATACAGGTTTTTATTGATATAAATACCTGCTTCATGCCTTATATTCAATGTTTCGGTATAAAATACATCATAATCCCAGTAGAACATTCCTTTTCCCGACTTCTGTATATCATCGAAAAGTTTGTATTCAACCTTGTTAAGCACGTTAAAACCTATAAAAACATAAGTATCGTACGGAAGCTTATCCACGTTTAAATGTTCGATACCATCCCGATACATCATGCCCTCATAAGCAATCCCTGCAATGGAAAGATTCTCTTTATACCTATCATAAATAATCCCCAGTTTATCCCATATCGATATAAACCTTTCTTTCAATTCCGTACGCCGTTCAATGGAGAAATTACTGAAAAACTGTTGAATAGCGGCTTCCTGTTCTTCGTCCAGAAAGTCGAGGCTATCCATTATACCTTTCAAATCTTTCAGGTTAGTGAAAAGCTGTTCTGCATTTACCAGGTTTTTATCAACATCATCAAAGTCATTCAGCAGTAGTTCTCCCCAGAAATAGAAATCGTCCAATGTTTCATCATTTTGCATTTCATCATGGAATACTTTATATAGTTCGGTAATAAGCCGGATAGAGTCGCCCAGCTTAAGGGAAGACAAACTTTGAAGCAATTCGCTGATACTGGTATATGCCGGAGACCAGATAGGTGCTTCGGATTCATCAGCCAGGTATTCGTTGAAGAATAAACTGGCACGCTTGTTTGGGAAAACAACTGCTACACGAGACAAGTCGCTTCCTTTTTTATTATATAGGTCTTTAGCTACTATTTTCAGGAAAGTATCCATGAGTTTATATATTTTTAGAACACAGAGACACAGAGGCACAGAGTTTTTCATTTACAGAGAATTTAAAATCTCTGTGCCTCTGTGTCTCTGTGTTCTATAATATTTTTATATATTACGTTTATACTCTTTCAATAATCTCTTCATCCACATACCACAGATATCCTTCGATATACCCGTACCCCATCCGTTTCAGTAAATCCATATATCCCATAACCTGCTTGCGATACTTCTTCTGTTCCTTACCGAACTTAAAATCCACAACTACCACCCGGTCATCTTTCATCATCACTCTGTCGGGACGACGTACCTGTAAATTCCCGTTTTCTTTATATATAATGGCGCACTCGTTAAATAACCTCCATGTACCCGAGTACCAATCCCGTACTACCGGCAATGTAAAAGCTTTATCGACAATACCCCGTATTTCCTCCTCTTGTTCCCGGCTGCCGATGATACCCTCGAATATCAACCGGTCAATAGCCGGATGAATATCTGCCTCCGTTTGTATCTCCGAGAAAAGCGTGTGAAGCATTTGTCCCCGGTCGATAAACCGAAGGCCGGATTCTTCTTCTTCAATTCCCAGTATAAAATCGGCCGACCGGTTGGATTGTCTGAATTTAATATCCGGTTGCAATGACTCCATTTTAACCGGAAGTTTCACCGGCTTCTGCAGCAACTTATTTGTAGTACCTGTTTCGGCTTTCAGTTGAGATGGGCATAGAGTACCGAATTCATAAGGTTCTTCTTCCTCATCCCAGATTACCCCATTACGGGCGGCTACACTGGGCAGGGAATTTATTAATAACTCGGACATGGTATTCTTTTGCCCTTTTTTGCTCCATATCAGCAGGTTTTTTCCCGCACGGGTAAAAGCAACATACATTAAGTTTAGATTATCTACCCATAGTTGCAATCGCTCGTTCAGGTAATCATCTTTGTAAACTGATTCGTTCATGGCCGATGAATACGTAACCGGCACGATATCTATTTCGTTGTACGGTGCCTCTTGCGGGAAACACCATACCAATTGATTCATAGTTTCGTTTTCCAGTTTCCAGTCGCAAAAAGGAATAAGTACGGTATGGAACTCCAACCCCTTTGATTTATGTATCGAAAAGATGCGAATACCTTCCAACTCGCTACCTGGGATGGTTTTGCCGCATAGCTTTTTATCCCAATGGGCAATAAATGTATCAAGGTCGGGCGAATACTTTTGCAGATAATCCATAACCGCATCAAAGAAGGCAAAGAGGTAAGCATCCTGATTTTCAATCAGTTCCATATTGAAGATGATAAACAACTCTTCGAGCAACTCGTAAAGCGGCATCAGCCTGAGCCGCTGTATGTGGTCGGTAAATGCTTCTGGCAGATAATTAGTATCTTTATGCAGCAACAAGACATTCCGGTCGAGGTTATTCTTTAATACATCATTCTGATACGAAACTATCAGTCGTGCGTGCGCAATATGGTCTTCAGGTTCCGACAAATATCGCAACGCATCAATCAACATCGTAACAGCCAGCGAAGCATCTAGCCTGAAGGCTTCGTCCGAAACGATTTTGCAGTTCATCTCCTTATCGAAATACTCGGCTATCAAGGGAATATTCCTGTTCTTTCTTACCAGTATGGCAATATCGTTAAGGTCGATGCCCTCACTTTGCAGTCGCCTTACCTCTTCGGCCAGACTTTTCAGTGTAAGTTCTACATAATCCGTATTCTCATCGGGTTCCAGGAAAGTAACTTTTGCATATCCTTTATCCTCTGTCCGGGGCGATTCCTGTACCACATCCTGATAAGCGGTAACCAGCGATTGGCAGCTTGTTCCCAGTTCGGCTATGTGGCGCTCGTTGAGATAATCTACCGCCTCGGTAAAGAAAT
>DAMCMT010000042.1:17222-20215 GCA_032108265.1 Bacteroides sp.
AGAAATCGTTGTTAAAACGGATAATGTTCGTTTCGCTACGCCGGTTGGTTACCAGTGTTTGTACCTTTATCGGGAAGTTGGCAATGCGGTTGTTTAATCCGTTCAATATGCCCCAGTCACCATTTCGCCAACGGTAAATAGATTGTTTTACATCGCCTACAATCAAACTGCGGGCACCTTGCGAAAGTCCTTCGAGCAGTAACAAACGGAAGTTTCCCCATTGCATACGGCTGGTGTCCTGAAACTCGTCGATCATCACATTGCGAATAGTGCCGCCGATTTTCTCGAATACAAAGGATGAGTCGTCATCTTTAATAATGCGGTGCAGCAAGGCGTTTGTGTCCGAAAGCAGGAAACGGTTGTTTTCCTTATTCTGCAAGCGTACTTCCTCGTCTATACCTGCCAATAGTTGTAGTTTATTGAGATGTTGCAAAGACAGCCGGCAACTGTTTACAATGCGGTTATTCTTCTTCCGGGCTTCCTCTGTTTCTTGTAGGATAGGCATCAGTTTCGACGCTGCTATCCTTAGAATATCTGCACAGCGGGGAGAGGTTTTAGCGCTCCAGTTCTTTTCGTCCGCCATACACTTTTGTGCAGTAGCATTACAGGTCTTTTCCGATAAATCTCCTTTACGTATCTTTCTGAAATAACTCCCGATACCATTTTTGCCACCTTTCAGGTCGTCAGGGGTTAGGGCATGACCTTCCAGTTCTTCCTCGAAGCGGTCGCTGAATACTTCCATTTCGGCCAAGGCCTCGTTCATCAGCAACTCAAGCTTCTTCTTGTATTCGCGGATGGCGTTGGGAGTTTGTAAACGTTCGCGCAGGCGGTCGCCCTTTTCGATGTATTCTTCGTTGAAAATATTTTTACCGAATCTTTTTATCTCGTCCGAAACATTCCACCGCTTGTCTTGCGCAATACGTTCATTAATATAATCGAGCAGCCACGCAAGGGTGGGAGAGTTGGACTCTAGTTTTTCGATCATCGAGTCGACCGCATCGTTCAATACCTCGTCCTGACTTAGTTCGATATTCAGGTTAGGGCTTAATTCCAGTTCGCGCGCCAGGTTCCGCATAACGGATTGAAAGAAAGAGTCTATCGTCTCGACCCGGAAATGACTGTAATCGTGCAGCATACACGTCAGCGCCTCGCCTGCGGCGTTGCGTATCTCACGTTCCGACAATCCGATATCTTCGGCAATCCGACCCAGATATGCGTCCGAGCCTTTGTCGCCCATCCAAATTCCGTACAGTTGGCTCAGGATACGTTCTTTCATCTCGGCCGTAGCCTTATTGGTGAAGGTTACGGCCAGAATACGTTTGTATGCCCGTGGATAGAGTATAAGGTGCTTTATATATTCCACCGCCAGCGTAAAGGTTTTACCCGAGCCAGCAGAGGCTTTATATATAAGAAGTTCGCTCATATTAAGGCAATCTCTCGAATTTGCAATCGGCCATATATTGTTTCAATTTCTCGTCGGCACGAAAGCATACCCTGTGCGAGCGTATGGTGCGCGGAGTACATTCTTCGGGTGTCTCGGCGCCTTCACTGCTTACGGCTACGTAGAATGTACCTAATCCTTCGAATGTTACCGTACGACCCATTTTTAACTCGTCGGCAATTTCTTTGGGCAACTGTATCAGGGTCGATACTACGTCTCCGGCTGTTAATGAACTTTTCAGGGCAATTCGTTCGCCTATTTCGCGTTCGGTTACTCCTTTTTTCTGAAGCGCTTTGGGCACTATGTAATAAAGGGATTTTAATTTACCGGCAATTTTGAATACTTTTTTGCAGGCAACATACAATATAGCCATAATCAATAGTTTTATTCTGAACTGGTTATTCTACGGACTTTCCCGTATAAAAGATGGTACTTTTGCCGGGAAAAGTCTGTACTTTTCATGCAGGGAGATGTACATCTCGGTATAGGGGAGACGTGCATCTCGGTATAGGGGAGACGTGCATCTCGGCATAGGGGAGATATGCATCTCGGGTAGGTGGAGATGTACATCTCCCCGCAGTAAAAGTATAGACAAAGGTAGATAAAAGTCGTGGGTTTTGCTAATAAAAGTCGGGAGTTATATATTAAAATTTTCAGGATTCTTCCGGCAACACCATATACGGGTGATGAATACAGTATCTTGGGTGATGAAGTAGATAACTTTAAAGAGTCCGTCTTTTGTAACTAAGGAACGGAAAGGATATTTCTTGTTTCGGCCCAAAGGTTCTTTAGACCCTATATCAGCCCAGTGACTAAGCCTGCTAATCTCATGAATAATCGAATTATGTATTTTAACAGCAATGGAAGGGTTAATAGAAAAATAATAATCGTAAATTGCATCGATGTCTTCTTCGGCAGTTTCAAACAAGCGTATTGTTCTCATTCCACGTGCTTCCTTTTTATTTCATCTAATGTTTTGAATCGATGCATTTCTCCTTTTTCATAGGCATCAATAGCTTTATTTATTGATTCTATTATCTCCTCTTCTGTATGTTGACAAGGAAACTTTCTTGTTAAATTATTAAACAACCTTGCCATCCTGTTAATAATTTGTTCATCGTTAACATTTAAAATATTTCTGACCAATTCATCTTTTTGGGCTTGTAATTCAAGTACTGTCATAGTCTTTTTCTTTTTTTGATGCAATACAAAGGTAGCGAAAGGATTTAAAGATTCAAATATATTCACTATTTTTGTACATTAAATCCTCACAAGCAATATTAATCAATATGGCAAACTATTTACCTGATGTCTCCAGGACTTTCGGCGAATATCTTCTCATTCCCGGACTTACAAGCAAAGAATGTGTTCCATCCAACGTGTCACTGCGTACTCCGCTGGTGAAGTTTTCTAAAAGTGATAAACCGGCTATATCGCTCAATATCCCATTTGTATCTGCTATTATGCAGTCGGTGTCGGGGCCTGAACTGGCTATTGAACTGGCTCGCAACGGTGGGTTATCGTTTATCTTTGGTTCTCAACCGATTGGCTC
>DAMCMT010000042.1:20225-21521 GCA_032108265.1 Bacteroides sp.
GGTGCGAAAAGTAAAGAAATTCAAGGCCGGATTTGTAATAAGCGACTCGAATCTGAAGCCCGAAGATACACTGGCAGATGTAGTGGATCTAGTTAAAAAGAGCGGACATTCTACCATTGGTATTACGCATGACGGCTCTCCGAACGGTAAACTTCTGGGTATCGTCACAAGCCGGGATTATCGCATAGAAAAGGATGACCCGCAGCGGAAAATCAGCGAGTTTATGACTCCATTCGATAAATTGCATGTAGGCAGGCAGGGAATCTCGCTTACGGATGCCAATGAAATAATCTGGGAACATAAACTTAATGCTCTTCCTATTATCGACAGCGAACAGAACCTGTTGTATTTTGTGTTCCGCAAAGATTATAACAGCCACAAGAAAAACCCGTATGAACTTTTAGGTGAAGATAAAAAGTTGTTGGTTGGTGCAGGTATCAACACACGCGATTATCGCGAACGTGTGCCTGCATTGGTCGAGGCTGGGGTAGATGTGTTGTGCATCGACTCTTCGGATGGATATTCGGAATGGCAACAGGAAACATTGCATTGGATTAAACAAACATACGGCAACCGGGTGTTAGTAGGTGCCGGAAACGTGGTTGACCGCGAAGGATTTGAATACCTTGTCAGGGCTGGGGCCGATTTTGTCAAGGTAGGTATAGGTGGCGGTTCTATTTGTATTACCCGCGAGCAAAAAGGTATTGGCCGTGGACAGGCCACAGCTTTGATTGATGTAGCACAAGCCCGTGAAGATTATTATAATAGTACTGGTACGTATGTGCCCATCTGCAGTGATGGAGGTCTGGTACACGATTATCACATGGTATTGGCTCTGGCTATGGGTGCAGACTTCCTGATGATGGGCCGTTACTTTGCCCGTTTCGATGAATCGCCTACCAAAGTGCTACGCATCGGTAATAATTACGTTAAAGAGTACTGGGGCGAAGGTTCTAACCGCGCGCAGAACTGGCAGCGTTATGACATGGGCGGCACGGAAAACCTGAAATTCGAAGAAGGCGTAGATAGTTATGTTCCTTATGCCGGCAAGATGCGTGATAATTTAAATCTGACGCTTGGTAAGATAAAAGCTACCATGTGCAGTTGTGGTAGCACAACCATCGACGAGTTGCAGCAGAATGCAAAAATTACACTGGTATCATCGACAAGTATTGTCGAAGGTGGTGCGCATGATGTGATGCTAAAAGACCAGGGATAATCATTTTGAAACGCAGATTAACGCGGATTTACGCAGATTAAGAATAAAATAAATAATCTGCGTAAATCCGCGTTAAT
>DAMCMT010000042.1:21531-29754 GCA_032108265.1 Bacteroides sp.
GTTAATCTGCGTTTCAATTTTTATTTTTTACCTTTGCAAACAATAAAACCGAACCTTTGTTTCATATAAGTCTATTATACAATTAATTACATGAAAAGAAGTTTTTTATCACTGTTTGCTATATCATTACTTATATATTCGTGCCAACCAAAGCAGAATGAGAGAGAGGCTGTACTGTCGGCGGATGCAGATGGAATAGAGTTAACTGATACCATAAAAGCAGAAGAACCGGAAGTTACCGAATTTACTGCTAATGATATCCGGCTCACCCAAGACCTTACTTATGATAAATATACCCTCGAAGAAACTTATCCGTACAAGGATACCGTGCGTCATTTCCAGTTGGAACAATATAAGGAAGTTATTGCAAAGTTGGAAAATCTTCAGCGCGAACCACAACCGTGGGCGATTCTTCAGAACCGCAAGAATGTTAATGGTGAAGCTCCATTAGTAGCTAACTGGAGTAGAAATGAATATAAAAATGTTGCCGACTCACTGGGTGTCGAACGTTTCCAGGGCATTCCTTTATATCTGGATGATGATTCGATACCTATTCGATACGGGATTGATGGTGAACTGGTTCGCTTGCACCATAATAATGATAGCAGTGAATATATTCTAGCCGAAACAGTATATGTACCCGGCAACTTCAAAATTCCGCGCAAGTATGTAAAACTTACAGATACAATCCAATTCAATAAAATAGCTTTTGTAGATCGTAAGAATCAGAATATCAGTGTGATTGAACGTACAGCAGATACCGACTGGGTGATACGAAGCATGAATCCGGCAACTACCGGGCAACATCGTCCACCGTATGCGCATGATACTCCATTGGGCATCTTTGTGGTACAGGAGAAGAAAGATAAAATGTATTATCTGGTTGATGGTACTTCGCGCATAGCAGGTTATGCGCCTTGGGCTAGTCGCTTTTCGAATGGCGGGTATATTCATGGCGTACCTACGAATAATCCGAATGGTGCTATTATTGAATATAGTCAGACGTTGGGAACGATTCCACGTTCGCATATGTGTGTGAGGAATGCTTCATCGCATGCAAAATTCTTTTATGATATGGTTTCGGTAGGAGATGCGTTGGTGGTGGTGATAGAGTAAAGAAAAACTTTTCTCGTCATCCCGAGCGTAGCCGAGGGAACTACTGAATATGACTGTAAGTAGTTCCCTCGGCTACGCTCGGGATGACGAAAGCTATTTCTTAACCCACACAGCTACCTTACCTCCCTGCACATAAAAAGTACAATTACCATCATCTGCAATAATAACTTCCTTATCAATACTTCCGGTAACTTCGTGCCATACTTCTCCTTTATGATGTTCGCCGACGTACATATGTTTATCTCCGTCTTCACCGTTCGAGAAAAGTAGGGCTACACCTGAATTTTCGCGGATATCATCGCCTTCGCGGGTAAGCCCTGCGGTATTTGGATGGTCGAAGTAATAATTCTGTTTACCATAGGCATATTTATCTCTAACCTCCAATAACTTATCAATAATAACTCGGTGTGGAGATTCCTGGTCGCCCATGCGGTAGTAATCTCCGTAAAATATGCACGGATATCCTTTTTCCATTAATAGGATAATAGCGTAGGCAATGGGTTTAAACCAGGATTTAACTTGTGATTCGAGAGAACTACCATGTTGCGAATCATGGTTATCAACAAATGTAACAGCATTCTCAGGCAATTGTGATGTCAGCGTACCATCCGGAAGATTCGTCAGGTCGAAATTGCGTCCTTCCTGTGAAGCCTGGAAAAACTTGTAATGCAAAGGAACGTCGAATAGTCCTAAACCCATATCAACCGTTTCAAGATATTCTTTTAAAGCATCCAAATCCTCTTTCCAGTACTCGCCAACGGCATAAAAATTATCGCCACGTTCGGAACGTACTTCGTCGAGAAACTTCCGGAGGAAATTGGCGTCCATATGTTTGATAGCATCCAGACGCATACCATCAAGGTTTAATTCGGTAGATACCCAACGGCCCCATTTCCCCAACTCCTTAATTACATCGGAATGATTTAGATCGAGGTCATTGAACATCAGATAGTCATAATTGGCATTCTCGTTATCAACAGACCAACTCCAACCTTTTCCGTCTCCAAGGATGCGGTAAATGGCGCTTTTCTTATTGGCTGCATTATAATCTGTTCCCGAGAAGTGGAACCAATGCCATTTGAAGTCGGAGTATTTATTGTCGCGGCCCGGGAAGTTATAACCAGTATAAGCCTCAATCTCGTACGGGTCGCTGATGGTTTTGGTACGGTCGTTAGGGTCTACTTCCTGCACCATGAACTTTTCAGTATATTCACCTCCGGCTTTGTGGTTCATTACAGCATCCAGGTAAACGGATATCTGGTACTTGTGCAATTCGGTAATGGCGTCGATAAGTTCCTGCTTGGTTCCGTACTTGGTTCTTACGGTTCCTTTCTGGTCGAATTCGCCCAGGTCGTATAAGTCATAGGTAGCATAACCTTCATCCTGTTGTTCGTCGGCTTTGTATGCCGGTGGTATCCATACGGAGGTTACGCCGATTTCACTTAAATGCTTTGCATCATCTTTTAACTGTTTCCAGAAATTCCCGTCGTTTGGCAGATTCCATTCGAAATACTGCATCATTACACCATTCTTCATTTATTGTTTTTTTTATTGGTAAATTCTTGTAGGGGAACTTTATAACAATCGAAGAACCCTTATAGTTTCAGGCGTAGAAGGAAACCTCTTTCGGCAATATATACCCCTGCAAGAATAAATACAGAACCGATAATAGCAATGTAAGTTATTTGTTCATTTATAACAAGCGAAGACGTGAGAAGAGTAATAAGCGGAACCAGATAGACATAATTAGTTGTTTTTACTACTCCAAGTGTTTTTATCGCCGTATTCCACGTAATATAGCACAACAGCGAGGCCACAATACCCAGAAACGCAATATTACCGATAACTGACGGATTAAGCAGTAACTGAGGATTAAATACATTATCTGCCAGCGCAGAGAACGGTAGAACAGTCAGGATACCATATATAAATACTTTCCGGATAATGAAGAATGTAGAGTATCTCTTATTCAAACGCAGAAGTATAACCCCGTAAAATGCCCAGGAAAGCGCCGCAAGCACCGTAAGGCAATCTCCCAGCGGGCTGATTTTAAGTATAAAGTTACCATTGAACACTACTAATCCTACACCAACAAGTGCAATGATAGAACCGGTAACCAGGTGCGTGGTAATTTTTTCTTTCCTGTAAAATAACCGTGTTAGAAAAGCTGTAAAGATAGGCGATGTACAGATAATCAGCGATACATTCGATGCAAGTGTTATCTGCAAAGCGGTATTCTCGAACAGGAAATACATAGATCCACCACCTAATCCGGCAGCGATACAAAGTAATTCATCTTTCAGGGAATTTGCAAATAATTTTTGTGGTCGTATCAGCCATATGCAGATGTAAGCCAATAGGAATCGGTATACTAAAATTTCAATAGGAGAGAGTCCCTGCATAATCAAAACTTTTGTTGATACAAAGGTTATTCCCCAGATGAAAACTGTAATTATTGCAAGGATGTGATAGTAGTATTTTTTCGTAGCGAACATTCCTAATAATGTTGTGTTATTATCGTTGAAAACAACGCAAAGATAAGTGATTTAGAATATAAACATTTATCTTTGCGGGATTATAAATGAAGAAATACTGGCAAATATTAAAACGATATAAAATAAGTCTCGCGGTAAGTCCGCTGCTTGTTCTGATTGCTGTAATATGTGAAACCGTACAACCCATGTTCATGGCTCGTATTGTGGACGACGGGGTAATGAAAAGCGACCTTTCGGTTATTTCGGGTACGGGCACATATATGGTGTTGGTTTCTATTATCGGTCTTGTATTTACTGTAATCAATGTTTATATATCTTCGCGAGCATCCATTGGATTCGGTACCGACCTGCGCGATGCCCTTTTCCGCAAAATACAGCAATTATCTTTCAGTGATATCGACCGTTTCAGTTCCGCATCACTTATTACCCGGCTTACCAACGATATAACCCGCATCCAACAAATAATACTTCTGGGTATGCGTATGATGCTTCGCGCTCCGTTGATGCTCATTATGGCTGTTTTCTTTGTGGTACGCATAAGTACGGACCTTGCACTGATTCTTGTTGCAGCCATTCCTGTATTGAGTATTGCTATTTATTTTATACTAAAAAAAGGTTTCCCTTTCTTTTTGAAAGTGCAGCAAAAGGTAGATAACTTAAACGAAGTAGTTCGCGAAAACCTGATTAATATACGCGTAGTAAAATCTTTTGTGCGCGAAGATTTCCAGACTCAGAAGTTTAACCGCAGCAACGACGATTTACGCGATATGGTAATCAAGGCATCGAATATCCTGGTAACCATGTTTCCGGTAATGCAACTCATAATGAATTTATCTATTATCGCCATCCTCTGGATGGGTGGTGCACGGGTGATGACAGGCGAATTACAAGTAGGTGAACTTATTTCTTTCGTCAACTACGTCATGCAGGTACTTATGTCGCTTATGATGCTGACGATGATAATTATGAACTTCGCCCGCGCTTCGGCATCCTCACGCCGTGTACTCGAAGTAATGAATACCGAACCATCCCTGCAAAATACTCCGGATGGACTGACCGACCGCTACCAGATAACCAGCGGCGAAGTACAATTCAGAGATGTATGTTTCCGCTATGAGGGTGGTGAAACAGATGTACTGAAAGATATCAATTTCCACATTGCCCCCGGCGAAACTGTTGCCGTTGTAGGGGCTACAGGTTCGGCAAAAACATCTATGGTGCAGCTTATTCCCCGCCTGTATGATGTTACGGAAGGCGAAATACGGATTGATAATATCCCCGTTAAGTCCTTTAACCTCGACGAACTTCATCAGAAAGTCGGCATGGTATTGCAGAAGAACGAACTCTTTACCGGAACCATTGCCGAAAACCTGCGTTGGGGAAAAGAAGATGCAACGATGGACGAAATTATACAGGCTGCCAAAGCTGCCCAGGCACACGATTTTATCATGTCATTCACCGACGGATACGATACTATGCTGGGCAGGGGAGGAGTAAATGTCTCGGGCGGACAAAAGCAACGCATCTGCATTGCCCGCGCCTTGCTTCGTAAACCCTTAATCCTTATCCTGGACGATAGTACCAGTGCAGTGGATACCGAAACCGAACTGAAAATAAGGAACAACCTCCGCGAACTGTTGTCAGATACCACCGTTTTTATTATCACGCAACGTATCAATACCATGCAATCGGCCGATAAGGTAATTATTCTCGAAGACGGACAAATAGATGCCATGGGAACCCCGCAGGAACTTATGGCAAAGTCCGAACTATATAAAGAAATCTATAACTCGCAACAAATTGTTCTATAGCTATGGCTCACAATGACCATTTGAAACATACAGGCAAGCCGAGGCAGCAGGGAAAAACCCTTCGCCGGTTGTTGTCGTACCTGGCGTGCGACAAAGGTCTGTTGTTTGTTATTGGTTTCCTTATCATTGTGGGCATTGTATCCAATTTGCTTGGCTCGTATATGTTACGGCCCATAATAAACGATTATATTATTCCGGGCGATTATTCGGGTCTTGTAGTTATACTGCTTATTCTTGGCGGTATATATATAATAGGTGTTGCAGCAGTTTACATACAATACCGTTTACTCAACAAAATCGGCCAGCGAACAGCCGCGCGTATGCGTACCGATCTGTTCACCAAAATGGAGTATCTGCCTATCACTTACTTCGATACCCACCAGCATGGCGATTTGATGAGCCGCTTCACCAACGATATGGACAGAATCAGCGAAGCCCTTACAGATAGTCTGAGCGATATCCTTTCCAGTGCATTAACACTGATAGGTATATTCACTCTTATGCTCGTTATCAGTCCGGTACTTACACTCGTTACCCTGGTAACTGTTCCGCTGATGTTCCTTGGCGCCCGGGTGATAGTTCGACAAAGCCGTAAATATTTCAAAGCCCAACAAGATTCACTCGGCTCGCTCAACGGTTATATCGAAGAAATGATTAGCGGGCAGAAAGTAGTTAAAGTATTCAGCCATGAGCAGAAATCCGAAGAAGATTTCCAGGGCAAGAACGAAGATTTAAAAGGAA
Source organism: Bacteroides sp. (assembly GCA_032108265.1). Classification (GTDB taxonomy): domain Bacteria; phylum Bacteroidota; class Bacteroidia; order Bacteroidales; family Bacteroidaceae; genus Bacteroides. Next base: position 27,695 of record DAMCMT010000042.1, read on the forward strand.
AATCCGAGAAAGCACAATTCTATTCCGGCCTTATGATGCCGGTAATGCAGAACCTCAACACCCTGAATTACGTTATTATAACAATAGTAGGTGCTTTACTGGCTATATTCCGCGGGTTCGATGTGGGCGGACTTGCAGCTTTCCTGCAATATTCGCGCCAGTTCGGACGCCCTATTAATGAGCTTGCCAGTCTGTACAACAGCATTCAGGCAGCCATTGCGGGAGCAGAGCGTATCTTTGATATTATTGATGAAGAACCTGAGAAAGCAGATACTTCCGGAGCCACTGTATTAAAAGATATAAGGGGCGATGTAAAAATGGAGAATGTTGTTTTCGGCTATAAACCGGAGAAAATAATCCTAAAAGGCATATCATTTCATGTAAAAGAAGGATGCAAAATTGCTTTAGTGGGTGCTACCGGAGCGGGAAAGACCACAATACTGAATATGCTTCCCCGTTTCTTTGATATACAATCGGGTACGATAGCCATTGATGATAACAACATCATGCAGGTAACCCGGCAGAGTTTGCGTCATTCCATGGCAATTGTATTGCAGGATACACACCTGTTTACAGGCACGGTAAAAGAAAACATCCGTTTCGGTAGACTCAATGCCACCGATGAAGAAGTAATAAACGCCGCTAAATTAACCGCTGCGCACTCTTTCATCAAACGTTTGCCTAAGGGGTATGATACCATGCTCGAGAACGACGGTGCCAATCTTAGCCAGGGGCAACGCCAGTTATTAAATATCGCTCGCGCCGCCATTGCCGACCCGGGTATTTTGCTCTTGGACGAGGCTACAAGTAATATTGATACCCGTAGTGAAATCCTTATTCAGAAAGGTCTGGATAAGCTAATGGAAGGAAGAACAAGTATCATCATTGCTCACCGCCTTTCAACCATCCGCAATGCGGATAGGATTCTGGTTCTGGAACATGGTGAGATTATCGAACAGGGTAATCATCAGGAATTACTGGCAAAGAAAGGGAAGTATTATACCCTATATAAGGAACAATTTGAATAATTATTATATAACTTAAAAACTTAAAATGATGAAAAAACTATTTTTATTTTTGTTTGTAGTAGCATGTGGATTAGTATCGTGTGAAGGGCCGGAAGGGCCAATGGGGCCAGAAGGGCCAGGAATGAATTGGGAAGTACAAACTTTTGAAGTCACTCAGTGGCAGCGAATAGAAGATGAAGACGGTATATATTATCGATATGAAATGACCCCCCAGCTTTTTCAAAACTTATCTTTCGATGATCGTGAGTTTATCTATGAAAAGGGTACTGTTATGGTTTACATGTTCGAAAATGCCGGAACTAATAATGAAACTCAACGGCCTTTACCCAATATATCTAATTTCGATAGTAATGATGGTGACCGGACTCAAGTAAGAAATTTCTATTTTAATTACTCTACAGATAAAGTCTATATATATTTTACATATAGCGGAGATGAAGGAGATATAGGACCATTAAATAACTTATGGTTCCGCATCGTTATGAACTGGTAACCTCTACACAAACAACCTGAAATGTCACATTACTACTACAAACGAAGAAAAAAAAGAAAGAAACGAACAGGGCGGATAATCGGTTTTGTATTCATACTACTACTCCTTTTTGCAGTTGTATTAGTAATCAAAACCTTTACCTATCCATTTGTTAAACCCCAGAACAATACCGAAGCGAATGTCTTACCACATTCGCTTTCGGAAAAATCAATCAAGCGACTTGTCGGAGCCATTCAGATACCTACAGTGAGCGAATACGTCAATGTGGAAACCAACAACCCGTTCGACCGCTTCAAAACCTATCTGACTGAAGTATTCCCGCAAATCTACTCAACCATGGATACACTGACCGTAAACAAATACGGCCTATTGTTCCATTGTAAAGGAAGCGATAATACCCGCCAACCCATACTGTTCCTGGCACATTACGATGTAGTTCCGGTGGTAGGATATAGTCCGCTGACTGATCCTCCGGCTGAACCCGTCTACAGACTGAACGACCCGGCCAAGGCACCCATAACTGAATATCAGAACCGTTG
>DAMCMT010000042.1:29764-35608 GCA_032108265.1 Bacteroides sp.
CCTTTTCAGGTGCCGTTGCCGACGGACGAATATATGGCCGTGGAACCCTTGACGACAAAGGTATGCTATTCTCCCTGCTCGAAGCCGCTGATACCCTCATTGCCGAAGGATTCCAACCCGAACAAGATATCTGGTTTGCTTTCGGCTTCGACGAAGAAATCGGCGGACAGAACGGTGCCGTGAAAATTGCAGAATACTTCAAACAACTAAATATCACCTTTGATGCCGTGTACGACGAGGGCGGAGTAATCATAGCACCCGGGCAGGCAGGAATAGCCCAACCCCTCGGACTCGTTGGTGTGGCCGAAAAAGGTCTCTGTACCCTTCGTATTACCGTCCGCGGACTGGGTGGACATTCATCCATGCCGCCGGCCAAAGGTTCGTTGGTTTATGCTGCCGAAATAATTCAAAAGCTCAACGATAAGCAAATGCCCCGCACATTGATTCCGCCCGTATCGTCTTTCCTCGACCAGGCCGGAGCTACCATGGGATTCCCTGCGCGTATGGCCATTGCCAACAAATGGGCACTGGAAAGCTTACTGTTAAGCACTCTCAGCAATAACCCCGCTACAAACGCACTGATTCGCACAACCACGGCCATCACCATGGCCCGAGGTAGTGATGCCGCCAATGTTATGGCATCGACAGCCGAAATAACCGTTAACTTCCGCATCCTTACCGGAGACAATGTGGATATGGTTGTTAAGCACGTGCGCGAAATATGCGAGGGGTACGATGTTGACATCGACGTGTTGGAATCCCGCGAGCCATCACGCATATCTCCCGATACCAGCCATGCATTCCAGATAATTAAAAAACTGGTACCGCAGCTTTATCCCAATGCTGCCGCTGCACCTTACATATCAGTCGTAGCAACCGATGCATATAAGTACGAAACTGTAAGCCCGAATGTTTACCGTTTCATGCCGGTTTACATCAATGAATACGAGCAGAGAACCATTCATAACGAGAACGAATACATCTCCCTTGATAATTATTCAAAGATGATTGCATATTTTAAGGAATTAATGTCTGTATATCAGAATAAATAGTTAAAATATCCTTGAAATCAAAACCTATGTTATAAAACGCTGTATAAAGTTAGAGAATTTGCACAATTCGTCAAACTCCCATACATTTGTACTGTGTTTTTCATAGTATTAGATTTAAGGTTAACAAAGATTGGCTGCTTGGGATAAGTAGCCTTTTTTTATGGATTTTCTTTCACATACATTGGATTCTTGTTAGTATAAACATTCCTGATTTTTCCTTCTTGCAACATCCTTTTAATATGTTTAGTAGCTGCATACCTGGTAAACCCGCATAAATAACGCAACCTTTGCGTGTTCAAAAATTGATTATCTACAAAATAAATCCTTACCTTTTCGTCAACCTCCTCATCAGTCAGTATGGTAGAGTGTATTTTGAGCGACGAACGTTCGGTCATTGCGCCTACCAGTCGGCTTTTCAAAATTTTATCGGCTCTGTAACTTACTGCTTTAAACCATACACTTTGGGCACGGGTTTTTAATGGGTCGATTTCCCGTGTAGCCTTTAATGTCGGTTCGAAAAAACCGATACCTTCCAGATGCACCCGGTTGCTATCTTCCAGATTTTCGGCAATAATATCGGTTAATGCCGAAAGCACCGCTTTTACATCGCCGATGGTCAACGAAGAAGCTGACTGGATTTTCCGGGCTATTTCCGGCGTTTTTACTGTACGATTTATAATCGGCCGTGCATGATGGATTACTTTCCCTTCTTCTTCCGGGTCGGGGATTGTGTAGAATTCAAACTTTATTGGCATATATCATAGTTTTTATATTGTAAAATAGACAAAGGCTTGGTTATCCGTTATACTTGGCTGAAAGATACATAATCTTGAGCTAAATGATTTATAAAAGTCTGCTGAATGATTGATAAAAATCCTAACTTCTATTTTGAATGACCTGGGTGGGCAACGTTGCCGACCTAGGTCAGCAATATATCCGACCTGGGTCGGCAACGTTGCCCACCCGGGTCGTTCAATATAGGAAAGTCCACAAATATACATATTATCAAAGACTTTAATGCATAATATAGGTGGTTTTTCCGAATCTTATAGCCTTATTCTCCACAAAAAAAGCACTCCCATATTGACCGCTGTCATGGGAGTGCCTACACAAAAACTAAACTAGACTTAACTAAACTATTCTATTCTCAGAGTTTCACAACTCTTTCTTGGGTACGAAAATAGGAACTTCTTTTTAATTACACAAGGATATTTCACAAAAAGAATTATTTTTTTACATTAAAAAATATGAATAAACTTCTTTTATCCCATCTGACGTCGAAAACATACAATAAATGTTTTTTGTTTATAGAAGTATATTTATAAATGAGTGACTGAATAATTTTATTTTTTACATACAATTTTGCTTTTGTCTATATTGCGATAGCGAGTATATGGAAAATATGATTTCATAATTCAATTTATTTCATTCTTAATTTACTTCTATGAGTTTGTATAGAATTATGCATATAATGATAGTATATTTAGATAACTAATTACTTGTGAAATTTTTGGACGGAGCGAAATTGTAGATATAATCATATTTTTATATGTAAACTTCTACTTTCCCCAAGAAAAAAGGAACATGACGCCGTACTTATAGAACAATTCTATCGGAAACGAAAATTTTAATGATAAAAAAAAGCAACTGTTATATTGATTATATATAAGTATTTTATAGATTTGTGATACTTAATGAAATAGTTATGAAAGAAACATTCTTGCGAATTTGGAACTTTTATATCGAAGGATTCCGTGGGATGACTTTAGGACGTACCCTTTGGTTCATCATTCTGTTGAAACTCTTTATTATGTTTTTTGTTTTAAAAATATTCTTTTTCCCCAATTTTCTTAGTTCTCGTCCGGATGGTATGAGCAAAGAGGAATTTGTGGCAGGAGAGCTGATTGAACGTACTGATATACTGGAAGAATAAACGTTAATCTTAACAATATTATGTATGATTGAAAGTATTGACACTTCGTTAATTGATTGGTCGCGGGCACAATTCGCCCTGACGGCCATGTATCATTGGATTTTTGTTCCGCTCACTTTGGGGCTGGCTGTTGTAATGGGTATCATGGAAACCGTATATTACCGTACGGGCAATGAATTCTGGAAACGGGCGGCTAAGTTTTGGATGAAGCTTTTCGGTATCAACTTCGCTGTAGGTGTTGCTACCGGATTGATACTAGAGTTCGAATTCGGTACCAACTGGAGTAACTATTCCTGGTTTGTGGGCGATATCTTCGGGGCACCGCTTGCTATCGAAGGTATACTGGCTTTCTTTATGGAAGCAACCTTTATTGCCGTGATGTTCTTCGGCTGGAATAAAGTAAGTAAGGGTTTCCACCTGGCTTCGACCTGGCTTACCGGACTGGGCGCAACCATCTCGGCATGGTGGATTTTGGTTGCCAATGCTTGGATGCAACATCCCGTAGGTATGGAATTTAATCCGGATACAGTGCGAAATGAAATGGTCGACTTTATGGCTGTAGCTTTCTCGCCTGTAGCGGTAAATAAGTTTTTCCATACGGTTCTTTCCGGTTGGGTACTGGGTGCTATATTTGTCGTGGGAGTAAGTGCCTGGTTCCTGTTGAAAAACCGGGATAAGAAATTTGCTTTGGCAAGTATTAAAATCGGTGCTATTTTCGGGTTGATTTCCTCTGCTCTTATTATTTATACAGGAGATGGGTCAGCTTATAAAGTAGCACAAACACAGCCTATGAAGCTTGCTGCTGTCGAAGCGCTGTACGAGGGAGATACCAAGGCCAACCTGATTGCTGTTGGTGTATTGAACCCGAAAAAGGAGAGTTACAACGATGGGGTAGACCCGTTTGTGTTTAAAATCGATGTTCCGATACCGGGTATGTTATCGTATCTGTCTGAACGCGATTTTAATGCCTTTGTACCCGGAATTAAAAACATAATCGAAGGGGGTTACCAGTTGAAAGATGGTTCGACTGCACTTTCGGCCGATGAAAAGATTCGTCGGGGGCAGGTAGCCATTACTGCACTGGCTACATACCGCGAAGCCAAAAAGAATAAGGACGAGGCAACGATGGATGCTTCGTACAAAACGCTGAAGGCCAATATAGATTATTTCGGTTACGGATATATAAAGGATGCTGAAGATTTGGTTCCTAATATTCCGTTGAACTTCTACGCTTTCCGTATTATGGTTATACTGGGGGGGTATTTTGTAGTGTTCTTCCTGGTTATTTTATACCTTGCTTATAAAAAAGACCTTTCCAAAATAAAATGGATGCATTGGGTGGCCTTGCTTACTATTCCGCTTGGTTACATTGCCGGGCAAACCGGATGGATTGTGGCCGAATGCGGACGGCAACCCTGGGCTATTGTGGATATGCTTCCGACTTCGGCGGCTGTTTCACGGTTGGATACAAGCTCGGTGCAGACTACTTTCTTTATATTCCTCGTGTTGTTTACCGTGCTTTTGATTGCAGAAATAGGCATTATGCTCCGCGAAATCAAGAAAGGACCCGAAAGTAATAATGTAGTATAAACCTCAAAAAACTAAAGAATATGGATTATATATTTCTTCAACAATATTGGTGGTTCATCGTTTCGTTGCTGGCGGCACTTTTGGTTTTCCTGCTGTTTGTTCAAGGTGGCAACTCGCTCATCTTTTCACTTGGAAAAACGGAAGAGCATAAGCGGATGATAATTAACTCTACAGGCCGTAAATGGGAGTTTACATTTACTACACTGGTAACTTTCGGAGGCGCATTCTTTGCTTCGTTTCCTTTATTCTATAGCACTAGTTTCGGTGGTGCTTACTGGCTTTGGATGCTTATCTTGTTCAGCTTTGTGTTGCAGGCGGTGAGCTATGAGTTTCAAAGTAAGGCTGGTAATCTGTTGGGTAAGAAAACATACCGGATATTCCTTGTAATAAATGGAGTCGTAGGGCCGGTTCTTTTGGGTGGTGCGGTAGCAACATTCTTTACAGGTTCAAATTTCTTTGTTAACAAAGAAAATATGGTCGATAGCGTAATGCCGGTTATTAGCAGTTGGGGTAACTCTTGGCATGGACTGGATGCGCTGGCGGATATTTGGAATGTTGTTCTGGGATTGGCAGTCTTTTTCCTGGCTCGTATTCTGGGGATGCTTTATTTTCTTAATAATATTGACGATAAGGAGTTGAACGACCGTACCCGGAAACAACTAATACCAAATACATTGATTTTCCTGGTTCTTTTCCTTGCTTTTGTTATTCGTACGTTACTCGCCGAAGGGTTTGCAGTAGACCCACAAACGCAGATGGTTTATATGGAAAAATATAAATACTTCAATAATTTTATTCAGATGCCGATAGTGCTTATTGTATTCCTTGTGGGGGTAGTGTTGGTTCTGTTTGGTATTGGTGGAAGTATTTTCAAAAAGACATTTACGAAAGGTATCTGGTTTACCGGAACGGGAACGGTATTAACTGTTCTGGCCCTGTTGTTATGCGCCGGCTATAATAATACGGCTTATTATCCATCTAATCTGGATTTGCAGAGCTCTCTGACATTGGCTAATAGTTGTTCGAGTGAGTTTACTTTGAGAACAATGGCTTATGTTTCTATACTTGTTCCGTTTGTACTGGCATATATTTTCTACGCGTGGAGAAGTATTGACAGGAAGAAGATTGATTCTGCGGAGATGCAGGAGGATGGACATACGTATTAGAGGAGTGAGGTAAAGAGTGAGGTAAAGAGTTAGGTAAAGGAGAATCCCTGCGGCATCGAGACTGTAATTTAAACTGTGTCAGTAAAGAATAAATTATTAACTT
>DAMCMT010000043.1:0-633 GCA_032108265.1 Bacteroides sp.
GCAAAAATAAAACTTTTTGAGAAAACCCACAAGAATACGGGATGATCCATTATTTTTAGATATTTCTGAGTATGATTGACAAATACAGTTGCATCTTTCAAGTATCGTTTATTTCCCGCGATTGAATCTGATTGTGCAACTTCAAAAATATTATCGAAATCATTAAATATCGGTAGAGGCTGTATGTTGTGTGTCTTTAAAATGTGACCCCATTTACTGGGTTTGTACATATTAATTGTATAATCGAGCAGTTCAGTTCCGCCATACTTTCCATGACCGGGGATTACGATTTTTGCTGTTCCATAATTCTCTTTTACTTTTTGTATGGTGTTCGACCATTCTTTGAGATTGGCATCACCGATGTTACCATACCATCCGCCTGAGCTTCGTACTTCATTTCCGCCGAATAATACTTTATCTTTCGGAATCCATACAACGATGCCATCTTCGGTATGTGCTGCTCCCAGGTAGTGGGCTATTATTTTTTCTCTACCGACGGTTAATTCCAGTTTTGGATAGAAACCGGTTTGGGGAAGAGGCAAGCCTTTTTCTTTACAGACTTCCTGGGTGAGTTCGTTGGTATAGGTTGGTATGCCGGCTCTATGTACGACATTTATCCCACCCATTGCATCA
>DAMCMT010000043.1:643-2938 GCA_032108265.1 Bacteroides sp.
ATTTTTAGTTTTTGGTTTTTAACCCAGTCAATAAGGTTTTGGGTTTCGATTTCTGTTTCTGGTGTGGAAATAAGGAGTGCTTCCCCATTATTAACAAAAACAATTCCATTATTATCATTACTTGTATGTAAGTATGTATGTTTAGTTATGGGTGTTATTTTCAGGTTTTCGGAAATGCTGATTTCCTGAGCTGTCAAGGAAAAGTAACAAAGTATGAAAGCCGGAATTATTAAAATAGCATATCGCTTCATATATAAAATAGACTGTTTTTTAAGGATTTATATTGGTTCTCAAAAGTAGTAAATATTTGATAAGCATATGCTATCATTCTTTAAAACTATGGAGAATTGGAGACTTTTCAGCTTGACGATATCAACCCGGGCTAGTCGTACATACCAACCTAGGCTACTCGTACATACCGACTTAGGTTAGTTGTACATATCGACTTACCTTAGTTGTACATGGCAACTCAGGTTATACGATATGGCAATCTCCCATAAACTACATAGCAACTCAGACTAGATGATAGTCTTGTTTCAGACGACATTGTACTATGAACCTAGACTAAACAAGATGTCAATCCAGACTAAACAATATGTAGACCCAGGCTAAACGATATGTAGACCTGGCTTAAACGACATGTCGTCTCGTCTAGGTTTACATGTTGTTTAGTCTGGGTTGATAAAAGCCGGTTTACGGAATGAATGCGGAAGAACTTTTTTACTGAAATAAAAAAAAGGACTTTGGATGATAACAATCACTCAAAGTCCTGATGCAATAAACACCTGTACTCGGAAGTTTAATTAAAATCTGAGGATTTATGAGCGGTGTTATAGTCAATGGTCATTCAGAAATTTTGTTTAAAATTTCTTTCGGCAAAACTACGGCAATAATTCAATATCCCAAAGAAATTATTGCGGACAAAAAGAGTGTCGTATTAGATTGATAATCATCTAATTACGGGTTCGTTATGCTTAACCGGATAGACAAACACCTAATTTTTTGTTATTGCTTTTCGTATTCCTTCCAGGTTTTCGTTGAATTCGGCCAATTGTGCCAATACCTGTCCGGTTTGGTTTTCTTTTTCGATTCCACCAAATTTGTTGTTTTTGTTGAATATGGTTTTGATATGTTCCCAACGTTCGCATTCGGTTTCGGTGAGCATACCGGCAATCTCTTTTAGTTTCAGGAGGTTGGCTTCGCTGTCGGAGGTGAGGGTTTGAGCTTCACTTTCGTAATGATTCAGGATGAGGGTGGTGACTTCCTTGCTGTTCATCAGCGGTACCAATTGGCTAATCATTTTATTCATATCGCGGTAAGAGCCTTGCAACTTGAATGCGGGTTCGGTGCGGTATGAGTCTTGCATGGCGGCGCTGGCGATGTAGTTCTGGTTAACTTTGAGTACAATATCGCGCACCATCAGCCCGCTGCGGATGACGGCGATGAAATCGTCTATTTCCTGGGTGGTGTGATTGGCTTCCAGGTCGGGCATCATTTCGCTCCCTGATTCTATATATTCAACCAGATTATAGAAGTCGGCAAAGCTTTTTCCGGCGACTTTCTGGATATAATGGTTCTCGACGATAGCATTTTCAAGCAGACTGAGTTTAAAAAGGTTGCCCGAGTCGCCGATAACATCGCCCAGATTATATACATCGGCACGGTTAGCGAGCATATCGGGTATCTGGAACTTCTCGCCGCTTTCGGTGTAGGGGTTGCCGGCCATGATGACGCAGAAGCGTTTGCCGCGCAGGTCGTATGTTTTGCTCTCACCGTCGAATATACCGTCCATTTTGCGCTGACCGTCGGCCAGGGAGATGAACTTTTGCAAGAATTCGGCGCTACAATGCTGTATATCGTCGAGGTACAGCATTACGTTGTCGGCCATTTCGAAAGAAAGGTTTATTTTCTTTAGTTCTTCGCGGGCGCCTGATGTTTTGGCTTCGGCCGGGTCTATGGATGTGATGGAGTGTCCGATGGTTGGGCCGTTTATTTTGACGAAGTTCAGACCCATAATGTTGGCCAGGTATTCCATCAGAGTGGTTTTACCGTATCCCGGAGGGGAGAGGAGGAGGAGCATACCCATGCGGGCGGTGCGTTTGTTGTCGCCGGCTACGCCCATTTGCTTGGCGAGGTTGGCGCCGATAAGGGGCAGGTAGGTTTGGTTGATGAGTTTATTGCGCACGAATGAGGTGAGTACGCGCGGTTTGAGTTCGTTGATTTTAAGGGATTTGCGGTAGTTGGCAATGATGCTTTCTTTGAGTTCGGTAAACTCGGTGAAGCGTGGTACGCTGG
>DAMCMT010000043.1:2948-3430 GCA_032108265.1 Bacteroides sp.
TTGAAACGGTGGAAGTCAATGCGGTATTCATTGTTGACGATTACGGGGTGTGAGCCGCGCAGGTCGTGTACTTCGATGATGTCGGGGCTTTTGCGTAGCTCGAATGTATAATCTTTCAGAAGTAGCTGGCAGGCGGTTTCGCCGGTGTACTTTTTGTATTTTACATAATCCTCGGACAAACTGATAAATGAGGATAGCCAGTTTCGGGTGAGCAGGAAACGTTCGACAGTGGTGAATGATTTGTCGGAGAGGTCGGCTTCAAAGTCAGCCGTAAGTTTCTGCGCGCGCAGGTAGGATGTAAATTCTTCGCGGAATGCTTTGGACTGTCCGGTGATGGTGAATGCATTGGAGTCGGCCAGTTCGCGGAACAGATACATAGCGACGCGTCCGGGCAGTATTTTCTCGGTGTTGAAATAGGTGTTCCAGTTATTGTAATGCTCTTGTATGCTTTGGATAACGTATTGGTAGTTTTGCGAGGCCGG
>DAMCMT010000043.1:3440-19907 GCA_032108265.1 Bacteroides sp.
ATGCGATAAGGCCTTTAAGCAGGTCTTTTTCTTCTTGGGGGATGCTGTACCAGAATAGTTGGGCGGCTACGCGTTCCTGCGGACGGAAAGAGAGTACACCCAACTTGTCGTAAATATCGGCCAGTGCTTTGTAAATGGCAAGGGCATCGAAATCGTGTACGCCTTTAAGGTAAGATTCGGAATAACTTTGTTCTATCTTTTTGGAAATAAAGGCGGCAGGGTCGAAATCTTTCTGTCGTTGCTGTTCGAGGAAAGCGAGGTATGCCAGGTACTCGGCACGGTACACCAGACGGTTCTCGGATACTACTTCCTGCTCCCAAATGTTGTGGTAACGGTAAAGCTCTTCGTTTTTTATTTGCTGGTAGAAGTTCGTTCCGGTGAGGTGATAAAACAGTTTATCGTCGCGACGCACCACGGTAAGGTCGAGCGATTGCTTGTTAACGGCGAATTTGTAGGTACCCAGCGATATGATGTTCTCGCCGTCGGCGAATAATTCTGTTTTGTCTTTGAGTATGCGTAGGGCATCTTCGTATGAGGTTTTCAGGCTGGTTTCAAGGTTCTCGGCTTTGGATACATCACCCAGTTCGCGCAGGTCGGCGGCGAGGTTGCGCACTTTATCCACCATGAGGTCGGTAGAGTAAAATACCTGTATCTCTTCACGGGTTTTGAACGTCTGCGCTTTGTTCTCGATGTTCTTAAGTACACGCAGGCCGATTTGCTCAAGGGATGATGTGCGGCGGTTTATCTGCTCAATGAGTTGGGCTTTTTTTCCGTCGAATGCTTTGATTACCTCGTTGCGTTTATCGGCGATAACAAGGATAAACTCGTCGAAGTCGGCAAATTTACTTTCCAGTTCTTCAATCTGAACGCTTACTTTGGTGTAGTATTCGTCGCAACGGTCGGGCGAGGTAGAAAGTTCGAGGTAGTTGACGATGCTTTGTTCGAGCAGGGTCAGTTGGGCGCGGAATTCGGCAATTGATTCCTTGCTTTTCAGTGAGTCGACTTTCTTTTTCAGTTGTGCCCGTACCTCATTGAGCGAAGAGAAAATAAGGGATATCTTTTCAATAATCCGGGTTGTCTGGGTGGTATCTTCTATTTTCAGGCTGTTCAGAATATCTATCAGTAGTTCCAGTTCGGAAGATATTTTCTTGCAGTTTTCTTCGATTATCTGGGCGTCGATAACTTTGGTTACTTCCTGCACTTGCGCTTTTTGCCCGACAACCATGTTTTCATAAGGAAGCAGGGCTTCGTCGCTCAGGAGAAACTGCACGGTTTTGTCGGATAGCTCGGCAGCGGTGGCGGCGAGAGTTTCTTTGAGCGCGTCAATCTTTTCGAGGTCGATGTACCGCACGTTGGTAAGTTCGATAACTTCGCCTTGCATACCACGGGTCTGGGCGAGGAGTTTAACGAGCTGGTCGAGGGTTTCGAAGCGGGTGCTTTTTATGGTAAACAGAAGTTTATCGACTTTTTCCTGGGTGGCTTCCAATACTTCGGCGGCATGTTTCTTCTGGGCCTTTACTTTTTCGAACTCGTCGATGGCGGTATTGGCTATGTCCTTGATTTGCTTTAACGGTTCGGCTAGGGCGAATGTTGCCGGGTCGTTCACCCAAAAATAGGCGTCGACTATGTCGCCCGTTTTCTTGACGATGTCTTCGTAAAGCCCCTCGTAAGTATCTTCTTTATTGATAAGGTGTACCACGCTCTGGCATTCGGCCATCGCTTTTACAATGTCTTTGTTGCCGATTTTATAGAGTACATTTTCGCGCTTTTCGTAATTTTCTTTGAGGGTGCGCGAGTAGGGGGTACACCATATCTGCACCTGGTGGTGGCGGGTGGCTTCCTGTTCGGAACGGAAAAAGATAAGGGTTCCGTCGTTAAAAAGGGTGTGCCCGTTGCAGATAATCGGGGTTTCAACTTGCTGGCTGATGATGTTGTAAGACATCAGCACGTATATGTTGCGCTTGTTTTGGTAGAATATATAGAGGTAATCTTCGCCGTTGGGTGATGCTACCTTGCGAAAGAATTCGAGTTCGGTGAGGTCGCTTTCGAATATTTTATGCTCACCGTTTTGCAGGTAGTATCCGTTGGGGAAGATAACGCCGTGGTTGTCGGGCAACAATATCCCTGCGTTGTTGAGCATGGGTATGTTGACAACTTCCTTGGTGCGTGTGTTGAATACATAGGTACGAAAATCTTCCTGATAAGGTTTGATACGGATAAGTATAAGGTTGCCCAGGTCGGCGTAGTAATAATCGGCATCGTCGAGTTGCTGGTCTTTGTTTTCGACGGGTTCGGAATAAATTCCTTTGCCGCTCTGGGTGTTGTCTTCTATTTTAAAAGTAATATCGCCGCCCACGGCTTCGATGAATACTTTGTCGAGGATGGAGATATGCGGATGCATACCCAGGCGACGGTCGTCGAGGCTGGTTTTTATCCATTTGAACTCGTGCTGCGGAGCTTTGACTACTTCGTGTATGCTGCGGTCGTCCTGATAGATAAGCTGGTTTCCTTTAATGAGCCACTTGAATGCTTTTTGGTCTTCGATGTTCTTGCTGGTCTGGAAAATCATGTAGAGGTAGTTTTCCGTGCGGCGGAACCTGGAGAAGATGGAATCCCGGTAGTATTTGTATAGGTTTTTGTAGTCGGTTATAAAGGTTTCATCCTCGATTAATTCGAGTGTCTGGGGAATGAACTGGTTGTTTTCGAATAGGTAGATGCTGAAAACATCGCTCAACTGTATGTCGGAGCGAAGTCCGAAATGTACGTTGTAGCCGAAGATACAGAGACCAGCGAATGCCATGATTCCGCGCGCTTCGCAATTGTTTTCGGTATTGATGCGCTGGTTGGCTATAAGTGAAAATTCCGTGGAGGTGAATACTTCTTTGCGTGCCTGGTTGAGGGAGTTGAGGCGCGAGAGTAGTTCGTCCTTTTGTGTCAGGAGACGCTTGCGGATTATTTCATAAGTGCCTGCTTCGAGTGTTTCGGCAGGTTTTGGGGCTGTATCTTGTTGCATGTTGGTTCGAATATTAATTATAGCCGCGGATTACGCAGATTGCACGGATTTAATAACACGGATTAATCTTAAACGGTTTATTTATCCGTGTTATTAAATCCGTGTAGTCCGTGTAATCCGCGGCTAATAAAATATTAGTTCAGTTTTTTGTTGGACAATCCTGCGGCTTTAGCCAGGTTCATCAGGTTGCTCAGGAATGTTTTGTCTTCTTTGCTTTGGCTGGCCATTTGCATTTTTACTATCAACGCGGAAATGGTGAGGTTCTTAATATCTTCGGTTGTAATGCCCGTTTTGATGGCATACTCGCGGATACGTTCCAATAAATCTCCCTCGCCCGACTCGCCTATCAGGGCATTTTTCAACTGGGTGGCGTTAGAACTTTCGTTCACCAGACGGTCGAAGCCTTTGGCGTTAGAAATTTGCTTCACAATGTTTTCGAAGAACATGGTTTCCCCGCCTACGATGTCGATGTCGGCATTCTTCAATGCTTCGGCCAGTACGTGAGCCTGCGCTTCGGCGATGTCTTTCTGGATGTTGATTTGTGCCAGTTCCACGTCTTTTTCCTTTTGCAGAGCCAGTTTGAACTCTTCGTGTTCTTTACCTACACCGTCGAGTTTTTTCATGGCGGCGGCTTTTTCGTCGATTCCTTTCGCTTCGGCCAGAGCCTTTTCTTTGGTAACTTCGGCTTCCATGAGGCCCTCTTTCTTCTTGGCATCGGCTTTGGCTTCGATGCCTACGGCTTCGGCTTTGGCTTTCTTCTCAATTATGTTGGCCTCGGTGGTTCCTTGCAGTTCAAAGGCTTCGGCTTTAGCTTTGATAACTTCGGCTTCGGCGAGTCCGTAGGTAGCGTCTTCACGGGCTTTAGCGTCGGCAAGAATCTTGCGGGCTTCAGCTTGCTTGGCCGATGCTTCTTTCTGGGCTTCAGCATTGATAAGCAGTTCTTTTGCTTTTTCTTCGGCTGAAAGTTTGGCGGCTTCTGCTTGCTTTACGGTCAGGATAAGTTCCTGTTCCGCTTCCTGTGCAGCAGCGGTGATGCCCACTTGCTTCTTACGGTCGATTTCGCGGAACGCTTCGATATCCTTCATGTTCTGCTGTTCTTCCACTACGCCTTTTTCAAGTTGTACACGTTCGCGGATAACGTCCTGAATGTTTTTCTTTTCGATTTCGATAACGCGTTGTTTGTCAATGTCGGCCAGTGTAACCACTCTTTCGCGTTCGGTGCGTTCGAGGGCCCGGTCTTTCTCTACGCGTTCGGCTTCAACGGCTTCGGTGCGTTGCTTGTTCTTTTCGGCAATGATAATCTGGCGAAGTTTATTCTCTTCCTGTATGGCGAGGGCTTCTTCGGTAGCAATACGTACAGATTCGGCTTTGAGACGTTCTTCTTCGCGTACTTTCTGTATTTCGGCTCCTTCGCGGGCTTTTACATTGTCTATTTCGCGGCGTTGCTTTTCTTCTTTCTCGGCTAGTTGCCTTTCGAGTTCGAGGATGGCTTCACGGGCTTCAACGTTCTGCTTTTTGATAATCTTTTCTTCTTCCCGGCGAATCAGATTAGCTTTTACGTTCTGGGCGGCGGTAAGGTCGGTTATCTTCTTGATACCCTCGGAGTCGAGAATATTTTCGGCGCTGAGGTACTGTAACTCGGTTTGTTCGAGGTAGTCGATAGCGCAGTCGTCGAGAACATAGCCGTTGAGGTCGGTTCCGATGATGTTTATAATTTCGTCGCGGAATTCACGGCGGGCCTCGTAGAGTTCAATGAAATCGAATTTCTTTCCTACCGTTTTCAGAGCTTCGGAGAATTTGGCTTCGAATATATCTTTCAGGGTAGATATGTCACTCGCGCGGGATGTTCCGATAGATTGGGCTACATTGATAACATCGTTCACGGATTTATTCACGCGGACGAAGAAAGCTACTTTAATATCGGCGCGGATGTTGTCTTTACAGATAAGCCCGTCGTGCTGCAATCTCTCAATCTGTACTTTCTTCAATGAAATATCCATAATTTCCATTTTGTGGAACACGGGTATTACATACATTCCTTTGTTGAATGCCACTTTGGTTCCACCCACACCGGTGCGGACAATGGCTTTGCCCTGGGGAATTTTTTTGTAGAAAGTTGCCAGCATACCCAGCAGTACGAGGAGCAGAAAGATGGCCGCTCCGGCTACGATAATAATAATTTGCATGGTAGTTTGCGTTTAAATGTTTAATATTAGGGGCCTCTCCCCAACCCTCTCCCGTGGAGAGGGAGCAGGATGCCTGCTATTTGATTGCACAGCTAACCCCCTCTCCACGGGAGAGGGTTGGGGAGAGGCCGTAAGTTTTACATATTTCGTATACTAATCTCCTTACTTACCAGATAAATCTTCTTATCCTCGCTCTCATCAGCTATAATAATATAGTCGCCGTAATTAAGTATTTCTCCATCAATACTCTGTACGTTGAGGCGCATCGGATTCTTGTCTACCATTACTTCGGCGCAACCGATTTTACCTCCTTGTATCGTGGATACCATTTTACCGGTACGGCCGAGGAAATCAATGGCTTCTTCGCCCCGGTATCCAATCTCTTTAAAGAGTTTCACCAAAGGGTTGGTTGTCCAGCGGGTAAAGAATATTGCGATGAAAAATAATGGCAGTAAAATCAGCAACGACCAGGCACCCCACGATGCCACATTTACTAAAGAAGTCGTAATCAGTGACCCTACCCAAGTAAAGAACTTCAAAGTAGAGAGTACCAGCATAAAGGGTACTCTGCCTATGTTCATGTAGTTTAGAAACTTCATGAAGAAGCCCGGCTCATGGTCGGCATCCGGTTGACTATCTATGTCAGCTTCGGTATCTGTATCAGCGTGTACATCGGTGTCGACATCCACATCGCTATCTACGTCTACGTCGAAATTGAAACCCAGGTCGAGGTCGTCCATCCCGGCGCCGCTGAATAGGGCGAACAGCCAGTACAAAACCAATACTCCCATGATAACCGTCATTACAGCGTTGGGGAGCGGGTGCATGAGGTTATATAAAAAGTCGCTCATAACTTAAGTTAGTATAGTAAGCAGTAATGATACTATTAATATAATCAGGAGTGTCAAAGATAATATAAATATGTGTAAATTCATTCGATACCCAGTCTCTTTTTGATATCCTCGAGTTCCTGATTTACCTTTTCTTTTCCCTCGCAACCGATGGCTTTATTTATCTCATCGTCCACCGATTTGTCCTGCGAAGCGAGGCTTCCGTATGCTTCGGCCAGCGCTTCTTCTTCCTCCACTTTTTCTTTCATCCGTTCGAGCATGCTGATGGTGCTGTTGCTGTCGATGCGGGCCATCTGCTTATTCACTTCTTTGGTGGCCTTGCTTACTCTCACTCTCGATTTGAGTGTGCGAAGCTCGTTTTCCCATTTGGTGATATTGAACTTTAATACTTCGACGTTCTTCTGTATTTCGTCGGCCGATTTTTCATGGATGGCTTGTTGCTCTTCCAGGGATTGAACTTCGGCCATATACTGGTCTTTCAGCGTTAACGCTTCTTTGGCCAGTCTTTCGGCCTGTGACATTTTCAATTCGCCTTTCTGTGCTTTGGTCAGCAGCAATACGGCTTTCTTCTCATAATCCTGCGCCTCGGCCGACTTTTTGTTTTTATCATTCCGGGTACGTATGGCTAAGGCTTTTATCTGAGCCAGTCCTTCCATGGCCTTTTCAAGGTCGTCTCTCATTTCGCGGATACCCTGTTCCGTCATGGCGATAGGGTCTTCCATTTTGTCAACTGCGGCGTGCATTTCCGCCTGACCGATTCTGAATAGTCTTTTAAAGATGTTCATATATTTAAGTTTTAAGTTAGGTAAAGAGTTAGGTAAAGTGAGGTAGAGGAGAAGAGTAGGTAAAAAGTATAAAGCTGCTACTTTACCTCACTCTACCTCACTTTACCTACTTCTCTACTTCTTGCTAAATTCAATAATCTGTTCGTAATACTCGCTCAAAAGCAACCCCAGTGAATTGAGGGCGCCTTCGAACTCGTTCATATCCAGGTTCTCAATCTGCATGGTATAGCGGAAGATGACTTTACGGCCTTCTTCGTCCAGTACAAATGCACCATGTATGATATCCCTGTTTTTCATAAGCAAGGACTTCAGTATATCCGCATCGTCACTTTTCAGGGTGAAGATATATTGTTCCAGTATCAGGATGGGCGGTGCTACGCCGATAATGAGGTTTTTTATACCATCATCTTCCCGCTCAATGCAGAATATCCCTTCTTTCTCGTTCCGGTAAGAAACGGAATATCCCAGTTTGGCTATGAATGACTCAATTTTCTTGAAATACATGGCATTTAAATTTAGAGTTTATATGTAGAGACGCATACTTGCGTCTGATATTTACGTCCAATACTTGCATCTATACAATATTAGGTTTCTATGCTTTTGCAATTTGAGACGCAAATATGCGTCTCTACATGACCGGATTCTCAAAACTAATCATTAGCTTTGCAAAAGCTTTTAGCAAAAGTAATTAAATAAATTGATATTGCAAATAATTTTAGCAATTTTATGACTCAGATAGGAAAAAATATCAAGAAGATACGAAATGTAAGAGGATTAAGCCAGCAAGCTTTTGCCGATTTATTCGGTCTTACGCGTGGAAATATATCTTCTTATGAAGAGTCAAGGGCAGAACCGAAAATTGAAACGGTGATACGCGTTGCTAATTATTTTGGCATTCCGTTGGCCGATTTTATTGAAAAAGAGTTGTCTGTTAACGCCTTGCTCCATTATAATACCAAGCTGGTGGTAGAAACCGAGAAACTTAAAATAGGCGAACAGTTAGTCCATATTCCGTATATACCTACTATATATATAAAGGAATTTGCTCTTCGCTACCATGAAGAAGATTTTTATCATAAGCTGCCAAATATTTTAGTACCTGCTGCCTCGCGCTTCCGGTTGATTGCGCTCGAAATGGATAACCCCGAAGATTTGCCGGCCGGGCTTCATTATCAGCCGGGCGATATGTTGGTTTTCGAGCAGGTTGTGAAAGAGAATGTTCATCGCATAACCGGTAAGCCGGGCATGCTGACGGGTGGCGATGGCATTAAATGGGGCATTTATTCGGGCACGGATAATGGTAGTATGAAACTCAGGTTGAATGAATGGGTAGAGTATCCTTTCGATATTAACGATGCTGCATCGGTTTACTGGGTATTGCGCGCGGTGTATTCGCAGGTGTTATAACTTTTGTTTGTCTTTGCCAAAATGTATCTTTTACCGCGGCAAAGACTATACTTTTCCAGATAAAACTATATACTTTTCCTATTGCGAGATGTGCATCTCCTCCTACCCGAGATGTGCATCTCTCCTATACCGAGACGTGCATCTCCCCTGTACCGAGATGTGCATCTCCCCATATCAAAAGTATATAGTTTTGGATATGAAAGTACAGCTTTTTCCGTAGAATAGTCTGCGGTTTTTGCTTGAAGATAGTGTTGATTATTTCATTTCACCAAATGAGACCAACTCCGTATATTAGTTATCAGAGCCAGTATGCCCGTGCCGCATATCAGTAGACAGCCAGTTAAAAAGTTGAGCCATACAGTATTTGTCCATTTTTCGAATTCATTGAATTCAGACAGTAATGCTAAAAAGAAATAGCCGCAAATCAATACAAGTATTAAGCTACTTATACACGCGAGAATGTGCAGATTGAACCTTGTTTGCAGGAAAAAGAGTAATCCGACACTGACGAAAATAAGATTGAAAGCACCGATACCAGCAGAAATCATATCAATAATAGCGGCAATAACAAATACTACCGACAGGATGAACCCAGGTAGTTGTGGTAGAATTTTTTTCATGGTATTTGTTTTGGGTGAAACGAATACAAATATAAAATAAAAAATAAGAAGCCGATTTATAATTCGTATATTTTATCTAAGTTTGTAATATGAAAAAGGAAGAAAAGAAATATAAACCGAAAGAGCAGGAACCTCCGGTTATTTCTGAGCCGGTTGTAGCTTATACTTCCCATAAGATACCCCCTTGCCAATATACTATAGAAGAATTACGTGAGCGTATTATTCAGGGAATGGAAGATTATAAGGCGGGAAATTACTATGATGCGGAAGAAGTTATGAAAGATTGGGATAAATGGGCAGACGAATAGTAATTACTCCTCAGGCTTTGGAAGATTTAAAGCAAATTAGCAAGTTTCATAAAATGCTCCGAATTTAGATCCTTTCCGTATTTGACTGCCGCCAGAATTCAATAAAACTTTACGATGTACTTCAATAACATTTATCATGGAATACCAACTCACCATACCCAAATCAATACAGGCAACTATTACCTTGCCCTCATCCAAAAGTATCAGCAACCGAGCTCTCATAATCAATGCACTGGCGGGTGCAAGTTTGCCACCTGAGAACCTCTCAGATTGTGATGATACCCGTGTAATGATTAAAGCTTTAGCAGATAATAGTGATATAGTAGACATCATGGCTGCCGGAACTTCAATGCGTTTTCTCACTGCTTATTTTAGTGTTACACCCGGAACCCGTATTCTCACCGGCACGGAGCGAATGAAACAACGTCCTATCAGTGTTCTCGTGAATGCTTTGCGCGGGTTGGGAGCACAAATAGAATATGTGGAGCAGGAGGGATATCCCCCTTTGAGAATTACCGGCACGAAAATTACCGGGAACGAAATATCATTGGCCGGGAATGTTAGTTCGCAATATATTTCTGCCCTGCTAATGATTGCCCCGGTATTAGAAAACGGATTGAATATTTACCTCAAAGGAGAAGTGATTTCCCGCCCCTATATCAACATTACCTTGCAAATGATGGAAGAATTCGGAGTATCTGTTCAATGGAAGTCCGAAAACAGTCTTTCCATTGCTCCACAATCATATAAAAGTATCCCTTACCGTGTGGAAAGCGATTGGAGTGCCGCCTCATACTGGTATCAACTGGCTGCTTTATCCGACGAAGCAGAAATCACCTTACCCGGATTACTCAAGAATAGTTATCAAGGTGACCGACGCGGGTCGGAAGTCTTCGCAAAGTTGGGCGTGAAAACAGAATTCACCACAGATGGAGTCATATTAACCAAAACTCCGAAATCACTTCAACATCTTGAAGAAGATTTCTCCGATATACCCGACCTTGCCCAGACATTTGCTGTTACCTGTGCAATGTTAAATATTCCGTTCCATTTCACCGGTTTGCAAACGTTGAAAGTTAAAGAGACCGACCGTATCGCGGCACTTATCGCAGAACTAGGTAAGTTAGGTTTTGTATTGAGGGATGAAGATAATTCCGTCCTTATCTGGGATGGCCTGCGTACTACTCCAGCAGAGATACCTGTGATAAAAACGTACGAAGACCACCGCATGGCTATGGCATTTGCACCTGCGGCCATATGTTTTCCGCAGATGCTGATTGATGAACCGCAGGTAGTAAGTAAATCATACCCGCGCTTCTGGGGTGATTTTAAGAAAGTAGGTACACATATTGAAATCATGAATCACATCAATTATCCCAAAGAAATAGTAAGGAATATTGCTCAGGAAATTGATATGGGTATGATTTGCTTTTTAAATACAGACACTATGGAAATGGAAAGTATCATGGGCGAAACATATTCTTTTTCTATGGGTGAAGAAGTGGATGAACTTAATAGTGAAATTTATGAGAAAATTGAAAAATGGGAACATTCAATCCGCATCAATCCACCTGAGTCATGGCAATCCTTTAAAATTATGGAAGACTTTATTGAAAACTGTATTCCCAGTCGGGATACAATAAAAAGTCGTTTGTGGACAGCTATATCAAAACGTAAACCTTTCCAAAATTTCAAGTATATTATCGATAATAGCCAATACAGACAGGACTGGTTCGACTTTAAACAAACGCGGCTGGAGAAATTTGTCTTGGATCAATTGTTATAAAGAAGATATGAAAATAACACTGAATGGATTTGAAAACCAAATTAATGAGATAATATTAGAACGGGGATATGATTATTATAAGGAAGGAAATGTTATAGAGATAGAAGAGTTAGAGGAAGGAGAATATGAAATAACGGTAGAAGGCTCGGAACTTTATACAGTAAATCTCACTATTCAGCGTAATGTAATTTCTGATTATTATTGTGATTGTCCATATGATATGGGACCCGTATGTAAACATGTTGTTGCGGCGCTGTATTATTTAAAAGAAAATAATGAAGAAACCACAAAGCCGAAACCGAAAGAAAAATCGATAACAAAACAAGCGGAAGAACTCCTTGAAACTTTATCTCATGAAGAGTTAAAGGCTTATGTTCGTAACGTTTGTAGCAACGATAATAAATTTAGGCAACTGTTTGTAACCAGACATATACATATATTATCTCCGTCTTCCCAGGAATTGTATAAAAAGCAAGTACAGGCCTTAGTTAAATCTTATTCGGGCAGCTACGGTTTAATTGATTATTCGGCGGTAAAGTCTCTCAGTCGTGCCGTTAGAGGTATTGTGGATGAAGCAAGATTAAATTTGACGAAAGGGCAGCCGCGGACAGCGATGTTTATGGCATTAGCCATTGCCGAAGAACTGGTAGAAATAATAAGCTATGGAGCAGATGATAGTAATGGCGAACTGGGAAATTGTATGGAGAATGCTTTCGAAATATTAGAAGAACTTACAGAAACAGATTTGGATAAGGATTTGCATAACGAATTATTCAATCACCTGGTTCGTTTATTTGAAATGGGAGTATTTAAGAACTTTGACTGGCATTTTTCTACAGTGAGTTTAGCCATACAACTCTGTACAACCATTCAGGAAGAAGAGCGTATAAAGGCTGCTCTGAATAAAATAAAATCCAATGGTACTAACTGGGATTGGGATTACCACCAGGCACAGAATATGATGTTGGCATTGATTGAAAAAACCGGAAATAATAAATCTGCCATCCAATATATGGAGCAGAATCTTTCTAATTCAGATTTTAGATCCAGAATGATAGAGGATGCTTTGGATATTAAAGATTATAGCAAAGCAAAGATTCTGGCCGAAGAGGGTGTGGCTAAAGATTCTAAAAACGCTCCCGGCTTGGCCGACCAGTGGCGCAATTACTTGTTGGCAATAGCCCAAAGAACCGTAGACACAGAGACTATCATTCGGTTATCCCGTTATTTTTTAGTTCATTCCGGTGGACGCTATTATCCCCTCAAATATTATTATGATACGCTCAAAGGCTTGATTCCCGATGTCCAATGGAACGATTATCTGGAAAATCTTATTATTGGCATCAAAGGTAAAGGCCGGTGGATTGATTATAATCGTATTTCTCAACTATATATATGGGAGAAACGTTGGGGACAATTATTGGAACTTCTACGGCAAGATACTAGTTTTGAACGGATTACCGATGCAGAGCCCTATTTGTCAAAATCTTATTCAACCGAATTAGTTACTCTATACAGAGAGTGTATTCTTAACTACCTGGAACATAATATGGGTCGTTCTCATTACCAAAAAGCCTGTTACTACATTAACAGGATAAAAAAACTGAGTGCCCAACCGATGGCTAAAGAACTTATTCAGGAACTCAAAACCACCTATTCAAACAGAAGAGCATTAATTGAAGAATTGAATAAGATTTAAGTAATAAGTTAATTTTTATTTCCTCCTTGCAATTTGCAGGTTCGATTGCCGTGCAAACCCAATACGGAAATTCAGCGGCTTCGGGTCGCCCAACTGATACGCATCCCGCAACTCAGGTTGAGGGTAATGAGCATAATCGGCAATCGGCTTGTAGAACGTACCATACAGCGTTACGTTCCATTGACCCGCGGGATAATAAGTAATCGGAATACCTGAGTCATCCTGTATTACCGCAGATGATTTTTCCAGAACCAGCTCTCTTATTCCCGAGAAGCCCGGAGCATGCATCAAATAAGAAGCCGACTTGATAAAGGTAGCAGTCGTGTTCCTGTCCAGGTTGCGGATATAATTGACCAGAGGCTTGTTTTTTTCCATTCCCTCATTACTCAAATCCGTTTCATAGTAATAAAGAGTTTGCAATTTCCGGGTGCCCTGGCGGAAGAATTTCATTTCAACAAGTCCGGTGCGTTGGGTGAGGGCAGAGCCATCATCATTGGTGGCAGATATTTGTCCGTTAGCAGTAATCCGCACATCACGTATACTGATAATCTCTTTATTGGTGCGCGCCATCAGCATGGAGATAATGGGTACAACCCCGTCAATGGTATCGTTCACCATTTCTACACTCATATCGCGGGTACGGAAGAAACTCAGGCTTAATACATCCGAAACAGCATCCTGATATAATTTGTAGGTGCGTTGCGACGGATGTCTTACTTCGATAACATTGCCCGTGCGCTCCAATCCAATGAGAAAATATGTATCCACGTCGGGGAAGAAAGCATTGGAGAAAAGAAAGTCGGGGCCGCCGAAAGGATAGAATAATGTTTTGATACGACGGTTAATATCATTCAACTCTGTCTGCGTGAAGGAAAATATTTTCGGAGCATTTTGTTGGAACGAATTCCAAATCTGGTCCATGTTCCGGGCATGGTTTTTCCATTCTTTGGTTTGCGTAAGAGCGTACAGCTTTGAATTCTCGTTTCTTACCGGCATTCCGGCAACGAAGCGGGCGGCATCGTTCAGTTTCTCATTAGGTTCCGGTACAACAATCTCTTCCGGCTGCCCGGCATTATGTGTTGCTGTAGCCGGTTCGTTTGTATTGTTTACAGACTGGCTATCCTTCTTTGGTCCACATGAAACCAGTCCTAAGCACAGGAATATCAGTCCGGTAATCAGATAGTTTGATTTGTTTTTCATATAGCAACCTTTTATTTTTTTCATCTAAAGAGATTTCTTATTCTTATAATTTACAATAGCTTTATTCAACAGGTAAACGCCTGCTCCCGTAAATAGGGTGGCAAGACTCATAAGGCTCATCCACATAACATCCTGTGTATTTTCCACAAAAGTACGGTTATAATCTTCATAAATCAAGTAACTGATGGACCATGTAATCAGAACAATGAAGATTATCGGGGTAACCGGGTATCCCCAGGTTTTATAAGGCCGTGCCACATCCGGGTACCGTTTGCGGTGAATAAAAACTCCCACTACAGCCAGTAAAGCAAATATAGATATGGTAATGCCCGTATATTTAGTAACCAATTCAAAAGAGTTCGTAATGATAAGTAAAAAGCTGATGGTGAACTGCACCCAAATCGCTACATGCGGCGTACCCTTTTTCGAGCGACGGGATAGCGGACGGAGTATATATGTATCTTCTCCCATCACCTGCGAAACACGGGGCGCCAGAAATACCATCGAACTGATACTCGAAATAAGCAGCAAAGCTATCAGGATAGCTACCACATTGCCCACGCCATCGCCAAAGATATATTGCGCGGCTATAAAACCAACTTCCACCTGTCCGGTAAGTTCGCTCACCGGCGCTGCCAATAGGAAAACCGCATTGAGTAACAGGTATAATACCGTGACAATAAGTGTACTGATAAGCAATGATTGCGGTATGGTCTTTTGCGGATTCCTGATTTCGCCGGCCATATAGGCCGATGCGTTCCATCCGGAATACGAATAATATACCCAAACCAGTGAAACGGCAAAACCGACGGAGAAGATTTCATCCATCGAGAACTCCGAAAATGAAGCGGAGATATCCTGATGCTGTTCAGGAATAAACAGTCCGCAAGCAATAAACACCAGAATAATCAGTATTTTGAAAATCGTGAAGTAGCGCTGTACGGCTCCTCCTGCTTTCACATCGTAAGCATGCAGCCCGGTTATGAGAATAAGCATAGCCAATGCAATAATCGTAGGAGTGAATACCGGGAAGACCATGTATAAATACTTAGCCAGTGCCATACAAGCGAGGGCAACCGGTGCGGCAAAACCAACAATCAACGATGCCCAACCCGACATAAACCCGACAATGGGATGGTAAATCTCGCGCAGGTAATGATACTCTCCACCCGAGCGGGGCATAACAGAACCCAGTTCGCCGTAAACCAATGCACCGCAAAGGGCAATCAGTCCGCCGAACAGCCAAAGCAGCATGATAGATACAAAGTTTGTAGTGCCAAGTAACAGGAATCCAAGTGCGGTAAACACTCCCGTTCCTATCATATTAGCTATTACAAACGCCGAGGCGGTTGTAAGGCCGAACTTGTATATTCCGTTTTTGGAGTTGGACATATACAAAAGTAATATTAAGTTTTGAGTTATGAGTTATAAGTAATAAGTTTCCGTGCGGTCATAGTATCTCAAAACTTAAAACTCATAACTTAAAACTCATAACTAAATACTATCTTTGCAGAAATTCGTTATATAATATGTGGATACTTGCCATTGCCTTATTTGCAGGCGCCATCATAGCATTTGTTTTAGGTTACCTGCGGAACAAGAATTTACAAAAGAAACTGGAAAGAGGCGAAATAGACCATATACCCGAAGTGGTAGAGGTGGATGCTGAATGTTGCGGACAGCACGAAATGTGCGAAAAAGAAAGTCTGCTGGCTGCTGTAAGCAAAAAGATTGAATATTATGATGATGAGGAACTGGACGAATACAGAGGAATATCCTCAAGCGATTACTCCAATGAACAAATAGACCAGTTTCGCGATATATTCTATACCATGCAGGAGGTAGAAGTAGCCGGATGGGTACGAAGCCTGCAACTACGGGGAGTAGACTTACCCGATGAAATAAAGGACGAGGTGTTCCTGGTTGTTGGGGAAAGAAGAAATTAAAGTCTTGAGTGATGGGTTATGAGTAATGAGTTTTTCCATGCGGAATCGTTCTTACTACTCAAACTCACTACTCAAAACTCATAACTCAAAACTCATGACTGAAATATTGCAATATACATTCTTTCAGAACGCCCTCCTGGGCAGCTTACTTGCCAGTATAGCCTGTGGCATTATCGGTACATATATCGTTACGCGTAGGCTGGTCTTTATCAGTGGCGGTATCACCCATGCATCTTTTGGCGGTATAGGTATTGGTTTGTATGCAGGCATTTCCCCAATATTATCAGCAGCGATATTCTCCGTATTCTCGGCATTTGGAATAGAATGGCTCAGCAAACGCAGCGATACGCGCGAAGATTCGGCCATTGCCGTATTCTGGACATTCGGGATGGCTGTCGGAATTATATTCAGTTTCCTTTCGCCCGGCTTTGCGCCCGACCTTTCTGCTTACCTTTTCGGTAATATCCTTACAATTACGCAAACCGATATATGGATGCTGGCCGTACTGTCAGTACTCCTTATTCTGTTCTTTACCTTTTTTATCCATCCCATCATTTATGTAGCATTCGACCGCGAGTTTGCCCGTTCGCAGGGTATCCCGGTTGTAGTGTTCGAATATCTTTTGATGATGTTCATTGCCCTTACCATTGTAGCCTGTTTGCGGAT
>DAMCMT010000043.1:19917-35572 GCA_032108265.1 Bacteroides sp.
ACCCTGCCACAAATGACAGCCAATCTGTTCACCAATAGTTTCAAGAAAATCATCTGGCTGTCAATCATTATCGGATACCTGGGATGCATCGGCGGATTGCTGATTTCCTATTTCCTGAATGTACCGTCGGGAGCATCCATCATCTTCTTTTCCATTATAATCTATGTGGTATGTAAAATGATACGTATGTTGAAATGAAACCTACATACGGCGTCAACCTGCTGATTGCCATTACTTTCATAGTAATCATCGGTGGATGTTCGACCCGGAGGAATACCGCCGGAACACGTTTTTACCACTCCCTGACGACCCGCTACAATGTTTATTTCAATGCAAAGGAGGCCTATCAGCAAGGACTTGAGGGAATTGAACAACAAAACAAAGACAATTATCTCGAACGCATTTCCCTCTTTCCCACAGCCAATTCCGTTAATGCTTCCCGCGGCAAAACTTCCCGGTTCGGTCGTGCCATAGAAAAGTCTCAAAAAGCCATCCGGCAACATTCCATCAAACGCAAACCGGTTCGTAGACCGGGGCGACAATATACCGACGAATATCGCGAATGGCTAAACCGGCGCGAATTCAATCCTTACCTGTATAAAGCCTGGCTATTAATGGGAAAAGCCCAGTACCATAATGCGGATACTACCGACGCGGTAGCAACTTTTACTTACATCATGCGATTGTATGACAGTCAGCCGGCGATTACCGCTGAGGCCGGGATATGGCTTGCCCGCTGCTATACAACCCAGGAACTGTATTATGAAGCCAGTGATATGCTTGCCCGGATTAAGATGGATACTCTGCCCAATTCCCTTGATCACCTTTATTCATCGGTTACAGCCAATCTGCTGTTGAAACAGGGGAAGCCGGAAGAATCCATTCCATACCTTGTAGCTACCACAAAAAACGAAAAGAATAAACAGCAGCGAGCCCGTCAGTATTACCTGCTCGGGCAGGTATATCAGGAATTGAATCAAAGGGAAGATGCATACCAGGCATTCGGGAAAGTAATCCGGATGAATCCCCCTTACGAACTCGAACTTAGTGCCCGTATCCGGCAAACCGAAGTAATGCCGGGCGAAGAAACCGCTAAAACTATCAATCGGCTGCAACGAATGACCAGGAACCAGAAGAACAAAGAGTATCTCGACCAGATTTATTATGCGCTTGGCAACTCTTATTTAATCCGGCGGGATACCGCGCGTGCCATCGGCGAATTCACCCGGGGAGTGGAAAAAAGTACCCGCAATGGTGCTGAGAAGGGTGTTCTTCTGCTTCGGTTGGGCAACCTCTACTGGAATATGGCTGATTACGATGAAGCCCAGAAGGCCTATTCAGAAGCCATCGGACTGCTCGATAGCCAACACCCGGAACAAAAAAAGTTAAACCAACGACTGGAAATACTCGATGAACTTGTTGCATATGCTACAACCATTCATCTACAGGATAGTTTACAGTATTTAGCATCCCTTACCGAACCAGAGCGTATAAAGGTTATTGAAAACCTTATTGAAGAAACCGGGCGGAAAGAAAAAGAAAAGAAAGAAGCTGAAGAAACCCAACACGAAGAAAGGGCAGGCGAAACAATAATGCCCATTCCAACCGCCGGAGCAGATAGCTGGTATTTCTATAACCCGCAATTGGTAGCCAAAGGAAAATCAGAATTCGAACGTATCTGGGGAAGAAGAAAACTGGAAGATGATTGGCGCAGAAAGAATAAAACGGTGGTTAATCTTGATACCTTACATGCAGAGCAACATATTCAACAAATACCGGTTGATACTACCGAGCGTGATACTGCGGTTATAGAAATAAACAAAATACAAGAATACCTGAAACAAATTCCCCTTACGGCGGAAGCCATGCAACAATCCAACCGGTTACTTTCCGATGCCCTGTACAATCTGGGGTTTGTATACAAGGATAAACTGATTGATTATCGCCGTGCTAATATAATCTTCTACCGGATGATTCGCCAGTTTCCTGAATATCCGCAAGCAGACCATGTGTATTACAACCTATTCCTGCTAAGTTTGCGTAACCAGGAAAACACACTGAGCGAACGATATAG
Organism: Bacteroides sp.; assembly: GCA_032108265.1. Lineage (GTDB taxonomy): Bacteria > Bacteroidota > Bacteroidia > Bacteroidales > Bacteroidaceae > Bacteroides. The sequence goes on from DAMCMT010000043.1 coordinate 21,992, forward strand.
AAACGTTTTACTGAATAAATATCCCCAAAGTAAGTACGCCCTGTTACTGGCCGACCCTGATTTCGCCCACAATGCCGTTCACGGAAAACATCTGGAAGACTCGCTTTATGCCGATACATATACCGCATGGCAGCAACAGGATTATGATAAAGTTATACATAACAATGCCCTTTCTGCCGGTAAATACCCTCTCGGAAAAAATCGGAGTAAGTTCAAATTCCTTCATTCAATGAGTGCCCTCCAGTTGGGAGATACAAAGACTTTCCTTACCGAACTAAAAGAAATTGTGCAAGACTATCCCCAACACGAGATTACCGAACTTGCTGCTTATATACTGAAAGGTGTACAGGATGGTCGCACGCCAAATGTCAGTAATAACCCGTTTGGGAGTATATGGCAACGGCGAAATATTGACTTCGAATCGGAAATTCCAGCCGAAACGGACAGCATTAAACAGGAATTCAGTACCGAAAAACAGGTGCCCCACCTTTTTATCCTGGCTTATGAATCGGGTACGGTAGACGAAAACAGGTTGCTCTATGAAGTTGCGCGCTATAACTTTTCCAGCTTTGTTATTAAAAACTTCGACCTGGAATTCGTTAGACATCACGGTATAAATATGCTGCAAATACGTCCGTTTATTAATCTCGACGAAGCCAGGCAGTACAGTCGTCAGCTTTATGCCGATAAAGACATGATGGATAAATTGGAGGGCTTGCGCGCAATTATCATATCCGAAGAAAATTATACCCTGCTTCTCAAACAATATAGCTTTGATGATTACGACCGTTTCTATCAGGAGCAACTTGCATCTGATTTAATAAAAGAAATAAACCTGGACTATATTGATTTTGAAACCTCAACCTACGTACCCTGATACCCTTTACCTACGTACCTTGACACCCTTTACCTACGTACCTTGATACCCTTAAGTTACGTACCTTGACGCGCAAGGTACCTATACCTGATATTGCCAACCTATATACCTTTACAGCCTTAAGTTGGGTATCTTTACGCGTCAGGTACCCATACTCGATATTGCTAACCTATGCATCTTTAAATTTCAATTCCGGAAGATTGGAAACAGACCTCACCGGAATCGTTTATTTGAAATAGAATTCGTAAATTTGTAAGATAATTCAATTACATATATGCAAATAAACATTCAATCCCTTGAATCAATAAACGAAGCAGCCCGGCAATTCATCAGCCGGATGGGTGAGAACACCGTATTCGCCCTTTATGGTAAGATGGGAGCCGGAAAGACCACATTTATCAAAGCCGTATGCGAAGAACTGGGAGTGACCGATGTAATCACCTCGCCCACCTTTGCCATAGTCAATGAATACCGTTCGGACGAAACGGGCGAACTGATATATCATTTTGATTTCTACCGCATCAAGAAACTCGATGAGGTGTACGATATGGGATACGAAGACTATTTTTACAGCGGTGCCCTTTGTTTCATCGAATGGCCCGAACTGATAGAAGATATCCTTCCCGGCGATGCCGTAACCGTAACCATTACCGAACAGGAAGACGGTACGCGCCTTATCGATATCAAAGAATAACGCTTATGTGGGGACACTTTGTAGTACAAGGTCTGTTTTTCCTGGCTGGAATCGTTTCCGTACTGGCTTCGCTACTCAACTGGAATTGGTTTTTCAATGCCCGTAACTCTCAACTTATCGTGCGTAATGTGGGTCGTAACCGTGCCCGCCTGTTTTACGGCGTCCTGGGATTTATATTGATGAGCATGGCGGTATTCTTTTATTTCGAAACGGTATCTCAGTTCAGTTTGAATGAATAACGAATACGAATGAGAAAATTACTTTTTATCCTATTATTAGTATACTGTGGCGGTTTATCGGCCCAGATTACAGATAAACACGAGGGCCATATCTCTGATAGCGAGTCGGGTGAACCTTTGCCCTATGCCAGTGTTCGCCTGAATACAGGAAGGGGAACTATCTCGAATATGGATGGTGAATTTTCTTTGGAAGTGTCGCCCGATGATAAACAAATAGTCATATCCTATATTGGTTATAACAGCCAGACTTATTCGACTGAGAACCTGCCGGCTATCATTAAATTATCTCCTATGGCTTACCAATTGGGCGAAGTGCTGGTTGTTCCAATCAATACCAACGAAGTTATCGAACAACTATTCGAACAATCCCAAAAACAATTACAGGCTAAGCACCAACCGGTTTATAATTTCTTTTACCGGCAAGTTACCCGCACTGATAATGTTTACAATGAAATGCAGGAAGCCTTTATAAATGCTACGGGTATTCTAAGCTTGCGCGATTTGCGGCTTACGCATGGCCGCTATGCCGGACTGAAATCTGACTCTTTAAACCGGTATTTGAATTTCCGTAACTTTTTTAGTTTATCACAGGTAACTCCCATTGATTTAAAGAAACTGTCCGATAAAACAATCATTACCTTCCTGCGTAAAGATTACGATAAATATTATAATGTATCGGCAGACGTACTTACCGGTAGTTCAGGCGAACTTATCTATAAACTAATATTTTCTGCCAAAGACGAAATTACGATGCCGATTGCTTATGGGTCGCTGTATGTAAAAAAAGAATCGATGGAAATACTTAAACTCGAAGCCGGACTTAAAAACAATTTAATGAAATTTACTAACGGGAAGTCTCTAAATGATGACAATATTAAGTTTTCAGTAAACTATAAGCCTGTCGCTGGACAACCGGTAGTTGAAAGCGTATATGTAACTAATAAATTTATGGCTGACCTTGGTCTTGGAATCATACCGATTGAAATAACCTCGATTCTTTTCAATGCCGGCCCGGCATTAGAGCAAAAGGGGAGCAAGTTAAAACACCAAGATGCTTTGATACAAGAAATCGGGAGTAGAAAATACAATCCCGAATTCTGGGAGAATAATCCGGTAGTAAAGCGTACTCCACTCGAGAACGAGATTATCTCCATGTTTGAAAAACAGAACCTATTTACTAATTATGCGAATTAGGAGTTAAAGTAGTTATCAGGAGCTTTGCTCCTTAGGAGTTAGCAGTCACTAAGTGACTCCAGGAGTTAGAGTAGAAAGACACTCCTGAGCCAAGCGATAATTCCTTTAACTTCTGATTCATATTTATATAATTTAGAAACAACAATATGGAACAATTCGTAAAGCAAATCAATAATGCCGATGAATATTCAGTGAACAAAGTAATTAAGCAACAGCTTGAAAGAGGTTACAAAGCTATATCCGTGGCCAGTTCAAACAATAACTGGGGATTATTCACTGTAGTTGTATTATTCGAAAAAATAGAAAACCAAACCGAAACAAAATAATGACTGAGACAAAACCGCTAATCCTCGTATCGAACGACGACGGGGTTACAGCAAAAGGAATCAACGAGTTAATTAAATATCTTCAACCGCTGGGGGATATTGTTGTGATGGCGCCCGATAGTGCCCGCTCGGGGAGCAGTTGCGCCATTACCGTCAACCACCCGGTACATTACGAACTGATAAAACAAGAGCCTGGATTAACAATATATTCCTGTACCGGTTCGCCCACCGATTGTATCAAACTTGCCCGCAATACTGTATTAAACCGTGAACCCGATTTGGTAGTAGCCGGTATTAATCATGGTGATAATTCGGGAAGTAATGTTCATTATTCGGGTACCATGGGGGCGGTGTTCGAAGGTTGTTTCAACGGAATACCTTCTATCGGCTTTTCACTTTGCAATCATGACTGTGATGCCGAATTCTCACATTTAAGCGGCTATATACAGGATATTACCCGCATGGTGCTTGAAAACGGGTTGCCTTCCCTGGTTTGCCTCAATGTAAACTTCCCGGCTACTCCCGATATTAAAGGAATTAAAATCTGCGAACAAGCGGTAGGCCGGTGGGTACGCGAATGGGACCTGTGTGCCCGCAAGAATGATGACAGGTACTTCTGGCTTACAGGCGAATTTGTAAATATGGAACCTGAAAACACGAAGACCGATAACTGGGCCCTGGCAAACGGATACGCAGCTATAACCCCGGCCCGGCTGGATATAACGGCATACGACTTTGTGGATGTTCTTAAAGAAAAATTAAAAATCAATTAACCGGCGTTTATGAAGTATTACCTGATAGTTGGCGAAGCCTCGGGCGATTTACATGCCTCGCACCTGATGGCTGCCCTCAAGAAAGAAGACCCCGAAGCCGATTTCCGCTTTTACGGTGGCGACCTGATGGCTGCCGTTGGAGGAACTCTCGTTAAGCACTACCGCGAAATGGCCTACATGGGCTTTATACCGGTATTACTTCACCTGCGGACTATCTTTGCCAATATGAAGCTATGCAAACAAGATATTGTTGCATGGTCGCCCGATGTGGTAATACTGGTAGATTATCCCGGTTTCAACCTGGATATTGCGAAGTTCGTACATGCCAAAACCAACATTCCGGTATATTATTACATATCGCCCAAGATATGGGCCTGGAAAGAGCATCGCATTAAAAACATCAAAAGAGATGTGGATGAGATGTTCTCTATACTTCCCTTTGAAGTCGACTTTTATAAAAAGCATAATTATCCCATTCACTACGTCGGGAATCCTACTATGGACGAGGTTACGGCTTTCAAAGAAGAACACCCGGAAACTTTTGAGGAATTTATTAGTCGCAACCAATTACCCGATAAACCGATAATAGCTATTCTGGCCGGTAGTCGTAAACAGGAAATTAAAGACAATCTTCCTAAAATGCTACGGGCAATGTCGGGGTTTGATTCTCACTCGCTTATAATTGCCGGCGCACCCGGAATAACCCCCGACTATTATACTGAATACATCGGCGGAGCCGATAATGTATACATCCTGTTTAATCAAACTTACCCTTTGCTTCAACAAGCTGATGTTGCCCTTGTAACATCGGGCACTGCCACACTCGAAACGGCTTTATTCAAAGTGCCTCAGGTGGTATGTTACCATACTCCGGCGGGAAAGTTTGTTGCTCTTCTTCGCAGAATGGTATTGAAGGTAAAATATATATCACTCGTCAACCTGATATCTGGCCAGGAAATAGTCAAAGAGTTAGTAGCCGATACCATGACTGTAAAGAATGTCGAGAGAGAAGTATCCCGCCTCATATACGATACCGGCTATCGTAGCCGGATGTTAAATGGATACGAGAAGATGAGTATTACACTCGGAACTCCTGGCGCTCCCTTACATGCGGCAAGGGAAATAGTGAAATTACTTAAAAAAAGATAATTCAATACTAATTTAATCAAACTTACGCAGTATTTATATGTTTTTGTTGTTTATAATGGTGTAGATAAGAATATATTTATAACCATGAAACAACTAATATAAAAATGAAGAAGCTAAACCTTTACCTATTATTAACTATGTTTTTAATTGGATTGCCTATGCTGCAATCCTGCGACGATGATGGCAATTCGCTTGGTGACTGGGTACAAAGAATGGCTACTGTAAGAGTGCTGGGCGGAGATAGTTTCTATCTGGAAACTGATAACGGACAAAAACTATGGATTGGTGCTCCGATAAATTTAAGTTATCAATACCGGCCTGTGGAAGGGCAGCGGGTCATAATAAATTACACTCCCCTTTGGGAAGGAGATGGAGATTATGACTATACTATAAAGCTCAATCGTATCCGTAACGTTCTCACTAAAACTATTGAAGATCTTACTGCTGCCAATGAAGAGGCCATTGGAGATGATAAAACCAATATACTGGATATTTGGGTGGGAGGTAATTACCTGAATGTTGTGTTCGACTATTATGCCCCACGAAATAAACCTCATAGAGTAAGTCTGGTACGGAATACACTGGTAGAACCCGAAGAAGATGGATATATACACCTGGAATATCGTTATAATGACGAAGATGATGTAACCAATGTTCTTTATCTGGGAAGAGTCTCTTTCTATCTGGGCGATTATGCACCGAGTTTAGCCGCAGGTACCTACAAAGGTATTAAAATAAGGGTCAATGATCGTAATGACGGTGTTAAGACATTGACTTATAACTTCAGTAACGATAATGATGATAAAGAAGTTGCAACGACGGATGAGCAAGAGAAAGAGGATACTTACGAATAATAAGTGAATATTCTAATATATAAAGCGTCCATTGATGGGCGCTTTTTTTATATCCGGTTATTTGCTATTTTTGTGTGTATAAACATACTTATATGGATACAGAATTTATAAACATAACTACAGAAAACCTTGCAGATGAACATTTGTGCTGCATTATCCGCAGTAAAAAGTTTCATCCGGGTATTGACGCAAAGCGCGGGTGGCTTACGGATCGGCTAAAGGAAGGTCATGTTTTCAGGAAGCTAAATGAAAAAGCTACGGTTTTCATAGAATATGCTCCTCTTGAGAAAGCCTGGGTTCCTATAATAGGTGATAACTATTATTATATATATTGTTTATGGGTGTTGGGCGATTATAAAGGCAAAGGATATGGAAGATCGCTGATGGAGTACTGTTTGGCTGATGCTAAAGAAAAGGGTAAATCAGGTATCTGTATGCTAGGAGCCAAGAAACAAAAGAACTGGCTTTCCAACCAATCATTTGCCAAACAGTTCGGATTTGAAGTTGTTGATACTACCGATTATGGCTATGATTTGCTTGCACTTTCTTTTGACGGAACAACACCAAAATTTGCACCGAACGTTAAGAAACAAGGTATTGAAAATAAGGAACTAACAATTTATTATGATATGCAATGTCCCTATATCTATCAAAGGGTTGAGATGATAAAGCAGTATTGCCAAATCAATGATATTCCTTTATCATTATTTCAGGTGGATACACTACAAAAAGCAAAGGAGTTGCCTTGTGTTTTCAACAACTGGGGTGTGTTTTATAAAGGTGCTTTTGAGACAGTGAATTTGCTGGATGAGGCTTATCTACAGAGAATACTCAAGAAATAAATTATTATTAGAACAACGTAAGCACATACAAGTAAACTACTGCCGCAGGTATCGCCATGAGCGAACTATCAAAGCGGTCGAGGATACCACCGTGTCCGGGCATCATCTTTCCGGAGTCTTTGACACCAAGCTGGCGTTTAAGAAGTGATTCTGTTAAATCGCCCCAGGTGCCAAATATCACAACTACCAATGCAAGGCCTGCCCATTCTGTCATGCTCATGAAATTGAAGAAGTGAGAAAAGATAAAGGATGAAGCAATTACTATAACTGCCCCGCCGATGGAACCTTCCCAGGATTTTTTTGGAGAAATACGTTCGAAAAGACGGTGTTTACCGATGAGCGAACCTACACAATAAGCTCCTGTATCGCTAAGCCATATAAATATAAAGACTGATAGAGGCAGAACATAATTGTAGGATATGGCAACAACATCCATACTTACGGGGTCGTAATGATAGGCTAGTACATTTAACAATGCAACAGGCAATCCGATGTAAACCTGTGTCAGCATAGAATATGCCCAGTTATCAATGGGGCACTCTTTTTTGCGGTAAAGTTCGCTGACTAATAAATAAATTAATATGCTCAGATAGGGAATAAATATGCCTGAACCGGTATAATTGGTGAAATAAGCCGAGAAAGCCAGGAATAAATATACACCTCCTAATATATTTATGAATGGATTTATCCGTACTTTGGTGGTGGTATTAATTAGTTTGCTGAATTCGTAAACGCACAAGGCACTTACCACCGCAAAGAGTATAGTAAAAGATACAGGGCCGTAAATGATACAGGCAACCATGACTGCTACAAATAGCAGTCCGGTTATGGCTCTGGTTATAAAATTACTTTTCAATTGTTTGGCTCTTTAACTTTACCTTCAGCGTCGTCAATTTTCTCTTCTACTTCTTCCAATGAAGGTATTTCAGATTCGGCAGCAGCTTTATTCTTGTTTTCAAAAGCCATTATTTCTTCCGAACGACTGGCCCAGAGTCGCTTGCCGAATATTCTTTCAACGTCTTCGGCAAAGATAACTTCTTTGTCAATCAACAACTGGGTAAGTTCGGCATGTTCCTTTTGATTATCAGATAATATCTTCTTTGCCCGTTCGTACTGTTCGTTTACGATGCGTTTTACTTCTTCGTCAATAATCTCGGCAGTTTTTTCGCTATAAGGTTTATTGAAAGAGTATTCGTCATTATTGTAATAACACAAATTCGGCAGGCGGTCGCTCATGCCCAGATAGGCGGTCATTCCGAAAGCCTGTTTGGTAACACGCTCCAGGTCGTTCATAGCACCAGTAGATATACGACCCAGGAATAAATCTTCGGCAGCGCGGCCTCCCAGGGTGGCACACATCTCGTCCAGCATTTGTTCTTTGGTAGTGATCTGTCTTTCTTCGGGTAGATACCAGGCAGCACCCAGCGCACGTCCTCGCGGTACAATGGTAACTTTAATTAGCGGGTTGGCGTGTTCAAGCATCCAGGAAAGGCTGGCATGGCCTGCTTCGTGGATGGCGATGGAACGGCGCTCGGCTTCCGTTGTAATCTTTGTTTTCTTTTCCAAACCACCGATAATACGGTCTACGGCATCCAGGAAGTCTTGTTTGCCTACAAACTTTTTACCGCCGCGGGCAGCAATCAAAGCAGCTTCATTGCAGACGTTGGCAATGTCGGCACCCGAGAATCCCGGAGTCTGGCGTGCCAGCAGGTCTACATCTACGCTATTGTCTATCTTGATCGGGCGCAAGTGTACGCCGAATACTTCTTTACGTTCGTTCAGGTCGGGCAGGTCTACGTGTATCTGGCGGTCGAAACGTCCGGCACGTAGCAACGCCTTATCCAGTACATCTACACGGTTGGTTGCTGCAAGAATAATAACTCCACTGTTTGAACCGAAACCATCCATTTCGGTAAGTAACTGGTTCAGGGTATTTTCGCGTTCATCGTTTCCGCCCATACTCGGGTTCTTTCCACGGGCACGGCCTACAGCATCAATCTCGTCAATGAACACAATACAAGGTGCTTTTTCCTTGGCTTGTTTGAAGAGGTCGCGTACACGGGATGCACCCACTCCTACAAACATTTCAACGAAATCCGAACCGGCCAGCGAGAAAAACGGTACATTAGCCTCGCCCGCAACAGCTTTGGCAAGCAGGGTTTTACCTGTTCCCGGAGGGCCTACAAGTAATGCGCCCTTGGGTATTTTACCTCCCAGGTCGGTGTATTTCTGGGGTTCCTTGAGGAATTCTACAATTTCTTCAACTTCCTGTTTGGCTTCCGCAAGTCCGGCTACATCCTTGAAAGTTACCCGGTTGGCACCGCCTTTTTCGAAAAGCTGGGCTTTGGATTTACCTACGCTGAATACGCCTCCGGCTCCACCGCCACCAGCTCCGCTACTCATGCGGCGCATGAAGAATATCCAGAGTCCGATAAGAAGTGCAAAGGGAAGAATATTCCAGAGGATAGCGCTCAGGTAATCTTTCTTTTTATCATAACTGACGCTTCCGTCGAAGGTCTTGGCTTCAGTTTGTTCTTTGACGAAAGTAGCCAGCATATCGCGTGATGGTGCTTCGGTAGTAACCATCGGGTTCTTTCCGGCACGGGTAGAGTCTTCCTTGAACACATCTTTAACGTGTTCGGGTTTGATAAATACTTCTACGGTACTATCGTCATAACCTACAATCTTGCTGACATATCCGTTGCGGACATAGTCTTCGAACTCATTGTAGTCGATTTTCTTTGTAACCGACCCGCCTTCGTTCGTCAGGTACAGCCCCAGTAACATCATGGCAATAATCATATACATCCAGTTCAGGTTGAACCGGGGCATATTGACTTTACCATTAGGCTTTTTATTGGGATTGTTGTTGGTATTATTATTGTTATTTTCCATAAATTCTGTTTAATCAATATCGGGTATATTTGTTAAGTTGGCATCCGCCCAAAGATGTTCGAGGTTATAGTAGTTCCTTACCTCGGGTAAGAATACGTGTACCAGTACATCCGAATAATCCATAGCAACCCATTCTGCATTTCTAAGTCCGTCGATGGCAAACGGTTTAATGTTTACTCCCTCCCGGGTGGCTTCTTTTACAGAATCGACAATAGCGCCAACCTGATTTTGGCTATTTCCCTGGCAGATGACGAAATACTTACATATTGTATCACCAATCCCGGTCAAATCTGCTATGACTATGTTTTTTCCTTTCTTTTCCTGAATTCCTTCTGTTATTTTATTTATTAATTTCTGCGTTTCGTTCATTTATTATATGCGTAATTTAAACTTCAATGTTTGTATAGTTTTGTTTATAACAAAGCCTTCTGTTTTTTGTTGTATCGTACAATACAATTAATCCGCAAATATACACGGAATTATTCTTTCAAAAAAAGTTATTTAGTTTTTTTATTAGAGTAAGGAGGTATCGTTCGCTTTGCTCACTCTGGTGGTACCACTCACGCTGCTCGTTCAGTGAGTTATCTCTTCGCTTCAGGAGGTAGTATCTCTACTAAAAAAACGCCATCATTTTTTTTGCAATATACAAAATAGTTGTATCTTTGTGGCCGAAATGATTGGGCTATGGTGTAATGGTAACACTTCAGATTCTGGTCCTGACTTTCCAGGTTCGAATCCTGGTAGCCCAACATAGTTGAACGCGGGGAATTCCAAAGGTGGAGGCTCCGCGTTTTTGTCTATATTCTGGCTTTATTTTGTTTACATAAACCAATTAATTATGAAGAAAAGCATCCTGTTTATGTGTTGTATCGTCTGGCTGTTAGCCGGCTGTAATCAGGCAATGGATTTAGCACCCGATGAACCTGATGTTCCAGAATTTGAAGTTTCGGAACAGGATATCGTTAAAGGACGAATGCGAATCAAACTCAAAGAAGAACCTGCCGGTGAAGTTGCCGTACGGAATGCTGGCGGTATTACTACTACGGGTATAAGAGCGTTGGATAGTTCTGCATCCACTTTGGGCATTAAGCGGATTGAACGTGTATTTCCTCCCGCTGGGAAATTCGAAGAACGCAGCCGCCGCAGAGGATTGCATTTGTGGTATGATGTATGGTTCTCAGAAGATATGCCTGCAACTCGTGCCGTAAATGAGGTTGCTGAAATAGGTGATATCGAAGTGGCTGAACCTGTTCATAAAGTTGTTCCGGTAAGATCATCGGCTTCAACTATGGCGGCTACTTATTATTCCAGAAACGCCAGTTTTCCATTCAATGATCCAGACTTATCTAAACAATGGAACCTTTATAATCCTGGAACTGAAGATTGGCAAAAAGAAGGTGCTGATATCCGGCTTATGGATATATGGAAACAGTACAACGGACATCCGGATATTATTGTTGCCATTGTCGATGGCGGAATTACTGTGAATCATCCTGACCTGCAAGGTAATGTGTGGGTAAATAAAGCCGAAGTAGATGGTAACGATCAAGATGATGACGGAAATGGTTATGTAGATGATATCAACGGTTTCAATTTCGTTTCGAATAGCCCTATTATAACCCCCGTTCGCCATGGTACTCATGTTTCAGGAATCATCGGTGCTATAAATAACAATGGAGTAGGTATAGGAGGAATTGCAGGCGGAGACGGCACTCCTAATAGTGGTGTTAAGCTAATGTCGTGTCAGATTTTTGAGCACCGCAATGGAAATTACAATGTTGAACATGGCACTACTGATGCAAATATTGCTGCGGCCATTAAATATGGTGCAGATAACGGTGCTGTTATCAGTCAGAATAGTTGGGGATATGTAGGCGATGTAGATCGGGTTTATAAAGAGGCAATTGATTATTTTGTCGATTATGCCGGATGCGATAATAACGGTAACCAATTACCAGGTAGTCCAATGAAAGGTGGTATTGTATTATTTGCTGCAGCAAATAGCAGTGATTCGAATCCAAAAGTGTCTGCTCCGGCACAATATGAGAAGGTTCTGGGTGTAACGGCTTTAGGACCTGATTTGAAGAAGGCTCCAAGTTCAGCTTATGGTAGTTTTATCGATATTTGTGCACCTGGTGGCATTAGTTTTAGTGCAACAGGAGGGGTATGGAGTACTACGATTCTAGAAAAGGAATCATACGAGTATATGCATGGAACTTCCATGGCTTGTCCGCATGTGGCTGGCGTTGCAGCATTGCTTATAGAGAAACATGGTGTAGGAAAACAGGGATTTACTGCCCGCCAGTTAGAAGAAATCCTATTAACCACTGCTTATAATGTAGACGAGGATAATCCGGAATATGCGGGTCTGTTGGGATACGGGTGTGTAGACGCTACTAATGCTTTAACCTTTGATGATCCGATAGACGAAAAATCTCTGATTATGGAATCTAATCAAATAAAAATGGTTGATGGGAAATCCGAATTAGCTTTCCGTGTTAATATGGGGTTGGCTGGTGAAGCGATTGTCACTATTGTTAACGGAACAGGAAGTATTGTTATGCGTAAAGGTTTACAGACCGTACGCTTTGAACGCACAACCCTTGATATCACTAAACTTGCCGCCGGATATTATACCCTGGAGTATGTATGCAACGGAAATAAAGTAACCGAAAACTTTGTAAAACTATGAGAAAGCCTTTCTTTTGTATATTAGCTCTGTTCGGAGCAATAAGTGTTTACGGACAAAATGAAATTGATCCGATAAATACAGGTGCAGTGAATTTCCTAACCATTCCTGCCGATGCACAAACCGCCGGTATGGGTGGTGCCAGTGTAGCAGTTATGGGAAAGGATAATGCAATATTTAGTAATGCATCCACTGTAATGCTGGATGATAATCTTATTGGGGGTGCGCTGTATTCATATAGTCCGTGGATGCGTGATTTTAAATCGGGTTACTCACTTCACTCCACTGGTGGATTTTATAAAATAAATAACCGTAATGCCATACTGGCCGGTTTTCGTTATTATAACTATCCCCGGATTACCAGACTGAATGATGAAAACATAGATTTCCGTCCTCAGGAAATGTCTTTTGATGTTGGTTATGCCTACGAAATACTTCCCGAGCTTGCCGTATCAGGAGTTGTTAGATATATTCGTTCGGATATGGGTAAAGCGTATGGAGCTAAAACAGCCAATGCAGTGGCTTTCGACATAGGAGCTGTTTATAAAAAAGATATTTCTGCAATAAAAGATGCGTACTGGACAGCCGGATTGCAGGTAAGCAATATAGGTACCAAGATTAAATACCTGGAAACTAAAGAATCCCTTCCGGCTATGGCTAAGGTTGGTGGTTCAGTTGATTTACCTTTTTCCCGGTATCATCGGATAAGAGTAGCTGCCGACGGAGGTTACCGGTTGATGCCTTCGGATGTAACAGCTTTTAATGTAAGTGCGGGTGCCGAATATATTCTTCTTGAGCATTTTATGCTGCGCGGAGGTTACCATTATGGTGATGAAAAGAAAGGCGAAAATAGTTATGCATCAGCCGGTGCAGGTATTAATTATTTTGGTGCGCACGTAGATTTTGCCTGGCTGTTTGCTGAGAAAGATAATCCTATCAGGAATACATTCTTTATTTCGGCAAACTTTTCTTTCTAGTAAAACAGGTTTATTCTAAGCCTGAATTATTCATACTTTTACTGTTTTGATTGAAATAAGAAAACGCCGCAG
>DAMCMT010000044.1:0-392 GCA_032108265.1 Bacteroides sp.
GCGCGAGCTACTGCTGCCTGATGATGACGGTGTACTTACCGAACTTCCCCGCGAACTGCTGCTACTGGAAGATGAAGGAGTACTTGCCGATGATCTCCGCGAGCTGCTACTGCTTGATGAAGGCGACGTAGTTGTCGACGAACGCCTGCTTGTAGAAGAGCTGCTACCAGTTGAAGTAGAGTTACGGCTGCTATTAGTCCGGGTATCAGTTGTGGTACTGCTAGAACGTCTGGAAGTGTTAGTGTACACATCATCTTTGCGTGTATTAGTAGGCCGGCGCGAAGTATTCGGACGAACAGTTACCGTACTGAAATCAGACCTGCGGTTATTTACATAAACTTTCTCATTCCGAACACTAACCGAAACATTATAATGATGGTGGTTATAACGGT
>DAMCMT010000044.1:402-6107 GCA_032108265.1 Bacteroides sp.
GCAAGCGGTGGTGCCCACCTCTGTACGAACTGTAGTGATACGGTCTGGGGAAATAGAAATAACTGGGATTGTTATAAGTCAGATAAATACGGAACCGCCATTTATTACCGGTGGTATATATCGGGCGATAGAAATAGTCCCTGTCTATAAACCCACGATACTGGTAATCGTTCAGTACCCAGCGAAGGTCGTCGTTACGAAGATCGAGCAGGTAATAATACTCATCCATAGCCCATTCGTATCCACGCATTACATCGTCCATCAGGTGACGGATTGAGTAGATAAAGTCATAATTGATTTCGTATGCATCATTATACTGGGCGGTGTTCATATTCAATTCATAAGCCATTCTGTCCGTAAGGAACCGGGTTTCTTTCCGAACCTTACTGGTACTCATAGCGGCCATACTTGTGCTGCTCATAGCAACTATTCCGATGGCAAATAGGGTTATCATCAATCGTTTCATAGCTCAACTTTTTATATTGTTAATAATCGCGGTTGTTTTGTTTAGTACAAAAATAGGATGAGAAAACTCCTCATCCTAATGTTTTTCTCTATTAATGACGGGGATTTTTCCCTCTGTCATGGGGCTTTCCCCCCGGGTGGTTCTGCGGAGTTTTAGGAATTGGGGTTTCGAATGAGTCCATAGACGTTACACGTCCATCGGCAAATCCTACAATAACAACCCGCTGCATTCCGGTGGTGTACTGTTGTATGTATTCCCACTCTTCAACTCCCTGATCGAATCTGCGGTGAGTAGGTGTACCAAGTAGTTCCTTTACTTCATTCTGCTTCATCCCTTCTACTACTTTCATTACATTGTCGTCGAACATAATAGACTTACAACTACTGAAAAGCAACAAGCATGCCAATACTGAAATAAAATGAATATTCTTCATAACTTTTAATTTTGCGTGTATATTAATAAGATATCGACAGCAAAGTAATCCGGGATTACCAGCCGATACAAGTGTTTTCTCCTAATATTTCGGAGGAACTTCTCTACAGGTTTATGGTTTTACCAGTTGCAATCCGTTTTCGCGGATAAGTATAAGATGCCTTTTATATAAATCGCCGACTGCTTTCTTGAAAGTCTTTTTACTCACTCCAAATGTATCGTATATCAGAGTTGCATCACTTTTGTCAGTGAAGGAAATAAAGCCACCATTATCGGTTATATATTTCAGCAGTGCAGTTGAGAAATCGCCAACTTTCTCCATGCCGGGTTTATCAATTACCAGGTCTATTTTACCATCGGTACGTACTTGCTTGATGTATGCGGTTAAGCGATCGCCGGTATGAAGTATGCGGAACACTTCGCTATCATACAGTAATCCGCTGAATTGATTATCAACTATGGCTTTGAAACCCAGGTCGGTTTTCTGCCATATAAGAATATCCACTTCGGTTCCGGGTTCATAGCCGGGTCCTTCTTTTGATAAATATCGTTCTACTTTAGCCGAAGCCACGATACGGTAACTCTCATCATCGAGATGGGCATGAATAATGTATTTCTTGCCAACCTGCATCTTCATTTTTTGTTCGGAGAAAGGAACAAACAGGTCTTTCATCAATCCCCAGTTTAGGAAGGCGCCATATTGGTTAATCCATGATACTTCCAGATATGCGAATTCGCCTACTTTCACAAACGGAGTCAGAGTAGTAGCAATAAGCCGTTCTTCGTTATCAAGGTATAGAAATACATTTAACCAGTCGCCTGGCTGGCAATCTTCGGGAACATAACGGGTTGGTAACAAGATTTCACCGGCCTCTTCTCCATCGAGATACATTCCGAAATCAACTTCTTTGACTACTTCTAACTGATTGAATTCTCCTAATTTAACTGGCATAATCTGTATTTTAAGTACAAACCTACAATAAAAAATTCATGTATGTATCTATCGTTATAGGTTTTTATGGATGAAATCATATAAACTTTCTAAATGTTTTTGATTAAATTGTTCACGGTAGGGGCGAATTGCAAATATATATTCTTATGCCGAACATTCAGACTTTATCCTTTGTTGATAACCTAAACTTTATTAATTATGGATATTATATACATTACATCAGCTACCGCCACGGGTGGCCGGGAAAGCCGGGTACGATCGGAAGACGGCATTATTGACCTGGAAATCAGGGCTCCGAAAGGAATGGGTGGCCCGGGTGGCGAATACTCTAATCCGGAACAAATTTTTGCCGTAGGCTTTTCGTCGTGTTTCCTCAGTGCGGTAAATTATGTGGCTCTTTCAGAGAGAAGAAGAATTGAAGCATCTGTTACAGCTACGGTAAAAACAGAAAATAACGGAAAAGGCGGCTTTATTTTTGCCGTACAACTGGATGTCGAAATTCAGGGCATGGAACAGAAAGAAGCTGAGGAACTGGTAAAAATGGCCGAAACAGTATGTCCGTATGCCAATTCTACCCGGGGTAATATAGAAACGGAAGTTAATGTAAAAGCCACTCAATCAGCATAAAATATCGTCCGGGGAGGATAGCTATATCGTACCCGGAAGAAAGCTATATCGTACCCGGAAGAAAGCTATATCGTCGGGGTACGATAGCTATATCCTCCCCCGACGATAGCTATATCATCCGGGGAGGTTATTTAAGCACCTTTCCCCACCTTGTAAATGTACGGTAACCGTAAACGGCCACCACTACAAAACATATCAGCGGAAGGATGAACGACAGGTTTACCGCATAGTAACTTCCAATCATTCCCTGGTCGATAATCCATGCCTGTACGGGGGGCAATACCGACCCACCTAGTATAGCCATGATAAGCCCGGCTGCGCCAAACTTTGCATCGTCGCCCAGTCCTTCGAGCGCTATGCCGTAAATCGTAGGGAACATCAGCGACATACATGCCGAAACACCTACCAGGCAGTACAAACCTTTAATATCTTCGAAGAAAATAACTCCGGTGGTAAAGGCTACTGCTGCAATAGCCAGTATCATCAGCAACTTGCCGGCATTGAGGTAACGTAACAGGAAAGTACAGATAAACCGGCTTATACAGAATATTATCATAGCAACGATGTTGTATTGCTGCGAAATTACTTCGCCCGCCTTTTCTTCCATTCCGGTTGATGTAAAGTAGCGGGTACCGTACTGGATAATAAAGGTCCAGCAAAGAATCTGTGCGCCTACGTAAAAGAACTGTGCGATAACTCCTTCGCGGTAACGGGGTTTCGAAAATATCCGTTTCAGCGTTGGAATAAAATCTATCTTGGTCGATTTATCCTGCCCTTTGGGCATTTTGTAGAACCGGATTATAAGAAACATAGCCACAATAACCAATCCAACTATGAGGTAAGGTGCAATCAATACGGCAAGGTCCGAGTTTTTCACTGCTTCGAATTCGGCTTCGCTGAGTGCTTCGCGCTGAACCGAATCCATCGGGTCGAGCCGTTGCTGGATAAACTTCATGGCAACAAACATTCCCAGAAGAGAGCCCATCGGGTTAAATGATTGGGCCAGGTTGAGCCGGCGGGTGGCCGTTTCTTCCGACCCCATAGAAAGAATATAAGGATTGGCACTGGTTTCGAGGAATGATAATCCGCAGGTGAGGATAAAGTAGGCCAGTAGGAACGGATAATATTCGCCCGTCATCTTGGCCGGGAAAAACAGGAACACACCAATGGCATACAGCCCAAGCCCGACCAATATACCTGCCTTGTACGAAAATCGCCGGATGAAAATAGCTGCCGGGAAAGCCATTGCAAAATAACCGCCATAAAAAGCCACCTGTACCAGGGCACCGTCGGTTACACTCATGCGGAATATTTTGGAGAAGGCTTTTACCATCGGGTTAGTGATGTCGTTGGCAAATCCCCAGAGTGCAAAGCAGGCGGTTATTAGTATAAAAGGTATGACGTAACTTACGCCTTTGTAGTGAAGTAGTGAGTTTTTAGTGTCGTTCATGATATTGGGTTGGTTATTGGGTTTTTGTTTATTCCGGATAATATATTTCTGTCTTTACGCTCCGAATCACCGTCGCCTTTAGTTCTTCAAAAGTATCTATTTCTCCTTTAGCCCATGCCTGCACCAGAATATTACCCATTGCCGTAGCCTCTACCGGACCTGCATAAACCGGAAGTCCTGTTGCGTTGGCTGTAAGCTGATTTAGCAGGCTGTTCCGGCTCCCGCCACCAATAATATGCAACTGGGTTATGGGCTGTGACAACAATTTATTCATCTGCTCAATGCCTTGTTTATAGCGTAGTGCTAGCGATTGCAATACGCATTTCACCATATCAGCACGGGTTTCCGGTACGGGTTGCTCGTTATTTTTACAGTGCCGGATAATGGCTACTTCCATTTTTTCAGGATTCTGAAAGGCCGAATCATCGACAAATATAATAGATTTATTGGTTGATTCTTTCGCTTCGGCCAGAATTTCATCGTAGCTCAGTTCCCCATCTTTTCCGCTCCATTCGGCCATAAGCCTTTGCAGAATCCACAAACCGGGTATGTTTTGCAGGAAACGTATCTTTCCTCCTACCCCTCCTTCGTTACTGAATCCGGCACGACGGGCGGCAGCACTGGTTATGGGTTTGTTGAGAACTGTACCCAGTAACGACCAGGTACCCGAACTAAGAAAAGCGGCTGTTGGTTCCGTTGTTGGAACGGCTACTACTGCGCTGGCAGTATCGTGAGAGCCTACGGCAATGACATCAATACGGGGCAGTCCTAATTCTTCGGCCACATCCTCAAACAGCCTTCCCCGAACGGTACCGGGATCAATTATATCGAGAAATAAATTCGAAGGTATATCTAACTTATCTATCAGTTTTTTTTCCCATTTGCGGGTATGGGCATTCACCAGTTCTGAGGTCGAGGCTATGGTGTATTCCACACTATTCCCTCCACATAAGAAATAACTGAAAAGGTCGGGCATGAACATCAGATTATAGTTTTCATATCTAAGACACCTATAATCTACCGATACATCCATTATCCTGAACAGTGTATTTATAGCCATGGGTTGTATACCTGTTCGCTTGTAATGCTCCCGGGGGTCTACGATACCCTCTAACATATATTCCCAAGATCTGTTAGGGTAATTGCGGTAGGAATCCGGATTACCGAAAAGCTCTCCGTGGCGGCTAATAAATCCATAATCTACTCCCCAGGTATCAATTCCTATTCCATTAAGTTTAAGCCCCTGCTGCCCGGCTATTCGCAGGCCGGTTTTCATCTCATCGAAAAGGGAAAGGAAGTTCCAGTACCATAGTTCATCCAACTTTACAGGTTTGTTGGGGAAGCGGTGCAATTCCTGCATTTCCACAATTCCGTTTACGAGAGTTCCTGCAATAACCCGGCCGTTACTGGCGCCGAAATCAACGGCTATATACGTATTATTCACCGAAAATGAGTTTTATTTAGTTTTCTTACCTAAAACATATACATCCAGGTCTTCGATTTCCTGCGGAGTCAATACGGTGTAATCTCCACCCGACTGTACGATAATGCGGCAAGCCATTTCGAAAAACATGGCTCTTTCGTAAACCTGGTCGAAATCTTTCCCGCAAACTACCTGCCCATGATTGGTGAGCAAAACTGAGTTATGGCTTTGCATAGCCGACACAACGGCATTAGCCAATTCGGGAGAACCCGGACGGTAATAAGGTATAACAGGAATTTCCTTGCCTACATGTACAGGGACCTCGGCAGTAACATTAAAGTTCGCTGGTTTATTT
>DAMCMT010000044.1:6117-14029 GCA_032108265.1 Bacteroides sp.
TTTCTCATACAGGATACAGCCGTTGCATACTCTGACTGAAAATGGAGTACTACGTTTACATCTTCCCGGTATCTCAGTACTCCCAGGTGGAAAGAACTTTCCATAGATGGCTTTACACCATTCTGCGATTCGCCCGTACCGATGTTGGCAATACAAACTTTTTCTTTCTGCAAAGCCGGTACCCACGAGCCGGTACCCGATACGAGTGCCTGGTCGCCGATACGCCACGACAGGTTTCCGCTACTGCATAACATTAGTTTAGCGTCGCCGTAGCGGTGGGCTTGCCGGATAAATTCGTCAATATGTTCGTTGGTTATCATTTTGAAAGTTATAAGTTTTAAGTTATAAGTTTTAAGTAATGCAAGTTGAGTAATAAGCATCCATACCGCATGGAAACTTATTACTCATAACTTAATACTTATAACTTTATTTATAAATCGGACCGTACGTCTGGCAAGCCCTGTAGTCCGAGCCTTCCTTATCCATACCGAAAGCATTCCATGCAGCCGGGCGGAAAATTTCATCATCTTCTACATTGTGCATACACACCGGGATGCGAAGCATTGAGGCCATTGTTATCAAATCTTTACCGATATGTCCGTAGCTGATAGCACCGTGGTTGGCTCCCCAACAATTCATTACCGAATATACATCTTTAAACGGTATCTTATCCGGACACAAGCGAGGTGCAAACCAGGTAGTAGGCCAGGTTTTATCGGTACGGATATTTAATGCATGGTGTACTTCCGGGTCGAGGTCTACAGTCCAACCTTCGGCAATCTGGAGTACGGGACCAAGACCTTTAACCAAATTCAAGCGTGTCATGGTTACAGGCATGCCACCTTTGGAAAGGAAATTAGACGAGAAACCACCCCCACGGAAATAGTCGCGGTCGGCCGGATACCAGGTAGTAGCACCCAGACAAGCTTCGGCTTCCTGTTGGTCGATTTCCCAGAAAGGTTTCATGGCGGGTTCTCCATTCTTCGTCTGCCTTCCGGTACCATCAAGTGTTGTAGCCCCCGAGTTAATCAGGTGGATAATACCATTGGCCGCACGTCCTTCGAGCTTCTTGCCGGTTACCCGTTCAACAGCTTCGGGGCTCCAGTAGGTACGTACGTCCGAGAATATCTGCGCCGTATTGGCAAGCAGGTGTCCGAACAGCATTGAGACGCCATTACAAGCATCATTCTCAGTAGCTACAACATAAGCTTCGCGGATGCCGTTCCAGTCGAAGGATGTATTCATAATAGACTCCATAAAATCGCCGTTAGGCATAAAGTCTGTCCACTGTCGCTGGCCCTGGAAGCCTGCGGCAATTGCATTGTGTCCCAGCGCTTCTTCCTTGAAACCCATTTCGCGGAGTTTTGGATTGCCTTGCATCAGGTCGCGTACAATAAGAGTCATTTTCACAACAAACTCCCAGTCAGCATCCTTTTGTTCACGAGTTTTTTGCTTTTCAGGTCTGTTAAAGTCATTGCCTTCATTCGGCTTGCAATATTTTGTAGTCCAGGCCATGGCCTTTTCGAACTCTTCTTTATCGTATATACCTTCCTGCATACGGCGCAGAATTTCTGTTTCGTCGATAGACTCGTTGCGCATGCCCAGGTATTCCTGGAAGAAATCGGTATTTACAATAGAGCCGGCAATACCCATACAAACGCTACCGATTGAAAGGTAAGAACGTCCGCGCATAGTGGCTACGGCTTGAGCCGAACGGGCAAAACGTAGTATCTTCTCGGCCACATCGGCCGGGATTGTATTATCACTCAAATCCTGAACATCGTGTCCGTATATACCAAATGCGGGTAATCCTTTTTGTGCATGGCCTGCAAGTACGGCAGCCAGATATACGGCACCCGGACGCTCTGTTCCGTTGAAACCCCATACAGCCTTTGGATAATGGGGGTTCATATCCATAGTTTCGGCACCGTAGCACCAGCAAGAGGTTACAGTAATAGTACTACCCACTCCTTTGCGTTCGAATTTGGCAGCACAAGCAGCGCTTTCGGCTACACGGCCGATGGTACTGTCGGCAATCACACATTCTACCGGACTACCATCGCCATTCTTCAGGTTAGTGCTTATGAGTTCGGCAACCGCCTTAGCCAGAGCCATTGTCTTGTCTTCGAGGCTTTCGCGTACACCTCCCTGACGACCATCAATAGTAGGACGAATTCCTATTTTGGGCCATTCGCCCTGAAATCTTTTTGTTTCCATGATTTTATCTCAATTAAAACGGTTTTTTATATGTGTTAAGTTAAACCCACTTTTATATATCCAAACTTTAAGTAAAGCCGGGAGAATGCTAATCCTCTCTATAATTACATTCGTCCCGGCTAATATTATGAAGCATTCAGGTTAGATATGTCAAAGGTAGTGTCCAGGTACGATAAATAATTGCATAATTTCGGGATAGTGATAGTACTTTTTCGATAATATGCTATACAACAGGTTTCATAACTATTAGTAAATAAGTATCTTTGCATAAACAAGGATACGATATAAAAACGACACTACCATGAACGGAATTCCAGAGAACCTGAACTTTATATTACTGAATGTCGGCTTCTCCGAACCGAATGAAAGCTGGAACTGGGAAGGCATTCACAGTCCTTTCGCCCGTATTTATTATGTAACGGAAGGAAATGCTAAAACGTATATTAATAATAAGGTATATAAGCTGAAACCTCATCATTTATACCTTACCC
The DNA here is from genome assembly GCA_032108265.1 of Bacteroides sp. Lineage (GTDB taxonomy): Bacteria > Bacteroidota > Bacteroidia > Bacteroidales > Bacteroidaceae > Bacteroides. The sequence continues at coordinate 8,826 of DAMCMT010000044.1, forward strand.
CACCCTTTACGCTGCATGATGATGAATGCGACGACCGGTTTTCATTGTATTACATCCACTTTTATGAGAAAGCAATTAAGAAGGAATCTATTTTCGACACGTATGATTTCCCGGTAGAAATACCGGCCGGCAAACTACACCAGCCACTGATTGAACGATTGCTGGAGATCAACCCGGATAGACATCTTCAATTTATTGACCCGAAGCTGTACGATAATATGCCTACATTTTCCCGGTATATAGCCGATAACCGCAAAATGCCTGCATATTCGGTCATTGAAACACAGGGAATACTGCACCAATTAGTATCGGGGTTCTTTGAGAAGGCAAATACAAAGCCGGGGTATATGGACATTCGCATTAGTAAATGCCTGCGTTATATTCACGAGAACACCGAGGAGGATATTTCCATATCATCCCTGGCTAATTTATCATGTATCAGTGAAGATCACCTGATACGGATATTCAAAAAAGAAATGAGTTGTACCCCGCTGAAATATATCAATATGAAGAAGATAGAAAAGGCACAATTACTTCTTATTACTACCGATTTGCCGATACGCGATGTAGCCATGGAGTTGTCTATTGATAATGCTTCGTACTTCAATCGGATTTTTAAGAAGTACACAGGCAAAACCCCTATGGAATACAGGGATAGTTTCGTTAACCCATAGTTGCAAAAAATCTCCATTTAATTGTTCTTACTTCACAAAACACGGCAATCAATTCATTATTTTTAATATCTTTGCAGCCAGTACACACACACATTAATAGAATTATGAAACGAAACACGAGACACACTATTTTACGAGTAGTCTTCACTGCATTATTGGGGACTTTTATTTCAGTGCAATCCTTCGCACAAGATGTAGAAATTAATGGTCAGGTAATCGACGAAACCGGTCATCCGCTTATCGGTGCAAAAGTATCGGCTAAAGGTACGGAAGCAGTCACTAACCACAATGGCGACTTTACCATTAAGGTACCGGCCGGTACAAAAATTAAAGTGAAATATCCCAGACATGGAACCGAAGTGAAACGCGCCAACCAGAAAATGGTCGTAACGCTTAATGAAATTCAATCGGTTACGTGGAATGTACGTTTCGGATTAAATATGGGTGCATTGATTTCCAACAAAGATAATAGTTTCGATGAACATAAATTAGGCCTTCAAATGGGAGTAGGTATGGAATACGCCTTTACCCAGAACTGGGTACTCCAACCCTCCCTGATGCTTTATAAGAAGACGTATAAAGATACCACAAAAAGCGCTAATTTCAGCGATGACGGCAAACCATGCCCCATTAAATGGATTGCAGATGTATATGTTGCCCAGTTAAATGTGGTGGGAGGTTACCGGTTCAGATTACCAAATAGCTTCGGCCTGGTGATTGCCGCAGGACCTACATTCGGTTATTCACTAGACGGTACGTTGAAAAGAACCTTGCAACGCACGGCCGGATCGGAGTTGACCAAATACAGCATATTCAGCAAGAAAAACGACCCGGACCCGGAAACAATGGATAAAATCAATGAATTCGACCGTTTCAATGTAGGAATCATGGGAAGCGTTACAGCCGAATACGACCGCTTCTTCCTTTCTTTCGAAACTGCATGGGAAGAACATAATACCTCGGCTGTTTCTATCGGAATAAAGTTCTAATCTTCCAGCGTTTTAGATATTTTATCAATATTAAGACTGCGGGCCATTGCATTGAATATTTCACTGTACGGCTCGTTTTCTTTGTATATATCTTCGTGTTTAGTTAGTATCGTCTTACCAATGCCATTCCATTATATTTCTGAATACGTTCATCTTCCACGAATATGGTTTCACCGCCGTTGTCACGAACAATTCGTATCAGTTGGGTCAATAAGTCGTTTTTATTAACTTCTCCGGGTTCCTTATCCGAGACAGACAAAGTATCATCTTCAATGCTTCCGTTGAGCGAAAAATTGTTTCCTACGAATAAGGTGCCTGCGGCTCCCTCAATGGCAGCTTTATATATCTCATTAATATCTGTGGATAGTACATATCCCGATTCGGCTGCATCAAGCTGGCTCATGTATTCTTTTTGCTTTTCCTCACGGAACTTTTCTACTTCCGGTGTAACTAGCTTTATGATTTCATGGAAAGGCATTTTATCAAAGCTACCGTGTACTTTTCCCAATACCATGCACTCCCTGTCCATTTGTTCTTCGTAGTACGAAATCATCTTAATATCCCCGGCCAGAATTACCGGAAGTGGGTTCTCGTTATAATACTTCTGGAACATCTTATCAGTGTCGTTGAAATACTCTTTATATTGGTTTTCTTCAAAAGTATCCTGCATCAGCTTGGTTTCATCGTCCGTATAATAATCACGGTTTTCGAACGGGAAATCGCTGTTATTTATTTCATTCACAACTTTATCGTTAAATGCTTCCATCAGGCGGATAAGGTTACGGCTCACCGTTAGTATATAGAACCGGCTGTTCTGTTGCCTGGCTTTATAAAGCGGCCGGAGGTCAAAGTCTCTGCCTATCAATATTTCCGGAGATAACTCGATGGGAAGTTTAACTACGGAGGCGAAATGCTCATTGGCATAAATCACCATACTATCCAGATTAAGACTGTAATCTATGGTGTTTTGCGCTTCCTTGATGTTTTCCATATACACTGCCGCCTGCCGTTTATCGAGCATTTCGAACAATGCTTTCTCTGTTTCGTTTACCAGATTCTTCAGTTGGATTATATCCATTTCGTAATCGGGCTTGGTACGGTGTGTAGGTAAGACAATGGTGACGGACAATCTGCTTGTGAGGTTATCCAGGTCTTTCAGTTTATGTACAATCTCGGTCGAAGTTTCGGGTGCGAGGGTTTTATCTCTCAGAATAAAGTGACGGATAGCTTCATTAGAAGTCAATTTCAAATATTTTTCCATTATATTATAGTTTTATGTATTAATTCGATAATTCCATTCTCAACAGGAATACTCCCGACCACGGATCGCCTGCCATTAAACTTTCGCCTATGGACAATTGATAGGTACCACGTTGAGTTAATTTATACTCTATCTCATGGCCAAAAGGTCCATCCATTGTACTGTCGGGCATAATTATCTGGTTGAAACGTACGTTGGCAATTGAGTCTTTTGATGTGATCCATCCGTGCAGCCGCGTCGAATCGCCCGGATTAAACTCTACAATTACCGATTGCATGGAGTCTTTACGGATTCGTTCTTTTACATGGCCCTTATCGAAATCCAGGTAAACCACACCAGAATCGTTCGGTACAAGAATACGGTGAACTTTAACCGAATCATTCTCTTTGGTGAATGATAATAACTGATGATTTACGGGTTGCTGCGGTTGGTTATTACAAGCGAATATTAAAAGTAACAAACCGGATATGGTAATTATTTTTCTCATTGGTTATTATTTATATATAAGGATTATGACAGAAAATAGGCTCAGGATACACTCCTTACATAATAACATTTGTTATTTTGGTTTGTTTATGATTAGTTTTACTTCAACTAAAAGTTTTTCCTGTATCTTCGCATATATGAAACGAGGTTCTGCCGATTTACCCCTTCACTATGGAACTGTTCCGCCCTGGCTCGCCAACCGCATGATGCTTTTGGGTGGTGCTATTGTCGAAGCTATTGTGATCGAATATGGCCGCGCGGCGCTTTTGCAACGGTTGAGCGATCCATTCTGGTTCCAATCGCTTGGATGCGTTTTGGGTATGGACTGGCATTCATCGGGCATCACTACTTCGGTAATGAATGCACTGAAGAAGGCTATCAATAAACGTTCGGCCGAATTGGGTGTATATGTGTGTGGTGGACGCGGTAAATCTTCCCGGCAAACTCCTGCAGAATTAATGGATATTGCCTACCGCACAGGTATGAATGGCGACGAATTAGTGCGCAACAGTAAACTATCTGCCAAGGTAGATAATACAGCGGTACAGGATGGTTTCCAGCTTTATCTGCATTCTTTTATACTGACCCAGGAAGGTGATTGGGCAGTTGTTCAACAGGGAATGAACGGTAATAGCCGCATGGCGCGGCGCTATCATTGGCTGTCGTCGTCGCTGAAATCATTTATGGAAGAACCACACACATCGGTTTGCGGCCACAATCAGGGGTTGATACTTAATCTGACCGACCGGCAAGCGGCTCCTACCAAAGACGGTATATTGGAACTTACCAAAGAAAAGCCGGATAAACTGATGCAGGATGTATCGCTCATCCTCCCTTCCCATCACGATGTTCGTGTGGAAGATGTAAATTTGAAGCGTCTCGGCGCCGCATTGATTCTGGCACACGAGACAAATGTGGGCGATATGGAGTCGCTATTATTACTGGAAGGAGTAGGTCCACGCACGCTGCAATCCCTGACACTCGTGAGCGAAGTAATTCATGGTACACCTTCCCGTTTTACCGACCCGGCACGTTTCTCGTTTGCCCACGGCGGGAAGGATGGACATCCCTTTCCTGTTCCTATCCGAGTGTACGACGAAACGATAGAGGTTTTCGATAAAGCCATACACCAGGCCAAACTGGGCTATATAGATAAATCGGAGGCATTGAAGAACCTTTCCAAAATCTCGCTGGAAATTGAGAAAGGTTATACCCCACGCAATTATTTTAATGAATTGATTCAGCACGAACGTGACACATCTTATAGATATGGTGGTAAAACGGTGTACGGTGACGCAAAGAAACCTGACAAAAAAGACATAAACAAGCAGCTTAGTCTTTGGGATTAATCAAAAATATTGTCTAAAAAGCAAGGGTATATACCCTGATAACTCAAGTACGCCTACTTGATAATTCAAGTACGCCTACTTCTCGGTTCTACCTACGTAACTTGATACCCCCAAGTTACGTTACTTGACACCATCAACCTATGCTACTTGACATCATCAAGTTACGTAACTTGGCACCATCAACCTACGTAACTTGACACTGACAGAAATGGCAGTAATTTTATGCTGATTACGCCATCAAAACCTTTTGGTATATCCGTGGCAATATGGAGTGGTTCCCTTACGATTGTAGTAATTCTGGTGATAATCTTCGGCTACCCAGAATTCGGTTGCCGGGGTTACAGCCGTTACCACATCATAACCTTTATTGCGAAGTTCCTTGATAAGTTTGTCTGCGATTATCTTCTGGCCTTCATTATTATAAAATATTTCCGAACGATATTGT
>DAMCMT010000044.1:14039-35150 GCA_032108265.1 Bacteroides sp.
CGGGGCCTTGTCCATCTTCCTGTGTAGGGTCGTGGATTTCGAAGAACATCCGGGCCAGTGTTTCGTAATCAGTCTTGGTTACATCATATGTAATACGTACAGCCTCAGCATGACCGGTATTCTTCTGGCACACCTGTTCGTATGACGGGTCTTTTACCGTTCCGCCTATATAACCCGACTCTACCGACACAACACCGGGCAGTTGTTTCATATAGTACTCTACTCCCCAGAAACAGCCACCGGCAAAAACGGCTGTATCAAGCCTTATTTCATTTTCAGGTATAAAATCCATTGATATGGAGTTTACACAATGCCGGGTGTTTTTGGCAGTAAATCCTTCACCCAGAAATACATGTCCCAGGTGAGCACCGCAATGATCACATACTATTTCTGTACGCATACCGTCTTTATCCGGCACCCTTTTTACGGCACCAGGTATCTCGTCGTCAAAACTGGGCCATCCGCAACCCGATTCGAATTTAAAGGACGAATAGTATAAAGGTGATTCGCATTGCTTACATATATATGTTCCCTTTTCGTTGAAGTCGTAAAACTTTCCGGTAAAAGGTTTCTCTGTTCCTTTATCGCGGATAACATACTTCTCCATACGGGTTAATTCCTTGTTCTGAGCCATACTGATCGTTGCTGTTAAAGTAAATAATACAATAAATAATTTCCTCATCTTCATTTCCTCATGTTTATATAAACAAAGATATATGGTTTTGGATTAATAGGAAATGTAGAAAAGTTAATAATGTAGAAGCTGTCTAAACCAATAATGCTGAATTAAGGTGGGTTATTTTCTTGCGACAAACCATTCAAAATCTGCCTGCATAACATTTACCCCGGCCGAATCGTAAAGGGATACCCGTACCGTTATTGATGCCCGCTTCCGATCATTCAACTCGCATATAAAGTTTTCTTTGGTAATATTCACAAAACAAGCTTTAGAGAAAATGTCGCCCTTAGCGGGTTTCCGATATTTGGTTTCGACCTTACGGACTACCGGCAGAATATTTGTCTCTTCTTGAAATTCATTCAACAGAAAATAACCGCTTGTAGCCTCGGCCAATGCAAACTGGGCGCTGGCATGTACAGTGTTCAGGTGGTTCAGGTATTCTTCTCTATTTGCCAACATCAGCAAGTAAGCTGCATCAGAACTTGGTTGGAGGCCGATAAACTTATTGAAAGGTAATTCAAATACATTCATATTATAATATATAAGTTACAAGACACTAAGTTAAGATATATCATAGACAATGGCAAATGATTTTTAGAACTAAAGTGCATTTGTTAAAATCTCCATTAATAATTGCCTATTGACCCTGCATTTATTGGTTAAAAACAAAAAAATATCGAAAATCGTACTTTTTTTATCGTTTTTCGATAAATTTATTTGGTGGTTTAAAATATTGTGCTTTTCTTTGCATATCGAATAACGATAAATAATTATTGAATAACAAATTAATTAAAAACAATAGCATTATGAAAAAGTCAATTTTTAGCGTATCAACTCTCGTAGTATTGATTTCAATGGTAGCCATGTTGGCATGTAGTTCAGTAGCAAATGCGCAGACAAATTCTGCAAGTCCGAAATTCATTTATGATAAGAAGGAAAATGTGGAAGTGGTTTATACTCTCGACGGTAGTGGAAAATACCTGACTCCGAAACTGAAGTATGTATATGAAAGAAATGAATCAGGAAAAGCTACAGATAAAATAGCTTACCGCTGGAATAAATCGGAAAATACCTGGATGCCGTATTACGTGATTTCACACATTGAAGATGCAAACAATTCTGTATTGGAATATGCAGCATGGAACGAAAAGAGCGGAGATTTCTCACTGAACCAGCAAAAAGCTATATATAATAAAGGTGTAGACAATATGCCGATTACCTATCTATCTTATAACTGGAATATCGAAACGAATGATTGGGATTTGAAAGATCAGGTATTATTCCAAAATTACCTGGCTATCCATTAATCAATCAGATAAAAGCCATATTTTTGTAAGCTGTAAACAGTACAACCATGAAAACAACTATCCAACTCATATTATTATATTTCGCATTTCAAATTGCAGGGGTAATGCTCGGATCATTCGGAGGAATTGTATACACATATCTTACAACCGGGACTATTAGTCTAGAAGGGGCACAAGCTGCTTCTCTTGCCCCTTCTTTATTCCTGGGAATGTTGTTCATGACCATATATCTATGGAAAGCGGGTTATATAAACAAGGAAAAAGTAACTTGGTCGGTTGTTTCACCGGGTTACTTAATACTTACACTGATTACATATGCGGGGGCAATGGTTTTGTTAGATTTTCTAATGTCTTATATGGATTGGCTCCCGAACTTAATGGAAAGTTCATTCGAACAATTACAATCAAACTGGCTGGGTATTCTTTCGATAGCAGTATTTGGTCCGATACTCGAGGAGCTTTTATTCCGCGGAGCCATTACCCGGGCACTTTTAGCAAAATATAATCCCAGGAAAGCTATTATTATATCTGCTCTTGCTTTTGGCATATTCCATCTTAATCCTGTTCAGATTGTATCGGCTTCGTTAATTGGATTACTGCTGGGATGGATATATTATAAAACTGCCAGCCTGATTCCGTGTATCCTTATCCATATTGCCAATAACAGCCTGTCGGTATGGTTAGCTGCCAAATACCCGGATGTGAATAATTTGAGCGAAGTGGTGGGTAGTACTAATTTTCACCTGGTTGTACTGGCTGCGCTGGTAGTTTTTGCAGGAGGGTTTTACCTGATGAATAATACAACAATTTCTTATCCCTGGCAAATGCCTCCGGTACCGAAAGAAACTGAATCAATAAAATAACAACATAACAATGAAAAGACGTTTGAATATACTCTGTGTACTGGTTGTACTGGTATTGGCCGTCTCGGTATCCCGGTCAGCATATTATTTCGGGATTGGAGCTACCACCGGATTTAAAGGTAGCTGGGAAAGAAAAACCGAAGACTTGGGAAAATTGATGAATGTAAAAGCAGTATCCCTGCTTCCGGATGATTTCCTGAATTTCCAGGACTCAGTATATAATACAATATCAGGCGAGTATGTTCCTGTTATGTACAGTCAATTGGGGGTTAGTATGCCCTTCCGTGAAAATGCATGGGGAATGGCTGTCAGTATCTTATCTACTTATATGCATCTGTTTGCAGCGGTTGGAGCATTTATTATATTTATCTTCATTATTGTATCGGTCAACAAATCGAATATATTTACCTGGAAGAACGTGTCGCGATTGCGCTGGTTAGGTGGTTTACTTATAATTAGTTTTATCGGTTCTGTTGTACCGCATGTTATTACATATATTATTCTCTCAAAGCAATTTGACATACAAGGTTATTCACTGTCTCTCGATGAAGTATTTTCTGTAATTACGCTCGCCCTGGGGCTAGTGTCATATGTATTTGCTGAGATTTTTGCCATCGGACTTCGAATGAAAGAGGAACAGGACTTAACCATCTAAACATTACTGTGTATGAAAACTAAAATGAACATAATCTGCGTATTGATATTTGTATCAATTGTAGCCTCATTTGTTGAATTTTACATTAATTCGGGTGGCGAAACCTGGGCCGATATGCGGAATGCATCAGAGAATGCATGGAATAATCCACAATACGAAGGTGCCCACGTACAGGATGAAACGAATTTATATCTCGACAGATCCTATCTTACTGTCCGCCCGAAAGATCATGCTGTATTTTCGGATTCTATATATAATGAGGCAACCGGACAGTGGATACCGGCACAATACAGAGGTACGGTGGTAGTAGAAAATATGGTGGAACATAATTTTGATTTGTTAAATGGACTCATCGGATTAGCTTCTATAATCGTATTGGTTTCTGCTATTATTCTGTTTGTTGCATTTATACGGTTAATCTTCAAAATAAACAAATCAATTATATTTCATTGGACAAATGTGCATAAACTAAGGTGGATAGGCAGTTGTATGCTGGTTATATTTGCAGCCTTTGGTCTGGCAAACTGGATGCATTACTTGATAGACAGTGCCAGTTTTAGTTTATCGAAGTATGAAATATCATCCGAAGGTATCTGGGATTTCAGCCTACTCATTTCGGGCTTGGGCGTATTACTGGTTGCCGAAATATTTGCTATGGGCTTGCGATTGCAGGAAGAGCAGGAACTTACCATCTAAAAAAGAAACTCTTATGAAAAGTAAATTAAATATTCTCACAGGCGTATTTATGGTTTTAGTAATCATACTAATTATCGACAATATGGTCGATGCCATAAATGCCTGTTTCGATATGGGGAGGGGAACATCACAAATTGATATATCACAACCGGCCTGGATAGCCAAATTATCTTTATGGTCTTTGGACATTAATACAATCATTATTGCAGGAATATTCATCATTATGGCTGTGCGCAATATAAACAAATCCATTGTTTTCAGTTGGAAAAACGTCCGATTGTTTCGCTGGTCGGGCATTATGTTGTTTATTCATTACTTCCTCTCTACAGCTATTAACCAGATAGATTATCGGGTATTCCACTCTTTCGACGGACGCTGGGTAAATAATATGCCAGCATTAGTTCCAGCAGTCTTCATATTACTTGTGGCCGAAATTTTTGCTGTGGGTTTACGCTTGCAGGAAGAACAGGATTTAACCATTTAACCAACAAGAGAAAGGAATATCATGGCAATAATTGTAAACTTAGATATCATGATGGCCCGGAGGAAAATCTCTTTGGGCGAACTGGCGGAGAAAGTTGATATTACTCCGGCCAACTTATCCATTCTTAAAACCGGAAAAGCGAAAGCAATCCGTTTTTCTACGCTGGAGGCTATATGTAAAGAGTTAGACTGTCAGCCGGGAGATATACTGGAGTTCCAGGATGAAGATTAATAATTATTGTATGCTATCAGAAGCATAGTGTAAGCATAACATAGTAATATCATCGTTTTGCTCGGCACCTGATGCGTGATATTGTACCTGCCGTACGATATCCCGTACCCTATCTGCAGGCTTCATCTGCTGTTGCCTTTTTATTATTTCCAGTAGGCGTTCGTCCGAGAAAAGTTCCTGATTATAATTCTCAGCTTCCGTTACACCATCGGTATACGAGAAAAGCCATGAGCCAGGTGTTAATATTGTTTCCTGTTCCTGATAGGGGAAGCCTGTAAAAACTCCAAGGGGCAGGTTAGGAACTATATCCATAAAAGCAGCCTCATTCCTGGTATTTATAAGTATGGGCGCATTGTGTCCTGCATTACAGTACCTTAATGCACCTGTTTTCAAATCAAGAATACCCAGAAACAAGGTAACAAACATGGCCGAGTGATTGGTTTCGGATATGGAATCATTCAACGAAGAAACAATTGCCGAGGGAGTACGCAGATAAGATGCCATGGTACGAAACAAACTACGGGTAACTGCCATCAGCAAAGAAGCCGGAACACCTTTTCCCGAAACATCTCCGATAGTAAAATATAGCTTTCCTTCTTCTATAAAAAAATCATATAAGTCTCCCCCAACCTCTTTAGCGGGAACCAGAATGGCAAAGATATCAATGTCGTCCCTGTCGGGGAAAGGCGGGAAGACTTTAGGTATCATCCCCATTTGTATTTCGCTAGCGATACGCAGTTCGCTCTCAATTCGTTCCTTTTTAGCGGTGGTAATTTCCAGTTCTTTTATATGATCAGACAAAGAACGTTGCATGAAATCAAATGATGCATATAGTTTCCCCATTTCGTCGTTTCTCCTTTTTATAGGGGGTAATGGAGTATTGAGATTACCGCTTGCAATGCTGAGTGTTGAGTCGGCCAGTCTGGTAAGCGGATTGGTCAACTGCCGAATTATATAAATACAGAATACCAACAGCATAAACAGTCCTATACCAGCGATAATCAGAACAACTGTTCGTATATCATCTACCCCGGCAAACACATCTTTATGCGTGCATACAACTGCTACCGACCAGCCTGTGCGTTCAATGGGGGCATAAAAAACATAGGAGGTTGAGAGGCTATCATCATTGTGTAATGTGAGGTTTCCCTGTTTACCTTCGACCATCTGCCGTCCCAGTTCCATAACACTGGAATCTTCCATATCCAGTGTAGCTGTAAAAATGGTTTCGTCCAGAATGCGTTCCGGGAATGGATGTGCCAGATAGGTTCCGCTACGGCCTATCATCAGATTATAAGAATTGGGATATATTTTGAGTGAATTTACCATTTCCGTCAGCCATTTCAGAGAAATATCTGCTGTAAATATAGCATACATATCTCCTTTAATATCATACATGGGAAGCGAATAGGTAGACATAATCATCTCGCCACCCCCGTCGTCATAATAAGGTTCGCTCCAGTACGCCGTATCAAGAAGTTTGGGAATCTGATACCAGTCCATGTGGTGGTAGTCGTAATTAACAGAGCCTAATTGCATACAAAAGATGCTATCATTCTGCCGGTAAGCATATGGCGAATAGAATGAGCCTTTGGCAGGATAGTAATGGGGTTCGAAAGCTACGGTACTACCCATGATAATGGGATTGTTTTCCAGTAACCTGTGTACAACAGAATACATTGAATCGGGCTCGCTGATATGTTCAGGGATGATCCACGCCATGTTATCGACTGCTACTTCAATGGAATGGAGTACATTGTCTATTTGAAGAATGGTATTAGACAAAGCAGCTTCGGCATGTTTTATTGATTCATCTTTAACAAGGATACGCGCCGAGTGGTAGAAGATGATGAAAGCGATAGCAAAAATGGCACCTGTTGCCAATAATATACATAAACTTACACGCGTTGAAAAAGAGTGAGTTAAACCTACTTTTTTCATAACTCTCCAAGTATTTCTTTATAACTAATTTCCCTGCTTATTATGCCATGTTCAATCAGCAAATCAGAAGTAGTTTTTACCTTTTCGGGCGACAGTAAAAAGGAGGACGATTTACTGCCCGATTCACATTGCAGGCGCAATATTTCTTCGAGCATCCGTTTTTGGTGTACACGATTAGTACCGACATTTGACTGTCTTACGTATTTCATCACAATATCCAGAGTTTCTTCAGGATGTTTTGCTGCCCAAAGCCATCCCTGCTTCGAAGCTTCGGCAAAAGCTTGTAGCTCCTTACGGTTTTTCTTATAGTAATCGGCAGTAACATATAGTCCATCTTCAGGAATGTCGTAACCAAAATCGGCAAAACGAAATATATTTTTAGGTGTAATGCCGCATGCTATTATTTGTAAATACTCATTATAACTTTTAGCCAGAGTAGCGTCTATAGCGCCGGAAACAAAAAGATTCACATTATTAACGAATGGTATCCATTCTATGTTAAGCTGTCTTTCATTATCCATAATATGTGCCAATTCGCCAAAACCGGCTTTCCAGATACCGACTCTTTTCTCCCTTAAATCATCTAAAGTATTTATATCGTCCCGGCGGGGAACAATTACCATCGAGTTCTGTTGGGAAGTTTGTAAAATATTTACCAACGGCATACCCTGGTTTATGCATTCAATAGCTTGTACAAGTTCCAGGCTGATGATGTTTGTACTCCCCTCGAATAAGCGGTTCAGGGCTGGATTGGAGAGTGAAGGGTGGATGAGTTTTAAGTCTATTCCGGCATCCTTATAGAAACCTTTCTCCAATGCCACATAGTAGCCGGCAAACTGGCTTTGTGGTCTCCACTGAGTGGTTAGTATAATACTTTGGGATTGCCCGAAGATAGATGGAAGTACCATCGTCTGCAAAATGATGGTTAAGAGACAATAATATTTCATACCCTACTTATTTGATTGTTTCGCTGATCGTTGTATCAGATTCTTTCCATTTCCAAAGTAACGAAAAAAATGAATGAAGACAAAAATTATTGAAAGGAAATAGTAAGGTAATTTTAAAGTTAGGAAATTTATCGTTCGGGTATTATAAAACGATTATTTATTTGCTTCTTTACTCTTATAGGCTAATGCATACATTCTCATCTGCTTCACCATAGCCAACAATCCGTTGCTACGGGTGGGAGAAAGATGTTCCTTAAGTCCTATCTTATCTATAAAGTAGAGGTCGGCTTCCAGTATCTCATCCGGCGTACGGCCTGACAGTATTTTAATAAGCAAGGCTATAATACCTTTTACGATCAGGGCATCGCTTTCGGCATCAAAGTATATTTTCCCGTCCTTGTAGTCAGCTTGCAACCATACGCGGCTTTGGCATCCTTCAATAAGATTCTGGTCGGTTTTATAATTATCGGCCAGTGGAGACTGTTCATTTCCTAAATCAATGAGGAGTTGATAGCGATCCATCCAATCATCTAATTCGCTGAATTCTTCAATTATCTCGTCCTGTATTTCGTTAATGGCGCTCATAATTTACTTTTCATTATAAATAACTTTCAATACTGTCTGCCCAACTGCTTTCAGTGTGCCTTTATCAATTACACTCATATCGTCATGTACAGTATGCCAGAAATTTCCGAATGAGGTATTATCACTATATAAAGGGTGATCGGGATCGACAAAGGTGGCAATAATATCAATACTTGGTATCCGGGCTATTTCGTTTACAGGAAGATGGTCGTCGGTAACACCTCCCGTACGCTCGTCTATAAAATAAGCACTATATCCAAGTTCTTTAGCTGCTTTCCAAACTTTCTTGTTTATGTTGGGGGCGTACCTTTCCGAATAACCTTCGCGATAGAAAGTTGATTGTTTTCCGCCAACGATATCCAGCAATATTCCAAACCGTGCATTGTAATCGGCTACATGCGGGTAGCGGGCCCAGTATTGCGACCCAAGCGCCCAACTTTCAGAAATTGAGGTGATATCCTGGTGAGCGCCGTAATCTTCGGCATCAAAGAAAGCTATATCAATTCCCAACCGCGGAGCTTCTTTATTAATCTGCCGTGCTATTTCAAGTAGTACTCCTACCCCACTGGCACCGTCATTAGCGCCTATCACCGGGGTTTGGCGGTTCTTTGGATCAGGGTCGTTATCCGCCCAGGGACGGCTGTCCCAATGGGCAAATAATAATATCCGTTTCTTGTTTTCGGGATTATAAGAACCGATTATATTACGGGCTTTCAATATGGTACCGTTGTAGGCAGTAAGGTCGACATATTGATTGGTAACCCTGGCGCCAAATTCGTCGAGCTTCTGTGCCAGATATTCACCGGCAGCCACATGAGCCGGGGTATTAGGAACCCGGGGGCCAAAGTCGACTTGTTCCTGAATGTATTGGTAAGCACTATCTGCATTAAATTCGGGTACTACAACAGCCTGTTCGACATTTACGTTTTTGTCGTTATTAGTATTTGTCTTGCACGATGTAGTAAATAAAATACAACAACTTAACAAAAGTAACATTATATAATTTCTCATTGGTTTAATAATTTTAAGAGAAACAAAATTAGTAATTATTTATTAGCCGGCCACTATTGGCCGGTTATAAACTTAAGACCGACGTTCTTTTTGGTGATATTTAACTCTACTTCAGCACCGTTAATAAGAGGCAGGTTATTAACAACATGACCTACCGGAAAGTTGAAGCATATCGGAAAATTGCAGTCTTTGAATATATCGGCCAAAGCATGGTATAATTCTTTTCCGAGAGATTTATCATCCTCGAATTCGGTGAATTGTCCTATAATAAGACCGGAAAGTTTGTCAAAGAAGCCTCCTAGCTTAAGATTATAAACCATGCGCTCTATTGCGTGTGGGCGCTCGCTGACATCTTCTACAAATAGTATGGAGCCTTCGGGCGGTATGTCGTAAGGGGTACCTCTAAGACCATAAAGTACGGCAAAATTGCCCCCACGGAGTATTCCACTACTGTTTCCGGTTTTGTTAAGTTTATGTGCCGCACAGGTATATTCGGGAATGTTTCCTGTAAGTATATTCTTTAAATAAGTAGTACAAGCATCATCATCGGGTTCGATTACCAGATGCCTACCCATGGGTGCATGCAAGGATGCAAACCCGTTGAACTGAACCAGATTGTGCAATGCAGTGATATCGCTAAATCCAATTACCCATTTCGGATGTTCGCGAAAGCGGGTAAAATCCAGTTTATCCATCATATGAACGGCACCGTAGCCTCCACGGCTACAGAAAATCGCTTTAACCTCGTCATTATCTAATGCCGACTGAAAATCGGAAGTTCGTTGAACAATGGTACCTGCGTACTTGCCCCAGCTACTTCCTGCATACTTACCTGTAAGAGGTTGTAGTTTCCAGGATTCCAGTTTCTTTTTCATTCCCTTGAGAATGGACTTATCTATTTTCCCGGAAGGAGATACTATAATTACTTTATCTCCTTCTTTAAGATATGGCGGAAAAGAGAGGCTTTGCATATTGAATAAGTTCTTTAGAGCGAATTAGTCCGGACAAATTTACATCATTTTTCGTTGCCTTTCCGGATATTGGTTAAAAAACAGGCTGTGTGAATTTCGTTTTTATACACTATTTTTTCTTCTTAACGAAACATCCGGTTCATTACTTACTTCTGATTAATGCAGTCTGTGGGTGAAACATTTTGTTTCATACCGTGAAACTCTTTGTTTCATACCGTGAAACTCTTTGTTTCATACTGTGAAACTTCTTGTTTCAAACTATGAAACTTTCTTTCCAATACCGGGATTAAATCAAAACAGCTTCTAAGCCTTCCGCATATGATTTAATTTTTCGCAGCAAGCATTGATGTGGTAACCAAACTTTGTCCTATCTTTGTTCATAGAAAGAAATAAAATGACACAATGGAAGCCATTCGAAGTTTTGGTCAGTTGACATCTTATCTGATATCGTTAAAGCGCCGCAAGCGTATAGCAGTTGTTTGTGCCAATGATCCCAATACGGAATATGCTATAGCCCGTGCACTGGACGAAGGTATCGCTGAATTTGTAATGATTGGCGATTCGGGTATTATCAATAAATATCCCAGTTTACGTAATTATCCGGATCATGTGAGATTTATTCATATTGAGAACCCGGATGAGGCAGCACGGGAAGCTGTAAAGATAGCGCGAAACGGTGAAGTGGATATTCTGATGAAGGGTATTATCAACACAGATAATCTTTTGCATGCCATTCTGGATAAAGAGCATGGATTATTGCCAAAGGGGAAGATACTTACCCACCTGTCGGTAGTGCAAATCCCGACTTACAATAAGCTGTTATTCTTCTCGGATGCGGCCGTTATTCCCCGCCCTACGCTTCAGCAACGTATCGAAATGATTTGGTATGCCATTCATACCTGTCATCATTTCGGAATTGAGCAGCCCAGGATTGCATTAATTCACTTTACGGAGAAAGTAAGCGCTAAATTTCCTACTTCACTGGATTACGTAAACATTGTTGAACTTGCCGAGGCAGGCGAGTTTGGAGATGTTATCATTGACGGTCCGTTAGATGTTCGCTCGGCCTGCGAAGAAGCCAGCGCTGATATTAAAGGGATTGTATCACCTATCAACGGACAGGCGGATGTACTCATATTTCCTAATATAGAATCGGGGAATGCTTTTTATAAATCCGTATCCCTGTTTGCACATGCCGAAATGGCCGGTCTGCTACAAGGTCCTTGTTGCCCGGTGGTATTACCATCGCGCAGCGATTCGGGCTTATCGAAATATTACAGTATTGCTATGGCCTGCCTGACAAGTAATTAATAAACACACAATGAAAATATTAGCAATAAATCCGGGGTCAACCTCAACCAAAATTGCCGTTTACGAAAATCAGAATTGTCTTTTCACATCGACTATAAGGCATACGGTAGAAGAACTTGCACCATTTTCTTCCGTCACCCAGCAGTTTGGTTTCCGTAAATCTCTTGTTTTAAACGAGTTAGAGAAAAACCGGATTCCCTGTTCCTTTGATGCCATCATTGGGCGGGGAGGTTTGGTGAAACCTATTCCGGGAGGAATTTATGAGGTAAACGAAGCAATGAAATACGACTTGCAACATGGTGGCCGCGAACATGCTTCGAATCTGGGTGGATTGATTGCTTCTGAAATGGCGACCGAACTTCCGGGCTGCCGTGCGTTTATTGCCGACCCCGTTGTGGTTGATGAGTTGGATGATATTGCCCGTATCAGCGGTTCACCTCTTCTGCCCCGGGTCTCTATATTTCATGCTTTAAACCAGAAGGCAATTGCACGACGATATGCGAATGATATTAATCGGCAATATGAAGAATTGAAGCTTATTGTTTGTCATCTGGGTGGAGGTATATCTGTTGCTGCTCACCGCGATGGGAAAGTAGTTGATGTTAATAATGCCCTTGATGGAGAAGGCCCTTTCTCACCGGAGCGTGCAGGAACCTTACCTGCCGGACAACTGGTTAATCTGTGTTTTAGCGGAGAATTTACCCAGCAGCAATTACAAAAAATGGTAACCGGTAAAGCCGGACTTGCAGCCCATTTAGGTACTACCGATACAATCAGTATTTTAAAAAATATTGAACAAGGAGATAAGAAGTCGGAAGCCATCCTTGATGCAATGATTTATAATGTAGCCAAAGCTATTGGAGGTGCTTCTGTTGTACTATACGGGAAGGTTGATGCTATTTTGCTGACGGGAGGTATTGCTTATTCCGAATACGTAGTTTCACGTATCAGGGAGTATGTATCATTCATAGCTCCGGTACACATCTATCCTGGCGAGGATGAGATGGAGGCACTGGCAATCAATGCTCTTCAGGCGTTGAAAGGCGAATTACCAGTACAGGAATACAAATAAACCTGTGGAGGTAATAATTCCTCAATAAGATATATAAAACAACTCTGGAACATACCTTGATTTTGTTTGTTATTACTATCAGGCGCATTGATTTTCAGGCGAATTGTTTCACTATTTAAATATATAACTTATGAGAGATCAAATTTATGAATCAGTAAAGCAGACCGTGAAAAACTGGTGGGTATCATTGGTTATTGGTATTCTGGCATTAATCGTGGGCGTATGGTCCATGACTACTCCTGATGTTACATTGGTAGCACTTACATACGTATTTATTTTCACTTTCTTCCTGACGGGAATCTTCGAGATTATCTTCGCCGTATCTAACAAAGATACATTAACGGGTTGGGGGTGGACTTTGGCCGGAGGTATTATTGATATTGTTTTTGGTATCCTTATATTGACTCTACCTCCTGTTGTTGCCGCTGTAACCTTGGTATATTTTGTAGGTTTCTGGATTATCTTCCGCTGTATCTGGATGATCGGAGAATCTATAGAGTTAAAAAGAATGGATGTAAATGGCTGGGGATGGTTGCTTGCACTGGCTATATTAGGAATTTTATTCGGAATTACCTTCCTGATAAGTCCGCTATTCACCGGGGCTGTTTTTATTGTAGCCTTTGTATCAGTGGCATTTATAATTTACGGTATCTTCCGTATTTATATGGGGTTCCGTATGCGGTCCATCAACCAGGACATTAAGAAACTGGAAGGTAGATAAAAAAGAGAAAGGAGTAAAGTCTCACGACTTTACTCCCCCAACCTTTTCCCCATTTTATCAACTAATACGGAGAAAACACCACTAATCAAGAATATGTATTTTTATATATATCTGTTTAAAAATTCTTTCCTGTATCCCACCACAAATTAGTTGCACAATTATCCGGACCACCAAGGTCGGTAACCAGCGCACTGTATTGTGCGGGGTTGGCGGTTTGTATACCAACCGAGAAATTTAATCGCCGGGGGCCTTTCTGCGTGTCTATTACCCGACTATCATTCACCAATACCGGGAATAATTTTGGATAACCGGTTCTTCGTTGTTCGGCCCACGCTTCGCATCCTTCGGGGAAACAGGCAATCCACTTCTGGACTATAATTTTTTCCAACTTCTGTTCGCTCGTAGCGCCATTATCCCATTTGGGAGTAACAGTGTTTACAGAAGCCACATTGAAATCAGGGTTCAGGGCATCTATAAAATCTTTCGGCTGCTTGTCACTTACCAGATATTCATCAACTTTTTCAGCACTCCATTGAGCAAATGATGTACGTATCCCACGCTCGTAACATTCCTGCACGGATTCGCCCGACCATCCTCTTAAAGCTGCTTCGGCACGGAGAAACCACACTTCGGCCGCAGTCATCAATATAGCACCTGTTTCCTGCGAAATAGTACTGCGCGAGCATCCGTAATAATTAGTATGGTTAAATCCTGTACCCTGACGTATTCCTTTATAAGTTCCTTTATATGGTATTACTCCTGGTATTTCTTCCGTTTCGGTAGCTGCTGTGGCCGGTAAGAAATACTTAGGTAGCCTGGGATCTTCATACCCTCCCATAATAGATTCCATATTGGCATTCAAATATACTTCTTTCCAGCTTTTATTTAGTTCGCCCAACGGATTTCCATATCCAGTTTCTGTAGAAACAGCCACAATATCACTGGCTTCCTGCAAAACCCCTGCCGGATGGGTTAATGCTTTTTCAGCTTGTTCGGCAGCCAATTGTGGCTCGGCCATAGAAATACGCATAGCAAGCCGTAACCTCAAAGAATTGGCAAATTTAATCCATTGATTGTAATTACGGTTATTTTTATGCATCAGAATATCGAATTTATAGAAATTTTCCATCTCCGGATTCTCATCCAGATGCTCTTCAATTTTTGCTATTCCTAAATCTAAATCTTCAAAGAAAGCATGGTAAGCTTCTTGTTGTGTATCGGGCATGGAACCAAGTTTATCGCCGAATTTAGTGTAGATAATCGGTCCATACAAATCGGAAAGCCGGTGCATAAGTTCCACTTTCAGGATACGGGCGATACCATAGAATCCCATGGTATTCTCGGTTCTGTTTATTGAATCGGCACGATGTACAGCAGGCATAATGTATCCGTAAATATTATCCCAGGACGAACCGTTCCAGCCATCCATCATGTGATACGTACTATTATTATGGCCGCCATTGAAATCCTTAAAATTATGCATATAACCACAAAACATATCGGCACTTAGATTTTGCATAATCTGGAAAGGCCAGTTCTTGCCTCCACCCCAATCGTAATTGAAATAAATTCCTTGCTGTACAATTCCCAAAGGAATTCCGTAATAATAGAAATCTTCTTTCTTCTTATCGTCGTCATATCCTATTTTATCCGTATTATGTTTCTCGAAAGCACCAACACAGGATATGAGCAAGAACAGTAATCCGCAAAGACCGGAAAGCACGTATATGTTATTCGTTCTTTTCATAATTATCCGGCTAAAATACGAATTTTACATTAAATCCCAAGCTTCTGGTGGTAGGCATACCAAAAACATCTATTCCCTGATTTTCATTTCCTATAGAAAGAACTGATTCAGGATCGAATGGTGCCTTCTTAGATATAAAGAAAAGGTTGCGTCCTATCAATGATAATTGAATTTCCTGAAACACCTTTAGCTTATCTAAGATATTACGTTGGAAAGTATATCCTATTGATAATTCCCGAAGGCGGATATTTGTTGCATCATACATATAATATTCCGTACAACCTGATCTTCCGCCAACTGTAGTATAAAATACTTTCGGATCAATTTGCTCGCCACCTATACTTACATATCCTTTATCCCGGGCAAGGCCAGAGTTCTTGCTTACACCTCTCTGATCTAATTCAGCTTCGGTTTGCGAAAGTACTTTACCGCCGAAACGACCATCAATTAAAAAATATAGATTAAGTCCTTTGTAAGTGAATGAGTTACTCCAGCCCAGTTGAAAATCGGGCGAACAATTACCTACCTTTATGGTATTACCTTCGCCGGCGATAAGTGGTTTTTTCACTCCGCTGGCATCTGGCGCTACCTGAATATTTCCATTATCATCCCGTTCAAAAGCTTTTCCGTAAATATCACCGAAAGATCCTCCTTCGACCAGTCTCATTGAATAAGAAGAGGAAAATCCTTCATCTCCGTAAACAAAGGTTCTCAGGTCGGGATGAAGTTTAATAATTTTGTTTTTATTGCTTGAGAAATTAACTTGGCTTCTCCAACTGAAATTGTTTGTAAGAGTAGGCACAGCCCCCAATGATATTTCAACTCCTTGATTTTGTATATTACCGGCATTTACATAATAATATCTATAATATGCACCGGCTGTTGAAGGGAGGGTAAATAATTGATTTCGGGTATTCGTTCTATAATAAGTAAAATCAATATCTACCCTATGATTAAATAATTTCCATTCAGTTCCGAATTCATAAGAGGTATTCATTTCCGGCTTCAACTCGTCAAAGGGAGCTCTTGAATACGAGATAATGGCACCACCTGCTCCGATAATATCATTGCTTCCCGCAATGGTGTTACTTATATAGGGGGGTAAGTCGTTACCAACTTTCGCCCAGGACGCCCGTAATTTGGCGAACGACATCCATTCGGGTAATCTTAGTGTATTGCTAAGTATCCAGGAGGCACCTATCGATGGGTAAAAGAATCCTTTATTTTGTGTATAGGCTAACGTAGAAGCCCAATCGTTACGGGCAGTCAGATCCAGATAAAGAGTTTCCTTCCAACCCAATTGGGCGGTAGCAAATAAAGATTGTAAAATCTTGGTGCTGTTAAGTTCCTCATCTATATATGCTGCTGGTGTCATCCGGATATTGGCTACAGTGAATACATTGGGATAATATAAGGAAGCCGTTTTAGAATCCAGCCTTAATGAAGTAACTTTATTGGATCTTATACTAGTACCAATGGCTCCGTTAAAAGAAAAATCAGACCAATCGTAATCAACCAACGCCATAGCATCCCCATAAAAGAGATATTCCTTGTGATTTAGGTTTATATATCGTCCATTATCTCCTGCAATTGCAGGAGCAGTGGTTGCATACATACGTTGTTCGTATTCATCCTGTGTATAATCTACAGTACCACGTCCCTGAAGAGTAAGCCAATTAGTGATTTTCAGGTTGGCATTTAATGCAGCAATGGCACGTGTTCTTTTATCATCGCTCTTGGCCCTGTTGATAAGCCAGTAAGGATTTTGCTCTAAGTCCTGATAGGATGTGTACCAGTTCTGTCTCATCATATTTCTCTCAGAATAAAAGGTTTCGAAGTTTTCTTTATATTCTGAAATGTCTTCTCCGCGAGGGAAAGTATATAAACCCACCAAAGGATTCATGTAATACCCTCCCGAAACTGGCCGGTTCTTTACCTTCTGAAGAATGAGGTTTATATTGGCATCTACTGTAAGCCGGTTATTGAAGAAATTGGCTGTTTCGTGGAAATTAATATTATGTTTTTGTTGCTTACTTGTAGGAACAATTCCCGAAACAGAAGTATTAGCATACGAAAAATACGTTTGCAATTTGTCG
This sequence comes from Bacteroides sp., assembly GCA_032108265.1. Lineage (GTDB taxonomy): Bacteria > Bacteroidota > Bacteroidia > Bacteroidales > Bacteroidaceae > Bacteroides. The sequence goes on from DAMCMT010000044.1 coordinate 31,357, forward strand.
TTCCCGGTGGTAAGCGATATTGAGTTTATGGCAGATACCCCCGTTTGGTAGAAATCGCCCAGGTTATTGTAAGCAGTCAGATCTTCTTTAGCGCCCCAGCCATTCTTTTCTTCCGGATGCATACCATAACTATTTTGAAATTTAGGGAGACTGATTGGATTGTCAAAAGTCAAGGTTGATGAAAAAGTAGCTTTTTGCACACCAGCTTTTCCCTTCTTGGTATTTATTAATATAACACCATTACCAGCCTGTGAACCGTATAGCGCAGCGGCCGAAGCTCCTCTAAGGACAGATATACTTTCGATATCTTCCGGATTAAGGTTGGATATCCCATCTCCACCATCCCGGTTTCCAGCATCAGCAGTTCCACCTATAGCACTATATGCCTGTTCGTTACTATTATTAAGCATGGGTATTCCATCAATAACATATAAAGCCTGATTATTCCCATTTATAGAACGATTACCACGGATAGAGAGTTTGGATGATCCTCCTAATCCGGATGAATTCCTGGATATATTAACACCTGCTATTTTACCAGTCAGTGAAAACACTAAATTTGATTCTTTATTTCTTGTTAAATCAATTCCATCAATCTGTTGTGTAGCATAAGTAAGGGAAGCCTCTTTCTTCTTAATACCCATAGCAGTAACAACCACACTTTCGAGCATCAGAGCAGCTTCTTCAAGTCTGATGGCAATCTGTGTTTGCCCTTTGATATGTACAACCAGGGGTTTATATCCAATATAAGAAACTTGCAATTGCGCATCAGGACGTACCGCAAGAGAGAAATTACCGAATATATCGGTAATGACACCATTGCCGGTTCCCACTTCAACCACATTTGCTCCTATTATGTCTTCGCCCTTCATATCAGTAACGGTACCTTTAATGATTAGTACGTTTTGTTGTGCCTGTACAGTATCATCAGAGCCTTTGGTAAGAACAATGTTCGTACCTTCGACCAGATATTTTATTCCCGAACCACGAAATGCCTGGTCCAGTATCTCGAAAACAGGTTTGTTCTCGGCATAAATAGTAATTTTCCGCTCTACATCGACGTTTTTCTTATTATACACAAACAAGTAATTTGTTTGTGCTTCAATCTCTGTTAACAAGTCGCCGACCTTAATTTCCGGTTGCATAATATTCACCCTTGCATCCTGTGCATATATCTTCCCCGGGCATATACAGAAAGTTACAAACATCAGAAGAAATAGTGCAATCTTCATAGTAAGTAAAATTTGGCTCAATTTAAAAACTTTTTTTGGCAATAAAGCTTTATCAAAGAAATTTTCTAATATCTTTGTAACGTGTTAAGTTAATAAATTGATTAAGGTCGATTTGTGACTGTTTCGAATCGGAAAGTATGGGGGTACTTTCCGATTCCTTGTTTAAGTCCACATCTCATTCATCATCTCGTATGTTGTTTCCTTTACATAAGCATTGATTTTAAAGTTATATGTATTCTATTTAATGGTTATTACATTAGTTTCTTTATCTATGGCGAAAACAAATTTATGATCTTTCTGAATTGTTTTCAACACATGTTCCACTCCATCCTGCTCCCTGAATTTACCGGTGATGCGGTAATCCATTATCTCTGTATTTTCTATTTTAAATTTCACATTATAATATTTTTCTAACTTATGAAGAATACCTTTAAAGGGTTCATCATCAAAACTGTATATTCCATCTTTCCAGGTTAAATAGTCTTGCGATACAACTTTCTTCACTTTTGCCCCTTCCTGATTGGATGTATAAAGTTCGTTTTTATTGAGACGGGTCAACGGTTCAGTTGAATTCCCTTCATAAACATCTACTATCCCCTCAACCAGAACGGTTTCGAATACGTCCGACCCTTTGTAAGCGTTGATATTGAAGCTAGTACCTACAACACCAATTTTATTCCTCTCAGTCAGCACATAGAAAGGTTTCCTGGTGTCTTTAGCAACTTCAAAATAGGCTTCACCGTCCAGTTCTACTGTTCTTTCTTTTTTACCGAAGGATGAAATATCGTACTTTAAAGTAGATTTTGCATTCAGCCAAATCCGGGTACCATCAGCCAGTGCAATGTGTGTTCTTTGCCCGGCAGGAACGGTAACTGTTTGGATTTGTATGTCGGTACTCTTCATATACTCGTTCACCAATACCCCACAACTTAAAATTACCAGGATAGAAGCCGCGATACGCAATGTCCATTTCATTGTATGAAGAATACGTTTATTCCGGGCGGCTTTTTCATTTTTCCTATTATTATGGAATAGAGCCACATCATATAGGAATCGTTCTTTCTTAAACCTGCGCATATTCTCCTCCGATTCATCAACCCACCGGAGTATTCGTTCTTCTTCGCCTGTTGAGGCATTCCCTTGAAAATATTTGTGTAAAGTCGCTTGATCCATCTGGCTTTATTATTCCATTTCTAATTTATATATGAGGTATCAGGTGTTCAGAGTTTCTTTTAAGAATCCTCTGTATATATAACAGCTCAGAAGGGCATAACCCTAACCGAATATAAGTTTTTAATACGAGATTCAGAGAAATTTCACTAACATCCCCAATAAAGATGCAAATATACAAAAAAAGCTGTCTTCGTCACGAAGACAGCTCACGCAATAAACCTAACCTTATCAGAAAAACTACTCTCTCTCTAATTCCTATTGAGCAGAAGTACAATAATTTTTCAACAAGTCCCACCAGACGGGTGTTGTAACATTGTCTGGTCCACCTAACATTTCTACACCCTTTTTATATTCTGTATTATTAATTTGATTTTCCTGTTCCGGATATTGTACTCTCCGGATGAAATTCTTCGGATCTTTGATATCTTTATTGCTTGCACTATAGAATGCTTCATTACGAAACTCGCCCACGTCAAATCTTGGAAGATTTAAACGGCGTTTGTCGTTCCAGGATTCCATAGCAACATCGGGGAATGCCGCGATATATTTTTGGGTGATGATTTTTTCCAGCCTGGTATTTCCATCTCCGGCAACATCATCATAATTAGCACTGGTTCCGGCTAAATTCTTTTCAGTAGAAGCAAGGTAAGTATCAACAACAGTAGCGACTCCCCAAGTAGCGAACGAAGCACGTACACCTTTTTCGTATTCTTCCTTAGCATTACCGGCAATAAAGCCACGTTCCATAGCTTCGGCTTTCAAGAAGCAAACTTCTTCAAACAACATTACATCGTATGGACGATTTTTATAAGCAGCACCATCTTTCATCAGGAAGCCCATTTCAGCACAACTCTTAGCGAGTGTTGCACTGTAATTCGAATTAGGAAGACCAAAAGTAATACCTGTCCAATCTCCTGTCTCAAAAGCTGGATCGAACATAACCGGTGCACGAGGATCGGCTTTAGCTGGATGGACTTTGGAAAGTGGTGTGCTTCCTCTTTGATTCATTATATCAGTTGGGAAATCCATACCGCCTATTCCGGTAACCAGTTTCTCGAATGTTTTGGTCATATTAAGTGGTCCCCCCCAGGTAATTTGGAACATAGTATAGTTATAATCCTGTCCCCACGAGCCATCGGCTCTGGGAGGAAGTTTTGCATTTTCAGAACTACCGGTTATCAGACCTCCTGCAATAGCCTTCTGGGCTTCTGTTTTACAAGTTTCAGGATCTACTTCAGACAAACGCATGGCATAACGTAAACGCAAAGAGTTCGCAAATTTTATCCATTTTGATGTATTGTTCTTATAAATCAGGTCGGAAGAGCTATCAATGAAAATCTTATTAGGGCTCTCCTCGGCCAACATAGCAACCGCTTCGTCCAGTTCACG
>DAMCMT010000045.1:0-34711 GCA_032108265.1 Bacteroides sp.
TTGTACTATATAAAAAGTTTTATATCTTTGGTGAAGCATAACACAACGACTATGAAACACCTAATGAAACACTTATTTAAACATTCAGTATCTTTTTTGTTAGTTTACCTCGTGGCAGGTTGCGCTCTGGATAATGAAAAAATCGAGACTTCAATAACAATTGAAGGTATTGTACAAAATACTAACAATGATGTTTTAGTAGGAGTGGATATTGAATTAACTACAATCTCAGGCAAGCGGTCAGTGCAAACCAATCAATCCGGTACATATATATTTGAAAATGTTTCTGCCGGATTAGGTAATATAAAACTATCATACGGTGATTATTATAATATCACCAGAAATATTACGATTGTTAATCAGAAGAAACACTTCCGGATAGATTTTGTAATGCGGAATTTCCTCGACGATTATTATCTAACTGTTGAGTCAACATCAATCACCCTCAAAAACATAGATACACAGTCGGTATTTAAAGTTGAATCAAATGCAGGATTCACCATAGAAAGTAATGCGGAATGGTTGAAGGTAAACCCATCCCAATCATCTTCTTCCCGTGGTATAACACTATCGTGCGAACAAAACGAAATCCCCGAGAAGCGGGAAGCTATTGTTACAATAACAGGTGATTATGGAAAAACAGTCGAGGTAAATGTTATTCAGGAACCCGGACCGGTATTAAAGTGTACCGGCAAAAAATATTCCAGCTATTTGCCCGAGGCAAATCGTGATGGTGTAGTATTCCATTTCAACCGCCCGGTGGAAGTAATCAATATCATGGATGAAAATGATAAAACAATCAATGGAATAACTGTTGAAAAACTTAATGATGGAAAAAGTATTTCTTTAAAAGGTTTCACCCAGGATTTATATAAAGAAATTAACTATGTGCTTACAGTAGGTGCTTCTGACGGCATTACAAATACAACTAATTTTTCATTAAAGAGTTTCTTAAATAGCTTTATCTATACTGGCTATTATGAGCCGGAATTTATTTTCTCGGCGGATGATGAATCTTTCTGGGATCTTCGTCAATACGATATATACATGACCTCTTCAATGGAGAAAGTAGGACAGATAGATAAATATATGTATAAGGAATCCATTCATTATTCTATGGCAACAAATTCGATAATTTTTTTTAATAAAACCAGTGAAGATATATATGTTGAATTTTACGATTCTAGAAACGGTAAATTTCTATATTCAAAAGAGGTTATCAGAGACCAGGCTAATTGGCTGATGCATATTGCAGTTGCCAATAACGGCATGGCTTTGATATCTTATGGACGAAGTATATATTCTATTGACCTGAAAGAACAGATTTTAAAAACTTCTGCCATATCTGATAATAAAATACTTTCTTCCGACACTCAGGAATATCCGGAGAAGATAACAGCTATTGGCAACAGCTTTTTCTTATTAGAATATTCTTCTAGTATTTTCTTAACCATCCTGGATATAACAACTGGCCATACCAAAACAATTAATAAGGGTGAAGCCAACCTTGATATATATTTCACTAAAAGCAGAAGTTTACCGTATTTTGCTTATTATCACGATTATACTATTCATCTTGTTAATGCTGCCGACGGTACTGTAACTCTTTACCCTCTCGATGGCTCCTATGGCTTAAGAGGAATGAATGAAATCGATGGTGAAATTACCCATATTATGATGGGGGAAACTAATAATCTTTATTTGTTGAATTTGAAAACCGGGAAAATAGAACGGCCGGATTACTACCATGATACTAATTATGGTAATAAAATATGTTCGTCGTCGTATACCGGGAATTATCTGATAATCAAAGGCCCCGGCTATAATACTTATTACCTGTTCGAAAGTAAAGTTGTTTTTTCAACTAACCCGTAAACACAATGAAAACACGAATCATATTACTTATCATGTGCCTTGTTCCCCTATATATACAAGCACAAATTAACCTTCGCCCCGGTTACATTATTACCAATAATAATGATACTATATTTGGCTCCATTGATTTCCGTACAGCCGAACGGAACGTTCATCAATGTACTTTTAAAGAACTGGCCTCAGGAGAAATACAAACTTATACTCCTGGCGAAATATATGCGTACCGGTTTACTGATGATGGTAAGTTTTATGTAACCCGCACGATAACTGTAAATGAGATAGAGCGAAAATACTTTTTAGAATATGTCATTCAGGGTATCATCAGCCTCTATTATTTACCGAGCGATATTCCACGTTATTTCTTTGAAACAGAACAAGGAATAATGGTTGAAGTTAGTAAGGAAGACAAACAGGTTAGAACTGAAGCTGGCAGTACAGTAATTAAGGAAGATACACGTTATATAGGCGCACTAACCTATATATTCTCCGAAGATGAAAATGTACAGAAAAAGATTCCACGAACAGGTATAGGTAGAGGTATTTTAACCAAACTCACCCGTGAGTATCATTATGCAGTTTGTACCACCGGAGAAGACTGTATTGAATTCGAAGCCAAACCCGATAAAAGGTATATAAGAATCAATTTTACAGTTCAGGCAGGAATAAAGGCAAATAAATTTCATTTTGCCGGCTACCTGAAAGATAATTTGGGCTTAGATAAGATGAACTCAGCCACTCCTTCATTGGGTGTAGAATTAGGTTTTAAAATACCCCGGTTATCACGCGCGGTTAGCTTGCAACTGGGTGCGGATGTTAGTTATTTCAAAGGAGAACGGGTCATAAGTTCAAATACAAGTGGATATAATATGTTTCAATCGGAAGCATTTCTGCTGGAAAACCATATAGGAATCCGTTTAACTCCATTTACCGGCAAAGTCCAACCTTATTTTGAGGCAGGTTATTGTCACTTTATACTTTCCGGGATAGAATTGAAGAACCAAAGCGAGGAATACAAATTTGGAGGAGTAATAACTGAAACCGAGACTGATTATTCGGATGATCCTCCTACCCTCTACCCCGGTTGGTATGGTGCTTTAGGAATATACTTTCCTGTAAATAAACATGCAATATCCTTGTCCTTAAGTTATCAATCCACAAATAGATACGAATACAAGCTGAATACGATAGGAGCCAATTTAAAATTCACTTTTTAGTTAGTTCATATTCATATCCATTTTCTCGTTCATCAAGGAAATCACTCCGTTCGTCAGCATAATTTGATTGCCGTTTTACTTCGGATTAGTTTTGAACCGAAATCAAAAAACGGTAAAGTTATGAAATACATTAAAATTTGTATCCTGATTGCATTACTCATTCAGCCAATCAGTATATCAGCACAATCAGTAATATCAGGCAGAATAACGGATAAAGAAAGTACACCTATGGTGGGTGCTACAATACTATTATTAAACAATGATTCTACATACATATCAGGCATAACATCTGATTTAGACGGACGATTTAATATTACGAATATTAAACCTGATAACTATATCCTTTCATTTTCTATGATGGGATTAAAAACAATCCACATAACACAGCAAGTCAAACATAATACACATAATGAACTAGGCGACATTGTTCTGGAAGAAGATTCTTATTTGCTGTCGGCTGTAACTGTAACCGGAAAACGTCCTCCGGTAAAAATTGAACCCGGGAAAATGACAGTAAACCTATCATCGGCCCTATTGAGTACAGATGGGAATATTCTTGACGCATTAAGAAAGCTACCGGGGGTTATCGTTCAAAATGACGGAACCGTCATTCTGAATGGCAAATCAGGAGCGAATGTTTTAATTGATGATAAAGTAACTTATCTGTCGGGAGAAAACCTCATTAATTATCTGCGTTCCATCCCGACTGAATCAGTCGAAAACATCGAACTGATATCCCAAGCATCATCCAAATACGATGCTGCTAGTAGTTCGGGTATTATTAATATTCAAAAAAAGAGAATCAAAGAACAAGGCATAAATATTGCTGCATCTGCCGCCCTGGAAAGAGGAAAGCGTACCCGGGGGAATGAAAGTCTATCGCTGAGCTTTCGCCATAACAAATTGAATATGTATACCGATTATTCTAATTATTGGGGAAAAGATGTAATAGAATTGATAGTTTCCGGTAATTATGTAGACCTACCAAATGCTGAAATAATCGACCTGCGAAAAGATTTTGTAAGTGATATCAGAAGAAAATCCGGCGGGCATTATGTAAAAACGGGAGTGGATTATGATTTTTCAGATAAACTAACAGTAGGAACATATTTCTCATCCAATTGGACAAACAGAAGTAAAAAGGAACTTACCGTATCCGACTTTTTTGCCAAAAATGGAGTTGAAAGCGATTCTACTTTAACATCTTTAAGTATGGCTGATAATAATCATACTAACATCACCGGAGGAGCCAATATGTTATATAAATTGGGGAAAACAGGCAAATGGGATACCTCTTTCGATTATCAGCTTTTTAATCAGAAAGACGACCATCTGCTCGAATCCTCTTTTGAAACTCATATTAAACCGATAAAAGAGGATACTCTGTCGGGCAAAACTAAGGGTGATATTAAAATATACAGCGGTCAAACTAATTTAAGTTATGATATATCCGAGAAGTTTGGAATAGCCGGCGGCCTTAAATCTGTTTTTGTTAACATTGATAATAATGCTTTATATAAAAACCTGATTGCAGGTAACTGGCAGGCAAACAGTAACCTTAGCAGCAGTTTTGGTTATAAAGAAAACATTAATGCAGGATATTTTCAATTTAAGGCTAAATGGTCGCCCCGATTTTCTACAGAGTTAGGCCTACGGTTGGAAAATACAAATACAAAAAGCAATTATAATACAGCTCTTCAGGACAGTACCTTCAGTAAGAACTACACACACCTGTTTCCTACTGTAATGGCTCAATATGAGCTTTCAGAGAATCATAGCTTTTCTATGGTATATGGCCGTCATATTCTTCGACCCAATTACAGAAGTATGAACCCTTTTGTGGAGGTCAGAGAAGAGTTTATACATGAACAAGGGAATACCAATCTGAAACCTGAGTTAATAGATAATATAGAAATTTCATGGCTGTTTAAAAAACAATATTCATTTAATGCGTTCTATTCTCATAGAAGTAATCCCATTTCGTTAAGCTTCCTGGTCGAAGATAATAACCTCGTTTTAATTATGCCTATGAATTTATCAAATAACCATTCATTTGGATTAAGGGCAGGATTAAACAACCTGAAACCTTTCAATTGGTGGACAACTCATATAAACGGAACTTTAACTTATAAAAAATTCGATTGGACATTTTCCGGGAAAAACTTTAAGAATGAAGCTGTTACACCCATGATTCATATCAGCAATCAATTTATACTTCCTTATGGTTGGGGTGCAGAAGCGAACGGATTTTATAGTGGTAAGATGATTGAGGGGCAAACCCGGGTAGAACCTATATGGACAGTATCCCTCGGGGTTCGCAAAAATTTGTTGAATGACAAATTAAGTTTGTATATTTACGCTCATGACATCTTTTATTCCAAACGTCCGCGTGTAAGCATAGATAGTAACTATCTGTATTATAAACAAAAAGAAAAGAGTGATAGTAGAGCAATTGGAATATCGCTCGGTTATCGGTTCAATCGTGGTAGAGAGATAAAAAAATCTCAAAATGTAAACAGAATAGAAGAAAGTAAACGAATTGGATTGTAGAATACAATAAATAAATATCAGATGAGAAAGAAGAAGAACGAATGGCTTAATTCATACTTTATCGCATTACTATTTTCAATGTGCTTTTTTATGGTTATTGATATAGCTTATGATTATCCGATATGGGAGTTTCAACCAATTGCTTTCTGGATACGATTACAAGTCGTAATTCTTATCATTATAGCTTTTTTTGTCGCAGGTTATTATTATCAGCGAATAGCTCACTACTTCATAGATAAAAACAACGGAAAAAACAAAGCCAACTGGAAAGAATATGTATTTGTTTTCCTGATAAATCTCATTATCTTCAACATTTTATATCTGTTTATTATTTATTTTATAACGGAGATGGGGTTTAGATGGAAGGAATTTATATTGAACAATTCGACTGTACCTATTTTAATGCTCTTATACTATATGATGGTGCGCAATAATGTGTTATTTAATAGTTATGCTGAACAAAGCCTTCAGTTAGAAAAGGTAAAAGTCGACCAATTAGATACCGAACTTAAATTCCTGAAATCGCAATACCATCCGCATTTTCTATTCAATGCTTTAAATACTATTTATTTTCAGGTAGATGAAGAAAATACAGAAGCAAAACAAAGTATCGAGCAGTTATCCGACCTATTACGATATCAGCTTTATGATATAGAACAGGAGGTAACGATGGAGCAGGAAATAAATTACCTACGGTCATACATCTCTTTTCAACAGTTACGGATGACTGGATGTGACAGACTATCTCCTTAAACCGGTTTCTTTTGATCGTTTTCTTAAATCCGTAAATAAGATTTATAATCTATTGCAAAAAGAACAACATAAGGACATTGATTATATTTTCGTGAAGAGTGATAAGCAGTTAAAGAAGATTTTTTTCAAAGATATTCTCTTTATTGAGAGCATGGAGAATTACATTATCATTCAAACCGCCTCATCCAAAGAAATAGTATATACAACGTTGAAACAGATTTATGAATCATTGCCGCAGGATATTTTTCAACAGACTCACCGTTCGTATATTGTAAATATTGAAAAAGTTACTGCTATTGACGGCAATCAATTGTCTTTAGCTTCTTATAAAATACCGGTAGGGCGGAACTTTAGGGATAATATCTTTAATCTTATATTGAATAACCGGTTAATAACCAGAAATTAGATTGATTTAATTCTCTAAGAATATTGGGGTAATTTCTACTGAAGTTATTGCTGCAAATCATAATGACCTATAAACCCATCAAAATAATAAATTATTTTTTTCCAATTAAGCCGTAATTAAGATAAAATTAAGGACCAACCGATACATTTGCTATCCAAAACTAAGCTGCAATAGTTTACTATTTATTAATCCTTAATCACTAATTACATGAAAAATGGAAGAAGAATTCTATTACTGAGAAGAATACACTGGAAAGTATTTTCTTTTTGTTTGTTTTTTCCTTTTATCGGAGTCTACACCATAAAAGCAGAAAATAGTCATGAGCGGGATAGGGTAACAATCATTCAGCAAAATCAGATTACCATTAGCGGCTATGTAAAAGATGCATCCGGAGAACCTTTATATGGTGTATCGGTGTCCATACCCAACTCGTCTACCGGAACGATAACGGATGCTAACGGATGGTACCGGCTGGCGATTCCGCCCAATAGCGAAATACGATTTACTTATATCGGATTTATAACACAAACAAAAAAAACCGGAACCCGCGACTTAACATTAGATGTAACACTTGAAGAGGACTCCGAATTACTCGATGAAGTTGTTATCATCGGATACGGCACACAAAAAAAAATAACACTGACAGGCGCGGTATCATCTGTCACTACCAAAGATCTGGTACAGTCGCCACAGGCAAATATCAGTAATGCGCTGGCAGGAAGAATGCCCGGATTGTTAGCCGTACAACGAAGCGGAGAGCCTGGGAAAGACGCTTCAACCCTGCGTATCAGGGGTATCGGTTCTTTTGCCACCAGTAATGATAGCGATTTGCAGGCACCTCTGGTAATGGTTGATGGGGTTGAAACCAACAACTATAATAACATCGACCCGAACGAAATTGAATCACTCACTATATTGAAAGATGCAGCTTCGACAGCAATATATGGAGTGCGCGGCGCCAATGGTGTTATATTGATAACAACCAAACGTGGCGAACTGGGTAAGCCCGTTATTAGCGTTTCTACCAATTTTGCCATAACTAACTTTCCTTTTTTAAGGGAAAGTATGAATTCCTACGAATATGCCAATGCTTATAATCAGGCTCAGGCGTACGACTCGTATATAACGGGGAATTCTGTTCGTAAATATTCCGACTCGGATATTGAGAAATATAGAACACACTCCGATCCGGTATTCTATCCGGATATGGACTGGTACGACTATATGCTGAAAGATTATTCAACCCAAAGCCAGACTAACATTAATATGAGGGGCGGTACTGAACGTGTAAAATATTTCTTTTCGCTTGGTTATTTTACTCAAAACGGAATGTTGAATACAGATATTTTCGACCCTGGGTTCGATTACCAGATTAAATATAAAAGATATAACATACGGTCGAACTTTGATATAAAGGTAACCAATAACCTGACGGCAAGCCTTGATTTTTCAACACAGATAGGTGATTTGCGCGGGCCGAACTGGGACACCGGCTTACTTATGGAAATGCTGTCATCGGTTACTCCTAATAGTTCGCCGGGCGTAATTGATAACAAAATAATAACTATTCCATCAGTAACAAATACTTCGTGGACTCCCTTAGCGGCTTATAATAAAGGATGGCACCGTGATTACGAAACGAGTCTGGATGGTTCGATTCGTTTAAATTATACAATGGATTATTTACTGAAAGGGTTAGCACTACGCGGAGCCGTATCTTATAAAAACTTCAACAACGATATTAAAAAATACGAACAGGTAGGTATGGGTTACGAAGCAAGAAGATGGGATGACGGTACTATAGCTTATATACCGGGTAGTGACCTGGAACACTTAAAATATGGAAGCGAGGTAAAGAAAAACCGCCGCATATACCTGGAAGGTGGTGTAACATATAACCAAAAGTTTGGCAATCATAATGTTACAGGGCTGGTATTGTATAATCAAAGTAAATATCATAGTCCGGATTTGGCGTTCCTAATACCGAATGGTTATCAGGGAATCATAAGCCGTTTCACCTACAACTTTGCCGATAGATATGTGGCCGAAACCAGTTTAAACTATAACGGAACTGAAAACTTTGCCAAAGGTAACCGTTTCGGATTCTTCCCGTCGTTTTCATTGGGATGGATAATATCCAGCGAACCGTATTTTCCCGAAAACGATATAGTTACATTTGCCAAGTTAAGGGCATCGTACGGTATTGTTGGTAACGATAAAATTGGTGGAGACCGTTTCCTGTACCGTCCCACATCCTATACATACACTCCAACTAACAGCCCGGGTTATTATTTCGGAGAAATAGGGTCAAATTATCAGGGGTATGTAGCTGCCAACGAGGGCAAACTGGGAAATCCTTTCCTTACATGGGAAGAGTCTAAACAATTGGATTTAGGCGGTAGCCTAAGGTTTTACAAAAACAAGATAGGACTGGAGTTTGCCTACTATAGCCAGAAACGGGATAACATTCTGGCCAACCGGGGCACCGTACCCCAGATTATCGGAGCAAATATGCCGGCCTATAACTTAGGTAAAATGAAGAACGAAGGTATTGAAGGAGAAATTACTTACAACGATATGTTCGGAGATTTCAACGTCTTTGCCAAAGGAATCTTTACTTATGCACACAATACCATTGAGTTTCAGGATGAAGTGGATTGGAAATATCCCTATCAATACAGAACCGGACAAAGGTTCGGACAGTTTTTCGGGTATGTGGCCGATGGCCTGTACAACACCTGGGAAGAAGTTAACGATGTAAATCGTCCGGTTTATATGTGGAATAACAATAAGATTCAGCCGGGAGATATCAGATATAAGGATATAAACGGAGATGGCAAAATAAACAACGAAGACCAGGTGCCTATCGGCTATTCAAACTTCCCGGAAGTTACTTTCGGTTTAAGCTTGGGTGGTAGTTATAAAGGATTCGATTTTTCGGTATTCTTCCAGGGAGCCACCAGAGTGTCGAATCTTCCGTCGCGCAGAACCATGCGGGGATTTTATACGGATACAGGAGCAAATAAAGACTTATTGAAAAGTTGGAGCCAGGAAAGATACGAGAAAGGACAGGAAATCAGGTATCCGCGATATTCAATCACCAATGACGAGCATAACTATGTAACATCTACCTATTGGTTAGAGGATGCAACTTACCTGCGACTTAAGAACGCCGAAATCGGATATACTTTCAAGAAAAAGATGTTAGAGAAAATCGGCATAGGGTCATTACGCATATATGCCAATGGAAGCAATCTTTTAACCTGGTGCGACTTATTCGCCGGTGAAGACCCCGAATACCCTACCGGACAGGCTAACACTGAGCCATACCCTATCACAAGAGTTTATAATGTGGGATTAACCATTAATTTTAAATAATATGAAAACTCGATATATACTGATTATATTACTAGCACTCCCGTTTTATATCTTCCTTTCGTGCGAAGATATGATGGGTAATTACCTCGACAAAGCACCGGGTGTGGATGTAACGGAAGATACGATTTTTTCCTCCCGTACTCAGGCCGAAACTTTTCTGGTTAGTATTTACGAATACGGAATCCATTCCAATCTTCCCTATGCATCATGGGACAATAGCAACCCGTCCTTTTCAAATCCCGAGGGGGCAATAAACTCAGGTTCGACCGACGAATCCGAAACATGTGCTGCATGGTATTTAACGCAAAAATGGAACTCGGCTTCCATCAGTCCGGATAATACAGACGACCCGCGTTTCGGGTACCGGTGGATAGCTATCAGGAAAGTAGCCATATTCCTGGACAGAATTGATGCGGTTCCTGATATGAGCCAGGAATACATAGATCAACTTAAGGCCGAAGCCAAATTCATACGAGCGCTTAATTATGCCGAAATGTTCAAAATGTACGGTGGTGTTCCTATTATCGACCGTAGAATCGGACTTGATGAAGACTTAAAAATACCTCGCAGCACCCTCGAGGAAACATTGAATTTCATTCTCAAAGACATTGAGGAAGCGGTTCCGGATTTACCTTTAAATCAAACCGGAAGTTTGAAAGGCAGGGTTCACCAGGGAGCAGCTTTGGCATTGAAATCGAGAATCTTACTGTATGCGGCAAGCCCACAGTTTAATACAGCCACGCCATATATTGACTTTGGCGAAAACAACAACCTTATTTGTTTTGGAAATAGTAATGCCAATAGGTGGAAAGACGCAGCCAAAGCAGCCAAAGATGTACTGGACTGGGCACAGAATGCCGGTTGTGAGCTGATAACAGATAAAGGTGTTGATGAAAACTACAGATATAGCTGGAATGTATATGATAATAAAGAAATCATTTTCGCCGAAAAATCACAAGGTTTTCACGGTACATGGACCTGGCCGTGGTCTGCCATTTCGCCTCCGTCTGTGTATGCCGGAAACTCGGGTCAGAGCGGTGTAACACCGACTTTGAACTTCGTAAAAAAGTACGAAAAACAGGATGGAACACCTGTAACATGGGATGGCGGCAACGATTTACAGGCTAAAATGGCTCAGTTAGACCGCCGGTTTCATCAGACCATAGCCTATAATATGTCGTATTGGAATTGGGAATTCCCTACAATCGAAATATATGAAGGGGGAAAAGACGCAAACACCTGCTTTGGCGGATTTTGGTTGCATAAATTATATCTGACATCCATCGATTCGAACAACTATGGTGCTATACCCAATTCTACACTTTTCCAGCTAAATGAGATTTATCTGAATTATGCCGAAGCAATGAACCAGGCATACGGCCCCGACACCGATAATGGATATGGTTTAACTGCCCGGCAGGCTATCAATATAATCCGTGCCAGAGCAGGTCAGCCCGCTGCTACGGAAGGAGATATCACCGACCGGATTATTAATGAAAGAACTGTCGAGTTAGCATTCGATAATCTTCGTTTCTGGGATATTCGCCGGTGGTTGATAGCCGAACAGGAAGGTGTAATGCAGGGAGATATGTGGGGAATCAAGATTTACAAACTATCCGACGACTTATCGGAATTCCGTTACGAGCCTTACGTATTCGAAACCCGTACATGGGACCGGAAGCTGTATTTGCATCCTTTCAGCACAAACGAGGTGAATAAAGGCTATTTAATTCAAAACCCGGGTTATTAATCCGACAAGTTAACGGTTGACAGTTAAATCACTTAGATATAAAATATATATGAAAAATAAGATAAATATATTTATACTATTTATTACCCTGGCTTACGGCTACACACTAAATGCCCAGGAAATAATACCGGATAGTATAATAACAGATAAGCAGGATATGCTGATGGACATTCCATACGGACAACAGCCTTCGTGGAGTGTCAATAGTTCTATTTCTTCCATCAAGGGTCAGGATTTAAAGAAGTCTTTTACTTCCAACGTGGCCAATACACTTTATGGCAGGCTACCGGGACTTACCGTCCAGCAGGGAAGCGGCGAACCGGGAAACGACTCGCCATCAATGAATATCAGAGGTATAAACACCTTTGGCTCAGGGAGCGGAATATTCTATGTCATTGATGGTATGCCCTCTACCGAGACATTCTTCCAGCAACTTACACCGGAAGAAATTGAGTCGGTATCGGTACTGAAAGATGCCTCGGCCACCGTTATATATGGTAGCAGAGCCGCTAACGGTGTTCTCCTGGTTACAACCAAAAGAGGAAAAGAAAGCCCGTTGAAAGTTGATTTTAGCTTACAGCATGGCTACCAGCAAGGTGTAAGATTGCCCGATTTCCTTGGCTCGTACGACTATGCCCGGCTATACAATGAAGCACAACGGAACGACGGAATTGCCATACCTCTGTATACAGATGACGATTTAAACGCTTACAGAAATGGTAGTGACCGTATACTATACCCCGATGTTGATTGGTACGATGAGTTATTGAGAAGCATGGCTCCTATAACCAATTTCAATTTCACTGCAACAGGAGGATCAAAAACCATCCGATATTTTGTATTACTCAATGTCGTGAACAATGGTAGCTTGTATCGAAATACCGAGAAAATTTCGGAGTTTACAAAGAACGCCTCTTATACCCGTTATAATTTCAGAACAAATTTAGATATTACTATTAATGACTGGTTATCGGCAGCCATTACTTTAGGGGGGACGGTACGGGATAAAACAAATCCGGGCACAGGCGAATATACCAATGAAATTTTCGACCTGATGGCAACGATTCCATCAAATGCATTCCCTGTTTATGCAAACAACAATAAGCTTGGAGGTAATACACTGTTTAAGAATCCGTTGGGAGAAATATCACAGGCCGGGTATGTATCAACTAATAGCAGGGTTGCCCAGACATTGGCTAAATTAACAGCTGATTTAAGTATGGTTACACCGGGGTTAAGCATTTCCGGAACTTTCGGATTTAATACGTATTTCAAAACCTACTCTACCAAATCAAGGGAATACGAAAGATTCTCGGTATCTAAAAATCCAACAACAGGAGAACTTGTATATACTCAGTTCGGACAAAACACTTCATTAAGTGCCGATGAAGGCCGCTCGGAACAGTGGCGCAATTATGTGATTCAGGGTTTCCTGAACTACAAAAGAGAGTTCGGCTCGCATGATGTTGACGCGATGCTTATTGCCAATTATGATGATTATACAATTCCTGATGGAGACTTGCCATATATCAACCTGGGTTTAGGCGGACGTTTTACATACGCTTATAATAAACGATATGTCGGAGAGTTCTCGTTTGGCTATTACGGTAATGATAATTTCCCGTCGGGTCATCGTTTCGGTTTCTTCCCTGCCGGTTCGCTTGGCTGGATTATTTCCAACGAAGACTTCCTGAAAGATAATTCCATCATTAATTACCTTAAGATTCGGGGATCGTATGGTTTGACAGGCAATAGTGATATTGGTGGAAGAAGGTATATGTACAACCAATATTACGATTATGGTGGTTCGTATCATTTAGGAACAAACAACGATGGGTACGATATTTATAAAGAAAGTAGTCTGGCATACCCACAGGTAACCTGGGAAAAGGAGAAAAAGCTGAACATCGGTTTCGAAGCAATCTTATTGAAACAGTTCTCGGTAAATTTCGATTTCTTCAGCAATAAACGGAATAATATCTTAGCTAAACCATACAATTTAATTCCACAATACCTGGGTATATCCCTGCCCGATATGAATATTGGTAAAACAAGTAATAAAGGCTTCGAGGCAAGTATACGTTATTCCAATGAAGAAGTTAGAAATCTTACATTCTTTGCCGAGGCCAGCGCGTGGTACGCCAGGAATAAAATAGATTTCAATGCGGAAGCGCCTCAGTTATGGGATTACCTTTATTCTACAGGACACAGGATTAATCAACCGTTCGTACTGGAATCCATTGGCTTCTTCGCCGATGAAGCGGATATCGCAAATTCACCCAAACAAATATTCTCGGATGTGGTTAAACCCGGAGACATTAAATATAAAGACCAGAATGGCGATAATATTATTGATCAGAACGATATAATACCTTTGGGATATACTTCGATGCCCGAACTAACATTCGGTTTTCATACCGGAGCTACTTACAAAGGTTTTGATATTGATTTGCATTTTCAGGGTGCCTTAAACAGAACGGTATACCAAGACGGTAAATATTACCAGGCATTCCAGAATGATGGTAAGATTTCTTCGGTAGCTCTCGACCGCTGGACTAAGGAAACGGCATCCAGTGCCAAATATCCGCGATTATCTGCCAATAATAATATGAACAACTTTCAACGTTCGTCTTTTTGGCAGAAGAACGGTAACTTCCTTAAACTAAGAAGTCTGGAGTTAGGTTATACATTACCCAAATCTCTCATCGACAAAATCAGGATAAATGATATCCGGGTATATCTGAATGGTACAAATTTATTCTCGATAGACCACATGAATGGTTTTTCCGATCCTGAAACACTTAGCGGATACCCGTCATTAAGGACGTTTAGCTTAGGAGTTAATGTTAAATTATAATACTAACTTAATATGAAAAAGATTATATATTTCAGCATAGGAGTATTTTGCTTGTTCCTTAATGCGTGCAACGATACATTAGACCCCGAAGCGCAACTGGCATTAACAGAACAACTTGCAAACACGAACTATATGCACAGTCAGGGGCGCGCTCTTGCAGTCTATACCTATCTTCCGAATGGAATGGCATACATTAACCAGGAAGCAATGATGGCTGCCGCATCCGATGAAGCGGAATTTACTCTGGAGACATCACCTGTTCAGAAATTCAACAATGGGTCATGGAATGCTATTGATAACCCGGATGCGGCCTGGAGCAACAATTTCAATGGAATACGGGCGGCTAATTTATTTCTGGCAAACTCCGACAATATCAATCTGGACTATTACAAGCTCGACCCCACCAAGCAGGAAACCTATCAAACCATGCTTTCAAACATTGAGCGATGGAAGTACGAAGTTCGTTTCCTCAGGGCATACTTTTATTTCGAACTGGTGAAACGTTATGGTGGCGTTCCGTTGTTGAAGAATCCGGAAAATCCCGACTCGGACTACCGGAGTATTCCGAGAAGCTCTCTTTCGGAATGTATTCAGTTTATAGTTGACGAATGCAATACCACTGCGGAAGCTTTGCCAACGGTTTATCCGAATGAAGGAGACTTGGGTCGGGTAACCAAAGGTGCTGCTTTAGCATTAAAAAGCCGGACATTATTATATGCTGCCAGCGATTTGTTCAACGACCCCACATGGGCAGGCGGGTATGCCGATGCTGATTTAATATCAATGACCGATAATAAATCCAGAAAACAACGGTGGGAAGAAGCTGCCCAGGCAGCACTGGATGTTATTCAACTTTCAGGTAGCGGTTATGCTTTATCTGCTAATTATGTGAATCTGTTTAAATCGTATACAAACAACGAAATAATAATGGCTCAACGTAACGGAGCCTCAAACCAGTTCGAGAAAAATAATTATCCCATTGGATACGATTTAGGAAGTAGCGGTGTCACTCCATCCCAGAACCTTGTTGACGATTACGAAATGGCCGATGGCAGTGTGTTTGACTGGAAAAATCCTGCCCATGCCAATAATCCATACGAGAACCGCGACCCGCGGCTTAAATACACCGTACTTACTAATAATACAGACTTCAAAGGACGACCCTTAGAATGTTGGACCGGTGGGCTGGATGGTAAAGGAACATTAAGAGCTACTAAAACGGGCTATTATACTTATAAATATATTGACCCCGATCTGGATTTATTGCAAAACCGGACAAGTGTTCATACCTGGATAATATTCCGGTTAGCCGAAGTTTACCTGAATTATGCCGAAGCACTGAACGAATGCGACCCCGGAAACAGTGACATAAAGGAATATGTCGACAGGATTCGTCAAAGAGAGGGTGTCAATATGCCGACGCTACCCGACGGACTTACCCAGCAGCAAATGAGAGAAAGGATTCGCCACGAACGCAGAATAGAACTGGCACTGGAAGACCATCGTTTCTGGGATGTTCGCCGCTGGATGACTGCCCCTTCGACATTGAATATCCCGTTACGGGGTGTAGAAATAACGAATAATAACGGCGCGTTTTCATACAACGTTATTGATGTTGAAAACAGAACATTTGAGACTAAAATGTATTTGTATCCCATTCCGCAAAACGACCTGAACATTGCTACAGGTGATAAATGGGTACAAAATCCTTTATGGTAGTTATTACTTTGATTTAATCCCGGTAGTGGACAGAAAGTTTCACGGTATGGAACAAATAGTTTCACAGTATGAAACAGGAAGTTTCACAGTATGAAACAAACAGTTTCACGGTATGAAACAAAGAGTTTCACAGTATGAAACAAACAGTTCTATGATATAAACATTAAATCAATACAATTTCTTAATTTATAAAGAATAAATGATGAAAAATTATAAGATACATATATTAATTCTATTTGCAGTAGGATACCTGCTTACATCATGTCAATATGATGAAGTAGTTTCGACAGATTATCCTCCACAGGAAATATATATTCCCATAGCCGGTAATATCTATTCGATAAATGAGGTTACTACATCTGTTACAGGACATCCTACCGAGGGAAATACATTTCGGTTTACGGTAGATAATGCCAATAATCAATTCAACATTCCGCTGGGTGTTTACAGGTCGGGTATTAATAATAATGGAACTATAAATGTAAAAGTGGAAGCTGATACGGATACAATCTCCAAGTTGATTGCTAAAGGAGAATTGGATGCTGAAACCCTTGTATTACCCTCCGGTACATACGAGCTGTCTTCTTCGGCCGAGATAAGGAGCGGAAAGAGTCTGGGTAACTTTAACCTTACAGTCGACCTGAATTTCCTTAAAGAGAATGCACCGGAAAAGAAATATGCATTAGGAGTATCTGTTTCGAGTACCGATTGTAAAATGAATGAATCGCTGAAAACGGCTGTCATTCTTATTGATACGAAAATAATGATTCCTACAGCCAATTTTGCTTTCAGTGTGGATGCCAATCAATGGAACAAAGTAAAATTCGTCAATACATCCAGCTATGGTATGTCTTACGAATGGAATTTTGGCGATGGAAACACTTCAACCGATACTACTCCAACGCACGTATTTGCTGAAAAAGGTATATATACAGTAACACTAAAAGCCACAGGCGTTAACGGTGAAGTTGTAACAAAAAGCATCGAACTGCCGGTTCTGGAAATTAAGAAAATAAACAAATCGCAATGGAAAATACATGATTTCTCGACCGATGAACCGGAAGAAGGCGGACAAGCCTCTCCTTTGGGATATATTTCGGCAGTTATAGATAATGATATTTCAACTTTCTGGCACTCGCGCTGGACACAGGAAGTACCTTACCCCCACTGGTTTGAAGTGGATATGGGTCAGGAATGGACAATTACCAGTTTTGTGTGCTTCCGGAGACAAGGTGACGGACGTGGACAAACCGAATGCAAATTCTTTACCAGCCTGGATGGTGAAAACTGGGATGAACAGGGAACCTTTGATGTAAACAGCGGGGATGATGCCGGCCAAACATTCACCATGTCGGCCTATCCACGAGCCAGATATTTCAGATATGAAGCAACAAAAGGAAATAGCTGGTTTGCATTCCTTGCAGAGATAGATGCATACGGAGCGGAATAAGGTATTAGTGGAAAAACAATACTTATTATTAACATAAATCTAAATAAAGAAAGATGAAACACTATTTATTTTCCAAACTCATCGCCATATTATTAATTACCCTGACGGGCTGTTCCGAAAAAAAGAGTGCTTCTGATAATAACGATGGTACCGTTGCTGTCAGTGCAAACGAATTTCTGAATAGCATGGGGGTTTGTACTTCTGTATCCCGCCGGGGAGAAAACTTGCAGGAAACCATTGATAATATGAAATATACAGGATTACGATGGGTAAGGGTGGGATATGAAGACAATGCGCCTGTTGAAGACTTTATCGAATTATATAAAACTGCCGGAGTACGCTCCAGCTATGGCCTCCTGAGTGGGCATAGCGATATCGAAAGGCTGGTTAATGAAGCAAAACAACTGGCAGGCGCAGGAGCATTACTTGCCATCGAAGGCTCTAACGAGCCAAATAACTGGGGAATAAATTATCAGGGTGAGTTTGGTGGCCGCGACAAGTCGTGGGTAGCTGTTGCCAAACTTCACCGGGACTTATATGAAGCAGTAAAAAACGATAATGTACTAAAAGATTATCCGGTTTGGTCTACATGCGAAACCGGAGCGCAGACGGATAATGTAGGATTGCAATTTCTGACTATTCCCGAAGGAACGGATATAATAATGCCGGCCGGAACAAAGTATGCAGATTTCGCCAATTGCCATAATTACATTTCTCATCCCAGTTGGCCGGGTTTACACGACAACCAAACGTGGCTCAGTGCAAGTCCGGGCAAAGACTGTCCGGTTGATGGACTATATGGCAATTTCGGGAAAACATGGTTAAAGAAATATCAGGGATATTCGGATGAAGAATTGGAAACCTTACCCAGGGTTACAACAGAAACCGGTTACGAAATCAATGAAGAACAGGGTGTTACCGAAGAGATGCAGGGCCGTTTATATTTAAATCTCTACTTATCGCAATTTAAAAGAGGGTGGAAACACACTGCGGTATATCTATTGAAGGGAAGGTCAAATGAAGCAGAACACGAAAAGTTTGCTTTCTACAAGCTGGACAATACTCCCAAAATAGCAGCGCACTATATGCATAATTTCACTACCATTTTAGCCGATACCAGGAATCCGGATAGGCTCGATAAATTGAATTATTCCATCGCCGGCCAACCCGCCACAACCCATGATTTATTATTGCAGAAAAGTAACGGCAAGTTTTATCTGGTATTATGGGGAGAAAGGTTTGGTAGTAAACAATCCGATGATATAAAAGTAGAATTAGGTGAAAATTATAAAGAGGTTAATGTATACAATCCTATTTCAGGTACAAAAGCCGTTAAGAATCTGAAAGATGTGTCTTTTGTGGAACTCTCATTAACCAATCACCCACTGATTGTTGAAATAACCAACTAACTTACAGATGAATAAATTTACACTATTAGCACTGCTCTATCTGATGTTTTTTGTCGGATGCGAAAAGCAAACGGATGATAATTATCTTCAGTATGTCGACCCCTTTATAGGAACCACATATACAGGGCATACCTTTCCTTGCGCCACGTATCCTCTCGGTATGATGCAACCCGGCCCGCAAACCGGAAACTTTGAATGGAAGTATTGTGCCGGATACCGATATGAAGACGAGTTAATATGGGGATTTACCCAGAATAGGTTAAATGGAACAGGAATACCCGATATGGGAGATTTACTGGTAATGCCGTTTAGCGGAACCCCACGCGATGATTTTAAGAGTACTTATTCCAAAAGCACAGAAATAGCTACACCGGGATACTATTCAGTCAATCTTATCGACAATAACGTGGATGTTAAGTTAACCTGTTCGCCACATATTGCCATGCACAATTATACATTCAAAAAAGACAAACCTGCCGTTTATATTGACTTTCAGAGTGGCAATGTAAGTAGTGAAGATTTATATAACAAGCGGGTTCTGTATGCAAACATACAGCAGGAGGATGATGTAACCATAAGTGGAAAAATGAGAGTAACCCATTGGGTTGAACGTGATTTGTATTTCGTTATCAACTTCGATAATCCGATAGTGGCAACAGATACCGTTAAAGGAGCTCCCGGAAATAAAGCACCGAAAATTATCTACCATTTCGACCTCAAAAACGATAGAGAACTGAATATGAAGGTAGCCTTTTCCATGGTAAGCATCGAAGGAGCCAAAAGCAACATGAAAGAAGAAGCCGACCATTGGAATTTCGATAGTATGAAGGCCAATGCGGAAAACGAATGGAATAAATACCTGTCGCGCATCCAAATCGAAGGCACCGAAGACCAGAAGAAAAACTTCTATACATCCGTTTATCATCTATTTATCCAACCCAATAACATTGCCGACGTCGACGGAAAATACCGTGGAAGCAATGACTCGGTTGCCCTATCTCCCCAGAAAAAATATTATTCTACCTTTTCACTATGGGATACTTTCCGTGCGGCACATCCGATGTATACCATTATCGCACCCGAGAAAGTTCCCGATTTTACTAATACCATGCTACTGCATGCCGAAACATACGGCTACCTGCCGATATGGACACTTTGGGGAAAGGAGAATTATTGCATGATTGGGAACCACGGGGTAGCCGCAGTAGTCGAAGCCTGCATGAAAGACATTCCCGGTATAGATTTGGAAAAAGCATATAAAGTTGTAAAAAAGTCACTCACACAATACAATCGTAAGTACGATTGGAAAATTTACGATGAATATGGATACTTCCCGTTCGACCTGGTAAAAGAAGAATCCGTATCTCGCACACTGGAATGCGGATACGATGATTATTGCGCCGCGCAACTTGCCCGGAAACTTGGTAAGCAAGATGATTATAATTTCTTTATGCAACGTTCGCAGTACTACAAAAACCTTTTTGACCCGGATTCAAAGCTGATGCGTGGCAAAGATTCTAACGGGCAATGGCGTACCCCTTTCGATAAATTCCATATTTCGCACGCCGGTACTGCCGGTGGCGATTATACCGAAGGCAATGCATGGCAATATACCTGGCATGTACCCCATGATATATCCGGACTGGTAAATCTGATGGGAGGGAAAGAAGCATTTATAAATAAATTAGATTCTTTGTTTATTCAGGACGTAGTGGCTGAGGCAACAGGGTTCGTAGGAGATGTAACGGGTTTGATTGGTCAGTATGCGCAAGGCAATGAACCCAGCCATCATGTTGTGTATCTATATAGCATGTTGGGAGAAAACAACCGTACGGCGGAACTTATACGTGAGATATTCGATCAATTCTATCAACCGAAGCCCGATGGTTTGTGCGGTAATGATGATTGTGGACAAATGTCGGCCTGGTATATGTTCAGTGCATTAGGATTTTATCCTGTCAATCCCGTTTCCGGAGAATATGTTATTGGTTCACCTCAGGTACCACACGCCGTGATAAATTTGCCAGATGACAAAACATTTACTGTTGTAGCAAGAAATCTTTCCGAAACGAATAAATATGTAAAATTTGTCAAACTGAATGGCATACCGGTTACGAATGCAACCATCAGTCATCAATCAATAATGCAAGGTGGTACCCTTGAGTTTCAGATGGGAGGATTATAAGTGATTGTAAATGGAGCGTATTTGTAGTGTCCTCCCCCTAACCCCCTCCAAAGGGGGATACCATGCGGGAACAGCATATAGCGCAGCCTGTCCCCCTCTGGAGGGGGTTAGGGGGAGGACATTAGAAAAACAATCCACTTCACCCAAACAAGTATATCTACCTAATTTTAAATACAAACCATTTATATGAATAAACATCACTCTCTATATCTAATCCCCCTGTTGCTGGTATTCTCAAATGCCTGTAGCCAAATACCAAAAGACAGCAAAGCATCCATAGACTATGTAAATCCATATATAGGAAATATAAGCCATTTGCTTGTACCTACTTTTCCTACCATCCATTTACCCAATAGTATGATGCGGGTACATCCGGTACGTAGAGAAATTACAGACAACAAATTAAACGGGCTTCCCCTGTTCCTGCCGGGTCATCGCGGAAAACAGGTTTTCAGTATAAACCCGTATCAGGGAGATTCCATTTATACAGGTGGAGTTATAAATTATGAGTACGATAACGAAGAAATAAAACCATATTGGTATAGTGTTTACCTGGATAACGTAGAGACTGAAGTCCAATACGCGCCATCCCATCAATCGGCTGTATACGAATTCAATTTTAAGGGAAAAGAACAACCCTCTCTTTTATTAAGCGCTTTCAATGGTAATCTTAGACTACAAGAAAATATCATTTCCGGATATCAGCATATAGGTGGAAAACATAATACCAAAGCATATCTATATCTGGAAATACAACAAAAAATAGATAGTTCTTTTGTCGTAAAGGATAATGATTCTGTTTCGATAGTACTCAAATTTCCGGAAAACCAGAAGCGTGTAAATATCAGGTATGGCATCTCATTGATTAGCGAAGAGCAAGCCGGTAAGAATCTGCGCAAAGAAATCACCGATTATGATGTTGCCCGCCTGGCCGGTATCGGTAGAAAAAAGTGGATTGAAACATTGGATAAAATCGAAGTAAAAGGAGAAGAAAAAGATAAAACAGTATTCTATACTGCTTTATATCGCACGTATGAAAGAATGGTGTGTATATCCGAAGACGGAAAATACTACAGTGCCTTTGATGGAAAAGTACATGACGACAACGGAATACCTTTTTATACCGATGATTGGTTTTGGGACACTTACCGCGCTACTCATCCACTAAGGTGTATTCTCGACCCACAAAAAGAAAGCGATATGATAAACTCCATTCTCCGGATTGCCGGGGAATCTGAAAACCATTGGATTCCTGTTTTCCCGGGAACTGCCGGCGATTCACACGGTATGAATTGCAATCATGGCATAGCAGTTATCATTGATGGTTATAGAAAAGGGATAAAAGGATTCAATCTTGAAAAAGCATACGATGCCGGCAAAAGAGCTCTAACAGAAAAGACATTAGCCCCGTGGTCTCGTGGTCAAAAAGCAGGATTATTAGATTTATTTTTCAAAGAGAAAGGTTATTTCCCGGCATTAAACCCCAATCAGCAGGAATATGTTAAAGAGGTACATTCCTGGGAGAGACGGCAATCAGTAGCAGTATCATTAGGTACCTATTACGATGAATGGTGTCTGGCGCAACTGGCCAAAGAGTTAGGAAAATCGGACGATTATGAATACTTTAAAAAGCGTTCTTTGAATTACCGGTTATTATTCAACCCCAACACCTTATTCTTTCACCCTAAAAACGAAGGCGGCAACTTTATTGAAGCTGTAGACTATCGTTTCTCGGGCGGACTCGGTGCCCGTGATTATTACGACGAAAATAACGGATGGATTTATCGTTGGGATGTTCAACATAATATTGCCGACCTTATTGCCCTTATGGGAGATAAGAATATTTTTGTCCGGGAGATGGAAAGTATGTTCGATACCCCACTGGGCAAGCCCAAATACGAATTTTACGCCATACTTCCCGACCACACCGGTAATTCGGGTCAATATTCGATGGCAAACGAACCATCATTACACATCCCATATCTTTATAATTATGCCGGACAGCCCTGGCGTACACAAAAGCATATTCGCAACTTACTCAACCAGTGGTTCCGGGATGATTATATGGGAATGCCCGGAGATGAAGACGGCGGTGGAATGTCTGCTTTTGTTGTATTCTCTCAACTGGGTTTTTATCCGGTTACTCCGGGTTTGCCCATGTACGTTATCGGCAGCCCTGTATTCGAAAAAGCTACCATAAAACTTCCGGGAGATAAAACCTTCGAAATAATTTGCCATAATTATGCTCCTGAAAATAAGTATATACAATCTGCGATATTCAATGGAAAAGAATGGAATAATTCATGGTTCAGCCACGACGAACTAATGCAAGGTGGTACACTACAACTTAATATGGGAAAACACCCTAACAAGAATTGGGCATCTGGTGAAGATGCCACTCCCCCATCCTTTGAAATGCCTGGCAATTAACTAAACCATAACAACAACTTAAAATCATAAATGATGAAACAACTCAACTACTTCCTTATCCTGAGCATCCATTTTATTTGTATAAATGTGGTTGCTCAAACAAATCTGTCTAAATCAGATTATGTAGATTTTAATCACGGTCAAACCAGTGATGCCAATGAAGAATGGGTAGAGTGCATCAAGGTGCTGACTCCCGAATACCGAACGGATGTTAAAGGAACAATTACTGTAAAATTTGAAGCAGCCGGAATGAAATATGCCAAAGCCATGTGCTGGAGCCATCCTACTGCTGATAATCCCAGTGAATGGGGACATGACGTTAACCTAACCCCCAAAGGAATTAAACTGGGGAAAAATGGTGAAGGGTCCTTTAAATTTAATGCCGACAGATTTCCCTCCGGCCCGGTAAACATCCGTATTTATGCGCATAATGACGAGGGAAAGAAGGATTTTTGCGAATTGCAGCTCTATAATAAAGGCGGAGTGAAATGGAATATGGGTATACCCTCGAATGACCCTCCCGGAGCAAGAGGAATGAAATTGATTTTCGAAGATGACTTCGACGGCCCGTTATCCATCTCTAACGATGGAAGAAATGCGCGCTACAATGCCCATAAACCCCGCTTTGGCGATTTCAGCGGTTGGCCGTTCTCAGATGTCGACGGGCCTGATAATCCTTTCAGCCAGGTCGACTCTTATCTCAAAATAGCCGCACGCAAAAGACCCGGCACAAAGGGCAGCACCGGACTTATTGCCTCAGTAAATATGGATGGAGAAGGTTTGTGGGTAAAAGCCCCGTTCTATATGGAATGCCGTTTTACAGCACAATCGGCCATAGGAACATGGCCTGCGTTTTGGACTATTACCGACCTCGACCGTGGTACCGATGGTGATGAACTGGATATTGTCGAGGCATACGGTGGTGTGGGTAAAGGAAATCCTAACCATCCGGGATATTCTATCTGTAGCCATTTCTGGGGGCAGACGGATGCTGATGGCAATAAAAAACAAGAATATTCTAAAGTTGTACCTATTATGGAGTTAGGAGGAAAATCATACTGGTCAACAACATTCCATACCTATGGCTTGTATGTGGATAAAGAAAATACAATATATTATTTTGATGATATCGAAGTACTACGCCATCCTACCAATAATGTATCGTGGGAAAGACCTCACGTTTTCCTGATTAATTATGCTATTGGGGGAATAAGCGGCTGGCCGATTAATCTGGAACGCTATAATAACGGAACCGATATGTATGTGGATTATGTTCGCGTGTATGCTAAAGAAAAAATCAATTATGTATATCCGGAGTATAAAGGGGCTAATAAATAGAAAAACCGTTAGTGCAGGCGTTTCCAAAACAGTGATTTACCTACCCACCAGGTAGATTAGGTAATTATCACCGTCGATCACGTCATTGCGAACCGTAGGTGAAGCAATCCAGTTTCCAAAACGCATGAGTTGGATTGATTCACTACGTAACCAATGACAAATCCATATTAAGGCTATTTACCACACACTCTCAAGTACTATTTGAAGGACAAGTAAGTTCTCTAAAGAGGACAAGTAAGTTCTCTAAAGAGCACAAGTAAGTTCTCTAAAGAGTACAAGTAAGTACTCTTTGGAGGATAAGTAAGTACTCTTTGGAGGATAAGTAAGTACTCTTTAGAGCATAAGTAAGTACTCTTTAGAGGATAAATAAAGAGTTTGCTCAGACACTTTACAAGCTGGATTGATAGTATTGCTATTATACGGCAACAAAAAAAAACATAAACTACTCATCAATTAACCGTTAAACATAAAAAAAACTTTATATTTGTTTTGATAGTTTCAGTATCCGCCTTATTATGAAAACCACAATATTGGTAATCTTATGTCTGATGTATTCTGTCATGGTTAATAGTGAAAACATTAATTATGGTCTCACTTTCCATTCCGTTGACGTAAACAAAGACTTAAGAACCGGCCTCGATTTAACACCCGGAAAACCATTAAACTTCTCCGATGGTTTCTCTTTAGAATTCGATTTGAAATTCCACAGCGAAATATATTCTTATGGCTATGTGTTCAGAATCATAAGCCATGACTCCCATACTTTGGATCTTATAACAAATACCGGGTTAGAAACACTTAATTTTGTATTAAATGGAAAGGACAAAATTTATTCGAGTGCCGAGTTTAATAAAGAAGAACTTGTAAAAAATGATGTGTGGTTAAAAATCAAAGTAATCATAGACAACAATAATATTATATGTTCGGTAAATAATAAATCGAAAGAAATGCCACATTCTTTCAATAATACAAAGGATATCAAATTCTTCTTTGGGAAAAACGGTCATCCGGTATTTTACACATCCGATGTTCCTTTTATGACCATAAAAAACCTGGAAATTGCCGATAAAAACGGAAAAACTTTAAGAGAATGGAGTTTGTTCGAGCATGGAGAAAACCAGGTTTTCGATAAAATAAAAGGAGCCAAAGCCACCGTTTACAACGGAAAATGGGAAATCGACGATTATACCCGGTGGAAGAAAATAGAAACAATAGCAACTGAAGACAGGAATGCCCAAATTACGTATGACCCCAAATACAACAGACTATTCATTGCCACAAACGACTCTGTTATTACATACAATTTCGACAGTAATAATATTCAGGGCATACCCGTTGAAAAAGGGAACATATTCAGAAGCGGAGGCAGCCAGTTAATCTACGACGGACGCAGCAACAGGCTTTTTTCGTACAGTATAGTCTTTGACGATTTTATAACATTCGACTTCGATAAAAGAGAATGGTCATCAAATAACACAGACGAAGGTTTCCCACAGATACAACAACACAACCGCTTAATTGACACCTTATCCAACCAATTAATTCTATTTGGAGGATACGGTTTTCATAAATACCATGCCGAATTATTCAAGCATAGCCTTGATGGCGGGAAATGGGAAGTTAAAGATTTATCCCCGCATATAACTCCCAGATATTTAAGTTCTATGGGGTATCTTGAGCCAAATAAGATAATGGTGCTCGGGGGATATGGTAACGTTTCAGGCAAACAGGAAGGACTATCAATAAACCTGTACGATTTGTGGGAAATAGATTTCGAAACTTATGATTGTAAGAAGCTGGCCGAATTTATTCCACCCAAAGAACAACCTTTTGTACATAGCAACTCGATGGTTATCGATAAAAATATAAAGACAGTTTATTCACTCACTTATAATAACGACCGGTTCAATTCATCCATTCAACTTATTTCATTCGATTGGGCTACATCACAATCAAAAGTGCTGGCAGATAGTATCCCTTACAATTTTCTGGACATCGAATCTTTTTGCGACCTTATTCTGGACGAAAAAGCAATGAAGCTATATGCTGTTATTCTACAGGGTGAAGAATCTCATAAATATAATATTGAAATTTATTCGTTGAATTATCATCCCATGAACAAAGATGATATATTCCAGAATGAAACTCCATCTCTGTTTAGTGCTAATATCTCGTGGAAAATAGTAGTTTTAATTTTTATCGTACTATGTATTTTCGTATCCATCCGGCTTATTTACCGGAAAAAGAAAAATCATATAAGAACAACAATCTCCGCTCCTCCGGCTCCAAAGAAAAAAATATCAACCATTAATCTACTCGGTGGCTTTCAGGTTTATGACAAAGAGGGAGTAGATATAACGGAAGACATTACTTCGGTCCTCAAAAATTTGTTCCTGTATATATTGCTATATTCCATTACGGATGGAAAAAAAATAACCTCAGAAAAAATAAATAACACTTTCTGGAATGGGATGGACAAAACAAGTGCTTCTAACAACCGAAGCGTAAATATAAAAAAGCTCAGAAACCAACTGCAAAAGGTCGGGAATATAGAAATAGTTAATAAAAACAGCTATTGGTATGTAAGCATGAGCGAAGACTTCAATTGCGATTATTTTCAAGTTATCTCCTTATTGAAAAAAGCCCGGGCCGACGAAATATTCGACAAAGATTTAATCGAGTCCATAGTAGACATAGCCTCATCCGGAGTTCTACTACCTAATATTAATGCCGACTGGCTCGACAACTTTAAAAATGATTTTTCCAATACCATCATAGATACATTTACAAAAATGATGGAAAAACCTGAAGTAAAGAGTGATTTAAAACTAATGCTCAGGATTTCCAACCTTATATTACTACACGATGATATGGATGAATTTGCAATTAAGAATAAATGCTTTGTGTTATATAAATTGGGACAAAAAGGAACTTCGAAACAGTGTTATGAGCAATTCTACAATGAACACATCAAAACACTGAATGCAAAACCGGATTTTACGTACGAAGATATATTTATAATGTCCTAACAATATAAGAAAGAAACTAGATTTTAAGGTGATTCAAACCTATTCTTACTACCCGATTAGAAACTATATAAAACCAAAACATAGGTATAAAGCAAAACATAAATCTTTTCGCAGAATAAGCCAAAACATTCTCAATACTATCCCATTTATAATCAATCTGATACAAAACAATCATATACAAAAGAGAAGATAAAACAATCATTGCCAGCAAAGCCAGATTATCCCGTTTTCTGAACAGATACCAACCATTCAAAATCAGAGATACAGCAAAGAAAATAAAAGTCCAACCGTAATATAGTGTACTGGTATATAAAAGTTTCATGTATTTCCATATAATTTCGGCTTTCTCTGCATCCCAATATGGATGGAGTATGGCGATACTTTCTGCATGGAAATTATATATCCGAGTGAATATTATCCATAATAAAGCAGGAGAAAATGCAAGAATAACGGGCAACATATTGATCCATCCTTTCTTATTTATCACAGTATCCACAAAAACAACAAACAAGGCGGTGCATATAAACACAACACCCTCTGTACGTGTCCAGATATTGAGGCCAAGCAGAACGGAACCGAGGTATAAATCTCTTCTTTCCCTGAATTTAAACCACAGGGCTATATATATAATTCCCATCGAAGCATATACCGCATGTATCAAATTTGTTGCCGACAACGAAGAAAAACCAATCATTTCCGGAGTAATCATCATAAAGAAAGTAGCTATGGCTGCACCTGTTCTACCCGAAACCCGTTTTACACTGCCGTAAAAAACTATCAGGAGAGAGAGGTACATCAAGGCAGGTATAATCTTTGAAGTTTCTGCACCCAATAAATACACAAAACCGTAACTCAACTGAACCATGGGAGCGTACGTAATATAACTGCCTGCATTATTAATAGTAGATATATAGTTTTGCTGAAATATACTGAGGTTTCTGAATGTATGTTCCTCTGCTATTACATAACCTATGGTATCGAACCCGGCAAGGCTGTCGCGGTCGAAAGTCGGAAAATACATACATTTAGAGAAGTTCATATATTCCAGGTATGCAATAACGATAATTAAAAACAACCACACCAGATTATAGCCCGAAGTATTCAGGTAAAGAGGATTATCCTTGTAATAGGCTTTTATTTTCTCCCTTCTCTGGTATAAAATAATACTTAAAATACTAATCAGTAGAATTCCCGAAAGAAGCATGCCTATGGCAGTAAGCTTGAGGCCAACCATATTCATAACCAGCATAGTAATTGTTTGTATGCCTATACCGATAGGGAATGATAATCCTATTTTTTCAATTAATGAGTAGCGGATGGAGATAATATTTATCACCAAAAAGCCTATAAAAACTACAATAATTATTCCTGAAATGAGCATAAGTTGTTGCTTTTTATTATCGACAAGGAATTATGGTATGTTGTACTGTTGAATCGAGCGGGAAATTGATTCTTTTATATCCAACTCCGTTGACTATGGCAATGTGTGTTAGCCTGTTGCTGAATACACTTGTTCCCAGTTCCTCTTCATATATTAGTTTGCGGGGATGAAGAAAACGTGTGGCATATATCCTGTTATATATTTCGTGTGTAAAGGGACTGCCCTCCTTCTGGAAAGCAGCCGCAGAAGGGTAAAGAATAACAGCATTCTCTTCCGTGTTTTCTTTAATGAATAACAGATACTGATAGCTTGCACCAAGTTTCATCGTCATTTTTTCATCAAAAGTAAGTTCGGGATACTTCTTTATTTGTTCCATATTAGCTTTTAGTAAACTTGTATAAACCCAATTATAACCTGATTGCTTCGAAAAAGTATAATGAACCACTAAAATGGCAATGAACAGCAATACTATATTTTTCACCAACCATTGAGCACACATAACAGGAGATTGAGGCGCAAATCTGTTTTTTATAAGTATAATAACTGCCTCTAGTCCATCCTGCCACTTTATTTTCTTTCCTTCTTTATGGGAACGGGGATAATAACTAATGGGTACCTCTTTTATTTTATATCCTTTCTTTAAGAGTTTAGATGTTATTTCAGGACAAAACCCAAATCTGTTATATGTTAGGGGGATTGATTTCAACAAAGCAGCATCAAACATTTTATAGCAGGTAGGCTCGTCAGTTATTCTGTGGCCGAAAAGCCAACTCGTTACCAGTGATATAAACTTGCCACCCCAATAAAAAATGCGGGAAGAATAACGATTGCCTTTATTCAATAACCTCGAACCGTAAACAACCTGATATTCGCCCGAGAGGATGGGTTGCAGTAAAGCCGAATAATCATTGGGATCATATTCCAGGTCGGCATCCTGTATGATAATTATATCGCCTGTAGCATGGCCAATGCCGGTTCTTACTGCATATCCTTTTCCCCGGTTCTTTTTCAGTTTGAGGAACTTAATACTTATTTCGGGATGTAGTGCGATGAATCCTTCTGTTCTTTTTTCCGTATCATCAGTAGAACAATCGTCTATTACCCATATTTCTTTTTCGATTTCATTGGGTAACTCCGCCTCTATTATTTTTTCTAAGATTTGTATAATAGTCAAGGCCTCATTATAAGTTGGTATAATGACGGACAGTTTGAATGGTTTGTTGTTCTCTTTCATTCTTTTTAATTGGATTACGGCGTTCAACGGGTTTGCTGTTACCCCTGTTCAGGCGTAAATTCACCTTCAGCAACAGCATATTATGATAAGGTTTCAGGTAAAGATTGGTTTTTTCTTTGTAGAACGATGCTTCTAACTCTCTCGATTGATGGTCTCTGATACCCCATGTAATGGGAGGTATGTATGAGAGGGTAACGAACATCCGGTTGTTAAAGAGTGCTTTATTTGCACTAATCACCCAGTTGTCTTTATCAAACATCTGATATCCCTGAATAATTATATTTTTCTTCATATTCCTGTGATATCCCAATTGAAAACCGAACTGCCTTTCAGGGTGAAAGTAACTTAACTCAGAGTTTACTAACCAACCACTTTGACTCTTGTTATTTTCAGCATCCACTGATTGTCCCACGTAATACATGATTGAATTTTTGAACCGGAAGTGTTTCCCCACAGCTTGGTCAAAAATAACATTCAAATTATATTCTTTGATACGCGTATTCTTAAAGGTTCGGTACAGATTGATACCGTTTTCGGTATATAATTCGCTAATCTCATCACGGGTATATTGATATGCCGAATTTATTATCAGCCTGTTCCACAATGAAAGCCGAATAGAAGCCTGATGCCTGACAGGGGTTCGTAATGACGGATTCCCTTTTTGTATCAGAAAAGTATCTATTACCATGGTCATCGGGCTAAGCTGATACAGTAAAGGATAATGCTGATTGGTTGAATAGCCTGCACGGAGATTAACCTTCTCGTTTATATTGAAATTAGCCTGTACATAAGGTAAAAAGCGGACGTAACTATTCTCAACCTCCATCTCCCGGGTTTTTATGTGTTCAATTGCCGCACCTATTTTACCTTGAATGCTTTTCGACGGATGTATGCTAAAGTAAGCAAAGGCTCTATTCCGGTATTCATTATAATTCAGAAAACCATTTCCGCCATTATCTTCCGAAGCATATTTCCGCCAGGAGTGAGAATAACCTGCTTGTATGGAACTACGGAACGAGAAACGGTATTTGCCTTCAATATTAAGTAGCGTTTGATTCTTTGATTCATTATAAATATTCTCCGTTTTCAGACCATTGGTATCTGTATAATCGTTTTCTATATCATTATAATAATGGTTGTACGAGAAATCTCCATACAAATTTAAGCGGTCGTTTATCTGCCCTTTATAAAACAATGTACCTGTAAAAATATTATCTGTCAGATCGTTTTTCGTAGAGTTTTGGATGGCATAATCTTCCCCCCTCAACATATTGGTGAGTTTTAAAGTATGCGTATTACCCGATGTATAATCGCCCTGAACACCGATTATTTGCGTGGGCGTGAGCTGAAAATTTATCCCACCTGTGGCCGTATGGCTGTTTCGCTTATAAAAATTATTAGGAGTATCCTTGTTATCCATGGAATTAAATTCCAATCCATAATATGATAGATTTTTAGATATAGGTGCGGGTTGTTTTTCGTGATTAAATGTATATGTTGCATACATATTTATTTTATCATGTGTATATGCAAGGCCAGCCGCAGGCTGTTCGAGCATCAATCCGTTGTTTACTTTCGAGCCTGAGGTATTAACACCCAAAAGGTTGGATACAAGTACATCATAACCCCGGTAATCTTTTTTTAGTATAAAGTTAATGATAGCGGTATAGTTTCCCGAAAGAAACCGGCCGGAAGGTTCATTAATTATTTCGACAGATTGTATTCTCTCGGGCGGCAATTTCCATATATAATCGGCAGATTGGGGTAAACCGTCTACTAACAACAACACCTCCTTACTATTGTCAACTTTAATAAGGTTAATTGATTTGTCAACATACACCTCGGGTATTTTATCCAACAAATCTCCAATGTCCGAAACTCCCTGCCGCATAGAGGGAGTTATGTAATAGCTGGTGCGGTCTGCTCCATGATAAATGTGATTAGCAGTGATAATAACTTCATCTAAGGGTATGGAAGTTGTATAATAATATTCTCCATCGGTAATATCTGATATACGGTCGGTTGTTGATGTAGAGAGAGTATCAAATCCAATATCCGGATTGGGGATAATGATATACACATTGTTTATTTTCTCTATTTTGAACGGCTTGTCATGCAACAGATAATGAAGCGCTTCTTCTGCTGATTCGAAAGTTTTAGATACTGATACTTGATACACGGACAAAGCTGCATCGTCAAAAGATATTTCCATCCCGAGCATACCCAATACATTATTAAGTGGTTTGTTACGAACCGTTAGTGTTATCTCCTGAGAAAACAGTCCGGCACTGAACATACATAATATGAAAGTTATTATCAGTAGCCGCTTCACTCTTCTTCAATACTGAATGTTATACCAAATGGCTTACCAATGATTTCGAGCATTTCGCGCGGGTCTTCTTTTTTCTCAAAGATGCCAGAATAAGAATGTTCCAAACTTGCATCAGTAGTAATCCGGATGTTATATTGGCGTTCTATTTCTTTAATAACATCGGCAAGCGGTACACTTGAGAATACAAATCTATTAGCTATCCATTCCACCGATTTCCCTGTATCGGTGTTTGTTTCAATGATTGTCTTTCCTTCCCGACAAGTTAGCTGCATACCTGCTTCCAATAAATTTGCATCATGGGGAGTTATTACTTCAACTTTCCCGACAATGCAACTGACGTTATATTTTTCAGCCCGCGAAAAGACATTAAAGGTTGTTCCCAGCACATTAACTTTATTCCCGCTCGACAGAACAGAGAAGGGCCTCCCTTTTTCCACCTCGAAACAGGCTTCTCCTTCCAACGCTATACTCCGGGAAATAAACCACCTGTACGGATAATATATTAATTTGCTTTCTGCATTAAGAATTGCTTTCGATCCATCAGGAAGCGCAACGGTCAGATGCTCTCCCCTGGAAGCGGTTTCTGTTACCCGATAAAGGTAGGCAAATGTTGCTCCTGCCAATAAAACAGCCATTATTGCAGCAGCCGCATATTGCATAACGGTTATGCGGCGTGTTTTTGCAGGTATCGGGTTATCGTCAAGCTCTGCAAATGTTTCTTTCCAGATATCTTCTTTGCTTTTGCTCCATAGCGGATTGATTTTCACATCTTCAGGACTAATTTTCATATCTCTTTCCTTATAGATTGGTTCTTAGAAATTGCAATGCAGCACTCATCCGCTTTTCAACGGTTTTTATGCTAATATTTAGCCTTTGAGCTATTTCGCGATACGTTAATTCATCATTCCTGCTCATCAGGAAAACTACCCGGTGCGTCTTTGGCATCTGCCTCAGAAGAGTGATATATAACAATTTGAATTCTTCGAAAACCAACTCATCCTCGGGCGAAAGTACGGTATCTTTATAAAGAATGGTGCTTTGTTCGAGCGCCTGGCGACTCTCTTTTTTCCGATAATTACTAATATACATATCGTTCGCCATCTTGTACAGCAAAGCTTTCAGGTTATCATGGGCAAGTTGTTCTCTTTTCTCCCAAACTTTCATAAAAACACACTGCGCCACATCCGAGGCTATATCTACATCTTCACAACGATAAAAGATAAAGCTTCGTATAGCGTCAAAATAGGTATCGAATAGTGCTTTAAATTCGGTTTTATTCAGCATTATATAACGTTCTTATTATATACCGCAGCGAAAAACGAATACCCTACGGATATGAGTGATTTATTTTATGAACTGACTTTATTGGGATCATCCCGTATTCTTGTGGGGTTGTTTATGCATAAATTTTAGTTAATCTA
>DAMCMT010000046.1:0-8547 GCA_032108265.1 Bacteroides sp.
AACGCCGCCGCATGGACCTCTACTTCCGCGCCTACGACAACGGTATCGCCTTCCGCTACCAACTGCACGGCAGCAAAACCATCGGCAACCGCGCCATCACCCGCGAACTCACCGGATTCGCCCTGCCCGCCCACGCCCACGCCTGGGTGGCCGAGTATGAACCTGCCTATACCTCCAGTCAGGAGAGCGAGTTCAACAAAAAACCGGTGACCGAAATCACCCCGCAAACCGTAGCCGGACTGCCGCTGCTCGTCGAGGTTGACAAGCAAAACTACCTCGCCATCACCGAAGCAAATATTGATAATTATCCTGGCTTCTATATCGGTAGACAGGCAGACGCCGCCGTATTAACAACGAAACTTTCCCCCCTCCCCGGCGAGAAAGAAGACGGTACCAAAGCCCGTTTCGACGACCGCATCTACACGCCCTGGCGCGTGGTAATGGTAGCCGACAACCCCGGCCGCTTCATCGAATCCGAAATCATCCAATCCCTCAACCCGCCCTGCGCCATCGCCGACCCCTCGTGGATACAGCCCGGCCTCTGCGCGTGGGACCACTGGTGGAGTGGCGAGGTGAAAATGGAAATGCCCGTCATCAAAGAATACATCGACTTCGCCGCCGCGCAAGGCTGGCCCTACATGCTTATCGACTGGCAATGGTACGGCCCCTTCAACCAGCCCGAGGCCGACATCACCAAGCCCGCCCCGCAGCTTAACATGCCCGAAATATTCGCCTACGCCCGCGAAAAGAACGTGCGCATCTGGCTCTGGCTGTACAGCACCGACGTAAACCGCAACAACGCCTTCGAAGAAGCCTTCGCCCTCTACCGCCAATGGGGCGCGGTGGGCATCAAAATCGACTTCATGGACCGCGACGACCAGGAAATGGTAAACTGGTACCGCAAAATCATCCGCACCGCCGCCGCGAACCAGCTCATGGTCAACTTCCACGGCTCGTACAAGCCCGACGGCATCGAACGCACCTACCCCAACATGATGACCCGCGAGGGCGTACTGGGCGAGGAATATTCCAAGTTCTCCGACCGCATCGTGCCCCGTCACAACGTCACCCTGCCCTTCACCCGCATGCTGGCAGGCCCGATGGACTACACGCCGGGCGGTTTCCTCAACGTAACGCCGGAGCAGTTTAAGCGCCAGTCGCCCACCCTGATAATGAACACGCGCTGCGCCGAACTCTCCAAGTTCGTGATTTACGAAAGCCCGCTCAGCGTCTTCTGCGACCATCCAAAGCACGTCCTCGGCCAGCCGGGCAGCGACTTCATGCAAATCGTCCCCACCGTGTGGGATGATACCCGCTTCATCGACGGCTATCCGGGCGAGTTTATCGCCATGGCGAAACGTTCGGGCAACGACTGGTTCCTTGCGGCGATGAATAATGAAACGGCGCGCACGATAAGTATTGCGACGGACTTTCTGCCTGCCGGCAAGTACGAATTAGAGTACTGGGAGGACGCGAAAGACGCGGGAAAAAACCCCACGAAGCTGAAAAAGAACCGTATGGTGATTCAGGCCGGCAAATCGGTGAAGATACAGATGGCCAGCGGTGGGGGATATGTGGCGGTGATCAGGAAGATTTAAGGAATTTTTGACCCCTCCGTTGCTTCGCGCCACCTCCCCTTTGCAGGGGAGGACGCTATGCAGTATACACCGCGCAGCCCGTCTCCCCCTGCAAAGGGGGAGTACCCCGAAGGGGGGAGGGGGTCGGGAGGGGGTCGGGAGACGGTCGGGAGACGGTCGGGAGAATCCCGCACGGAAAACCGGGTGCAGCCCCTGCTATTACAGCGGCTTAATCTCCCGCACCACCCGCGTAATCACCTCGCGGTTACTCCACCGGTATTCCTCCGGCGACATGCGGTAACGCAGTCGCCATGCCCGGGAGAAATTGCTGCACGATGCATACCCCTGCCGGAGCGCTATTTCGCTCACCGTCAGCAAGGTATTCAATAGTAGCCATTCCGTATCGAGCATTACCAGGCGATCTATCCATTGCATGGGCAGGCTCCCGGTCAACCCCTGCACGGTGTGCAGGAAAACCTGGTAGTCCACGCCAATGTACTTGGCGTAGTAACGCGCCGGAGCGTGGCCCCTCTTGCGGATTTGCGCGGCCAGCACGTCAATGAAAGAGCAGCCCGAGGGCAACAGGGGGACGAATTTGTCGGCGCTGGGCGTAGTCCAGATAGATTCCGGGGTGATTAACGTGTATTTAGCCATAAGAATGAAATTAATTTGGTTCAAATATAATGAAAGAAACACTAAAATAAAAATGATTTGGTGTTAATTTAATGATAGAGGGGCTAGCCGAGGTATCGGTTGGTGTTATCTTAATGAAGGAGACACGAGATTGAATTGTGTTTGGTGTTATCTTCATGAAATAAACACGAGTTTGGATTGAGTTTGGTGTTATCTTCATGAAGAAGGGGCTAAACTCGATTGTGGTTGGTGTTTTCTTCATAAAAGAAACACGAAATGACCCCTCCGTCGCTTCGCGCCACCTTTGCAGGGGAGGACGGCCATGCGGCATCGCTGCGCTGCATAGCATCTCCCCTTGCAAAGGGGGAGTACCCGGCTTGCCGGGGGAGGGGGTCTATACCCGTGCGCAGCCATCAATTACCCCTGCATGAAGGCAGGGGAATGAGCAAGCCCGTTGGAGTGATTGCTTGCGATAACTTTGCTGTCCGCCTGCCTGCATAAAAAAAGGACACCCTTTATTAGGGTGCCCTTATATATAACGGTTGGATATATCACTTTATTAATTCCTTTATCGTCTTAACAAACTCATATACTTCGGGCATCAGGCTTTCTGCGGTTTGTTTGTAGATGGCTTCGCCGGCATTATCCAAACGAAGTTGCACGATTTCTTTTCTTTCATTATCTGTCATAATACAATTCCCTCTTTTTGTACATTTTCATAGAAAGGAGTTTTGATTTTCCCCCATTGTTTTTTCAGCATAACAACAGGATTAATCAGTACGCCGGTATCGAATTCAATATCGTATAGCGGGTAGGTTATTTTGCGCGACTCGTTCTCGGTGAGTTCGTCGGCATCCAACAGAATCAGTAAATCAATATCACTATCGGGGCGTGCGTCTCCGCGCGCTTCGCTGCCAAACAAAATAACGGTGGCTTTAGGCGAAAGCCCCGCTATTGTTTTCCGGATTTTATTTATGATTTCAAGACGACGCATGGTTGTTATTTGTTATTTGTCTCTTGCTCTTCCGCTTCCAGTTTGATATCCCGGGCACGCACGCGAACAATCTTCCCATCAATGGAGTAAATCAATTCGCCATCTTCGCGCTGTTTCTGCATGATCAGGCGGCGATAGGCGAGTTTAACGCCTCGCTTTATTTTTTCGTTTATATCTTCTTTCTTGTCCATTGCTTCATCGAATTAAAAATGTCATTATCAAATATAATCATTTCTCCCTCTTTTTGTTCTGCAATAATTTGAGTTTCGGAGTGGGTGTTATCAAATACCAGCCACGAATCTACCACACCCATATACAATTCAAAAAGATTATTGATTCCCTTCTCGTAGCGCCGTCCTATCACATCTGTGGGTATATTGTGCCCTCCGGCGGCCACGCGTTGGGCTACGCGCTCGGCGGCAAGTTCGGGCGATTCGAGGCGGAAATACACCAGCGTAACGGTGTATCCCACTGCCTGCGCCCGTCGCACCAGCGATACATACGAGCGTGTTGCCAGCGTGGTTTCGATGGCGAAATCTTCGCCCCCTGCCAACAGTTCTTCAATGCGCATCAGCATCAGCCGCCCGGCTTCAATGGCTACGCCTTCGGGGTTGAAGGGAGATAGTCCGCGGGCAATCTCGTCGGCATTGACAAACTCGCGGCAGTGCAGTATTTCGGGCAGTACGGTGTACGATGCGGTGGTTTTGCCGGCGCCGTTGGGGCCTGAAATGATGTAGAGGTTGGGCATATTATTTATTCTTCTCGCGCTCTGCTTCGAGCATTCGCTCGTATAAGGCGATTTTTTCAGTATAGAGTTCGACGATTTTGTCTATCGGATTAAAGGTACATGAATAATTGGGACCAGTTACTGCTGTTCCTACCGCAGCAGAAGAATCATGGAATGAATTATTAAAGATGTTCACAACGGCTTCTTCCTGATAGTTTTTAATAGCATCTACCGGTACATTAAGAGCCTCGGCCACTTTTTGTAAAGTTTCATCATCTATCTCTTCTTTCTGTTCCATATAATGCACTGCCGGCTGGCTGATTTTAAGTGCCTCGGCAATGACTTCTTGTTTTACGCCTAATATCTCGCGGACACGGCGCATGTTGCGGCCGAGATGTGTGCGGGGTTTTTCGTAGATTGTATCTGCTTCCATATCTATTATTGTATTTAATGAGTTTTCAATACTTGCAAATATACGATTCCTTTTGTTTATAATTTATATTCGAACACTTATATTTTATAAGCGGGCATTAATTCTTTATATAGAAGAAATGGCCGTTCTTTGCAGATAAAACAACGATTATGAATGACCCCTTTGTCCTCCTTACCCTCTGCCTTGTGCTCTTGGCAGCCTGCATCGCCTTGTTTCTTCTTTACCGGATGGAACGCAAAGAACGGCGCAAACTACATTTCATCATCGCCCACCAGCGCGAGCAGATTGAAGATTTCAAAACCATTGCCGACAATTGCCAGGAGATAGTACATCTCGAACGCCAGAAGACGATAACCATCCTGCACCGGGTGCTCACGGAGCGCGAAAAGGAAGCGCATTATCAAAACTCTCCCCATCCCGCAACAAAACTGCCCCGCGACTTTCCATAAGGGCTGCATATACAAAACATTCGGGACTATTCATGTGTAGGCGATATTGTAATTTTGCAATAACTAAAACCTATATATCATGAAACGAATCACATTATCCATCATCGCGCTCTGTCTGCTATGCACCGTCCGCATGGAAGCCAGGCCGGGGCGCCTCGCCCCACCGCAGAGCAAAGTCCTCCACGAGAGTATGCACAGCAAGGTCCTCAACGCCGACCGCGAGTACACCATCTACCTGCCCAAAAGCTACGAAGCCGAGCCGGACAGGAAGTACCCCGTCCTCTACCTTCTGCACGGCATGACTGACACCGACAAAGCCTGGTTCTGGCGCGGACACGCCGGTGAGGTTGCCGACCAGCTCATGGCCTCCGGCGAAGCCGTCGAAATGATTATCGTGTCGCCCAACGCCGGCGGCAGCTTCGACGACAACCACTGGAACGGCTACTTCGACATGCCCGGCTGGAAGTACGAAACCTTCTTCTTCACCGAATTCCTGCCCCACATCGAGAGCACCTACCGCATCATCGGCGACAAAGCCCACCGCGCTGTAGCCGGCTTGTCGAAGGGTGGTGGCGGTGCTACCGGATACGGTCAGAAACATACCGACCTGTTCTCTTCTGTCTACGCCATCAGCGCTTTAATGTCTATTCCGCAGGAACACCTGACCGGGGCGCCTCGCCCCCCGGGCGATAAACTGGCTATCCTCACCCAATCCGTGATAGATAACAGTTGCGTGAAGTACGTAGAAGAAGCCGACGAGGAGCGCAAGGCCCAACTCCGCACCGTCAAGTGGTTTGTGGATTGCGGCGATGATGAT
This sequence comes from Bacteroides sp., assembly GCA_032108265.1. Taxonomy (GTDB): domain Bacteria; phylum Bacteroidota; class Bacteroidia; order Bacteroidales; family Bacteroidaceae; genus Bacteroides. Next base: position 5,631 of record DAMCMT010000046.1, read on the forward strand.
TTCCTGTTGGATAGGAACATCGAGTTCTTCCATGCCATGCGCAAGGCGAACATTCATTGCGAGTTCCGCGTAAGGGACGGCGGCCATACGTGGGAGTATTTCCACTCGGCGCTGTATACTTGCCTGCCGTTTGTGAGTAGGAATTTTGGGAATTATTCTACCTTCCATTCTCCGATGTTTCTTTCTTCTTTATCGAAGCTCACGCCCACTTTTACAACTTTCCGTTCATCGGCGGTGTAAGGGATGAGGTAACCCTTTTCATCTATCTGCCGCAGAGCATCTTCCACCGTCCCGTCCAGTTTGAACTCAAACACATAGATGTGGTCTTTCGTCTTCACCACCGCATCGGCACGGCCGCGGGCGCTCCGCACCTCGGTTTCAATAAATTCGCCAATCAGCTTGAAGACGATATAGAATACCACCTGGTAGTGCCGCTCGGTCCGGTCATTCAATTCGTAAGGGAAGTCGGCGAAGAAGGCACGCAGGCGGTGCATAAAGGAGGGAACGTCGCCACTCTCCAACTCGCGCACGAAATGCTGGATGTGGAACACACGTTTGCTATCCGGAACGGATGAATAAGAGGGTTGCAGGAATTTCAGGAAAGCATACTTCACCTCCTCGTTGGGGAAGCAGAGGGTATATATATCAAACCGCGGGTCGTAATCCTTAATCGTCAGATAGCCGCTCTGGTAAATAAGCGGGATGGGATTATTCGTCTCCGCACGGTACTCCGCAAAGGAAGATTGCTCAGCCTCTACGCCGTCGATAAGCGTGCGCAGGTCGTAGTCGCTCTCTTTCAGCAAATCCACCAGGAAGGTAGGCGTGCCGGTTTGGAACCAGTAGTTGTCTAACCGGTACTTCTTCAGGGCGTTCAGCACGCTGAAAGGATTGAACATGCCTTCGCCGTATTCGTAGAAGTGGTAGCCATCGTATAGAGCCGTCATCTTCTCCACCGTTTGCTCGAAGGTAAGGCGGTTGTATTCTCCTACCTTTTCTATTTCGGGGCTGAACGTCTGTACCAACTCTTCTTTGGTGATGCCGCAGATGCTGCCGTATGAAGGTTCCATGCTGATATCGCTCAACTGGTTGAGGTCGCTGAACACACTTACCTGTGCAAACTTCGTTACCCCGGTTAGGAATGCGAAGCGCAGGTAGCGGTCGGCACTCTTAAGCACCCCGTAGAAGCCTTTGAGTGTTTTGCGGTATTCTTCTAATAAGGGTTCGTTTAGGAGGGTTTGCAGCAAGGGTTTGTCGTATTCGTCGATGAGCACAACGACACCACGGCCGGTTTTTTCATAAGCCCGGCGGATAACACCGGCAAACCGGTCGGCAGGGCTTAGTTCCCGTTCTTCTCTTCCCCAGGCATCTTCCCACAGAACTAAATGACGTAACAGGATTCCAATCAATCGCTCCGCGCTATCGTACTTCTCGGCGTTCAGGTCGAGATGCAGGATAGGATATTCTATCCATTCCGTTTCCAGTTCGGCGATAGCCAATCCTTCGAACAGGTCTTTGCGGCCGGCGAAGTAGGACTCGAAAGTGGAAAGCAGCAAACTCTTGCCAAACCGGCGGGGACGGCTGAGGAAATACGGTACGCTGGTGCGGGCTATCTGCCACACCAGGTCTGTTTTATCTACATAAAGATAACCGCCCTTGCGTATCTTTTCGAATGTTTGTATCCCTATCGGGAGTTCGCGGGTCAGGTCTATTGGCTTATCCATGATTTCTTTGTTTTATAACAGACACAAAAATAAGGATAATTATTGATAGTGCGGGAGCTAAGTAAGGATATTTGTTACAGCAGAGGTAACATTCCCACCCCTCATCCACAACATTACTGCCCCCTCCCAACCATTTACTTGTAACATTTAAACCAGCCGCTTTGCCTGCTTCTTGCTATCTTTGCACTAAATAATAAACTACAAACCCATGAAACAAACTATCAGAACCGCCACACTATTATTGTCAATAGCTGCCGTGACCGCCTGCCAGACGCCGCAAGGAAACCCGACCGGCTCTGCCCTTCAGGAAAAGCTCGTAGTGAACGACAAGAAGATTAACGAAATCATCGCCCAGATGACCCTCGAAGAAAAGGTCGAGATGCTTCACAGCAAGACCATCATGTCATCCGAGGGCGTTCCCCGCCTGGGCATACAGGACATCAAATACGCCGACGGCCCCTTTGCCGTCCGCGAAGAAATAGGCGAGGGTTTCCGACCCCTGAACTGGACGACCGACTCCGCCACCTATTACCCGACCGGCTCCGCGCTGGCCGCCACCTGGTCGTACGACCTCTCTTACGACTACGGTAAAGCCCTCGGAACCGAGGCCCGCCGCCGTGGGAAAGACATCATCCTCGGCCCGGCCATGAACATCCAGCGCCTGCCCATTGGCGGACGTACGTACGAGTATTTCAGCGAAGACCCCGCCCTCAACGCCGTGCTGGCCGTTGGCTACACGCTGGGAATGCAGGATGCCGGGACGGCCGCCTGCCTCAAGCACTACGCCCTCAACAACCAGGAGACGAACCGCGGTAGTGTTGATGTAATCATTGCCGAGCGGCCGATGCGCGAAATCTACCTCAAAGCCTTCGAAGCAGCCGTGAAAGAAGGTGGCGCCATGAGCGTAATGCCCGCCTACAACAAAGTGAACGGGTACTACGGCTCCGAAAACAACCACCTCAACAACGTGATTCTCCGCGACGAATGGGGCTTCAAAGGCATGGCCGTTTCCGACTGGGGAGGAACCCACAGCACCATGGGCGCCGCCCTCGGCGGACTCAATGTACAGATGACGGGCGACAACTATTTCGGCCCCGCACTGATTGACTCCGTGCGCGCCGGCAAGCTGAACGAATCTATCGTCGACGATAAAGTGCGCGAAATCCTGCGCGTTCGTTTTGCCGTCGAGGCCATTC
>DAMCMT010000046.1:8698-10098 GCA_032108265.1 Bacteroides sp.
GCAACAGCAGGTGGCCTACAACGTAGCGACCAAATCCATCGTACTGCTTAAAAACGAAAAGTCCGCCCTGCCCATCAACACCGCCCAAACGAAGAAGATAGCTGTTATCGGACTCAACGCTACCGCCACCACTGCCTCGGGCGGAATGGGAGCGGGAGCCAAGACCCCTTACGAAATCACCCCGCTGCAAGGGCTCAAAAACCGCCTCGGCGACGACATGGAAATCACTTACGCCCAAGCCTACAAAAACTACATGGGTATGTTTGCCGGCCACCGCGCCAACACGCCTGAGATAGCTAACACCCTCGACGAAGCGCCCGACGCCAAATTGCTGGCCGAAGCCATCACCGCCGCCCGGGGTGCCGACCTGGTTCTCTTCTTCGCCGGAACCAACAAGTTCATCGAAAGCGAAGGCATCGACCGCGAAAACATTCTGCTGCCGGTTAGCCAGGATATAATCATAGCCAAACTGGCCGAAGTGAATCCGAACATCGTAACCGTAGTCGTTTCCGGCGGCCCTTGCGACCTGCGGGTAGTGGATAACAAGTCAAATGCCGTTGTTCAGGCCTGGTGGAACGGTCTGGAAGGCGGTCACGCGCTGGCCGATGTGCTGCTGGGCAATATCTCGCCTTCGGGCAAGCTGCCTTTCACCTTCCCGCTGAAACTGGAGGACTCTCCGGCGTTTGCCCTGGGTAATTTCTCGAATGATGTGGTTAGCGACGGCGACGTGTTTGCCGCCCAGTTCCGTCACGACATCGTGGGCGAAACCGAGTACGACGAAAACGTCCGTTCTCCCAAAGCGTACTACTCCGAAGGGATGCTGGTGGGCTACCGCTGGTTCGATACGAAGGGCATGCCCGTGCTTTATCCTTTCGGTCACGGATTGTCGTACGCGAGTTTCGACTATGCCAACATCAGCAGCGATAAGAGTAATTACGCGGCCGGCGATGTGATTAAAATCAGCTTCGACCTCACCAACAAGGGCGCTATGGAAGCCGACGAGGTGGTTCAGCTTTATGTCCGTCGCCTCGATGCGAAAGTGGAATGGCCGCACAAAGAGCTGAAAGCATTTAAGCGTACCACCCTCGGCGCGGGCAACACCCAGACCATCACGCTTGAGGTGCCCGTTGCCGAACTGCGCTACTGGGACGAAGCGACCAACGGCTGGCAACTCGAAAACGGAAATATCGAGGTGCTGGTGGGAGGTTCGTCGGCGGAGTTGCCGCTGAAGACGACTGTTGCTATTTAATGCATTCTCCCCTTTGGACCCCTCCGTCGCTTCGCGCCACCTCCCCTCAACGAGGGGAGGAGTTGCCGGGCTACGGCTCCTGGACTATAGTAGTATATTCTGATAACCCCACCGGCCACAACTCTCCCCACTCTCCCTCTCATTGAGGGGG
>DAMCMT010000046.1:10120-16036 GCA_032108265.1 Bacteroides sp.
TGTCGGCTTCGCCGACGGAGGGGTCAACCCCCCGCATTCCAAACCCCTTAAAACCATTATCATGAAACTCAAACTATTCACCCTCCTGCTCCTGAGTGCCACCTACGCCGGCGCCCAGGTTGCCCCCGACTGGGAAAATCCTGGGGTAGTGGGCATCAACAAACAGCCCTACCACGCCACCCTCACCCTCCCCTCCCGGAAGGAAACGTGCAACCAAATCATCTCCCTCAACGGCAACTGGCGGTTCAAATGGTCGCCCGACCCGGGCAGCCGCCCCGTCGATTTCTACAAAACCGATTACAACACCGACGGCTGGGACCTGATTACCGTGCCCGGCTCGTGGCAGATGCAAGGCTACGGCAAACCCATCTACACCAACGTGGCCTACCCCTTCCAGAAGGACGAACCGAGGGTCACCAGCGAACCGCCTGCGCACTATTTCAGCTTTGAGAACCGGAACCCCATCGGCTCCTACGTCACCACGTTCGAGGTGGGCGAGGGAATGAAAGACAAACGCCTGTTCCTGCATTTCGAGGGCGTAAAATCCGCCATGTACGTTTGGGTGAACGGCCAGAAAGTAGGCTACAGCCAGAACTCCATGTCGCCCGCCGAGTTCGACGTCACCGATTACGTCGCGCCCGGAACCAACCGCCTGGCCGTAGAAGTATACCGCTGGTCGGACGGCAGCTACCTCGAAGACCAGGACATGTGGCGGCTCAGCGGCATATTCCGCCCGGTGGAATTGTGGGTGCGCCCGCAGACGCACATCCGCGATTATGCGCTGGCTACCGACCTTTCGGACGATATGAAATCGGCCACGTTCCGCGCCAGCGTATCGGTGAGGAACCAAAGCAAAAAGAAAGCGAAAGACCTGCAACTCGCCGTCACCCTGACCGACGGCGAACGGCTCACAACCACCATGCACCGGCATCTGAAAGCCATCCAGCCCCTCGCCGAAGTGCAGGTAGAACTCTCCGACCTGCTCGAAGAACCCCGCCTGTGGTCGGCCGAAAAGCCCCATCTATATAAGGTAAACATCACGCTAAGCGATACGGACGGCGGCGTGCTCGAAACCTTCGACTACCACTGGGGCGTGCGCAAAATCGAAATCGAGGGCGACATCTTCAAAGTCAACGGCAAGCCCATCAAGCTCAAGGGCGTAAACCGCCATGACTACCACCCCCGCACCGGCTTCTACGTCGACCCGCAGACGATGGAGCGCGACATCCGCCTCATGAAACAAGCCAACATCAACATGATACGCACCTCGCACTACCCGCACCTGCCCCTGCTGTACGAGCTGTGCGACCGCTACGGCCTCTACGTCATGGACGAGGCCAACCACGAAAGCCACGCCTACGGCCTGGGCAGCAAGGACCTGGGCGATAACCCGCGCTGGACGCTGGCCCACGTAGACCGCGCCGTGTCGATGCTGGAGCGCGACAAAAACCACCCCAGCATCATCTTCTGGTCGCTCGGCAACGAAGGCGGAAGCGGCATGAACCTGCGCGCCATGGCCGATACCGTCCGCGCGCTGGACCCCACCCGCCCGGTGTACGACGATACCGACCGCTCGGTGTCCGACGTGTACGACGAGGCCTACCTCAGCCCCGCCGCCTTCAAAGCCCTGGGCGAGAAGATAACCGACCGCCCCGTGTTTATGCGCGAATACGCCTACGCGATGGGCAACTCCATCGGCAACTTCAAAGAATACTGGGACGTAATCGAGGCCGACCCGAGCATCATCGGCGCCGCCATCTGGTGCTGGGTCGACCAGGGCATTCCGAAGAAACTCGACGGCTCGCCCCTGCGCTATCCCGCCGACCCCTCGTCGCTCAGCCTGATGCCCGGCGAATTCTGGGCGTACGGCGGTGACTTTGGCGACCATCCGCACGACGGCCCCACCGGCATCAACGGCCTCATTTCGCCCGACCGTATCCCCAACCCGCACTATTACGAGGTGCAGAAGGTGTACCAATACATCAGGTTCGAGCGGGTAGGCGAGTCGCGCATCAGGCTCATCAACGCCTACGATTTCACCGCGCTCAGCGAATTCGATTACAGCTACGAGTGGCTTTGCGACGGCAAGAAAGTCTCCGGCGGCGCCCTCGCCTTGCGTGGCGATATGCTCGACATTCCGGCCCGGCCCGACGTCCGCGGCGAGTTCTTCCTGAACGTCTACGCCACCCTGAAAGCCTCCACCCTGTGGGCCGACAAAGGGTTCACCGTCGCCCGCGAGCAATTCGCATACAGCCCCTTCGAAGCCCCCGCCCTGACCAACGACAGCCGGAAAGCCGTCTATAAGACAACGCCCGACGCCGTCGAAATAACCGCCGGAAGCGCATCATTCAGCATCGAAAAGTCCACCGGTGCCCTCACCAGTTGGAAGATGAACGGAACCGAACTCCTCCGCGGCGCCCTGGAGCCGTACTTCTGGAAGCCGGCCACCGACATCCAGTTGCGCAACGACTACAACAACCGCCTCGGCGCGTGGAAAGACGCCGCAGCGCAGCGCGTAGTCAGCAATTGCCAGGCCAGCACGAAGGACGGCATGGTTGTCGTAGACATCGACCTCTCCCTGCCGACTATCGGCGCCGCCTACCAACTCCGCTACACCGTCAGCGGCACCGGCCGCATACAGGTGGAGGCGTCCTACCAGCCGGAGGCAGCCAACATCCCCCTCATGCCCAAATTCGGTATGCGCCTGCGCCTGCCTTCAAACATGGACGAGGTGGAATGGTACGGCCGCGGCCCCTTCGAGAACTATCCCGACCGCAAAACAGCCGCTTTCCTGGGCCTTTACCGCCTGCCGCTGCACGATTTCATCACCCATTACATCGTTCCGCAGGACAATGCCAACCGGTGCGATGTGCGCTGGTTCTCCCTCGGCAGCGATAGCGGTCAGCGGGTAAAAATCACCGGACTTCAACCCCTCTGCTTCCGCGCCTGGCCCTACGGCGAGGACGATTTGGAGCGGGCGGAGCATACGCACGAGCTTCCGCACCGCGATTTCATCAACGTAAACATTGATTTGAATATTCACGGTGTAGGTGGAGACGATGGCTGGGGCGCCCGCACGATCGATAAGTACACGATTGATGGGAACAAGCCGTATCGGTATGGATTTGTGATGTGCGGCAAGGTGCCGCTGCCGGGTTCCCATGCGGATTGAGGCGGCCCCCTCCCGGCTTCGCCGTAAATTAACGAAAAGACATCAGCGTAGGGCTACAATTGAGTGAAATTGACGAAAACATATCAATGTAGGCCTACGATTTGGCAAAACTGACGAAAATATTAAAACGGAGGCCTCCGTTGATGCAAAATCAGCGAAAACACATAAAACGACTAGTCATTTCATGCAAAATTGATGAATTTGCAAAAAACGGGTGCCCGTTTCTTATGAAATCAATGAAAATACATAAAACGGGTACCCGTTTCGTGCGAAATTGATGAATTTGCAAAAAATGGGTGCCCGTTTCTTGTGAAATCAACGAAAATACATAAAACGGGTACCCGTTTCGTGCGAAATTGATGAATTTGCGAAAAATGGGTGCCCGTTTCTTATGAAATCAACGAAAATACATAAAATGGGTACCCGTTTCATGCGAAATTGATGAATTTGTGAAAAATGGGTGCCCGTTTTGCAAAATAGTTTCCGATTCCAGTTAAAACTATAGTCATTAAAAAAGGGCTGAAAGCCCTTTCGATTCTAGCCCAGGGTTTCAACCCTGGGGCGATGAATCACTGCAGGCAATGAGTTCTGAAAGAACGATCGAAAAACTAATCATCCCACAAATATCTTTCATCATATTCTATTCCATATTCCTTTAAAAACATCAGATATTCCTCTTTAAATGAAATCCTGGCATGATGAACAGCCTGATTTCTAATGTATTGTACCGTCTTATCATGTACAGAAGGACTTACTGAAAATCCACCATACCCCTTTTGCCATTCGAACTGATTATAATAAGGAGCAATACTTTTTATCCAATGACTACTTACTCCTTTTATTTCCTGTACGAATTTTGCCAATGCTATATTCTTGGAAAGAATACACAATATATGTATATGGTCGGGCATGCCATTTATTTGAATGGGGATAGAACCATGGTTTTTAATAACACCCGCAATATAAGTATGAACTCGTTCGGCATCCTCTGAACGTATAGGAGTATGACCTTTTATATGAAAAATTATATGAACATAAAGTTGTGATAAAGATTGTGCCATAGTAGTAGTGTGATTTTGTTCTGTGAGCGAAGGTAATAAAAATTAATGGCTTGTATTCGGTCGTTCTTTCAGAACTCATTGCCTGCGGTGGCTCACCGCCCCAGGGTTGAAACCCTGGGCTAGAATCGAAAGGGCTTTCAGCCCTCATTGCGTGCGGTGGTTCACCGCCCTAGGGTTAAAACTATGGTCTAGAATCGGAAAGGGCTTTCAGCCCTCTTTTTAATGACTATGGCCGCATAGATTCGGGGCTATAACTGCGCATAATTCTGACTATATTTTCCCTTTGCAAAGTTTAAGGCAATTGCCACTCTTTCCCGAAATAAATGCTCAATGCCCCCAGTATAATATCGTTTAGCGGATAGGCGACGGCGTTCGAGGTCAGTGCAACAGATACTTTTTCCGTGGGAAAATAAAACGCATTTGCCTGAAAACCGTCTATTCCTCCCGTATGCCCGTAGCCTTTCATGTCGTAAAGCGGCACCTGAATCAAACCAAAGCCGAAATTATCAATTACGGTGGTCATTTGTTTCAGGCTTTCGTCGTTGACGAGTCTTTTCTCAAATAAACAATCGAAAAACGTATTCAAATCAAAAGGGGTCGAGATAATATATCCTGCTCCCAGCGGGATACTCATATCGGTTTCCTTTTCCCGTTTCCATTCGGGTTGTTTGGTGTACGACAGGGCCTCGTTATTCTTTGTGTTAATCTTACCCCCGACAAAGGTGCTTTTCAGGCCGCACGGTTTAATGATTATTTCTTGCAGGATTTCGGGAAAGTCTTTTTTCGCGACATCTTCCGCAATAAATGTAAGTAGGGCATAGTTTGAATTGGAATATTCGAATCTCTCGTTGGGCTCGAATGATACGCCACCTGATGCGATTCTGTTTAAAATTTGTTCCTTGGTTTGTTTTTCCGTATACCATTGCAGGTAGTCGGCTACATTCGTGAAATTGGCAATCCCGCTTCTGTGTTGCAGCAAATGGGCAATCGTTATTTTATCCGCATTCTTGAGTTGAGGGTAAAAATCACTGAGTGTTGCGGATAGCGATAGCTTGTTGCTTTCGACCAGTTTCATGATTATCGTGGCCGTAAAGGTTTTGGAGATGGAGAAGATACGGAACTTTGTCGAAGCATCATTCTTTACCTTTTCCTCTAAATCGGCATAGCCGTAGCTTTTCTGATAGACTTCTTTTCCGTTGTGGAAGATGGATATGCTTCCCATGCCTCCGTCATTCTTTTCGATGATTGAAAAAAGGCTGTCTATCTTTTGTTTATCAAAGTCTTGAGCGCATAATGTGAGGTTTATGGCTAGAAGCAATGCTGATATTGTGATGGAGGATTTCATTGTTTTTGGTTTTAAATTTATGGGGGCTGGGGGGTTGACCCCTCCGTCGCTTCGCGCCACCTCCCCTCAGGAACCCCCTCCCCCTTCGGGTACTCCCCCTCAATGAGGGGGAGAGTTGTGGCCGGTGGGGTTATCAGGGTGGGGTGGTGTATTCGGACCCCTCTGCCCTTCGGGCATCTCCCCTAAGAACTCCCTCCCCTTCGGGGTACTCCCCCTCAATGAGAGGGAGAGTTGGGAGAAGTTGTGGCCGGTGGGGTTATCAGAATATACTACCATAGTTCAGGAACCGTAGCCCGGCAACTCCTCCCCTCGTTGAGGGGAGGTGTCGGCTTCGCCGA
>DAMCMT010000046.1:16046-34678 GCA_032108265.1 Bacteroides sp.
CAATCCCCATCGGCATCGAAACCTGGGTGCAGTGCGTCGCCCATCGGCATCGAAACCCGGCCGCGGCACCTTGCCGCTACCAACCGTGCTTCATCACCTCATCCACAGCTTCCGATTCCAGATGCTGGCCTACTTTCTTATCGAAAGAAATTTTGAAAGAATAAGCGTGCTCACAAGGTTTGTTTTTTGGGGAAAGATAGTTTTAATCCCCCGTCCGTTTGCTCCCAGTTTATCTTTTCGTCCGAGCCCAGGAGGGTGACGTTCAATATCTTTGCATCGGCCACAGCGTCCTTGTTCAAGGATTTAATAAGTAAGCCGTTGTCGCCCCAGTTCAGTGCGATGGCGTAGAAATCGTTGCCTTTGGTGGTGAAGCGGATATCCTCGGCGGTGTAAACCGTTGCTTCATTATCCGAGAACGAACCCTTTGTCGGCTCCGCATTCCCTTCGCCGAATTTCTTCCAGCAGCGGGTTCCATAGATGGCCTCGCCATTTACTTCGAGCCACTGGCCGATAGCAAGGAGAACCGCTTTCTGCTCGTCGGTAATCGTTCCGTCGGCACGGGGGCCGATGTTCAGTAAGAGGTTACCGTTTTTGCTGACGATATCAATCAGGTCGTGGATAATCTGCGCGGGGGTCTTGTTTTCCTCGCCCTCGATGTACGACCATGACCTTTTGCCGACAGACGTATCCGTTTGCCAGGGGTACTTCATCATCTTTCCGGACTTGCCGCGCTCCACGTCCCACACGTGCACGTTGGTGGGGTATCCCTGCTTGGTGTTGACTACGACGTCCTCTTTCCAGTCGAGCGCGTTGTTGTAGTAATACGCCATGAATTTGTTGAAGTAGGGCATCAACACGGGGTTGTTCACCGTCCAGTCGAACCAGATGAGTTTAGGTTCGTACTTGTCAATCAGTTCGTAGGTGTGGGCCAGCCACTCGCGGGCGAAATCTTCGGTGTACTTCTCGTTCTCGTAGCGACGGCCATAGAGGGAGATGCTCATATCCTGCACGTCGGACGGGAACTCCATGCCTCCGTTAAAGAACCAGGCGTTCTCGGCGCGGTGGGTGGAGAGTCCGAAGACGAGGCCGTTCTTTTCGATGGCCGTTTTCAACAGTCCGAGGATGTCTTTTTTAGGTCCCATATCCACGGCGTTCCATTCGTTGAGGTCGCTGCGGTGCATGGCGAATCCGTCGTGATGCTCGGCCACGGGGACAACGTATTTCGCACCCGATTTCCTGAACAGTTCCGCCCATTCGTCGGCGTTGAACTTCTCGGCTTTGAACATCGGAACGAAGTCTTTGTAACCGAATTTATCCTGCGGTCCCCACGTTTCGATGTGGTGTTTGTAGGCCGGGTGGTCTTTCTGGTACATGTGGCGCGAGTACCATTCGCTGTCGAACGCGGGCACGGCGTAGACGCCCCAGTGGATGAAGATGCCGAACTTGGCGTCGACAAACCATTCGGGGAACTTGTAGTTTTCGGCGATGTTCTGCCAATTGTCCTGGAAGACTTCGGTGCCGCGCGGGGAGGCGACGGAGTCGATGTTGTAGGTCTTCCTGGCGGGTTGGCAGGAGAGGAGGAGTAAGAGGGTTAATAGTGGGTAGAGGGTTTTTCTCATGGGTGAATGTTTTTTTGGTTTATTATTTATTTAGATTGTACTAATATGATGCCTCCTTCGGGCTGGATAACGATTTGCACTTTGGCGGGGTCTTTAATCGCGATTTCATCTGCAACCAACTGCCGTTTCTTATCATCTTTATAACAAGCAACTTTGTCTCCCCTGGAAAGCATGGGCAGATTGAGGTTGAGTTTCAGCGCCTCTTTCCCGGCGTTCACACCGGCGATATACCAGTTGTCTTTGTGGCGGCGAGCCAGTACACAATACTTTCCGGGATAACCGTCGATGAATACCGTTTCATCCCATGTGGTGGGCACCTCTTTCATAAAATCGAGGGCGACTTGTGGAGCGTCTGTCAGGTTATTGGGCGCCAGTGCAAAGAACTGCACGGGGTTTTGGAACAATACGGCGGTGGCGAGCTGGAAAGCATCGGTCGTTTTGCGGATAGAGCCTCCGTCGTTGGTGCGGTTGTGGCGCTTGTTCAATAGCGTGCCGCCAAACTCCATGCATCCCACGGCATTGCGGATGAAGAGGTGCAGGGAGGCGTTGAATGCTTCGATATCGTTCATGTGCTGGCTGAATATCAGGTTCTCGGATGCCAATACGGCTTCGCTGCCCACGTAGTTGGGGTACATCCGTTCCCATCCGCGCGGCAGGGTGCATCCGTGGAAGATAACCATAAGGCCGTGGTCGTCGGCATCGCTCAGGATGGACTCGTACAGGCGCATGGTTTCTTGCTTGTCGCCTCCGAAGAAATCGACTTTGATGCCTTTTACGCCTATTTTTTGCAGCCATTTCATTTCTCTTTTGCGGGCGATGGCGTCGTCCATGATGTTGGCCGGGCTTTGTGCGATGTCGTTCCAATATCCGCTGGAACTGTACCACAGGAAGAGGTCGACGTTCTTGCTATTGGCGTACTTAATGAGTTCTTTCATGCGCTCGCGGCCGATATTTTCGTCCCACCAATTGTCAATCAGCGTGTACTCGAAGCCCATGGCGGCGGCGAGGTCAATGTAATGAACCTGGTCGTCGTAGTTGATGCTTTCGTCCTGCCACATTATCCAACTCCATGTGCCCCGGCCGTAACGGTAGGTGTGTTCGGTTTCGTAAAGGGGCTTTACTACATCCCAGGGGATGGTGGTTTCGACAATGGGTTTCAGGTTATCGCCCACGGTGATGGTGCGCCACGGCGTATTGCCGGGCAGGGCTATTCCGGGTGCCGGGGTTCCGTTGCCGTTGTTCTCTTCGGGCATCGGGAATTCGAGTGTGAAAAGGCCGTTAGCATCTGCATCGCTCAGGCGGGAGCCGCAGTATTTGCTGTCGACGCCCGTTTCGCTGAGGAGCGCCCAGCCATCCTCGCCTATGCGGAACAGGGCGGGGAAGGTGAACCCTCTGCCATACTGCGAACGTTCGGTAAGGGGCGCGTCGGGTTTATAGTTTTCTTCGTAGCTGGGTTTGGTGCGTTTCCAACCAATCATCGGGTCGCTTTGGGGTGTGAGGAAGGTGGTGGTGTATTCCGGAAAGTCGAAGCCTGTGGCTTCTTTCAGGATGACCATACTTCCGGTTTCTCCTTTCTTGGGGATTTCGTACCGGAATGCGATATCGTTGTTGCTCACGTGGAATATCACATTCAGGGGATGCATATCTGCATTGGCCAGCTTCACCGTGAGTGTATTGGCGGAGTAATGGATGCGGGATTGTTTGATTCTGTCCAGGGTATAGGTTTCTTCCACAGCACCTTTTTCGGAACCTGCCAGTGAGAGGCTTTTGCTAAAGTCGCCGATGTTGGTAAGAAGGCCGAGAGGGGATGCTTCGAGCATGGGTTTGTCTTTATAGGTGACGGAGTAGGAGAGGGCGCCGCCTTTTAACTGCAGGTTTACTTTGAGGTGTGAGTCGGGGCTTTGCACTTCGAGTTCTTGTGCCTGGGCAAAGGAAAAGGCCAGGATGAGGATGGATAGGAGGTAGAGTCTCTTATGTTTCATATTATTTCAATTTATAAACGGGATTTACAAAAGTAAGAGTTGTGAGGCCAATGTCTTTTATGCATTATCGACATTGGCCTGCACTTTATCGATATTATTATTTATCTGCTTATCATCGCAGAAGATGTGCGTGTGAATACGTAAGCTTTGCCCGGCTGAGTTTCGATATCGTATTCATAAATCTTATAAAGTATGGGCACTTGCGGATTGATTCCTTTGGCAACCAATGGTTTTTTGATGCCGGCAAGGGTAAAGAAGGGGTTCTTGTTTTCTCCTTTGGCTTCTTTCAGGCCATCTCCGGCCAGCGGAACGTAAGAACGTAAGCGTAGGTTGCCTCCCAGATGCGAGGTGATGGTGGCTTTGTTCAGTTCGGCTCCTTCCCATTCTATATCGGCCTCGAAACCTCCCCGTGTGCGCAATCCGGTGATGCTTCCCTGGCGCCATGCGTCCGGAAGGGCAGGTAGCAGGTGTACTGCACCGTCGTGACTTTGCATCAGCATTTCGGCTACTCCGGCTGTATAACCGAAGTTACCGTCTATCTGGAAAGGTGGATGTGCATCAAACAAATTGGGATAGGTGCGTCCTTCTCCTTCATTATCGGAGTTAATCAGCGTCAGCATGTTATTGATGATCTTGAATGCGTGATTACCGTCGAGCAAACGTGCCCAGAGGTTGATTTTCCATCCGATAGACCATCCGGTGGCCATGTCACCCCGGTATATCAGGGAGTTCTTGGCAGCCTGGAACAACAGCGGATGGGTGTAGGGTGATATCTGGTTACTTGGGTAAAGTCCGTAAAGGTGAGATACATGGCGGTGTTCATTTCGGGGATCGTCTGCATCTTCAAGCCACTCTTGCAATTGGTTATACTGCCCGATTTGCATGGGTGGTAGACGATTGAGCATGGCCTCCAACTGCTGTGTGTATTCGGGGCTTTCGCCAAGGATGAGGCAAGCCTGACGGGTATTGGCCAGTACATCAAATGCAATTTGGTTGTCCATTGTGCAGCCGGCGGCGATGGTTGTTCCGTTGTGTATACCTTCGCGTACAGGGCCATGTTCGGGCGAGTTGGAGGGAACAGTTACCATCCACTTGTACTGCGGATGTTCTACCAGAAAATCGAGGAAGAAATCGGCGGCACCTTTCAGCGCAGGATATATTTCTTTCAGGTATGCTTTATCTCCTGTATAAAGGTAGCGTTGCCACAGGTGTTGAGTCAGCCAGGCTCCCCCATTGGGCCACATACCCCAGGCGGCACCGTCGACCACACCGCAACTACGCCATATATCGGTGTTGTGATGCGTTACCCAACCGTTACATCCGTACATCTCTCTGGCTGTTTGCTTTCCGGTTTCGGAGAGTTCCTTGACTAATTGTATGAGGGGCAGGTGGGTTTCGCTCAGGTTGGTTACTTCGGCAGGCCAGTAGTTCATTTCGAGGTTGATGTTGATGGTGTATTTGCCATCCCAGGGAGCCAGTAGCTCATTGTTCCAGATGCCTTGCAGGTTGGCAGCTTGTCCACCAGGTTGCGATGAGCAGATAAGCAGGTAGCGACCGTATTGGAAGAATAACGCGGCCAGTGAGGGGTCTTGTCCGTTATTGAAGTTTTTTACGCGGATGTGGGTTTGTTCTTTGGCAGCCTCCGAGGTTCCCAGGTCGAACTTCACCCGATTGAACTGTGCCTGGTAATAGGCTGTATGATTGGCTTTAGCCTGTTCATAAGGTGTTTTTAGCGCAGCTTTCAGGTAGCCGGAGGCGCGCTTGCTTTCATTGCCGGATACATCGTGATAGTTCACAAAATTGGTAGCGGCGGAGATGTAAATGGTAGCGGTTTTGGCATTGGAAACCACAATCCGGTCGGGTTCCACGGTTACTTTACCATCCGGTGTGCGGATAGCGGTGTGAGTTTCCATGCGGATGGCTCCCGGTATGCCTTCGTGCTCTTTTCCTCTGCCTGCCAGAATGAGCTTCCCATCCTTCCGGGCAACGGTATGTTCCAGGGGCGATTGATAGCCGACCATAAAGTCGAGGGTCCCTTCTCCCTCGGCAGTGAGCCTGACAATAATCACATTGTCGGTAAAGGAGGAGAAAACTTCACGGGTGTAGGTTGTACCATTGAGTTGGTAGCGTGTGGTGGCGATGGCTTTTTCAATATCGAGGTCACGGTAGTAATTAGTGTAACTTTCATGCCCGGGGAAATGGAGCATCAGGCTGCCGATGGTTTGGTAGGGCATTCCGCTTTGCGGGGTTCTGAATTCCTCGTCTACCATTTTTTGTGCTTCGGCGTACTTCCCGTCGAAAATGAGTTGCCTTACCTGTGGCAATGCCTTTTTAGCACGGGGTTCATTGTTATTGTGCGGTCCTCCTCCCCAAAGGGTTTCTTCGTTGAGTTGCAGTTCGTCCACAGCTGGATTTCCATATACCATTACGCCGAGGCGTGAGTTGCCCAGCGGCAGAGCTTCTACCCATTTTTTCGCGGGTTGGGCGTACCAGAGTTTCAGGTCTTCTGCCCGGATGACTACAGTTAGCAACAGTAGTACGAATAGTAAATTGTTTCTTTTCATACCGATTAGTTTGTATTCTTGTTTTATTTTCCAATTGTTCCCTGAAAGATACGAATTATACATTCAACCGACGGCTTTTCGGATGAATATTGTTGCGTGGGGCGGTTTTATGTAAATAATTACTTCCGGAACCCACCTCACTTGTCGTGAGGTAGAATCCCGGAAGCCTGCAATTGTTGCACTATATACTAATACCTAACCTGTTACTTCTTTATAATCCGGATATTATCAAAATATACCTCGTATTGTTCAATTGCTTCTTCACCATTCTTTGAGAAGAATCCCATTTCGGTGCCCATAGCTTTGATGTCATTGTAAGTTGTGGCATTCACAGCAATCATGGAGAGCGGAATCTGACAAGACATCCATTCGCCTATCTCTGTTTTACCGCTGGCTATTGATTTCGGTACAATTCCGGTGGGTGCATTATCCCAGTCGCCTCCGAACATTACCTGGAAGCTGGCCGTTTGCAACGGATACGTGATGAAGCATTCATACCTTACCACCAAGTCAGCAACGGGAGTAGTGCCCTCTATAGCGTCGTTGAATTGGATATTCGCAAGCACATTGCCGAACCAACCGGAATATGCGCCTACATTCTTTTCAATTACGCCCCCGGCATTTCCTGTGGTGAAGTACGGCGCATTCTCGCCATCGCCCTGGTAAAGGCTTCCGGCCCAGCTCATACTACCTATGTCGTCCCAGTTTACAATGACGTTCTCTTTCGGGTAGAATACTTTGTCATCGGCCGAGTCTCCTCCGGCGGCGGTAACGGTAATCTTGCCCGATGCGGCAGGTTCCTGAGGCAGTTTCAGGAAGATGGTATCGTTGCTTTCGACTACGCGAAGATCGGCCGCAAGGATATCGTATTCACCGTTGATGTTTACTTTCTCCACGTCGATGAAGTAAGTACCTGTGATAAAGAATTCGGCTCCGATAACCGGCATGTCGCTGCTGAATGACGCGATAATGGGAGGTTGCACTACAGTGGCATAAGGAATGCGTGCTTCGCCTGCGGCGCACTGTAATACTACTTCGCCATTTTGGGCAGCGCCTTCGGGCATAACGAACACAATAGCTTTAAAGGTTAAGTCCGGATAGCCATATTGTGTAACTTCCACATCTACGCCGGTTGGCTCTCCTTCTTCGTCCTGGCCTTCGAGTGTGATCTTTTCTATTTCATAAAAGTTTTCTCCGTACAGTACCACAATGTCGTTGGGATTTACAGGGTATTCCACCTCTATACGACTGATTGACGGTTCCGGCGAAAGTATATGGAAACTAAAGCTGGCCGAACCTGCATTGTTTTCAACCCTGATTTCTTTGGGAAGTTCGGGGTTTATTCCGGTAAGTGGCAGGTTCTTAGGTATTGTAACAATGATTGTGGTCGATCTTACAAAATTAGGATTGAAATCAATTTCCTGTCCGTTGATGTAGACTTTCTTTACGCTTCCCAGGTTTTCGCCTTCAACCAGTATCATCTGGCCGGGATTTGCTTTCACAAAGGTACTATCCTTGAGTTCGGGATCGGTGGTTCTTACCCGGTGGATAACGGGCAGGCCGTTGCTGTCGTCATCGTCGCACGATGCGAAAGGCAGTGCAAGCAACAGTATGAACAGGCCTGCAAGCAAGGTTTTGATATTGATATGTATTTTCATATTCTTAGCTTTTTATTCGTTAAAGTTATACGATACAGGCTCTTCTTTGAGCAAAGGGTTTTGGATAACATCCTTTTCCGGGTAGGGCAGGAAGATGTTGTCGTGGGTAACCACTACCGGCGGGTCAATCTTGGTTATGTCTTCTTCTTCGTCGCCGAAATCAAAATCACCGTATTCGTCTTTGGTAATTTTGCTCGATACCCATCCGCGTTTCTGGTTGTTGAAGTAGGCCAGCATCTTATCGGGTTTGTAGCGGTACCAGCTTACCATGTCGTACCAGTTGCAGTATTCCATGGCGAACTCTACTCTTCTTTCGCGGATGATATCGTCGAGGTTTATCGAAGTTTTGGACGGAAGTCCGGCTCTTTGGCGTACTTTATTGTAGTATTCCAGTCCCTCGCCTGCGGCCAGTGTTTCGCTGTTGCCCAGTGAGGCTTCGGCATACGTGAGATATACATCGGCCAGGCGGAGGATATACGTATTAAGCGGTGAGTTCATTACTTTTACATTACCTTCGTTATCATCGTCCGGTCCGCCGGGAACACCTTTTTTAATAGGACTTCCCGTTTTATCGTATGTATAACCGCCCCCTTTGATGTTGATGTATGAGTAATAGGTGTTGTTTGTGAAATAGGTTGCATTCAGTCTCTTCGTGTCGCCTCTTTCGTATTGCGATAGCATATCGATGGTTCCGTTTAAACTACTCCAGCAATTTACGCCTCCGATAACATCGCTGCTGAAAGCGAGGTCGCTCAACAGGGTATTGCACACGTACCATTCGCCCAGCGGTACCCATTGCATGGCAATGAGAGATTCCGGGTTGTTGTTGTGCTTGTACTTGTACAGGTCTTCGTAATTAGTGTACAGGCTGATGCCGCTGTTTACACATACATCCGATGCGTATTTGATAGCCATATCCAGGTCGGCCTGGTTGCGTGTGCCGCCGTTGTTCCATCCCGAGCGCGAGAGGTACACTTTGGCCAGCATTCCTTTGGCTCCCCAGCTTGCTGCGCGACCTTTATCTGCTGCTTCGGGAAGCTTTTCCGAGGCGTAAGTAAGGTCGTTTATAATGAACTGAAACACATCTTCTTCCTTGTGGCGTGGCTGAACAGGGTTCTTCACCACCACATTGTTGTCTTCAAAAAGGATAACCGGGCCCCAGGTGCGCAACAGGTAGAAGTAAGCAATACCCCGCATCAGGCGGCATTCCGCAATGGCTTGTTCTTTATGTATTTCGGCTACTCCGGTGGCTTTATTTTCAATCGAACTGATGGTTTCGTTGGCCATTGTGATTACCGAGTAGAAGGCCTGCCAGGCATTGGATACCTCGGCATGGAGTGCGGTAATGGTGAACAGTGTGTACTCGGGCAGGAACCATTGCCCGTACGAGTCGTTTGCCCGGCAACTGCCGATAGCCAGTGCCGCACGGTTATAATCGAACCAGGCGCGGGTGTAAAGGGGAGCAGTAGCAGCTTTCAAAGCTTCGGGAGTGGTATAGAAATCGGCATCGGTGTACGAGCCCTTGGGTGTACGGTCGAGGAAGTCGTCGCCGCAAGCGGTAAACAGTATGGCGAGCGAAACGAACATGATGACTGTATAAAGTTTATTTTTCATGATTTTATGGTATTAGAAAGATACATTGAGTCCGAAAGTATAAACACGTTGGGTGGGGTAACGGGCATAGTCGATGTTTCTTGTCAATACATCGTACGAGCCTACCTCAGGGTCGTATCCTTTATAGTTGGTAAAGGTGAACGGGTTTTGTACATTTACATACAGGCGCAGGCTTTCTATCTGGTATCTGGACAGGAGGCTTTTGGGGATCCCAGTGAGATGTTCTTCACCCGCAGGTACGAGCCATCTTCCACAAAGCGGTCGCTGATACGGTTGTTATTATTAGCATCCGTAGTATGCATACGCTGTACGCTGGCATCGGCATTGGTGATATATACATTGTTTATATCCGTGGCCGAGCCGTCGGGGTCCCTAAGACCGATCCGGGCAATTTTGGTGGCTTCTTTCAGCAGGCCCGAGTTGCTCATCGGGTTGGTGTATTTCTCGCGCAACATATTATATATCTTGTTGCCGTACACTCCGCCTATAAAGATGCTGAAATCGAAGTCTTTGTAGTTGAAAGAGTTTGTGATGCCGTAAGTGAACTTCGGCTGGGGGTTCCCGATATAAGAGCGGTCTTCCTCGTCGATGACGCCGTTGCCGTCTTTATCTTCGTACATAAAGTCGCCTACCCATACGCCGTTAACGCCTTGCTGAACGTCTTTGGGAAGAGCTACGGGTATTCTTTCCCCTTTGTCGTCGAGTATGTTGTTACCGAATTTATCTTTCTTGTAGAAGTCGGTTTCGTCTTTAAACATACCGATAACTTTGTAGCCGTACAGTTGCCCTACGGGGGTGCCCACGGTAGTATATGTATACGCCAGTCCGCCTACCGAACCCACAAGGGCCGACGATTCGGTATAGAGTTCGGTTACCTTGTCTTTATTTTTGGAGAAGGTAATATTGGTTCTCCAGGTAAAGTCTTTATTACTGATGTTCACTGTGTTCAGTGTAAGTTCAATCCCTTTGTTGGTCAGCGCACCGGCGTTAACCCAGGGCGAATTGATTACCCCTGCTACATACGAGGGTAGCGATGCCTGCATCAGCAGGTTATCAGTATTCTTTTTGTACACTTCGGCAATCAACTCGATGCGGTTTTTGAAGAGGCTCAGGTCCAGACCGAGGTTGTACTCGTTGGTTCTCTCCCATTTCAGGTCGGGGCTGCTGAAGTTGCCCGGATAAAATCCCTGCCCGCCCGGAGTTGAGCTGGATGCCATGGTAACGCCATAGGCATAGCCCCCAATGGACTGGTTTCCTACAATACCCCAGCTAAAACGCAACTTGAGGTTGTTAATGAATTCGGCGCTCTTCATAAACTTTTCGTTGTTGATGCGCCATGCCACAGCGAGGGAAGGGAAAGTACCCCAACGGTGGCTCTCGGCGAAGTTGGACGAACCGTCGCGGCGTACGGTTGCAGTAAACAGGTAGCGGTCGGCATAGTTATAGTTTAAACGGCCGAAGTACGATTCGAGTGCCGACTCGCCCCGCGAGCTGCCGTTCTTCGCGGTCTTGGCATCGCCTACATTGAGTTCGTGCACGGTATTAAACATAAATCCTTCACGGCTTCCGTTCAGGTTTTCGTTTTTGCTTTCCTGCGACTCGTGCCCGGCCATGAGCGAGAAGAAATGGCGTTTGATGCTTCTTTCGTAAGTAGCATAGGTAGAGAAAGTGGTGTACGAACTGTTGCTCGAACTACGGCTGCCGGATGATGCCTGCTTATGAAAACTATAATCAACAAGTGGTGTAAACTTGTAGTCGGTATAGTAGTTGATATTGGTGGATGCTTCTGCCCGCAGGGTTAGTCCTTTCAGCGGGGTGATGTCTGCATAGCCTCTGATCTGCAAGTCGGTACTCCGGTTGTAATCTTCGCGGGTAAGGGCATCGGCCACGGGATTGGCATAATATGTACCGTATATGTTTTCCTGCTGTGTTCCCCAGCTTCCGTCGGAGTTGCGCACAGGGGTATCGGGTAACTGCCTTACGGCGGTTTCAATGATGCCATAATTGTCGATAGTATTTACCTGTTTCCTGCGGGCTACGTAACTGTTGACGCCTATTTTCAACCACTTTTTCAGTTGGTTGTCCAAATTGATACGGAGTGAGTAGCGGTCGAAGCCCGAACCGAGTGCGATTCCATCCTGGTTTAAGTAACCGGCCATGATGGCGAAGCGGTTTTTCTCGCCTCCGCCGGTTATGGATACCTGGTGGTTATGCATGGGTGCCGAGCGGAATATTTCGCGCTGCCAGTTGGTACCATTGCCCAATAAGGTAGGGTCTTTGAACTCTTCGCGCGCACCGAAACCGATAATCTCGGCACGGAGGTTCTGGTAAACGGCATAGTCGCGCAGGTTCAGTACGTCCAGTTCGTTGGGCAATTGCTGTATACCATAATATCCTTCGTAAGATATACGGGTGGCTCCCGCTTCTCCTTGCCGGGTGGTAATTAATACTACCCCGTTTGCCGCGCGCGTACCGTAGATAGCTGTGGCCGAAGCATCTTTCAGTACTTCCATGCTGACGATATCCGATGGGTTGATGTTGGCAAGCGCGCTGGTGTTTCCGCTTGTCTGGCCGGAAATCTGTATACCGTCGATCACATAAAGCGGCTCGTTGCCATTGAAAGAGTTTACCCCGCGGATGGCTACCGAGATACCTCCACCGGGTGCACCCGAGTTCTGGGTAACGTTGACCCCTGCGGCGCGACCCTGTAATGCCTGGTCGAGGGAGGTGGTGATACTTTTTTTCATGTCTTCGGCAGTAACCGAGGTTACGGAGCCGGTAAGGTCGCTGCGTTTCATACCTCCGTAGCCGATAACCACAACTTCGTCAAGGAGTTTGGTGTCTTCCCTGAGGGTTATGTTTATAATTCTTTTATTTACGGTAACTTGCAGTTCCTGGTATCCTATATAAGAGAACACGAGCGTTTGCCCGTCGGCTGCATTAATAGAGTCGTTACCGTCGAGGTCGGTAATGGCCCCGGTTCCGGTGCCCTTCACTACGACGCTGACGCCGATCATCGGCTCGCCGTCCGATTGTGAGATTACTGTGCCGGTTACCGGCTTCGTCTGGGTGGTACTTGCGCAAATGGTGGTCGCAGTAAGCAACATGCACATAAATAATAGGGCATTGCCTAAGCGGAGGTTTGCACATTGTGGAAAAATAAGTTTTCTCATTGTACGTAATTTAATGGTTCTTATTGATGTGTGAATTGTTGTTGTCAATGGAACAAAGGTAGATGTAAGCAGCCGGAAACGGCTTTTAAAATGTTTCACAAAAGGGGCGGGGTGGGGAAATTATAGGGGAAGTTTTGTTTCCAAAAGAGGGTGATCCGCATGGCGTAGGGGCGGGTCTTGTGGGGCGAGTAACGCCGCAGGCGTGATATTATGCATAACCGTATGCAAGGCCGAAGGCCGCAGCTTACGGGCAGCAAGGTACCGCCGCCAGAACCCCGCAGGGGTGAGATCATAATGTCGCCCCTGGCAGGGCTTTAGTTGCAGAGTTCCGCTACCCGTAAGCTGCGGCCTTCGGCCTTGCATACGGTTATGCATAATTTCACGCCTGCGGCGTTACCATGCGGCATCGTAAATTAAAACTCCGCGCAACTCCGCGTAACTCTGCGGTTAAAAAAAAGAGCAGCGAAGTATCACACCCCACTGCCCTCAGCTTTACCATGCCATTACATTACAAAGCTCTACAAAGCACTAATCAATTAAACATTAAGCATTCGGATCCTGTTCGTAACCATCATCATCATCGTCATTACCCGGGTTGCTGCTTCCGGCCACTTTGTCGATGCGCTCGAACGTTACCCCCTGGAATATACTGCGTGTGGTTCCGTTGAACTTGCTGTACGTGTATTCGGGAGTAAAACGGATGCGGATACCGGCAATCTGGTCGCCGTTTACCTCGTCGGATGTATCCACACCCTCGCCTTTCGCGTTGGCTATGGCGGTGAAGGTACCGAAGCCGTCGATTTTTACTGAGTAACCGTCCATTAATTCATCGGTGACGCATCCGAAGAAGCTGTAAACCACGTTGAAAACATCTCCAACGGTTAATGTACATTTATCCGCGGTTTTGCGGGCTACTTGCAGGGTAGTTACTGCTTTTTTCTTTTTTACAAAACGGGGGAACCATTTCTTTGCTCCGTCCCGGTTGGCAATGTTAGATTGCCAGGCTTTAAAATAAATCGTTTTCATGTTTTTCCGATTTTAGTTTAATAATAAATAATAAGTCTCTGTTGTGAAGTGATTATGTTTTGTTTTAGTATCATTCACATTGCAAATGTAGTGCATATTCATTACGCGTGCAAGTGTATTATGATTTTTAACAAGATATTTAACAGAGTGAATCCATTTAACCACTTACAAATACTTGCATTAACATTCTTGTGATTATAGTTATTAAATCATTAAGCACACTTAATACTTAATTTACCTTACATTTAAGGTGAAAAACATATATGCATATACGATAAATTGTATATGCATATACAGTAAATGATATATGCATATACAGTAAATGATATATGCATATAAGGAAAATCGTATATGCATATAAGGCAGCACACTACATCTCAACACAAAAGCCCCTAAAATATTGGTAATTCCGTTTTTTTTCACGAATATTGTACCTGTTAATCATACTTATATGCTATGAAAAGAATATTCCTGACACTACTTGGCATCAGCCTCTATACATTCCTGTCCGGCATGAACGAAATAGCCTTCAGGCATCTGGGCATAAAAGACGGTCTTTCAGACAGCCAGGTAACCCATATAACCCAGGACTCAAAAGGCTTTATCTGGTTTTCCACCCCTTACGGACTCAACCGCTACGATGGCTATACCTTTAAAGTATATACACGCAACAGCAAAAACCACTATTCATTGCCCGAAAACTCAGTAAGAGAAGTGCAGGAAGATGCCGGCGGCTTGTTGTGGGTCCGGACGGCATATCTGGGATATGTATATTATAATCCCGAAAAAGAAACTTTCCATCCGGCCGCGCCATTGTTACACGAAAAATATGGTATTCCCGAGTCGCCCACACTTATGTATATAGATAAGGAGAAAAACATCTGGTCGCACTCCTATCATGGAACCCACTTCTACGATATTGAGAAACAAGTATTGATGTTTTACCCCATGGACGAAGCTTTGAAGGCACAGGGCGTAGGCCTGTCGTCCATCACCGAAGACAAGAACGGCATTCTGTTCCTCTATACAAACGGAAATATCGAACGTGTGGACCCGGATACCAATGAAATTACGTACCGTAATAACTTCCTGGCATCTACCCATACAAACATATGGTACTCCATATATATAGATACCGATGGCGACTACTGGATATATGGCAATGGCACCCTGTGGCTGTATTACACCGCCCACGACCGTTGGGAGCGCCTTAGTACCCGCAGGGAGTCGCATTATGTACTATCCAACAACCAGATAAGGAATTTAATACAAGACCGGCGGGGCAGGATATGGATAGCCACCGACCATGGCGGAATAAATATCATAGATAAAACCCTGCATACGGTTAATTATATTAAAAGCGACTTGTTCGATGAAAGAAACATCCTGCAAAACAGCGTAAATACACTCTATTGCGATAATAACGGAGGCGTTTGGGTAGGATACTATAAGAGAGGCATTTCGTACTATAATGAAAGCGTTTTCAAATTCAGTACCGACCACTTATCCGATTTCAGCAGGATTGAAGACTTTACGGCCGACGTCAACAATTTCGCCGAAGGCCCGGATGGCACCCTGTGGGTGGGCACCAGCAACGGCCTCATTTCAATAAACCCCCAAACGAACGAGAGAAAAATCTACCAAAACATTCCGGGCGAGAACTCACTATCGGAAAATGTAATTGTCGGCCTGTTGAACACCAAAGACGGCAAAGTATGGATAGGAACCTACCTGAACGGACTCATTGCTTTTGACGGCCGTACCTATACCCATTACAGGCACAACCCGGACAATCCCTACTCGCTGGCCAACGACAATGTGTGGACGATGGCAGAAGACACTAACGGATCTATCTGGATAGGCACCCTGGGAAGCGGGCTACAGTGTTTAGACCCGCGTACAGGTAAATTCACAAGCCTCTCCAAACCCGGCGATGGCTTCGGTACCGACTATGTAAATTCCATTTGCATCGCCCGCGATGGGGATATATACATGGCAACTTCGAATGGTGTGGTAATTTACTCGCCCTCAACAAAAACATTCGAGAGGCTGAATGGTAACAGAAGCGGCACACAGAGCTTCTCGCACCAGAACATGAACGATATTTACGAAGATAGCCGTGGACTTCTCTGGCTTGCAACCGCCGAAGGCTTGAATATATACAACCGCAAGAATGACGAAGTAATCCTTTCGGTGAATGATCCTGGCCTGGGCAGCGAAATTATCCAGGCCATTGCAGAGGATAATAACAAAAATATGTGGGTAACTACCACCAGCAGCATATCTAACATTATTGTGAGTGTAGACCCGACAACCGGAATTTATTCCTATACCAGCCATCGCTACAGCGAACTTGATGGTTTGCAGGGACAGCAATTCAATGCACGTGCCATTTTAAAAACCGCAAAAGGCGAAATTATAGCCGGCGGTATACAGGGAGTCAGCTTCTTTAATCCCGAAGGGCTGAAGTACAATAGCAATACCCCCCGGATTGAGTTTACCGGACTGCAACTATTCAACGAAGAAGTAAAGATAGACAGCGTGTACAATGGAAACCGCATATTAACACGTTCCCTTAGCTATACACCCGAAATAAAGCTGGGATACAGTCAGAATGTCTTTTCCGTCTCCTTTTCGGGCATGAATTATATACTGCCTGAGAAAACTCAATACATGTACATGCTCGAAGGCTTCAACGAAGACTGGATGATTGCCGATGCCAACAAACTGACGTATACGAACCTGACGCCGGGGAAATATACCTTGAAAGTGAAGGCTATCAATAGCGATGGCTTCAGCAATCACGAGGTTTCCGAACTCCGGATTGTGATTACACCGCCTTTCTGGGCCTCGCCTGTAGCCTATGTTTTGTATTTCCTGCTCATTGTCGGCATACTCCTTTTGGCCCGCAGGCAGATACAACGCAACGAGCGGCAAAAATACAAGCTGGTCGAAGTAGAACAGGAGGCCCAGCGTAAGCACGAAATAGATGATATGAAGCTGCGCTTCTTTACCAATATCAGCCACGAACTGCGCACGCCACTCACACTCATTATATCTCCGCTTGAAAATGCAATAAAGCAAACGGCCGACG
The DNA here is from genome assembly GCA_032108265.1 of Bacteroides sp. Lineage (GTDB taxonomy): Bacteria > Bacteroidota > Bacteroidia > Bacteroidales > Bacteroidaceae > Bacteroides. Next base: position 32,777 of record DAMCMT010000046.1, read on the forward strand.
CAGAGCAAAAGAACAGGCTGGAAATGGTACACAGGAATGCCATGCGGTTGCTTAATATGGTTAACCAGTTGTTGGACTTCCGCAAGAGCGATGTCAAAGGGCATCAACTAAATCCAGCGCAGGGCGATATAGTTGAGTTTGTCCATACCATCAGCAACTCTTTCAATGAATATTCGGAAAAGAAGAATGTACGTTTAATCTTCTTCTCAGCCATCAAAGAGCTATTTATGGTTTTTGATGAGGACAAGATGGGCAAAATAATCATGAACTTATTATCCAATGCCTTTAAATTCACGCCTGAGGGGGGTAGGGTAGATGTATCCCTGGATCTGCTGCCTGCTACGGGCGACCGACCGGAATTGTTTGAAATTAAAATCTCGGACACAGGCGTCGGCATCAAGGATGAGGATAAGGAGCAAATATTCGAACGCTTTTATCAGGTTCAGCAAAAGGAAGGCCCGAAAACAAGTGGAAGCGGTATCGGGCTACATCTGGTTAAGGAGTTCGTCGCGCTGCATAACGGTACAATTAAGGTGCTCGACAATATGGGTAAAGGAAGTGTGTTTATCATTACCCTACCTGTAGTGCGTGTACAAAATGCCCCCGAAATAGAGACTAAACCAATACCGGAGCCTGTGGAACCCGCTACCGCTACACCTTTAACGGATAACTTCCAGGACCCCGGTACAAAGGAGGAAGCAACTGGCTTACCCCTTATCCTTATTGTTGATGACAATGAAGACTTCCGCCTCTTCATGCGCGACAGCCTGGCATCCGACTATTCAGTAGAGGTCGCCGCCGATGGTACCAAAGCCTGGGAAATAATTCCCGAACTTCAACCGGATATTATTGTCAGCGACGTCATGATGCCCGAAATGGACGGCAACGAATTGTGCAGGCTGGTGAAGACTGATATACGTACTTCGCACATCCCTTTAATCTTGCTTACCGCCCGCTCGGCCAAAGAGCAAAAGTTGGAAGGGTTGGAAAGCGGCGCAGATGATTACATTACTAAGCCGTTTGACTTTGATATACTCAGCTTGCGCATTAAAAAGCTTTTGCAGCTCCGGCAAAAGAGGCAGGAGAATTTTAATCCGCAAATGGAGATTGCCCCCAGCGAAATTACAATTACTTCACTGGATGAGAAACTGATTAATAAGGCTATCAAATATGTAGAGGATAATATCAGCCGGAGCGAGCTGTCGGTAGAGGAACTTAGCAGCGTGTTGAATATGAGCCGGGTGCATCTTTATAAAAAGATGCTTTCTATTACAGGGAAAACTCCGATTGAATTTATACGGATAATCCGGCTTAAGCGTGCTGCGCAGTATTTGCGGGAAAGTCAGCAGAGTATTTCGGAGATAGCTTATCAGACGGGGTTCAGTAATCCTAAGTATTTCAGGAAGTATTTCAAGGATGAGTTTGGGATTTTGCCTTCGGAGTATCAGGGGAGGGGGGGGAGGTAACAAAATGGTGCGTAGATTGAAACATTTGCAGCATGTTTGCTTAACAACCGTCTGGAATTAGATTTGTATACTGGGTTTTGTCCTGAAGATTAGCGCCTTACTCTGCATTTATTTCTGTGGAGGGATTTTCCGTCTTATTTCTCAGATATTTAATCCCCTTGTATGGTCATTATGCCCATGAGAAAAAACAATATGGGCTATTTCTGAAAGATTTATATGCATAGCGGTTGCATTACAGATAAAAATGTCCGAATAACCCGTATCGAATAGTATGCGGTAATCTCCCTATTCTATGTATAAACTGAGTGCTGGTTCTCCCTGTTTTTCCTTTTCTAAATAATAATTGTAGAGATTCTCTATCATTGTTTAATACTAATTATATTAATAAGTAAGTGTTCATAATTATTTCACATATAGTAAAACTGTCGTATCTTCG